>NZ_LHZU01000103.1 GCF_001580995.1 Acetobacter senegalensis
TCACGGCTCACGGCTCACGGCTCACGGCTCACGGCTCACGCATGTCAGGAAGCGGGCTGAGCGCAAGCCTCTAACGGTATATTTTCGGCCGCATTCAGCACGGAAGCCAACAAACCGGGAAAGCGGGCCTCCAGTTCAGCATCACGCAGACTGTTCATGTGGGCGGTGCCTACCACCTCCGTCCGCACAATCCCCGCCTTCCGCAGCACCATGAAGTGATGAGAGGTAGAGGATTTGGGCCGCCCGGCCTGTAGCGGCGCGCAGGGCTGAGGCTGAACCTGCGCCAAGCTGCGCACCACGAACAGACGATACGGGTCCGCCAATGCGTGCAGGACTGCCGTCAGTTCAAAAGCGTCAGCCGGAGGGTGCTCATATTGCTTCATACCGTCTCCTTACTGTCAGCCTCTTGCAGGTTTCAATAGTTCGATTATAGTCGAACTATACATTCTCCAGAATGAGCCCAACAAAAGGTGTTTTTCATGGCTGGTCTTTTCGACTCCTATACCCTCAAGGACATCACGCTGCGCAACCGCATCATGGTAGCCCCCATGTGCCAGTATATGGCGCAGAACGGGGTACCGAATGATTGGCATAGCGTGCATTATGCCTCTCTGGCGCGTGGTGGTTCCGGCCTTGTGGTGGTGGAAGCCACTGCGGTTTCTCCGGAAGGGCGCATCACGCCGGGCTGCCTTGGCTTGTGGAATGATGAACAGGCTGCCGCCTTTGCTCCCATTGTGGAAAGCATCCGCAAGGCGGGAGCCGTGCCCGGAATCCAGATTGCCCATGCAGGCCGCAAAGCCAGCGCGAATGTGCCGTGGGAAGGCGATGATCATATTCCGGAAAATGATCCCCGCAGTTGGCAGACCATTGCTCCCTCCCCCGTTGCCTTCGGGGCCAACCTTCCCCGCGTGCCCCACGAGATGACGCTGGATGATATTGCACGCGTCAAAGCCGATTTTGTCAAAGCTGCAGAACGCGCACGGGATGCCGGTTTCCAGTGGCTCATGCTGCATTTTGCCCATGGGTATCTGGCGCAAAGTTTCTTTTCCGCCCATTCCAACCAACGGACAGACCAGTATGGTGGCTCCGCAGACAATCGTGCGCGCTTTCTTATTGAAACACTGGAAGCCGTCAAAACGGTCTGGCCAGACAATCTGCCGCTTTCCGCCCGCTTTGGGGTCATTGAGTTTGATGGCCGGGATGAAGAAACATTCCGGGACTCCATCAGCCTTCTTCAGAAACTTCGTGCGTCAGGGCTGGATTTTCTGGATGTCAGCATCGGCTTTTCTACACCGGAAGCCAAAATTCCGTGGGGTCCAGCGTTCATGGGCCCATGGGCACGGCGCGTGGGTGAGGAAACTGGCCTTCCTGTTTCCACATCCTGGTACATTAGCGAAGGCAGGCAGGCCGATGCTTTGATCCGCACCGGCGGCCTGGAGATGGTTTCCATCGGGCGGCCCCTGCTGGCCAACCCGCACTGGCCTTATGCCGCAGCGCGCGCCGTGCATAACAAGGAAGCCCCCGCTCTGCTGCCAAAATCTTACGGCTGGTGGCTGGCGCGTTACCAGTAAACCGCACGCCTTCCGCTGTGCTCTGACAGAGTAACATCCCAGAACCATGCCGGTAAAACTTTCTCCCCTGGCATGGTTCTGATCTTAACTTAGCTCTTGGGCATTCCCACACACTGTTCGGGCCCCGGAAATTCACGGCTACGCACCGCTTTTGCATAGGCAGCAGCAGCCTTATCTACTTCTGCGCCCAGATTTCCAAACCGCTTTACAAAGCGGGGCGTGAAATCAGAAAACAGACCGAGCATATCCTCGCCAACAAGCACCTGCCCGCCACATGCTGGTGATGCGCCTATGCCAATAGTCAACACTGGCACGGCCTCGCTAATGGCGCGCGCTACCGGCTCCATGGTGCTTTCAATCACAATGGCAAACGCTCCGGCCTCTGCCACGGCTTGCGCATCCTGCATGATCTGCTCGGCCTCATCCCCTCGCCCAACGGTCCGGAATCCGCCATGCGTATGCACGGCCTGCGGTTTGAGGCCAATGTGCCCAATGACCGGAATACCGCGCTGGGTGAGGAAATGGATGGTTTCCGCCATTTCTACGCCCCCTTCCAGCTTGACGCATCCCGCTCCTGTTCGCGCCATGATCTCGGCAGATGTCTGAAACGCCTGCTGCGGGCTTTGCTGGTAAGTGCCAAAGGGCAGATCAATCGCCACACACGCCTGCTGGCTGCCACGCACCACAGCCTGCCCGTGGGCAATCATCATGTCCGTGCTGACGCCCAATGTTGAGTCCATGCCGTACACAACCATTCCCAGCGAATCTCCCACCAGCAGAAGATCACAATGGGGGTCCAGCAGTTTGGCCATGGGGGTTGTGTAGGCCGTCAGGGCCACAACAGGCGTTTCCAACGCCGCCAGCGAGCGCGGAGTATGCCGTTTGGCCGCAACATGTTTGCTCAAAAAAGTTTCTCCCGCTCAAAAAATCAGCAATCCCCGCACCATCACCGAGAAGCGGACACTCTGTCCAGCCGCTCAAGACAAAGTTTTTTGGAGAAAGAGGAAAGAGAATGAAAACAGGCCATTGACAACGCTCCCCCCTGCCTTTAGTTCACTCCTCAACAAGTCGGAAGGGTGCCCGAGTGGCTAAAGGGGGCGGACTGTAAATCCGCTGGCGTACGCCTACGTTGGTTCGAATCCAACCCCTTCCACCATTTTCCTAAAATCTCGAAAAATCATCCCGTTAAAGATAGCGGTTAGTCTTTGCGTCTTCCGTGTCGGTCGCTATCTGTCGGTAATCTTTGTCCATATGTGAAGATAGCGCAGACTCGTTCGCAACAGCGCCTCTCTGATGCGAGGCTTGAACGGGATAGAAACGCGTGCCCGGAAAGCGTTTTGCGCCTCTTCTACTGATCCTCAGGCACACGACATCGGCCTCATCGTCCACCTACCGCTCGAAAGATCGAACAAAGACATCGCACGGGCTTACCATGACGACAGTCTCAGGCGGCATTACGCATGCAAGCCGCGTTAATTAAGAACCTCAAATCTAAGAATTCATCGCCAAGCACTGAGTGCCTCAAATGGCGGCCCGGATTGCGCCACACAATAATCTAAGCACATTCTTAAACAGAGCCTGAACAGCCAACATACGGGGTAGAGGCAACCTGAAAAGTCTGTTCAGTCTGCCCGACGGCTCTTTGAGGGTTGATATATTGGTTTCCTATCCCGCCAATCCTGCCAATCCTGCCAATCCTGCCAATCCTGCATCAACAAACCTTCTATCCATCGTTTCAACCTTAAAAACGCCTCTCCAACGCTTGACTACTAATTTTTCAAATAGCTTCCTGTTGGATATCTCAACATTAACTCCCCCGTCCCGCGTTCTCACAGAACCCAAAAAGAGGAGATGAGAAATAATGTTAAAGGCGATAACGATTTTAATAGAGAAAGCTTTTTCCTCGCGGAAAATTTTACCCAATAAATAAAAGATGCTGCTGCAAATAAGAAAACAGGAAATTTTATGGAATGAGAGACCCCGATGCTATCCTGTAAACACATCCGACAGCGCTGATTTTGCCGCTGTTATTTTCAGAGATAGCGGTCGCTCAACCTCACTGCACGCTTGCTAGCGTTTCCAGTTGCCGCACCATCAACCAACTCATGTCTCCTGATCTCGGAAAGAAAATGAAGCTGTTTTTAAAAGAATCTCCTTACTTTACGGATCACAGACATTTTTCAGCACAGAAATTGCGATGGCGTATTGAGGTGGACTACCAACCCCTAAAATAAGCCTTGGCGATATGTCCGTCTTTACCGCCTGCCAGTATCATAACTGCACATCACGGGCTGGACTTATCTTCAATAACGCCGATGCAATAGAACTGATATTTATATATGAACCAGAACGGGTTGACCCAAAAACATTCCACCCAACATCATATAAAATAGATGTTTATAGCGACAAGACCAAAGCGATAGATACGAACGTCATCCGTGGGATAGTCGCTTCAGATTTAACAAAAGACAACATAAGACTGACGGATATTGGTATAAAAATACATTATCTTTAAAAAATGACAGATATTTCCGAAACAAAGCAGGACAAGCGCCAACACGCAGAAAAAGCCTCCGCCAAGACATTTTTCTCAGGGCACCAGGCTCCTCATCCCTGTTTGGTCTTACCCACATCACCCTGTTACACAGGACCCAGGAAAACTTCATAGCAGGGCTTGGCAGGTTGGGTGGACAAGAACCCGGTTTGACCGTTTATAACCCTGCATAGTCATTCATCATTCCGTGGCTCTGTTACAAGCTGCCTCTCTGGCTGCTTGATGAGTCTGCGCTTGAAGGGCTGACGAAGGATTTTTGAGGCCGAAAAGGAAAAAGAATGAGGTGGTTTAGATCTCGCATGCTCTGCCGTCTTCTGGGACACAAATGGTCTGCGTGGCAGCGGCAGCGCTCGTGGGATGGTAGCCACGACTTCCTCTTCCGGCACTGCACCCGGCAAGGCTGCCTGGCGACAGAAAAGAAGGCTGCTGATTCAGCATAAAGCCTTCCTGTAAGAACCGCGCGTGAACCCATCTGCTGGAGCCTGACACTCTTCCACCCAGTGAAGGCATGCCGTGTCCGCTGCTGCTCTGTGGCCTGCAACGCTGTCACTCTGACCGCCGGGTGACGGAAAAGCCTAAAAGGGATACAAAGGGGCCTGCCAGACACCCCTTTCTACTTCCTGCCCTGCGATGTGCCCGTGATCAGACGCCTCCGCCTTTCGTCAAGAACCGCCGCCTATGGGGCAACCCTGTTTCTGCTTGCCGGATGCACATCCCCGATTTCTGTCCATGAAATGTCCCTGCAACGCGCCTACATGGACCGGTCCCGCAGTGCGCTGAACGGCGACCTGCTGAGCAATACAACCCACACCGTCCTGCAACGGCAGAACCTGCTGAAATTGTGGGAGACGCAGCCCACCCGGACAATCGCTACGCTCCGCGCCATGACGCAGCGGCATTTTTACGCCCATAAACTGGAAGATCAGCTTTTCGCGCTTGCAGAACTCAGCTACCAGCGCGCCCGTAAAACGCATGATCGGGCTCAGTTTATGGCGGCGGCCCTTTACGCTTATGCCTATCTGAATCCCTCTGCCCCGGAAGCTGATCGCCCCAGTGGATATGATCCTCATTTCCGGCAGGCGTGCGATATCTATATGTTTGCCCTTACGGAAGCTCTTGGTGCCCCCATCACGCTTTCTGCCCAACGATGGACCCTGTCATATGGCACGCTGGATGTAGAAGCCTCCGCCACCCCTTTCCAATGGCACGGCCATTCTCTTACAGATCTGCGTCCCTTGGCGCGGTTGTCCATCAAGGGGCTACAAAACATCTATCGCCATGTCGGGCTGGGAGAACCGGTGGCGGGCCTTCCTCACCTGACGCAGCAGGAAAGCCGCTCTTTCCAGATTACGGATAAGCTCCGCGTTCCGCTCAATCTGCAACTGGTCATGACCAACCCACGCCAGCAGGTGCTGGCCGATGTGCAAAGAGCCTCGCTACATCTTGCGGCCATTGATGACCCGGAGCCATCCCCACCGCAGGAAGAGAGCACGCCCCTCCAATATGATCAGACCGCCGCCCGAGGGCTCAGCCTGAACGAGGCTATGGATTGGTCTACCGAATACAAGGGTTTTCTGGACGGGCGGCTCTTTGACCAAGGGAGCATTCCCCAGCTTATCACCATTGAACCGCACCAGCACGGGCACCGGCCGGTTATTCTGGTTCACGGCACAGCATCCAGCGCCGCCCGCTGGGCGGACATGATCAATGACCTGCTGGAAGACACTGAAATCCGCCAGAATTACGAATTCTGGCTGTTCTCCTATGCCACTGGCAACCCTATCCCTTACTCTGCCCTGCAACTCCGCGAGGCGCTGCAACAGGCCGTCAGTCAGCTTGGCGGCGTGCAGGCCGACCCGGCACTGGGAGAAATGACCCTGATTGGCCACAGTCAGGGTGGGCTGCTGATCAAGCTATTGGCCATTGATGCGGGCGATAAATTATGGGACGGCATGATCTCCCGCCCGCTGGATAGTCTTAATCTGTCCGCCAACAGCAAAACCCTGTTGCAGGAGGCACTTTTTCCCAAACCTCTCCCTGAGGTCAAAAGTGTTGTGTTTATCTCCACACCGCAACACGGCAGTTATATAGCCGGGTTTTCACTCGCGCATCTAGTGGGACGGATGGTCACGTTCCCCATAACGGTTACGGAAGTAACCAAAGCCGTTATGGAAAGTGATCCCAACATTCGGCGGCTGAACATGCGCCCATGGCGCGTTGGCAGCGTATACGGCATGTCCCCGCACAGTTCCTTTATCCGCTCTCTTGCCACCATTCCGGTGGCAAACCAGATCACGGCGCATTCCATCATACCGGTGCTGGGTGATGGCCCGCTGGACAAGCAGAATGATGGTGTTGTGTCTTACAAAAGCGCGCACGCGCCAGATGTTGATTCAGAACTGGTGGTGCGCCGATCTGGCCATTCAACGCAATCCAACCCCATTACCATTGCGGAAGTTCGCCGTATTCTGCTGGCGCAGTTGCACAATGGCTCCCGCCCACCACAAACTGCCGAATTGATAACCCGAAACGATATCATGACCTTGGGGGGCGAGTATGTACCCACAACACGCACCCATATGGCTGCGCCCCAGAATGATAATCAGCCAACCACGACAACATCCCCTGCCCGCACAGGCAAGAGCGTGAGGCCAACGCCTTGACCCGCTCTGGTCGATCCCGCCACCCATGGATACACCGGCTGAGTGTTATCGGCGTTCTGTGTGTAGCGCTATTTGGGGCCGCCGCCTTTTATTATTCCACGCTTGAACCAGACGTGCTGCGCATCATGCTGACATTTCTGTTTCCGGCGTTGGTGGGCTGCACATTTTTCGTTTCCTCACTGCGTCTGAAAATTGCTGCCCGTATCATCCTGTTTGGCGGATTTTTTCTCTGGTATGTAACTGATCCCCCGCAAAACAACCGGGACTGGGCGGGGGAATACGCCATCCCTGCCGATGTCTCCATGGAAGGGCGCATTGCCCACGTCCACCATGTGCGCAATTTCATTTACCGCACGCCGCAGGACTATACGCCCCGTTATTATGATGCCGATTATGATCTGGACAAACTCACATCCCTTGACCTGATTACCTCTTACTGGGCAGGAGAAACCATTGCCCATGTGTTTCTCAGCTTCGGGTTCAGTGATGGCAAACATCTGGCCATTTCCATTGAAACCCGCAGGCAGAAGAAATTTGCCTATTCCACCATTGCCGGTTTCTTCCATCATTACGAACTGTTCTACGTAACAGCCGATGAACGTGATCTGATAGGCGTACGAACCGATATCCGCAAAGAGCGTGTTTACCTTTACAGGGTCGCTCTTTCTCCGCAGGCAAGGGAGCGGCTCTTTACAAGTTACTTGACCGAAATAGATCTGCTGGCTCACCACCCCGCATGGTACAATACGCTAACCGATAACTGCACCACGGGTATTCTGACACGGGCGCAGGCCAAGCTGCGGTACCGGCTGGACTGGCGCATATTGTTGAGCGGCTATACGGCCTCTCTCGCCTATGATCTGGGGCTTTTACAGACAGATGGGCTGGATTTTCCTACCCTGAAACAACACAGCCGCATTACCCGCCCTGCCAATGCAACACCAGAAGAAACATATTCCGAGGACATCAGGAAAAACCTTCCTGTAATAACACCCAGAGGTGGTCCCCATTTTTCGGACAGGGCGATAAGCTATCATCTGGCCTGAACGAGGACGGGTTTTATGGGTAAGGTTACGCGGAAACGGTATGCGGCAGAGTTCAAGTCACGGGTTGCGCTGGAGGCGATCCGTGGGGAACTGACGCTGGCGGAACTGGCTTCGAAACATGGCGTGCATCAGACGATGATCGCCCAATGGAAACGGCAGGCGATCGAGGGCATGGCAAGCCTTTTTTCTGGTAAGTCAGTAACGGAACCTTCAGTCAGCCCTGCTGATGTAGAGAAACTGCACGCCAAGATCGGCCAGTTGCTGGTGGAACGGGATTTTTTGCGGGATGCCTCTGCTCGGTTGGGCGTGATCAGAGGCGGCAGATGATTGACCCGAAGAGAGCATGCCTGCCGATCATCCGGCAGTGCACGCTGCTACAACTCAACCGGTCGGGCGTTTACTATCGGCCTGTGCCACAGAGCGAGGCCAATCTGGAGCTGATGCGGCTGATCGACGCCCAGTTCCTGGAAACGCCCTATTATGGCTCACGGCAGATGACATGGCATCTGCGCCGCCTGGGACATGAAGTGGGCCGCAAGCGGGTCCGGCGGATCATGGCGATCATGGGCCTGCGGGCGATCTACCAGAAGCCGCGCACGACCGTGCCTCATCCGGAGCATCGGAAATATCCATATCTGCTGCGGGATCTGGTCATCAATCGGCCTGACCAGGTCTGGTGTTCCGATATCACATATATTCCCATGAAACGGGGATTTCTCTATCTCGTGGCGATCATGGACTGGTTCACGCGCAAGGTCCTGTCCTGGCGTCTATCGAACACGATGGACGTGGAGTTCTGTATCGAGGCGCTCCGGGATGCGCTGATGCGCTACGGCACCCCGGAAATTTTCAATACTGACCAAGGGTCACAATTCACGACGCCCCGTTTTACCGGGCTCCTGGAAGAGCGTCAGATCCGCATCAGCATGGATGGGCGCGGTCGCTGGCTGGACAACGTGTTTATCGAGCGTCTGTGGCGGTCGCTGAAATATGAATGCGTCTACCTGCACGCGTTCGAGACCGGATCAGAGCTGAGGGCCGGGCTTGGCAGATGGATCGCCCATTATAACGAAAGGCGTCCGCATACGGCGCTGGCTGGACGTACGCCCGATGAGGCGTATCATGACGTGCCGACATCATCTGGTCCGGGGTTAACCCCGGACCAGATGGCCAACAGCAACGCTGTCAGAAGGGCGGCATAACGACAACCGGGTATAGCTTATCAAGCCCGCAAAACTGTCCGAACGGACGGGACCACCTCACCCTGATACCTTTTCTGTTGGTGCGCATAACACACAGTTGAGGTCATTTTCCTGCGCTCGGCTCATTTTAATGAAGATTATACTATTTATCTGTGCTTATGCTGCTCGCTTCGCCCTGTGAGGCGGGCTCAATAACAAAAAGCATCAAGATAAATGAGTCATGACACAAAGCAGCAGCACGACCTTGGGTAGCCTTCCCGAAACACACACCTCTCTTCATGGAGATACCCATGCTCCGGCCGCCTCCCCCATGACCATGCGAGAACGCATGAAAGCCGCCGCACAGGTGGCGAGCGGCAACATGCTTGAGATGTACGATTTCATGGTGTTCGGCTATTATGCCGCCGCCATTGGGCGCGCCTTCTTTCCATCCACAGATCCTTATGCGGAACTCATGATGTCCTTCGCCACTTTTGGCGCAGGTTTCCTCATGCGGCCATTAGGCGCTTTGCTGCTTGGCGCCTATGTGGACAGAATTGGTCGGCGGAAGGGGCTTATCCTTACCCTTACCCTCATGTCCATTGGCACCCTCACGCTTACCCTCACGCCGGGTTACGCCGCCATTGGTATTCTCGCCCCCCTGCTGGTGCTGTGCGGGCGATTATTGCAAGGGTTTTCCGCCGGGGTGGAACTGGGCTCGACCTCCGTCTATCTGGCGGAAATTGCACAGCCACATAACCGGGGCTTTATTGTTGCGTTTCAGTCCGCCTCCCAACAGATTGCCGTCATGGCGGCGGCAGCCATTGGGGTAGCTTTGGCCTCCGTTATCTCGCCACCAGACATGGCCGCGTGGGGGTGGCGCATCCCGCTGCTGATCGGGTGCCTGATTGTGCCTGTCCTGTTTTTCCTGCGCCGCAATCTGCAAGAAACAGAAGCCTTCGCCACAACACACAAGCCGCCCCATTTTTCAGAAATTGTGCAGACCATTGCGCGCGAATGGCGGGTTGTCTCCATCGGGCTGCTGATGGTGCTTATGACCACCACCTCCTTTTACGTCATTACCGCCTATACGCCCTCTTTTGGCAGTGCTGTTCTGCATCTTTCCACAACGGACAGCCTTGTTGTCACGCTATGCGTGGGACTGACCAACTTTTTGTGCCTGCCGTTATTTGGTGCAGTATCAGACCGTATCGGGCGCAAAAAACTGCTGATTACGTCAACTGTTCTGGCTATTCTGACGGCTTATCCAGCCATGAGCTGGCTGGTGGCTTCTCCGTCCTTCCTGCGTCTGCTGGCGGTAGAGCTTTGGCTGGCCGTTCTCTACAGTGTCTATAATGGCGCGGCGGTTGTTTATCTGACGGAAATCGTGCCGCCACGCATCCGCACAACCGGCTTTTCCATGGCGTACAGTCTGGCAACCTGCGTGGGTGGCTTTACGCCCACAGTCTGCACATGGTTGATTCATGCCACGGGTAACCGCGCCATTCCCGGTGCATGGCTTGCCTTGGCCGCTTTGTGCGGGCTTGCCGCCAGCCTGATGGCACGCCCCTACGCCAAGACATCTCAATGATACCCGTCCGCCACACTTTTTCTTTTCTTGTAGCAGATACCGCCATGCGCACTCGTATTACCCTCAGCCTGGGCATGCTCGGCCTGGTCGTCCATCCGCCACACGCATCCGCTGCCACAGCCGATCCGGAAGTGCAGGAACTGACACGCCTTGTTAAAATGCAGGCCCAGCAGATTCATGAACTTCAATCCCGCCTTTCAAAAGTGGAGAAAAATGCGGTACATATCTCCACTGCCACCCATGGCACGGCAGCAGCGCATAATGCCCCACTGGAGCCCCCAAAACCGACCTTTCGTAGCCCTGCTTTCTATCCGCCGTTCTCCGTTGCGCGCACATCCCCTACACTGAAATCCGGCCCTGTCGAACCCGTCAAGTTTGCCGGGGATGAGCCCGCCAAAGGCAGCCCGCTTTATCTTGACACCCGCAGTTCCACCTATCCGCTGCTTCCGGCTGCTCCGGGCACCTTTGGGGCAATCTCCAACATGCCATCCGGCTCGGCTCCGGTCATGGGCGTGGCATCCCAGATTCCCACTTCCAACCGCAGCACCACCGTTGGCGGTCTGGTTCTGAAATGGGGCAAGGGCCTGCCGGAAATCACCACGCCGGACAACGCCTACTCTTTCCGCATGCGCGGCCGTATTCTGGCCGATTATGGTGCGGCCTTTGGTTCCCGCTTTCCCGCACAGAATGTCTCCCGCACCACGCTGCGCGCGGCACGCCTTGGCGTGGAAGGAAACGCCCATCAGCTTTCCTGGGTTTTTGAAGGTGATTACGCCAACAATCAGCTTTCAGTCGTAAGCGCCTTCATGACGTGGAGCGACAAGATGGCGGGGCATCTTGTTGAATACACGCTGGGCAACAAGTTCAACGAGCGTTCCTTTGATGGCTCCACCGGGTCTGATCAGACCGTATTTCTTGACCGTGATCTTGTTGCCAGTGCGCTTCTCCCGGTCAAAGGCTGGTACGGTCTTGGCGGTGCCTTCAAGATTTTTGGAAGCAACTGGCATGTTGCCACCCAGATTACGGGTGATGACGTCAATAGCGCCAACGTAACCAATAACGTGCGGGATGATCTGACCTACATGCTGCGCACCCATTACATTCCGTGGCGAAGCAAAAAAGCTCTTATTCATCTGGGGGCATGGGGTTTTTATGAAGATGTCAAACCCGCCGCCACATTCTCGCAAAGCGTACGCCTACTGGCCCGGACAGATGACGCATTCGGTCTCCAGTTTGGACCAATGGTACCCCTTGCCAATTCCATGGCAGGCGGCGTGGAGGTTTTCGGCATCTGGGGGCCTGCATGGGGATTGGTTGAATACGGCGCGCGCCATATGAAGCTAAGAGATACCGTGCCAGGATTGACACTCAGCCCGCGTAATCTGGGCGCACAAGGCACGGAACAGGCCTTCAGTTTTCAGACTGGAGCGTTCCTGACAGGCGAGACCCCCAACTACTTTGCCCATACGGGCCAATGGGCCACACCGCGCATCCTCCATCCTGTTGCAGATGGCGGAATTGGCGGATGGGAAGTTGCCGCCCGATGGGACTGGATTGATGCGACCTCCATCCCCACAGGCGGCCGCGCCTGGACAGCCACCATCGGCGTAAACTGGTATCTGCTCAGCTTTGCGCGGCTGATGCTGAACTACACCCATGCCGATGTCACCAACAAAACCGGCAACTACATTGGCCCCAACAGCGGCAATATTATTGGCATGCGCTCCGCCGTAACGTTTTAGAACTGTTTTTGACAATCTGCTCGAGTGGTCTGGTGATCTTTTGTTTACCCCAAAGAATTTTACCAGACCGCTCCCACCCAGATTGGTGAATTCCGTAAACAATAAAGCTAACGCGTCATAATCTGCAAAAGTTGCTTACAAAATCATCTTTCTTCAAAAGCAGCTTCTGCTCAGCATGAAACCGTGAGTTTCCTGTGGGCATGACTATCTTTCCCGCTCGCAATACGAGAGACCGTGCTGTCACTGATCCCGAATGCACTTGCAATGGAATGCAGTGCTTCCCCTTCTTGTCGCCGCATTGCAATCTCCTGCCGCTGGGCATCAGTAATCCGCCGAGGACGGCCCATACGCCTCCCCTGTTCAATCGCTCTGGCACGCCCTTCAGCCGTTCGGATGCGGATCAGATCACGCTCCACATCAGCTAGACCACCCAGAACCGCAAGCATAAGGCGGCCCGTACTGGTAGCCGTATCAACCCATGGCTCCGCCAATGAGTAAAACCGCGCTTTTTTCTGGGTAATATCCCTAACAATACCAAACAGATCAAATGTACTGCGTGCCAGCCTGTCTATGCGGGTAACCACTACGGTGTCCCCCTCCTGCAAGGTTTGCACCATTTTGCGTAACTGAACGCGCTGACCGTCCGCCCCGCTCGCCTTCTCTCTGAAAATTCGTTTGCATCCAAATTTTTTGAGAGATTTTATTTGTGTATCAAGGGTTTGCCCTACCGTACTGACGCGTGCGTAGCCCACTTTCCGGTCCATACTCTCAACTCATATCCTTACTTAACCCAAGCAAGGAACGCACGAGCTTCTTGCTTAATTCCTGAGTTGCGCAAGCCCGAATCTAAGGGCTGCAGAGGTTAACAAACCGTTAAGATTACTAGCTCGCCCAAATTGTTAATGCAACAAAAACATAAATCCGATCGGAAAATCTTAACGAAAAAAATTTGCGCAACTCAGGAGATCGGAAAATGACGACTTATGACTGGGTCAGCGGGAATGGTAATTTCAATAATCCATCTATGTGGAAAGATTCTTCATCTGGAACGATAGCGCCTTATGACCCCAACGGACAAAACCCTGTTGTCATTAATACGGACAGCAACATCACCATAGACACAACGCCTTATACGTATTCAGATCAATGGAATAACGTTTATACAGATGCTACAACCACGCCTGAATCAGTCACATTTGAAGGTACAGGAACTGTCACCGTAACAGGTTCTAGCGGCATTACCTCGTACGGCACCATTACGCTCGGGACTGATCAAACCGTCATATTAGACGGCACTCAAATGTCAGCCAGCAAAACAGTTTCTGGTGGTACGATCAAACTAGAAAATGCTGCAAACCTCTCGGTCAATACGTCTCTCGACACAACGGTTATTGACTTTGGCGGGAATTCAACGGGAAGCGGCCATAATACTGTTACTTTAGGAAGTGGTTCTTATTCTATAAGCAAGATTACAAATTTTAGTCCTGATGATTCCATCGTCATCAAAAATCAGTACGGTTACACAAATGTTGAATGGATAAAAACAGGAACAAATACGTATTCGCTTGTTGGTGTCGATCAGTATGGAAACACATCTTCATCTTCCGGGATGAACTATATTGTGAAGGATGTCTCCTTCGCACAAAAGACAACTGATTCTTCAGGAAATCCCGTTTATTATACGCCTTCAGATCTTTATGGTGGCGCGCCCGCAAGTGGGACCATTTCTGGAGGGGACTTCGACGGGGATACATATTATTTAGGAAACGGTCTTTCTTCTACAGATGACGACACTATGGTCATCACCTGCTTCCTTGCTGGCAGCATGATCCGCACCGCGAATGGGGATGTAGCGGTTGAAGACATCACCATTGGTGATCAGGTTGTTGCATTTGACTGGAAGAACAACCGCAACATTCTGCGTTCCGTTGTCTGGGTTGGTACGGCCCGTGCGGTGGTGCGGCCGCATCTTGCGGATGATGAAGCAGGATGGCCGGTGCGCGTTCTGAAAGACGCCATTGCAGATGGCGTGCCTTACAAGGACATGCTGATTACTGCTGAACATTGCCTGTTTTTTGAAGACCGGTTTGTGCCAGTGCGGATGCTGGTAAACGGGCGCACCATTTTCTATGACAAATCTATCCTGTCCTATGACTATTATCACGTGGAAACGGAACTTCATTCCGTTATCACTGCTGATGGCATGCTGACGGAAAGCTATCTGGATACCGGTAACCGCTCCTCCTTCCGTCAGGATGGCAAAGTGGCAACTCTGCGCAGCGCAGCGCGGAGCTGGCAGGATGATGCCGGGGCACCGCTGTGTGTGGATCGCTCCTTTGTGCAACCTCTGTTCCATGTGCTGGAACATCGTGAAAAGAGCATTGAGCAGGCCCTACCCGCACCGGAAAAAGCCGCTCTTGTGCATGACGCCGACCTGCGCCTTATAACGGACAAGGGGGCAACCCTGCGTCCCGTGCGCTGCCGGGACGAGCAGTACAGCTTCATGCTGCCGTCTGGCACGCAGTCTGTGCGTATTCTCTCCCGCGCCAGCCGCCCGACGGATGTGATCGGCCCGTTTGTGGATGATCGCCGCCAGATGGGGGTTGCCGTGGGTGAAGTCAGCCTTGTGACCGCAAAAGGTCAGCAGACTGTGGCCACACACCTTCAGGAAAACAAACCCGACGGCTGGCACGCTGACATGGGGTGGAATGGCGTGGCCTGGACAAACGGAAACGCTCTGCTGCCACTGGATGCTCAGCAGGTAGAAGGAGACATGGCACTCCTCTCCCTCACCATCCGCGCTGCTGGTCCTTATCTGGCGGCTGACACCACGAAGCAGGCAGTGCAGGCCACCAGCATCGCCTGATTAGCGTAACATCCGGCCTCTCTGCCGCGGGCCCTGTTCAGTTGAGCAGGGCCCGCTTTGTTAAATGGCTTATTTTCACAATACCTCTTCCCTACGAGGTAAGGGTATTATGTGCATTCGATAGTCTTCTTGATCTTTCTCTTCATGGAGAAAGAGTATTGTTAAAATTTTCCCTTTCAGTGTTTCCTATATTTCATCTGCCTATGGATCATTGTTTGCTGATGATCGAAGCATTCCCTGCGGCATGCTCTTTAAAACACAAAGCTGATTTTTCATGTAAGAATATGGACTTTGAAGGATAGTCTTACGGCAGAAAAGTCCGATCATCGTAAAACATCATATTTTCAAAAGAGGGATTGTCTGCACCTTGGAACAAGTTCAGGAATTATGCTGTATGAAGTCACCAAGCAGAGGCGGGCTTATCAGAGCGAATATAAATGGCGTAACAAAAGAGGCACACGGGAAGAACCGCTGCCAACTGTCATCACACCTGATCATGTAGCCCCGTAAAGCGTTCTGTTTTACCCCGTTACCCACCGTCCGCCGGCTTGAAAAGAGAGCCAGGAAACAACTTTCCCGGCCATAAAATCAGACTGGCGGTTTCTGTTGCGCAGCCAGATATTTTTTCTGACCTTTACGGCCTTTTTTCAAAAGCACTGGCAGAATCAGCCGCCATACACGCGGCATCATCAACATAAGCTGCGCCAGTATACCATCAGAACTGGGGCAGAACACTTCTGCCCGCGGGCGGTGCAGAAGCTGTTGCACAATGGCGGCAATTTCATCTGCCGTGGCAGGAGCCGTTACAAAATTCAGAGGCGAGCCACCGTTGTCAATTTCCCGCCGCAGCATGGGGGTATCAACCGCACCGGGGAACACGGAGGAGACATGAATACCGCTCTTCTGCACATCCTGCGCCAGAGACAACGCAAAACCCCGCAAGCCGAACTTGCTGGCCGTATAAATGCTGCTGCCTTCCAGCGGTACCAGCGCGGCCATGGAATTGATAAACACGACATGCCCACCAGGGGGCAGCAAGGGTAACGCCCGCATGGTCAGCAGAATGGGTGCTTCCAGATTCACCATCAACTGGGCAGAAACACACGCCGTATCCGTGGTGCCCATACGCTGCGGTGTGATCACACCGGCACAATGCACCACAGCCTGCAACGCCACATTCTGGTTGGCCAGATCAGCCACGGCCGCTTCAATCTGCTCAGGCTGTGTCAGATCACACGCAACGGGGGTCACAAAAGGCTGTGCCGTGGGCTCCCCTTTGCGGCTGAACGCCAGCACATGGTACCCTTCCGCCACAAGGCGGCTGACAAGCATGCCCCCAATACCCCCTGCCGCCCCAGTTACCAGAGCCACAGGGCGGGAGTAAGAGTGAGAAAAACGAACTGAAGACATAAGAGATGCTAGGCCAATCTTTAATTTGGCCCAACATTCACTGCTTTGCGCCAACACGCAAGGGAGGCTGACAGATCAGTTTCCCAGAACGCGACCGGCCACCACTTTCAGCTTGCTGATGAGTTCCGGATCACGTGCTTCAGGTGCGGTAATAAGGGCATGTTCAAGCGCACGGTCACACCCGGCGGGGCAAAGGCCACGGGGTTTGCCCAGTGCTGGGATAACCGCCTTTACCAGGGCTTTGGCCTTGGCTGAATTGCCTTGCATGGTTTTCACCACGCTTTCCACTGTTACGTTGTCGTGCTCGGTGTGCCAGCAGTCATAGTCCGTCACCATCGCAACAGTTGCATAGCAGATTTCTGCTTCACGCGCCAAAGTGGCTTCCGGCATGTTGGTCATGCCAATAACCGAGCATCCCCATGTGCGGTACAGTTCGCTCTCGGCACGGGTGGAAAACTGTGGGCCTTCCATCACCAGATAGGTGCCGCCGCGTGTGGCTTCAATGCCAAGCGCTTTGGTCTGGGCTTCCAGCACATCGCCAATACGCGGGCACAGCGGATCAGCCATGGAGATATGGGCCACGCAGCCAGTGTCAAAGAAGCTCTTTTCCCGCCAGATGGTGCGATCAATAAACTGATCGACAATCACAAAATGGCCGGGCGGCAGTTCTTCCTTCAAGGACCCCACGGCGGAGAGTGAGACAATATCCGTCACGCCAGACATCTTCATGGCCGCAATATTGGCGCGGTAGTTCAGACGAGAGGGCGGAATGGGATGGCCACGGCCATGGCGGGGCAGAAACACACACTGCACACCATCCAGCCGACCGAACAGGAGCTGGTCAGACGGTTTGCCCCAAGGGGTTTCAACCGTGCGCCATTCCTTGTCTTCCAGCCCATCAATATCATACAGGCCAGACCCGCCGATAAGGCCGATCACGGGTTCCACAACATTACTTTCGGACATGAGACCAGATTCTCCGTTTCAGGATCACAAGTAGAGTGGCGAGAAAACACAGATACAGCGCCACGCCAACACCCAGCCTGCGCTTGCTGTCCGCATGCGGGTTGGAAACCCACGCCAGAAAGGTGGTGACATCGCGCGCTTCCTGCTCTGCAGTAGCCTGTGTGCCATCGGTAAACACAACCGCGCCATCCCGTAACGGTGGCGGCATGGCGGTACGGTGCCCAATGGCATAGGGGTTGGCAAAGCCGCCCTCCCCGCCCGCCACGGCTGCAGGGTGAGCCCCTCCGACCAAACCTCCGCCAGCAGCGCTCCCCGTCCCACTCTGATGGGACGGCGGGGCGCCATATCCCGTCAGCAACGCAAACACGCGGTCCGGCCCACCGGGATAAACCTGCGTGATACGAGACAGATCAGGCGGCACCGCGCCACGGTTGGCAGCACGCGCTGCCTGTGCGTTGGGATAAGGCTCCGGCAACGCATCATCAGGCTGCGCCTTGCGGTGCTTCAGCCTCCCTTCCGCATCCAGACCGTCAGGCACCTGCCATGCCTCGGCCAGAGCCGCTATCTGTTCCGATGTCAGGCCCATTCCTGCCAGATCAGAAAAATGCACCTGTGTCAGCCCGTGGCAGGACGCGCAGACACCCGCAAAAACGGCATAGCCACGCTGAACGGCGGCAAGATCAAAATGACCAAGCGGCCCTTTGAAAGACCAGTTCTGAACAGGAGCCTGCGCCGGTGCCAACGACTGTGCCCACCCCGCCGGACCATGACCCAGCCCTACGCCCAGCAAAAGCGCCACGCCCCCCCATTTACGGGCCTGCGCAATGGAGGAGGACAATACCTGCGTTCCGGTCACGCACGTTCTCCCCAGTTAGCGAGCTTTGCATAAAACGGCAGGAAACCAAGAAAGTAAGCGTAATATCCCACCGTTGCCAGGCGGCCAACCAGTAGCCAAACGCCCTGTACGTGATGGCTCCCCGCAAGCCCGGCCAATACAAAAGACGCCACCAGAACACTCATTGCCAGCCACGCAAGCCACCGCATACCTGACTTCGGCCCAGTCCATCCCGGCCCGCGATCCAGCCACGGAACACAAAACAGAACCACCACGGCCCCGGCAGACACCAGCAGACCGCCAAACTTGGAAGGCACAGCCTGCAACATTCCGTAAAAGGGCAGGAAGTACCATTCGGGTTCAATATCTGCTGGCGTATGCAACGGGTTGGCTGGTCGATAATTCGCGGGCTCGGTAATCAGGCCCGGCCAGAAGCACATCACCATCGTAAACAACAGTGCCATCACCACAACGCCCAGCGTGTCCTTGATGGTAAAGTAGGGATAAAAAGGCAGCATCCGTGCCGGGGTCTCCCCCTGTGGGCCAGACGGGCTGCTGCTGCCTCTGGCATGCAACACGGCCACATGCAGCACCACGGCTCCCACAATGCTGAACGCCAAGGTGAAATGCAGCACGAACATGCGGTGCAAGGTCGGCGTTCCAGGGGCATCGCCCCCCAGAAACACCCGCTCCAGCAGGGAGCCGATGACCGGCACGGCCCCTACGGCTTTTCCGGCAACATCTGCGCCCCAGTAGGACATCTGCCCCCACGGCAGCACATACCCTGCAAAGGCCGTAACCATGACCATGACCAACAGGGCCGATCCGATCAGCCACAGCCCACGGCGTGGCGCGCGATAGGAACCATAATACAGGCCACGAAACACATGCAGATACAAAGCAGCCATGAAAAAGCTCGCGCCTGTCATATGCAGGCTTCGCAGCAACCAGCCGGATGGCATACGCCGTTCCAACGCCTCGACCGAGCCAAAAGCCAAGGATGCATCCGGCGTATAGGACAACGCCAGCGTAAGGCCGCTAAGGAGCATCAGCCCCAGCACGGCGACCAGCATGGCACCAATAGTCCACAGCAGGTTCAGATCCGCAGGGAGCAGAAACCCCATATAGTCTTTTACAAAGGCCACCACGCCAGCAGCCTCATGCCTCCGGCCTGTCTGGTCCTTGCAAGATGGGCTGCCCTCCATCCGCTCTCTCCTGCTGCATGGGCAGAAAGAACACGCCCCAAGAGAACACGCCCCTCCGCAACCGCCTGATTTTTGGATAGCGCCATTGCGCTACCCTCACTCCGTAAAGGAGGGCGCAACCCTGTGGAAGCAGGGATTTGCGGCATCAGCCTTTACAGCGCCCCCGTGTTTAGCGATGAACAGGGTGATCTTGCAATGATCGCCAAGAAAGCGCACCCCTAGGGAAACTGGCAGAAACCCTGCGTGTGAGAGGATATAAGACCCGGCATGATTCCGACCAAAGCTGTTTCCGTTCCGGCCCACAACGCCCTCAAGGCGGAGGCCCGCACCTGGTTTGAAGCCCTGCGGGACAAAATCTGCGCTGCTTTTGAGCAGATTGAAGAAGACGCCGTGCAGAAGGGCAGCCCCATTCTGGCCGGACATGAAAAAGCAGGCCGCTTTGAACGTAAAAGCTGGGATCGGCTGAATCAGGATGGCACACCCGGCGGTGGCGGCGTGATGGGCCTGATGTATGGGCGTGTGTTTGAAAAGGTGGGCGTGAACGTTTCCACTGTGGAAGGCACATTCAGCCCGGAGTTTGCCGCTACTATTCCCGGCGCTTCAGAAGATCCGCGCTTTTTTGCCACAGGCATCAGCCTTGTGGCCCATATGTGCAGCCCGCTGGTGCCTGCGGCCCATTTCAACACCCGCATGATCATCACGACACAGGGCTGGTTTGGCGGCGGCGGAGATATCACCCCCATGTTTCCGGCGTCCGAGGACGCCATTGATGACGCAGCCCGGTTTCATGCCGGTTTTGAGCAAGCCTGCGCCAAGCATGATCCCGAATATTATCCGCGCTTCAAGGCGTGGTGTGACAAGTATTTCTACCTTCCCCATCGCAATGAACCCCGTGGTCTGGGCGGCATTTTCTATGACCGGCTGGATAGCGGCAACATTGCTGAAGACTTTGCGTTCACCAAGGACGTAGGCCTCGCATTTCTGGAAACCTATCCGGAGATTATCCGCGGCCGCATGATGGAGCCGTGGACGCCGGAACAGCGCGATGCACAACTTGTTCGCCGTGGCCGGTATGTGGAATTCAACCTGCTGCATGATCGCGGCACACTGTTTGGCCTGAAAACCGGAGGCCACACGGAGGCCATTCTGATGAGCATGCCGCCCGAGGTAAAATGGCCCTGATGGCCAGCCCTGATTTTGCCGTGTTGCGTTTTTAAAAGCATCAGGCGTGCAGCGGGCCTTTTCCCTGACCGCGCTATGCCTGCAGAAAATGGTCAAGTATGAGGACCAAAGGGGATTGTACAACGTGCTAGGTCGAAAGCAGACAGAGCAACCCGAACAAAAACACGTCCTGTCCCGCAGGATGATGATGGCCGGACTGTTCTCTGGCCTGTATTCTGTTGCCAGCGTTTCAACCGCCCGTGCCGGGTCCGCCATCCCCGCCCCTCTTATTGTCGCAGGCGTGGCGGAAAGCCAGTGCGGGCAATGGGCCTCTCTGCTCGCACCCATTCTGGCGGACGAACTTCAGTATTCCTCCGCCTTCCCGCTGACCACCACTACCGGGTGGGACGGTGTAACCGGCGCAAATCTGTTTGACACCCAGCAGGAACAAGCCACGCCCCCCGCAGGGCTGATGGTGCCGGGCACCGCTATTCTAGCCGCGTTGGCAGGGGATAGCCGCGTTCATTATGATTATCAGCGCTGGGTTCCTACTTTTCTCAGCCACCAGCCTACTGTTGTGGTGGGCAAGGCCGCGCTGCATCGGTCTGTTGCCAGCATTCTGAAGGGGCAGCCGCTTCGGGTAGGGGTCTCCCGCTATACCGGGCCAGAACTTCCCACCCTGCTGGCCCTTGATCTGCTGGGTATGCGCCCTCTGCCTCTGACTGGTTTTGGCACGGCGGAAGCCGCCTTACAGGCCTTGCGGGCCGGCACGGTGGATGTGATCCAGCTTCCGTTTGATGTCGATTTTTCAGGCCGGATGGCAGCGCTTCAGGAAGACGGGTTTTTGCCGCTTTTTTCCAATGCGCCTGCCAACAGCCCCTTCCTGCGGCAAGGCCTGCCTTTGGATTTCAACACGGTTTTTACGCAGGAACGGCACCGGACTCCCAATGCGCTGCTCTATCAGGCGTGGTCTGCCACAGCGACTGCCACAGCCATAAAAGCCGGATTGATGCTGCCCATTCTTTCTCTTCCGGCCACGGTGGCACAATGGCGACACGCCAGCCAGATCGCTGCTGCATCCCATGATCTCAAGGCCCATGCGCGGGATGAAAACCAGATCGTGCTCACGGGGTCCGCCTGCACCAGCGCCTATGCCACCATGATGCCAGACCTTAGCGTTGTGCTCGCCCTCCGGCGTTGGCTGGCCTTCAATGTGCCCCGGTGGCGGGATGCGCCTTTAGCCCCGGCGGCGGCGCAGCAACACGCGGACTGAGCCCTTGTTCCCCGCATGCGGGTAGGACAGGCCAAGCACCCGGCCGCGAATTTCCGGGCGAGCGAGCCAGTGGGGCAGTTCACGCCGCAAAATGCCGCCCTCCTGCCCGGAGCCAAGGCCGGTGATAATTTCCACGCACCGCAGGCCCCGCACCTGCGCAACATCCATGAACTCCATCAGCCGCCGGAACGCTTCCTGCGCAACCAGCCCATGCAGGTCCAGCCGCCGCTCCACCCGCATGTCTCCCTGTGAAAACGTACGCCAACTGTAATTATCCACGCCGGGATAGCGCTTCCCAATCTCTTCCGTAGGGTGAGGCGCATGTTGCACCCGCACGGCGGGTTGGGCTGGTGGCACAAACAAGGGCACATCAACGGTGCGCATCCGGCGCTTGCGCGGCAGAGGCCGAACAGACGCAAGCGGAGGCACTTCACTCGCCGCTTCAGCCGTAGCGGGCGTTTCCCCCTCGGCTTCCGCACTGGCACCGCTTCCATGCAACGGCACAACATCCCGCATGACGTGGTACCACAGCGTCTTTTCCTCTTCCTGTAACCGACGCCGCTTCACCACACCCTTGTCTCCTGTTGTCCGCGTGCAACCCCATAAAAAAAGCCCGCCTGCAAGTCTATCACCTGCAGGCGGGCCTGTTTCAAGCAAAGAACCGGATATTACTGGGCCATATCAGCCAGAGAACGGCCTTCATATTTACCGGTCAGTGTTTTCAGGAACGCCACGATATCCGAAACATCCTGATCTGTAATGTCATGATCAGGCGTCTGATAACGGGCCATCTTGCGCACAGCCTCATCAAGCGTCTTGGCGCTACCATCATGGAAGTATGGTGCGGTCTGATCAATGTTGCGCAGGGTGGGCACCACAAAACGGAAGCGGTCATCATTATTGTGGGTTACCGCGTAACGCCCCTCATCAGCGTCCGTCACCTTGCCGCCACGGTCTTTGAAGTAATCTCCTTCAAGCCCCATTGCCTCATATGCACCGCCACCCAGTGCAATACCGCTATGGCAACCGGAGCAGCCAATCCGCTTGAAGGTTTCATAACCACGCTTGGCCTGATCACTGATGGCCGTAGCGTTGCCCTTCAGATACTCATCAAACGGGCTATCAGGCGTGATCAGTGTCTTTTCAAACTCGGCAATGGCCGTGGTGATGGTGTTCTGATCAATGCTCGCATTTGGCCCGAAGGCTGACTGGAACAGTTCCGTATATTCCGGATTTGCCTGCAATTTGGCAGCCACACCCGGCCAGTCGTGCGAGCCCATTTCAACCGGGTTCATCACGGGGCCACCAGCCTGTTCAGCCAGATCTGCCGCACGACCGTTCCAGAACTGCGCCACCTTGAAATAGGCATCATAAACTGTTGGCACATTGATGGGGCCTTTCTGGCCGCCAATGCCCGTGGCTGTTGTCAGATGATCCACACCGCCATGGTTCAGATCATGGCAGCTTGCACAGTTCAGCGTGCCATCGCCAGAGAGGGTTTTGTCAAAAAACAACTGGCGGCCCAAGGCAACCTTGGCGGCATCCACCGGCACGGTTTCCGGAACCGGTCGCACAGGTTCGGCTGCAAATTTCTCGGCTGCCCCGGTGTCCGCATAATATTTGCGACGCGTTTCTTCCACCCAGTGCAGAATGGACTGGCGTTCGGCATCAGACAGATGCGCATGCCAGTGCATCAGCAGGTACATGGTGGGGGGCATGCGGTTCTGGGTAATGACTTCCTCAATACGGGAAAGCTGTTCTTCCGTTGGGGGTTTGCCCTGATCAAAGGCTGCCAGCACCGGCTCTATCCGGAAATGGCGCAGACCTTCATGCAGATCTTTCTCCATCAACTGGTTGGCAACGGGCACCTTGAAATAAAAGGGCAGATCCCGGCCCGTAGCGTGACAGTAGTCACACCGCGCCTCACGCAAGGCATTGAACGCGGCCAGAGCAACGGGGTCCTGCTTTGTCGGAGAAGTGGCGGGCAGTTCAGGCGCTGTCACATGGTCGAAATGCGTCAAAAACGCAATTGTCCCGCCATAAGCAAGAACACCCGCCCCGACCAGAGAAGCTATCAATCTACGCAACACCAAAACTCCTGATGATTTTTCAAATAATGCTGGAAAAGCTTTTATTCGTTCTCATCAGGGTTGTGTTTGATACATATCAAACAGTCAAATGGATTATTTTTATCAGAATGATGAAAGTTTTCGATCATCCTTCTTCAGTGCAGAGTTGATCCTCTTCCAGCCGCCTGCGGGCGATGGCCACATAATCCGCATCAATCTCAATCCCCACGCCCCGGCATGCCATCCGTTGGGCTGCCAGAAGCGTGGTGCCGGTGCCCATGAACGGATCAAGCACACGGGCCTCTTTCCGACCATGCAACAGAATACACTGTTCCGGCAGTGCTACGGGAAATGTGCCGGGATGATCAAATTTTTCAGCCCGGTCCCGCACAGTTTCATACGGGATGAACCACGCATCCCCCCGGCATCGGCGGTCCTGTTTGTGGCCACGTCGCGCAATATTGGATTTATCCTTGTACGGCACACCCGCCGTCAGGCGGTCCAGCATCACATCCCCGTTCAGGGTAAAGTGGAACAGGTGCTCATGCCCGCGGTGCAGATACCGTTTGCTGTTCATGGGCTTGAAGTGGCCGAAGCTGTCTTCCCCGACCGAAATGGATTTGACCCACGCAATATGGTTTTGCAGCACAAACAGCGAGCGCAGCCGTACCGCCAGTTCAAACGGCAGCCACGGCTGAGCGGATGATCCTGAAATATTGAGGAAAAACGAGCCATCAGGACGCAGCACGCGCTGCAACCCCGCGGCTACCTCCATCATCCAGTCCAGATAATGGGCTTCTTCCTTGCGGTCCGGATAACTGCGGTAAGACAGGCCAATGTTATAGGGTGGAGAGGTTACCACCACATCCACTGAATCCGCCTGCATGCGCCGCAGTACGCGCAGACAATCCCCACGCACAATTTCCTGCTGCCCAACCTTGTAACGCCGTGACCGAATCGGCGCGTCAGGCTCAGGCCGTCCTGATGCCTTCACGCACTACGCGCCGACGCCAGACGCCAGCTGCTGCCAGCCGTTCCCAGCAGACGCTCGAAGGTCCACAGGTCTGAAAACTCTGTCACGGCATCCATGCCACTGATCGGCTGACCATCTGCCCCCAGAACAAGGCTGATCTGGTCAGACACAATGCGCACATCCACAGAAGCACCCACCCCAACAGCCAGTGGGGTCAGGCGGACATCTTCAATGCCCAAGGACCGAATCGTCTTGATCTCGGTCCGCTGCTTTTCCCCGGCAGCCTCACGGGAGGCAATGGCGGCTTCAAAAGACGCATAGACAGCAGGGGTCAGTCGGTTTTTCAGCGTTGTGCGATCACCTTCCGCAAATGCTGTCACCACCTGCCGGAAAGCTGTCTGCACACCGGCCAGAAACTGCTGCGGCGTGAAGGACGCATCCTGCGCCCGAATATCGGCCAGCAACTGCCCTACGCGGGTTCCTGCAGCCGGAATATCATACTCCACCGCCTGTTCCTGCGGCACGGCTTTGCCATCAATCACCACACCAGCCGGATCAGGCCGGGGGGCTACAGGCATGGGTGCAGGCTGAATGCCAACCCGCCGCCCCAGAACACTGCGCAGCCGCAGAGCCAGAAAGGCCGCCACAAGGGCAAAAAGAATCAGATCGACCGGGAAGTGGCCGAAGGAAAAATCCATCTTTCACATGTCCATTTTCTACGTGGCCGCCCCTTTGGCGCGGTGCACTCAGGAACTGGGCTTTCTTTACACATAGACAAGCCCCCTGCCTGTTACAATGAGCAGCCCGTATCACGCAGCCTTAATAAACGCTGCGCCCTTGCGAAAACCCCTGTTTTCTCACTATCTGCTAGAACATGATCATTCTGCGGCATTGCGAAAGCGAATTCAACCGGCTCTACACCCTTACAGGGCGAGACCCCGGTGTGGCGGACCCCTGTCTGTCTGCTCAGGGGCGCGAGCACGCGCGCCGGCTGGTGCACGAACTTGCGGGAGAACACATTACCCGCATTCTGGTCTCTCCCTTCACTCGTGCGCTGGAAACGGCGGCTCCCATTGCCAAAGCGCTGGGCATTACGCCGGAGATCACACCGCTGGTACGCGAACGCGGCATGTATTCCTGCGATGAAGGCTCTCCGGCTTCTGCCCTTTGTTCTGCATGGCCCCGACTTGATTTTGCGGGTCTGGACGAAATCTGGTGGTCCGACCTGCCGGAGAGCGACCGCCATCTGCAAAGCCGGGTGCAGCGTTTTCGCTCCTTCATGGCGGCACAACCGGCCAGCGGAGAAACACTTGTTGTCTCGCACTGGTGGTTCCTGCTGGGCCTGTGCGGGGACAGTCTGGAAAATGGGGACTGGCGGCACGAGCACCTTTGATCAGGCCAGCAAGCTCGCATTTGAAAGCGGTCAGTTAACCCGTGGCGATACTGACGAGAGAGCAGTTGAAAAGTCTGCGCCATAGCCCGGCAGAGAATTTTCACGTTAAAAAATAGTTTTCAATGCCCCCTGCAGAGCGAAGACAGTAAGCCCCGGAAGTCACCCGTTCCGGCATAAAAAGGCCTGCGAGATCAATCAGGCAGACTTTGAAACAGCCACTTAGTCGCCGCCCCACGCTCTTTTCCCCTTGCAGAGAACGGCAGGAAGTGCCCTCTTTGTCTGGCCCCTGGGCCATTCGGACGGTTGGCGAAGGGACACCATCATGCTACCGCCGAACATCTCAGTATGACCTGACAAGAAAGCTGTTTTTTTCCATGTCTGAATCTGACCAGTCCACCCCGCCCGCCCT
>NZ_LHZU01000112.1 GCF_001580995.1 Acetobacter senegalensis
ATTACCGAGTCTCTTGAGCGGCTGTTACTCCGCCTGAAACAGCAGCCTCCTGCCTGATATCCATTTTATTCCAATCATTCAGACATCACTCAGCTTTCAGCGCCCATAAAAAATGCCGCCATGAGAGTGGCGGCATTTCCCCGTCAACGGCTCTCCAAAGACTGTGACCTTTTGTCAGTCAGGCCGCTGGATCAGTTCAATCTTGTAGCCGTCCGGGTCTTCAACAAACGCGATAACACTCGTGCCGAATTTCACGGGTCCGGCCTCACGCGTCACTTTGCCTCCACCAGCCCGCACCTTTTCTACGGCATCGGCAACATCTGGCACGCCTACGGCAAAATGTCCGAATCCTGTACCCACGTCGTAGCCGTCATCCTTGCCCCAGTTATAGGTCAGTTCAATTTCGGCTTCTCCCGCAGCGTTATCTGCGTATCCTATAAAAACCAGAGTATACTGGCCTTCTGGCACTTCCCGACGGCGTAATTCATGCATCCCCAGCAATTTGTAGAAAGCGATGCTGGTATCCAGATTTTTTACGCGAACCATGGTGTGCAAATAACGGGGCATAGGTCGTCCTCTCTTCAGTGCTCTGCGGTCTAAAAGAATTCTACACAGTATGGTTCACACAAAAAACCGTATGAGCTTTTTGAAAACAGAGGCTCCCAAACCCTCATGGACACGCGACGGTCCGAGTTTCAGCCAGCAAATGTCTCTGGCGTAATGGCTATCAGGAACAAGCCGGCCTGATCAGCGGCGGCAATGCAGGCTTCACGATCAGTCATCAATGTGTGGCCGGCTTCAAAGGCAATCCCTTTCAAGCCGGCAGCATCAGCATTCCTGACGGTAGCTGGCCCGATCGTCGGCATATCGGCGCGCTTTTCCTGTCCAGGTTTCAACATTTTGACCAGCACACCGCCGTCACCCGGCTGACGGCATTCACCTGCGCGCGCTAACATGCGGTCCGTGCCCTCCATGGCCTCCACAGCCAATACAAGGCCATTCTGCACCACGCAGCCTTGCCCGATGTCCATGCGCCCCAAAGCCTGCACAACCTCTATGCCGCGCTGGATATCAGCCTTCGCCTGTTCATCCGGAACGATACCCCCCAGCACCCCGGGTCGCGCTACAGACTGCGCGAGAAATTCATGCGCACCACGAACGGTAAACCCTTCTTCCCCCAACAGACGCACAAGGGCCGCCAACAAGCCGTCGTCCCCCGCGAACAAGGCGCGTCCCAACCTTGCGAGAATACGTGCGCCTTCTGCATCAGGATACAAACTACGGAGAGAAGGGCGACGGATTGGGCCTATCAGCACCAGATCCGTGCACCCATGGGCGCGCAGAAGAGAGAGCATCCGTCCGGCTGCACCCAGCCGAACAGTTTCATGAGGCCAAGGCGCAATGACCTCTGGCTCAGCAAATCCTTCAAAGCCTAGAATAAAAACCGGACGCCCCGCAGCCGCAGCCGCCTCGGCAACACGGGCTGGCAGAGGGCCTCCCCCTGCCAGAATACCGACAGCGCCCGTTTGTGCGCTCACGCGCCCTCGGTTTCTGCCGTGCTGAAGTCACCCCGTGCTACGCGCACCAATCCGCGTTTGCTGGGGCCATCTATGAAGTCGAGAATTTCACGCACGCGCACATCATCGCCAAATTCACGACGCACCACATCCAGACGCGATGCGAATGTACCGTCCTCGTCCGTCTTTGGATAAAGCGTGAAAAACGCCTTGCGCATCCTATGAATTTCAGCCGATTGCACCCCATTCCGGCGCAACCAGATCCAATGCAGCCCCACCAGACGCGCCCGGTTACCCAGTACGCTGCCATAGGGAATCACATCAGCTTCCACACCGGCCACGCCGCCTACAAGGGCCGCATGGCCAATACGCACAAATTGATGAATAGCGGCAGAGCCCATGACTCTGGCATCATCTTCAATCGTGACATGACCGCCCATGACCACGTTATTGACAATAATAACGCGGTCACCCAGCCAGCAATCATGCGCCACATGAGCATTGGCCATGATCAGCACATCATTACCCACGTGCGTCAGACCGCTGCCCGTTGCCGTGCCACGATGAATGGTAACGTGCTCACGCACTACAGTTCCGGCGCCAACCTCACACCGGGTTGGTTCGCCTTTATATTTCAGATCCTGCGGTGCCATACCAACGGTGCAGAAGGGAAAATAACGTGACCCCTCCCCCAACCGCGTATGGCCATCAATAACAACGTGGGAAATCAGTTCCACATTGTCTTCAATCACCACATTCGGGCCAACCGAACACCAAGGCCCAATCACCACACCACGTCCAAGCCGGGCTTCCGGTGCAACAATGGCAGACGGATGAATAACCGCTACCCTGTCTTTTCCTACAGCGTGCACCACCTCAGCTCCTCTCTTGCTTGCGCCACGCCTGCGCCTGTTTACGCATGAACCGTGAGCAGCCTTGCCTCAGAAAGCGGGCGTTTTCCGGGCAAAAATCGTCTCTTTCAAAAATTAAAGCGTTAAAACGCCTCATTCAGCCCATGATCATTGCACTGAACGTGGCTTCTGCCACAATCACATCATCCACTTTGGCCACACCACGGAATTTCCAGACATTGGAACGGTTCCGTTCCTTCTTCACGTGGATGCGCAACTGATCGCCTGGCTCTACAGGACGACGGAACTTTGCGCCTTCAATGGTCATGAAATAGACCAGCTTGCCTTCAAAGGCCTTGCCCAGTGTCAGAACCACAAGAGTGGCTGCCGTCTGAGCCATGGCTTCCACAATCAAGACACCCGGCATGACAGGCCGCTCGGGGAAATGTCCCTGAAAAAACGGCTCGTTGACGGAAACATTCTTGATACCTGTTGCCTCTTCTCCCAGGACGATTTCCACCATCCGGTCGATCAGAAGAAAAGGATATCTGTGCGGAATCGCCTGCATAATGCGGTTGACGTCAATCTTATCGATTGTCTGTACGTCCTGCTGCGACTCTTGTTTCGTCTCCACGTCCCCTAGACCACCCTGCTCGGCCGGACAGCGCCCGGCATGTGTTCACTGTTTACCCGAACCGCCTTCAGCCGATCCGGACGCTTTCTTGGCCAGTTTGCGCAACACTGCAACATTCCGGAAAAACTCCCGGAAGGGCATGGCCGGACTGCCAATAACATCCGCGCCACTTTCCACATCGGACATCACGCCGCACTGTGCGCCAATACGTGCCTTGGCACCAATACGGATATGCCCGATCAGCCCCGCCTGCGCCGCCACAGTCACAAAATCTTCCAGCACGGTAGAACCGGAAATTCCTGCCTGAGACACCACAATGCAGCACCGTCCAAGACGGGCGTTGTGGCCGATCTGAACAAGATTGTCGAGACGCGAGCCCGCACCAATAACCGTATCATTCACTGATCCGCGGTCTATGGTGGTGTTGGCTCCTATTTCCACATCATGCTCAAGCACCACGCGGCCCAGTTGCGGCACGCTTTCAAACCCGTTCGGGCCGACAGCGAAACCAAACCCGTCCTGCCCGATCCGTGCACCCGGCAGAATAATCACGCGTTCGCCAAGAACCGCATGGGAGACCGTAACATGATTGCCGATCCGGCAGTCCTGCCCAATCTGCACACCCTGCCCCACAACTGCGTGCGAACCGATAATGCAACCGGCACCGATTTCAGCGCCTGCTTCAACAACCACAAAGGGGCCGATCTCGCAGGTAGAGTCTACCTTTGCGGTAGCATCAATACAGGCTGACGGATGAATACCGGGTTTTACAGGCTTTTTGGGATGGAACAGCCGCGCCACCCGTGACCACGCCAGATAAGGCTTGCTTGACACAAGTGCAGCGCAGTGAGGGGGCACCTTATCAGCAAAAGCAGGTGCAACAATCACCAGTCCCGCTTTTGTTTCTTCCAGCAGCGGAGCATAGCGCCGGTTGTCCAGAAAGCTGACCTCCTGCGGGCCAGCCACCTGAAGCGGCGCTATACCGGTATAGCCGGTAGCAGACAACGCTCCCTCCCGAGGAGGAAGCAGAGAGGCCTCAGCCGCATCTGCCAGAACCTGAGCCTCAAACGGACCAGACCGATTGAAAAACCGGGGATCTGCTGGCCCGGAAGAAGATGTCTGCCGCCCTGTCATGCTTATTTTTTCGGAGCAGCGGCAGGAACGGGAGCAGGCTCAGATGAACCAGCCTGCTGCTGGTCTGCGTCTGCCGTTGTCGGCATCTTGCCAGATTTTGCCAGCTCTTCCGGGTCCACATTGGCTTCCGGAATAAACACGCCCGGCAGAATGCCGTTCAGCTGCTTCGCAACTTCATTGGTAATATCCTGGCCGTCCACATGCAGAGCAACCTGCTCGCTGTGCAGAACCAGATTCATACCGTGAGATGCCGCAACTTTCTGAATGACCTGCACCAGTTCACGCTCAATCTGGCCCAAAGAAACCTGAGCAGCTTCCTGAATGATCCGGTTACGATTACGGAAATCACGCTGCGCCTTCATGACGCGCGCCTGAAGGCTGCGTTCACGCGTCTGGATCTGATCAGACGTCATGGTTTTTGCCTGTGCCTGAAGCTTCTGCTGCTCATCACGCCAGCCAGCCTGCTCTTTCTGCAGATCCTGTGCCAAAGCATCCCGGCGGCTGCCAAGAACACGTTCCACCTGCATGGCTGCAGAGGACTGACGCATTACGCCAGAGACGCTGATAACCCCGATAATGGTGGTAGGCGGCGCAGCACCTTTTGGAAGATCCGGCGCAGAAGGAATGGGCGGAAGAGGCAATACAGGCGGAGCCTGATCTGCTTCCCCACTATCAGACGGCGGTGCAGGCAACTGAACAGGAGCCGGTGCTGCACGGTGAGGGGCATGAGCCGCTGGAGGAGGAGCAGGCTGCTGCGCGGCCTTCGGCACGAACCAGCCGCCGCCGCCAGAACTCTGCGCCATGGCCATGGGAGCCAGCGCAACAGAAAATGACAGGAGAGCCGCACCAAAAACGGCTTTTCTGCAGAAATAGGGCATCATTACCTCAGAATTGCTGGCCGAAGCCAAAGCGAAGAAGCTGCGTGCGGTCATTGTGGCTACGCATAACGGGAACACCCAGATCGATGTTCAGCAAACCAAAAGGACTCTTCCAGGAGAACCCGGCACCAGCACTCACACGCGGCCGCAACGTATCACCACTCACACGCGTATAGTAAGGCGCATCTGTGACAGGGTTTGTCAGATTTCGACGGACGCGCAGCCCGGCCACACTACCCGAATCAACAAACGCACGCCCCTTGACCCCCATGTCACTCAAGAACGGGATGGGGAAGTTCAACTGAGCCGAGGCATTATACATGAACCGGCCACCCAGCAGATCTTCAGACGAATGTCCGGCATACCCCACACTACGCGGACCCGCACCACCATCAAGGAAGCCGCGCAGGTTGTTACCACCCAGATAGAAGTTATCAATAATATCGTGGCGACCACCGCCCCAGTCCGTCATGTACCCCATGCCGGCCCGGAAAGACGCAGTCCATTCATGGCTGTTGGTCAGATCATCAAGCGGGATGTAATAGGCCCCGTTGATCTTGCCACGCACATAGCGTTCATCCCCGCCCAGCCCGGCAAAATCACCACCGACGGACACCATGTAACCGCTATGCGGCGCCATGTGATTATCGCGGGTATCATACACCAGATTGGTGCTGAGCTGAGAAAGGAGCGACTTACCGGACTGATCCAGAATGTACCAGGAGGACTCGCTCCACGTATCACCCACGCTACGGCGAATGAGGCTATAGTTCCAGGACTGAGACAGATAGCGATTATAGGCATACCCCATACGGAGCGTGATCCCATACCGGCTTTCTGAATAGTTCTGGTAGGTCTGATACTTGTTCTGGATGCCGAAAATATCCACACCGGCAACCAGATTACGCCCAAGGAAGGCCGGATTGGTCAGAGAGAAATCCGCCTGCTTTTCCCACAGGGACATCGTGCCGGACAGACCGGCATCAACCCCGGTCCCCAGCAGGTTATGCTGCTTCAGACCGATGTTACCAATCACGCCCACGTCTGTTGAATACCCACCACCAAGCGAGAATTCACCCGTGGGCTTTTCGACCACGCTAACGGCGACGTTTGTGCGATCCTGCGCTGACCCAGGTGTTTCATCAATAGAAACACTTTTAAAGAAACCCAGATCCTGCAACGCGGCCTTGGCATACTTCTTGTAGCTGGGTGTGTACGGATCGCTTTCCGCAAACGGAAGCTGGCGGCGGATAACATTATCCTGCGTCACCGTGTTTCCGTTCACATCAATCCGCTCGATATAACGACGCGGCCCTTCGCTGACATCAAACAGAAGATTGACCACCCCTTTTTCAGGGTTCCGGGCAATTTCAGGATGCACCATGGCAAAGGGATGCCCCTGCGCCTGAAGGGTTTCTTCCATGTCGGTCGCGTTATCCTGCACCGCCTTGCCATCGTACCACTGATGCGCAAACAGTTCGATGTATTTACGCAGGGACTTGGCAGGAACGTGGCGCAGGCTGGAGCGAATATCCACTTTACCCAAACGGTACCGTGGCCCCTCATCCATCGTGAACGTCACATAGAACGATTTTCTATCCGGTGAGAGTTCACCAGTGGCGTTCTTGATCTGGAAGTCCACATACCCGTTGCTGAGGTAGAAACGACGCAGCAGTTCCGCGTCATACTTCAGACGATCAGGGTTATATTCATCAGAGGACGAGAAAAAGCGGTACCAGGCTGTTTCTTTTGAAGACACAACACCAGACAGGCGTGCTTCCCCAAACGCTTTATTCCCCACAAAGGCGATTTTGCGGATAAGCGTCTGCGGCCCTTCGTTGATCTGGAACACCACATCAACGCGATTATGCGCCAGACGGATAACCTGAGGCGTTACCACTGCGGCATAGCGTGCCTTCTGGGCATAGACCTCAAGAATTTTCTGGCGATCATCAGCCGTATTTTCTGCCGAGAACACAGCACGCGGACGCAGGGAGATAACCTTCCGCAGGTCTTCATCCTTGGCGGCGTGATTGCCCTCAAACACAATGCGATTGACAATGGGATTTTCCACCAGCCGCACGTGCAGGATGTTCCCCTCGCGCCGCAGGGTCACATCCCGGAACAGACCAGTGGCGTAGAGGGTCTTCAGCGAACGGTCCAGATCATCCTGACTGAAAGAATCTCCGGGCCGGACCACCATGTAAGACAGCACGGTATTCGTCTCGATCCGGGTATTACCCGTGACCTGAATATCCTCGATCACCCCCCCGGAACGCACCGGAGTAGATGTGGAGGCAGTGAACCGACCCTGGCGCTCTGCCGTTACGGCTGCAGGTGGGTCCGCTTGGACAGCCGGTGCCCTACCGGCCGCTGATGCGCTACTGCTTCCCTGAACAAGGAAAGGAAGAAGGCAGACAGAAACAAAAAGGGCTGAACGCTTACCCGTCAAGATATGCCACCCTCCATCCGGGTCGTTCTGTAGTCAGGAGCCGATCTCCCACCGTTGTGCCGCCCGCAGGGGGACGTATCCGATATAACCCTTGTCACGCAAGTTCTTCCGATCCAACCCTGCTGTAATTCAGCCAACAAGAGACGCAATCCATTTGAACAATCCAAAACTGGAAAGATCATTAAACGTCGAAAACAAGAACAGACCCGCAAGAACGGCAAACCCAGCCTGAAAACTGATTTCCTGAATCCGCTTCGAGACCGGACGTCCCCTGAGTGCTTCTATGGCATAAAAAACCAGTCTGCCACCATCAAGAAGCGGCACGGGGAATAAATTTATTAGACCGAGGTTTACAGAAAGCAAAGCCATGAAAGACAGCAGACTGGCAAAACCATACTGCGCCACCTGCCCGGAAAGCTGAGCAATCTTGAGCGGACCGCCCAGATCCTTGGCCGTATGCTGGCCTGTCAGGATCTGCCAAACGCCCTGCAGCGTCTGAACGGAAACTTTCCAGGTTTCCTCCACACCCGCCACAACAGCATGGGGCACGGACATGGGTTTACCAACCTCTGTTGCAAACATCACACCCAACTGACCATGCGGCTTGGCGCTGGCCGAGTCCGTAACACTTCCGATGGTAATGGGAAGATCCATGTCCTGCCCATTGCGACGTACGGTCAGCGTTGTCTGTGCGCCTGGCTCCGCCATAACGGTGCCCTGCACATCTTCCACGCCGGTTACCTGATGCGTGCCGATTCTACGAATAACGTCTCCAGGCTGCACCCCGGCTGCCGCCGCTGCACCATTGGAGACAACAGAGGCGATCTCGTTCCGCACCGAGGGCTGCCCTGCGGTGGAAAACAGCAGGGTAAACAGCACAATAGCCAGCAGGAAGTTGAAAACCGGCCCTGCCAGAATGACGATAGCGCGTGACGCAACGGATTTATCATGAAATGTGCGGCCCGGAATCCAGGCAGCTTTCTGCTCCGGGGTAGCATCCTCCGGGTCCTCAAACCCGTGAGGGCGCACATAGCCGCCCAGCGGAATGGGGCAGATACGCCATTCCGTTCCACTGCGATCATGCCAGCGGAACAGTGCCGGTCCGAAGCCGAGAGAGAACACCTCCACATGCACCCCCCGCCAGCGGGCTGCCAGATAGTGCCCCAGTTCGTGAATAGTCACGAGCACGCCCAGGACAAAGGCGAAGGAAACAAGTGTACGCAGGTATTCGTGTATCATGATAATCCGAGTATCGGCTCAAACGTGCGTGAACTCAACCCGCGTAGGCAGGAGTCAGAGCCAGCGCCTCCCGTCGGGCCTGTTCATCCCAATGCAGAACGGCCTCCAGCGTATCGGCAGGCGGTGCTCCCAGCTTGGTCATCACGCGTTCCACAACACGGGCAATGTCCAGAAAGCCAATCTGTTCGTTCAGGAAGGCCTCTACCGCCACCTCGTTGGCGGCGGACAGAATGGCGGATGCAGCCCCGCCCGCACGCAGTGCCTCACGAGCCAGCCGCAGCGCCGGGAAACGCTGCTCATCAGGCGCTGAAAACTCCAATGTGGCATAAGCCGCCAGATCGAGACGAGGAGATGTGGTGGCCATCCGCTTGGGCCATGCCAGCGTATGCGCGATGGGAATCCGCATGTCGGCTGATCCGATCTGGGCGATCAGACTGCCATCCGTATATTGCACCATGCCATGTACGACGGACTGAGGATGCACCAGCACATCAATCCGGTCTTCCGTCAGACCGAAAATACGGGCTGCCTCAATCACTTCCAGCCCCTTGTTGAACATGGTGGCGGAATCGATGCTGATTTTTGCCCCCATGCTCCAGGTCGGGTGCTTGAGGGCTTGTGCGGGCGTTGCGGCTTCCATCTCGGCCACAGACGCCTTGCGGAACGGGCCGCCAGATGCGGTGAGGATGATTTTTTCCACCTGATCAAGCTGGCGGTCCGCCATGGCCTGAAACACAGCGTTATGTTCGGAATCCACCGGAAGCAGGGTCGCACCCGCTTCCTTGACGGCGCGGAGCATGACATCTCCGGCACAGACCAGCGCTTCCTTGTTGGCCAGAGCGACAGCCTTGCCATGCCGCACAGAAGCAAGGGTAGGCTCGAGCCCGGCTGCGCCAGTAATGGCCGCCATTGTCCAGTCTGCCGGAAGCGCTGCCGCATCAATCACGGCCTGACGCCCGCACGCCACTTTTGTGCCGCTACCCTTTAGCAGGGCAGAAAGCTGTTCAAATGCGCTTTCATCCGCAACTACAGCCAGTTCTGCGTTCAGGCTGCGCGCCTGCTCTGCCAGACGGGTTGCGTTCTTGCCACCCACAAGCGCCCGTACCTGGTACTGCCCCCGCGCCTGCTCAAGCAGATCAACAGTGGAGCAGCCAATACTGCCAGTGCTTCCCAGAACGGTTACGGTTCTCATGGTCTTTATTTCCAACCCAGACAATGGCGGCACCGAGCAGCACGGCTTCAGCCACCTGATCCACCCTTAACCCGGCAGTTTCCCTGCCAGAGCCGCGAATACGGCATGGAGCCCCGCCTGCCAGAACGGCACGCCAGCCCCCACACACAAGGACGCCACCGCAGCCAGAGGCGCAGCAGCCACCAGACCGTCAAAACGGTCCAGCAAACCACCATGCCCCGGCAACAGGGTTCCTGAATCCTTTACACCCAGCGCGCGCTTCATGGCGCTTTCAGCCAGATCACCCGTCTGTGCCGCCACACCCAGTAGCGCAGCCCAAACCGCAGCCGTAGGAATACCGCCCTGCCCGGAAATCTGCGCAATCAGGCTGCCAGCCAGAACAGCGCCAACCAGACCACCGACCGCACCAGACCGTGTTTTACCGGGAGAAATACGCGGTGCCAGCTTTGGGCCACCAACAAGCCGCCCGGTCAGGTAAGCGCAGCTATCACTTGCCACCACCACACAGACAACAAACAGAACCGGCATCACGCCGCCCAGCCGCAACCATTGCAGCGCAGTGCCAGACAGAACAATGACACACATGACGGCGCACAAAGGCGCGCCGAAAACCAGAGATGTGACGCAGAAAATGGGGAAGGTATCCCACCGCCCGGTTGCCGCTGCCAGCCCGGCACCCAGCGCCCAGAGCACGTAAACGATACCCCGCCAGGATTTTACGGAAACACCCAGCAGCGTAGCGGCTTCCGCCGCCATACCCGCCATGACACCAATAATAAGGATTTGATACAGCAGGCCGCCCGCGCCAATGCCAATACCGGCCACAGCCACCAGCACAATAGCGGACAAAAGCCGAACCCGCAGATCCCGCCAGGCGCTTTTATTGCCTGCGTCACTCATACGGAAGGCCGCGCGCCAAAACGGCGCTCGCGCCGGGCATATGTATCCAGCACGGTTGCAAAATGCCCTTCATTGAAGTCGGGCCAGAACACTTCCAGAAAAACCAGCTCCGCATAGGCGCTCTGCCAGAGCAGAAAGTTTGACAACCGGAACTCGCCACTTGTCCGCACCACCACATCCGGGTCCGGCACACCTGCCGTCCAGAGTTTGTCTGCAAAAAGGGTTTCCGTAATCTGGTCGGGTTTCAGGTCACCCTGCTGCACGGCCTGCGCCAAGCGCCGCGCAGCCTGCACAATATCCCCCCGCCCACCGTAGGAGAGCGCAAGCAACAGGGTGATCCGGTTATTGTTGCGCGTCAGGGTTTCCGCACGCGCCAGTTCCTCGCGCAGGGAAACATCAAAGCGCGCCAGATCGCCAATAAAGCAGATCCGCACGCCTTCACTGTGCAATTCCGCAACCTTGTGCCGGAGATAAAAGCGCAACAGACTTGTGAGGTCAGCAACTTCTGTCGGCTCACGCTGCCAGTTTTCCGAGGAAAACGCATACAGCGTCAGGTATTTCACGCCACGATGGATGGCTGCCCGCAAACAGCGGGAAACGGCCTCTGCCCCGGCCTTATGGCCAGCAAGGCGCGGCAGCCCTCTTTCAGCCGCCCAACGCCCGTTACCATCCATGATTACGGCAACATGCGCAGGGATAATCGCTTTACTGTCCGTTTTCCCTGCTGACATTGCCGGCACTGATCCACCACGAGGAGGCTGAGAGAAAAAACCTGACGCCACAGACCTCAGACCTGCTTGATCTCGCGGTCTTTTTCAGCCAGCAGATCATCAATTTTTTTCACATACTGGTCAGTCAGTTTCTGAATGGCGTCAGACCATGTCTTTACGTCATCCTGGCTGATTTCACTTTTCTTTTCAAAACCTTTGGTTTTGTCCATGCCATCACGCCGCACACCGCGCACGGCCACCTTGGCACCTTCAGCGTAGCGGGCTGCGGCACGCGCCAGTTCATGGCGACGTTCTTCGGTCAACTGCGGAATGGGCACGCGGATAATCTGACCATCAGCTGCGGGGTTAAGGCCCAGGCCCGAATCACGGATGGCGCGTTCAACCGCCCCCACCAACCCGCGGTCCCACACCTGTACGGTCAGCATACGGGCTTCCGGCACAGCGATAGAACCAACCTGCGTCAGCGGCACTTCCCCACCATAGGCTTCCACACGCACCGGTTCGAGCAGTGCCGGGCTGGCACGGCCAGAACGCAGGCCCGCAAAATCACGGCGGAGACTGTCCAGCGCGCCATCCATACGGCGCGTCAGGTCATCCATCAGAGCATTCAGATCAGACACGGTTTATTTCTCCCGTTTCTCTGGGCGGCATTTATCCCACCCCTTAGACAAGCAAGCAGCATGCACGCCGCCTGAATGATATCAGGCAGCTTCAATAATCTGCGTAAAGGCCCCTTCTCCGCGCATCACGCGCCCGAAAGACCCCGGCTCACCAATGTTGAAGACAATAATAGGCAGCTTGTTTTCACGCGCCAGACTAATGGCGGCAGCATCCATAACATTCAGCTGATTGGCCAGCACATCCATATAGGTCAGTTGCTCGTAGCGCACCGCAGCGGCATCCTGCTTGGGATCAGCCGAATAGACACCATCAACCTGCGTGCCTTTCAGCAGCACGTCACATTCCATTTCCGCAGCCCGCAAAGCGGCTGCTGTATCGGTTGTGAAGAACGGGTTTCCGGTACCAGCCGCAAAAATAACCACTCGCCCTTTTTCCATATGCCTGACAGCCCGCCGCCGGATATAGGGCTCAGCGATGGATGACATATGAATGGCGGACATCACACGGGTTGTAATCTGTTCGCGTTCCAACGCATTCTGCAAAAGCAGCGCGTTGATGACAGTCGCCAGCATCCCGGCATAGTCACCCTGGGCGCGGTCCATGCCCTTTGCGGCTGCGGCCAGACCGCGGAAAATATTTCCGCCACCCACCACAAGGCAGACTTCCACGCCACCCCGAACAACATCCGCCACATCGTTGGCAATCCGTTCGACCGTTTTCTGATCAACCCCGAAGGCACCGTCACCCATCAGAGCCTCACCAGACACCTTGAGCAACACCCGTTTGCGGCTTGGCGTTTCGCCTGTGGAAGCAGTCATTGGCCCTCGATCACGCAGTACAAGTCTGAAATTAGGCCCTGCTCAGCTAGGGGGCAGGGCAAGCTGCCTTCTCTTATCCTTCATACGCCGAGGCCACAAGCCGGGAGCACTGCCTTATGGCACATCATCCAGTCCGATCGCGCGCAAACGGGCGCGTTCTTCATCCCATCCGGAGCGTTCTTTCACGTTCAGAAACAGATGGCAGGGCCGTTCCAGCAAAGCCGAAAGCTGCTTGCGGGCGCGCTCACCAATCTGGCGGATTTTCTGCCCGCGCTCACCAATCAGGATTGCCTTGTGCCCTGCACGGGAGACATAGATGGTCGCGTCAATCCGCACTGAACCATCCGGCCGTTCCTTGTAACTTTCCGTCTCGACCGTTGCGCCGTAGGGCACCTCCTCATGCGTCTGCATGAAAATCTGCTCCCGCACCAGTTCCGCTGCCAGCAAGCGGTCCGGCAGATCTGTCAGATCATCTTCCGGGTAAAGATACGGCCCTTCCGGCAGATTTTCTGCCAGACGATCAAGCAGATCATCCACCCCGCTGCCAGACCGTGCGCTGACCATGAACACATGTTCAACAGTCAGTTTTTCGGTAATGGCCGCTGTAAGCGGAAGCAGAACCTCCGGTGTGACCAGATCCGTCTTGTTCAGCACCAGCCAGATCTTGCGTCCGGCCTTGGCCAGCCGATCAATGATTTCTGCCACCGCCTCCGTCAGGCCCGATTTGGCGTCCACCAGCAATAATGTGATGTCTGCATCATCCGAACCAGTCCAGGCTGCCGCCACCATGGCGCGATCCAGCTTGCGGCGCGGACGGAAGATACCGGGGGTATCCACCAACAGAATCTGCGTATGCTCACGCATGAGGATACCCAGCACCCGAAAGCGCGTGGTCTGAGCTTTGGGGCTGACAATGGAGAGCTTTGCTCCGGTCATGCGGTTCAGCAAGGTGGATTTGCCCGCATTGGGGGCTCCCACCAACGCTGCAAACCCGCACCGTGTTGTTTCAGCCATGACGTGTGCCTTCCAATTTTTCAAGCAGACTGGCGGCTGCGGCGCTTTCCGCCGCACGCTTGCTTCCAGCACGCCCTTCTCCGCTCTGCCCACCCGCGCGAACTTCCACCACAAACAGGGGGGCATGTGAGGGACCATCTGCCCCTATTGTTTCATAAACCGGCAGAACCTGCCCCCGCGCCAGAACCCATTCCTGCAACGCAGTTTTAGGGTCCTTCGGGGGGCGCGCTTGCGCATCAAGCATAGGTTTCCAAGCCTGACGCACAATTTTGCGTGCAGGGTCAAGGCCGCCATCCAGAAACACGGCTCCCAGAACGGCCTCTAACGCGTCCGCCACCACACTGGCTGTTGCCTGCACGCCAACACGCGCTTCATGCGCCGCAACCGTCAGATAACCCGCCAGCTCAAAACGATCAGCGATTTCCGCCAATGTGTTTCTGGAGACCAGATGCGCCAGCCGGGAACCCAACGCCCCTTCCTGCTCATCAGGGTAACGCTCCAGCAGCCATTCCGCCATCAGGAGCCCCAGAACGCGGTCTCCCATAAACTCCAGCCGCTCGTTGGAGCCTGCACCTTTGGTTTTCTGTGAGCGCCGCCGCCCACCCGCGTTCTGATAAGCAGCAGAACGATGGGTCAGCGCCTCATGCAACAAGGCAGGTTTTACAAAGCGATATCCAAGCCGTTGCTGCAGGGCTTCCGCCGCAGGATGCAGATCTACACCGGCACGGTCGCGGCTCACGTCACACTCCGAAGTAGGCGCGCCCACCGGATTTCAACCGGCCAGTACCAGAACTGCCATCCCGGATGGGCGGAATCGATTGAGAAAAACACCCGCTGCGCTTTTCCCACCAGATTTTCCATAGGCACAAAGCCCAGATCCTTCGGGCCGTCTCCCATGAAGCGGCTATCCGCACTGTCATCACGGTTGTCGCCCATGGCAAAGAAATAACCCGGCGGCACAACATAATCCGGCGTATTGTTCTGCGTGCCATCATCCATCAGCTTGAGCACCTGATGCGCGACCACCCCAGCCCCATCGCTGGCAGGAAGCTGCTCCTCACAGGCCTCCCCTTCCATGGAAACCTGAGATTCATCCACGGCTGTATAGGGATGCGGACCAACACAGGGCACAGGCTTGTCATTCAGATACAAATGCCCCGCCGTTACCCGAATATGATCACCCGGCAGACCGACAATCCGTTTGACGTAATCAACCGAGGTATCTTTGGTGAAACGGAAGACAGCGACATCGCCCCGATGCGGGGCGCCGGGCCAGATACGCCCCTCAAACAGATTAGGGGAAAACGGCAGGGAATATTTTGAATAGCCGTAGCTGTATTTGGAGACCCAGATGTAATCACCCACCTGAAGAGTGGGAATCATGGAGCCTGACGGAATCACGAAGGATTCAAACAGGAAGGTCCGTACCACGGTAACAATCAGAACCACCACAATGATGGTTCGTGCATATTCAAGAATAACCTGCCCAGTTGATGCGGGACGATCCACGCCTGCCTCTGAGGGAGGATGTTCCAGTTTGGTCATGTCCTGCATCGCCTGTTTTGCATTCGTTCTAATAAAGAGAAATCGTGAGGGATGAAGCCGTGCCCCCTCCCCGATGTCAAGCCGAAGTCACCGAGATAATGACCTCCGCAAAAGCGTAAGGAGGTTCATCCGTCATGCTCAACACCAGATGAGAGCGACATCCTGCTGGTATCAGCGCCGCAAACCGCATCTGCGCCGCACCTGTCAGTACCAGAGTAGGCTGCCCTGACGGCAGATTATCCACCCCGATCAGACTATGCGCCACCCCTTGAGCAAATCCTGTCCCCAAGGCCTTGGCGCAGGCTTCCTTGGCGGCCCAGCGCTTGGCGTAGGCACCTATACGCGCCTGCCCGGAACGACGCTCCGCCCGCGCCCTTTCTACAGGTGTAAAAACACGCTCAAGAAAACGGGGGCCAAACCGCTCTATCGCTTTCTCAATCCGGCGCATGTCGCACAGGTCCACCCCGGCGGCAATCACCGTCATACCCTTACACTCCCGCCAAAGGATATCATGGTTTTCATGAACGCGCCCTGTCGGCCTGCGCAATGCCCGGCGCAGCCCTCAACCCCGCGATAACAGACGAGAGATGCCGAAGATCACGCACTTCCACATCTACCAGAATCTCCATGAAATCGAGCTGCCGGTGAACAATCTTGAGGTTCACCATGGAGGCATCACTCTTGGAGAGGGCGTTGGTAATGGTAGCCAGAACTGAAGGCTCGTTTTCCGCCACGATTGAAATGCGCCCCACCCGCATTTCCGCCGCACCCACGCGGGCCATGGCGTCATAATCCCAGTCCACATCCAGAAAGCGTTCTGGCGTGGCGGCAAAGCTTTCCAGCGTCTGGCAGGTACGAGTGTGAACGGTTACGCCCTTGCCGGTTGCAACCACCCCCACAATCCGGTCTCCCGGCAACGGATGGCAGCAGGCGGCAAAATGGACGGCAACTCCGGGGCCAAGTCCGACCAGAGGGATACTTCCGCCCGAACGCCGCCCACCACCAGACGCTGGCGCAGGAGCACGCGGACGGGGGCCAGCCGTACCCAGCACACCCGGCAAGCCCGGCACCATACGCGGTGCGCGTGACGCCCGGCGCAACTCCGGATAGGCCGCATACACCACATCCCGCGCGCTCAGATTGTTGTTGCCAACCGCAACATACAGATCCTGCAGGGAGCTTTGTTTCAGGCCTTTCAGGGTTGGTTCAATAACCTTTTCAGACCCATCAACCCCTTCCTGCCGGAAGGCCTTGGCCAGAGCAGCACGCCCGTTATCCAGATAGGTCTGCCGCTGCTGTGCCGCCACATAACGGCGGATGCGTGCGCGCGCCTTGCCGGTGACCACAAACCGCTCCCACGAAGGGGACGGAGCCCCCCCGCGTGCGGTCATGATTTCAACCTGATCCCCGTTCTGCAATTCATGCCGCAGCGGCATCAGGCGGCCATTGATCTTGGCGCCTACGCAGGAATCCCCAATCTGGCTATGCACGGCGTAAGCAAAATCAACGGGCGTCGCCCCGCGCGGCAGCGAGATAAGCTGCCCCTTGGGGGAAAAGCAGAAAACCTGATCCTGATAAAGTTCGAGCTTGGTGTTTTCGAGAAATTCGTCTGGCGCGGAGGAGGCTTCCAGAATTTCGAGCAGATCCTGCACCCAGCGCGGACGCCGGAAGCTGGCGGGACCGCTTTCATCCTCTGCCGTGCCTTCCTTGTAAGCCCAGTGCGCGGCCACCCCGTTTTCTGCCACATCATGCATGGCAGACGTACGAATCTGTACTTCTATCTTCTGGTTACGCGGAGACCGCAGCGTCACCCCCGTGTGAAGGCTCTGATATCCGTTGGCCTTGGGGGTTGAGATATAATCCTTGAAGCGGCCAGCAATAACGGGATAGGCGGCATGCACCGCACCCAGCGCCATGTAACAATCTTCCCGCGTTTCCACAATCACGCGAAAAGCCATGATGTCTGAAAGCTGTTCAAACGCCACATTCCGACGCTGCATTTTCTCCCAGATGGAATAGGGAGATTTCTCCCGCCCTGAAACATGGACGTTTTTCAGGCCGGCTTCATGACACAGGCGCAGCAACTCGCGCCGCACTTCCTCAATAACATCAGCGCCCTGGCCACGCAGATAGTTCAGACGCGCCCGGATGGTGACATCTGCTTCTGGCTCAAGCTGAGCAAAAGACAGGTTCTGAAGTTCTGTCTTGACCCGATCCATACCGATACGTTCGGCAAGGGGGGCGTAGATATCCAGCGTTTCCCGCGCAATACGCTGGCGGCGGTCCACACGTTCCACAAAATGCAACGTGCGCATGTTGTGGAGACGATCTGCCAGTTTGACCAGCAGAACGCGGATATCCTTGGACATGGCCAGCACAAGCTTGCGGAAATTCTCCGCCTGCTTGGTACGGTCAGACTGAAGTTCCAAGCGTGTAAGCTTGGTCACCCCGTCCACCAGATCTGCTACCGTATCCCCAAACTGGGCCCGCAGATCATCCTGCGTTACGCCGGTATCTTCAATTGTATCATGCAGCAGCCCGGTCAGGATGGACGGCACATCCAGACGAAAGCCCGCCAAAATCATGGCAACGGCCAAAGGGTGCGTTATGTAGGGATCGCCATTGTCACGAAGCTGGCCCTCATGGGCTTTCTTCGCGACAGCAAAGGCTCGGCGGATAAGGTCAACATCAGCGGCAGGTGCGTACTCACGCACCACGTTGACCAACCGCTCGCAGTTCACATCACCGCGCCCGTTTTTTTCGGGCACAGCGGCAACAGCGTTGCCATCTTTCACCACGGCAGGCAGTGGCGCATCAGGCCTCCCGGCCTCTACCACAGGAACAATTGTCCCCGTCTGGTTTTCGCGCCCTGCCTGCGTCACACGCTCTTACCGACGAGCGCGGCCGCTCAGAGCTGCTTCAACAGCGCCAGCATCATCAGCGGCTTCTTCTTCAGGGGAGACTTCCTGCAGACCAAAGATGTTCTGCTCGGTCGGCACCAGATCCTGTACTTCTTCATCCACAGGTTCGGGTTCGGGCTCACGGGCCTGAGAACGGATCAGATCGTTGCGCAGATCAGACAGCTTGACCGTTTCATCCGCAATTTCACGCAGCGCCACAACCGGATTCTTGTCATTATCACGGTCGATGGTAAGCTCTTCACCACGAGAGATATTACGGGCGCGCTGGGCCGCGTACAGCACCAGTTCAAAACGGTTCGGGACTTTCTCTACGCAGTCTTCGACGGTGACGCGGGCCATTACGAAGAGCCTCCAGACAATTCAGCTACAAGATATAGAAAGAACATATTACCTCATCCCCCGACCACAAGGAAGAGGCTATTCCTGAATTTGCCGGATTTCCTGCCCTGCAACTTGCGCCAGCATGGCCTCCAGCCTCTGCCCGGTAGCCGGATGAACCCAGTCCGGCATCACATCGCGCAGCGGGAGCAGGACAAAAGCACGCTCATGCGCACGGGGGTGCGGCAAAGTAAGATGAGGCAGATTCTGACACAATACATCAAAGGCTATAATATCGAGATCAAGTGTGCGGGCTGCATTGCGCACTGACCGTTCGCGCCCAAAATCCAGCTCCACCTGCTGTAATGCCGCCAGCAAGGCGTCGGGCGTCAGGGTTGTGGTCGCGCGGATCACACCATTTATATAAGGAGGCTGCCCGGATGGCGGCACAGGCGCACTTTCATACCAGCGTGAGACCCCAACAACATGCAACCCTGGGAGGGCGCGCAACGTTTCAACTACCTTATGGCATGTTGTTAATGCCTCCTGCCCGCCAAGCGGCAGATTAGCCCCCACTGCAATCAGTACCATTTCCGCACCCTTCCAGAATTTCATGTTTGGTGATATATCTTTTTCCACAATCAGCAGTATAGTTATGTAGTGCCAAGTGTTTTGTGTCCGAACCTGGCCCCAATTTTAACGAAATTTCACAATACCTTTGGGTTATATATTAAAGGACGACCACCAAATGAATCTGAAAAAAGATGAAAGAACCTGTCTTTTTATTGACGGTTCCAGCCTTTATTCTACCTCAAGAAGCTTGGGCTTTGATGTCGATTATAAAAAACTTTTAGATTTCTTTGCCTCAAAGACGCACGTTATCCGCGCGTATTATTACGCTGCCATTCTTGATACCGAGGATTACTCCCCCCTCAAGCCGCTGACTGACTGGCTGTCCTATAACGGCTATTTTCTGGTTACAAAGCCCGCGCGCGAATTTACCGATGCAACAGGCAAGCGTCGCGTAAAAGGGAATATGGAAATAGAGATCGCCGTCGATATGATGGAAATGGCGCCTCATATTGATCACGCCATCCTCTTCACGGGTGATTCCGATTTCCGCCGGGTGGTGGAAGCTGTGCAGCGGCAAGGCACTCGCGTTTCTGTGGTTTCTTCCATGCGTTCAAGCCCGCCACTGATTGGGGATGATCTGCGCCGTCAGGCCGATAACTTCCTGGAGCTGGCAACCTTGGGTGCAAACTTCACGCGCCGCCAGACGGAAACCCCGACCCGTACCCGCACGGCTCCGCCCCCTGTGCGTCACCCGGCCGACCAGTTGAGCGAACCTGAAGAAGAAGATCCGCTCACCTGAGCACGCGTCAATCCGTACCCTTTTCTCCACCCGACAGAAACAGTTTACCTAACCCAAGACGGTATGGCTGTTTCTGTTAGCCTCCCCAACAAGTCAGACTCTTTAGGTCGTTGATTTAAAACCCCCTTCCGGTTTCTTTAAAAAAAATTTCAGAGTCACGGAAAAATATGGGGTGCTATGCGTTTAAAGCAACTCTAAGATGTCGCCATATCAAATGGTGATAGAGATTTCTCTGACTGCTTTAATTTGGAGCCGCTTATATGCCCACATGTTCTGAAGCCCGATCCAGCCTCCTTTCGCTTCTTCGCGGCGTTGAACATTTCAATACCGAGGTGTTCCCGGCAAAAGAGAAACTGTTCGCCTCTCTGGCGAGCGGCCAATCTCCGGACGCCCTGTTCATTGCCTGCGCGGATAGCCGGATCAACCCCAACCTGATTACCCAGACTGAGCCGGGTGATCTCTTTATTCTGCGCAACATTGGCAACATTGTTCCCGCGTATGGCGAAATGCTGGGTGGCGTTTCTTCCGCCATTGAGTACGCAGTCCTAGGGCTTGGTGTCTCCGCCATTATTGTGTGCGGTCATTCTGACTGCGGCGCCATGAAAGCCCTTCTCGCTCCCAAAAAGAGTGGGCTGGACAGCATGCCGACCGTGGCAACATGGCTGCGCAACGCAGAAGCGGCCCGTGCCTCCATGGGAGAGTTAAAGGCAGAAGACGCTGGCCCATCCAACGTCCGCACTCTTTCTGAACGCAATGTGCTTCTCCAGATTGCACACCTGAAAACACACCCCGCTGTTGTGGCAGGGCTGGCGCGCGGGACACTCTTCCTGCAAGGCTGGTTCTATGACATCGGCTCGGGCGAAATCAGCATTCTGGATGAACAGACACGCACTACCGTTTCCATCCCGGAAACAATCAGCCGACTGGAAAGCGAAGCAGCCTGATAACAGGTTAGCAGCGTTCCAACACACCAAGGCGGGGCTCAGGCCTCGCCTGACCTGCTTTTACCCCGCTTATGGTTTTCTGGTGTTTTTGGTGCTGGCTATTGTGCTGGCTGCCACACCAACGGCTTATGCCCGCACTCTGAAAATCGCGACCTGGAACATGGACTGGCTGGTGGACGAAAGTCAGCACCCAATCCAACCGTTACCTTCTGACATTCCCCATCGTAACGCAGCCGATTTCACTGCTTTGGCCGGTTACGCGCGCTCTCTTGATGCGGATATTATTGGGGTTCAGGAAGTGGATGCCATCCCTTCTTTGAGCCGTATTTTCCCGCCCGGGCAGTACCAACTCTTCCTGTCCGGCGATCGTGTTACCCAACATACGGGAATAGCCATTCGCCAAGGCCTAACTGTTACACGCAACCCCGACGTAACGGAGCTTGATGTTTCAGCAGGAGCACCCCATCCACTGCGGAGCGGCCTGGATTTGACGGTACATGAAGGCACAACCAGCCTGCGGGTTCTGGTTGTGCACCTAAAAACGGGCTGCTGGGATAATCCGCCAGAAGAAAGAAAGCACGCCTGCCCCCTTCTGCTCCAGCAGTTTGCCGCTCTCAAAAACTGGATTGCCGCTCGACAGGACGCGAAGGACGCATTCCTGATCATGGGAGATTTTAACCGGCGCCTGACCCCTCATGATCCGCTTTTTCTTAGTCTTCTTCAAAGCGGTCCACTGCGCCTGACCACGGCAGGCCACGCTAGCCCGTGTGAAGGGGGCACCTATTTTATCGACCATATCCTTCTGGGCGGCCCCGCCATGCAATGGGAAGAAAAAAACTCTCTGCGCGTTCTGGTTTATCGGGACACTGGCCAAGCCATTCTCTCCGACCACTGCCCGGTCTCACTCCGGCTGTCCATACCTTCAAAATAACAGGGGTACCGCCCTGCCATTTAGGGGATTTTATTAGGCGCGGTCAGTTACCACCTCTCTCCTGTGTATTTGCCTCGAAATTACGAAGCTATCCGCCTGCCCGAGATCCCATTCTGTCAAAAAAGAAAGGCTGCTCCGGTTTCCCGAAGCAGCCTTTTCTATAACCACAATCTCTATGGTGTGCTTTTTAATGCACTCGGCCCGCAGCGGCTGGTCGGCCACCACCTGACCGCCCGCCAGCACCACCGCGCGGCGGACCACCACGGCCCCGGCCACCAGCACCGCCACGCGGCGGACCACCGCGCCCACGGCCACCGCCACCACCCAGAACAGGGGGGCGCATAGTAGAGTTTTCAGCATCCATGGAATGCCACGGATGATCACGCACAACCGGAATGGACTTACCGATCGTCTTCTCAATATCGCGCAGCCATGCCCGCTGTTCCGGATCACAGAAGGAAACGGCCCAGCCATCACGCCCCGCACGCGCCGTACGGCCAATACGGTGAACGTAGCTTTCCGGCACATTCGGTAGATCGTAATTGAAGACGTGACTGACATCATCCACGTCAATCCCGCGAGCAGCAATATCGGTCGCCACCAGCACTTTCACGCTGCCAGCCCGGAACCCCTTCATGGCGCGTTCACGTGCACCCTGGGATTTGTTGCCGTGAATGGCTTCTGCCACGATGCTGTTTTTGTTGAGGAATTCCGCAACCTTGTTGGCTTCATGCTTCATCAGCGTGAACACCACAGCGCGAACCACCTTGGGAGATTCCACCAGAGTCAGCAGCGCATCGCGCTTGTTTGAGCCATCCACAAACATCACAGCCTGCTGGATACGATCCACCGTGCTGGAGGGCGGCGTTACTTCCACCTTTGCAGGATCATGCAGCAGCGAGCTGGCCAGATCGGCAATGCTGCGCGGCATGGTGGCAGAGAACAGCAGCGTCTGCCGTTTTGCCGGCAGGAAGGTCATGATACGGCGGATGTCGCGCACAAACCCCATATCCAGCATACGGTCTGCTTCATCCAGCACCAGAACTTCAAGCGCGGAAAGATCAATATAACCTTGGCCGATCAGGTCCAGCAGACGGCCCGGAGCCGCCACCAGCACATCCACACCGCGGCGCATGGCTTCAACCTGCCGCCCCTGCCCGACACCACCAAAAACCACGGCCTGCGTGAATTTCATGTGGCGCGCATAAGCCTTGAAGCTCTCACTGATCTGGGAAACCAGTTCACGCGTGGGGGCAAGAATAAGAACGCGTGCTTTTTTAGGGCCCGCAGGTTTGGGGTTCTTCAGCAGATGGTCCAGAATCGGCAGAGCAAAAGCCGCCGTCTTCCCGGTGCCGGTCTGGGCGAGACCAAGCAGATCACGCCCGGCCAGCAAATGAGGGATGGACTGAGCCTGAATGGGGGTGGGGTTTTCATACCCCTCCTCAGCAAGCGCCTTCAACAGGGGCTCAGCAAGCTTCAGATCGGAAAACGTAGTCATCAGGGCAAAAACCTCTTCGTGCTGCCTGAAAAACGAGACGAAATCACCCCTTTTCAGTTGCGCACCTTGAACTTCAGCCTACACACCGCCTATTTCTCACTCGAAACAGCCGTGCACGTGCATGCATGAACTTTTTGTAACAAATGGTGGCAGCGTCGTTCATTTTCTGGAAATCTTTTTGAAAACTCTGCCCTCGCCATCCAGTATATAAGAGGACTTTTCTGGTCCCGCAAGCCTTCCGTACCATTTTGGTCCTAAAAGAAAGTCTTTAAGAGCACAGCTTCGTTCTTTTTTATGTTAGTTTTATTTTGACATAAATTACGGCCGCTATGCAAAATCTTTAGATATCTGAAATAAAGTTTCCAAAACAAAGGAAAGAATTAGCGGAGTAAAAGTTCTCTTAATTTGCAAACAATCTAACAAATTTTTAAGAAGAAACTTTGGCAAGGAAAAGCGTTACCCCTCACTATTTTTTGTTACAACGCGTTTTCACTGAGAACTGATAGACTGCCTTGCCTTTCCAAGTACTGCGAACCCTCTGTTACAGGGTTCGGAAGAGCAAACGCGGCGTCATGCACGCATCCCCTACCCGTTGCCTATTTTGCAAAGTGAACACCAAGGAAAGCCCTTCCACACGGAAGTGATTACACTGCCGCTTAGATCAGCGCCTTGCCTTGGAAGAGCTATTGAGGACGCTATTCAAACTGATGCTACCGTGCCTCTTGCTGCCGGACTTTCATCTTTTACGTGGAAGGGCCTTTTACGGCTCACAATCCTCTTTACGCCCCAGCAGAAACAGGGCCTGTTCACCAAACAGATTAGCCAGCCGGATGGAGCGTCGCCATGGTGCGCGTTCCCCGTCTTCATCCACGGCCATCCATTTCTGCACGCAGTATCCTTCCTCCTGACACAAGGCCAGAAAGTCCCGAATGGTACAGGGATGGATGTTCGGCGTGTCGTACCATGGCGTATGCCAGACGGTCGTCATGGGCATCCGCCCGCTGAACAGCAACATCAGCCGTAATTGCCAGTGCCCGAAATTCGGGAAGGAAACAATGGCGTGTCGGCCTATGCGTAACATCTGGCGCAGCACCTCACGCGGACGCTCCACAGCCTGCAACGTCCGCTGCAACACCACATAGTCAAACGCACCATCGGGATAATGGGCAAGATCGTGGTCGGCGTCGCCATGCACCACGGGTAATCCATGCGCCACGGAGCGCGTCACCTCACGCATGTCAATTTCAATGCCACGCGCATCACAGCCCCGAAGCCGGAACAGATGATCAATCAGCGTACCGTCTCCGCTGCCAATATCCAGCACACGGGTTCCCGGTTCAATCATTTCGGCAATCAGCCGTTGGTCAAGACGCATCAGCGCAGTCCCGCATGTTCGGCAACACCACACAGAAAACCGCGTACCGTGCGGTCAAAATCCGGTTCATCCAGCAGAAAGGAATCGTGCCCCTTGTCTGTATCGATTTCCACAAAGGAAACGTTGGCGGCAGCCTGATTCAAAGCCCGCACCAGATAGCGGGCACTTGAGGTCGGGAACAGCCAGTCAGACGTGAAGGACACCACACAGAACCGCACCGGGGTTCCTGCAAAGGCAGCGGGCAGTTCCCCATCATGTTCGGCGGCCAGATCAAACCAGTCCATGGCCCGCGTGATGGTGAGATAGGAATTGGCGTCAAACCGCCGCACAAAGGCAGACCCTTGATAACGCAGGTAAGATTCCACCTCAAAGATATCACTGAACATGGAGAGGGAGGCCTCTGGCGCTTCCGCGTTGGAAGGGTCCTTGCGCACCCGCCGACCGAACTTGCGGGTCAACGCTTCCTCTGAAAGATAGGTGATGTGCGCCATCATGCGGGCCACAGCCAAGCCCCGTGCGGGTACCACGCCATGCTCCCAGTAGCGGCCGCCATACCAGTCCGGATCAGCAAAAATGGACTGCCGCCCCACTTCATTGAACGCAATATTCTGTGCGGAATGAAACGGAGACGTCGCAATAGGCATCGCGGCCAGCATCATGTGCGGATAGGTCACGGCCCATTCCAGCACCTGCATACCGCCCATGGAGCCGCCCACCACAGCAAACAGACGTTCAATGCCCAGATGCCGCACCAGCATATATTGCGCGCGCACCATGTCCCGAATGGTGATGGGGGGAAAATCCGTGCCCCAACGCTCAACGCCGTCGCCTTTTTCATCCGAACGCACTGACCGCGGCCCTGTGCTGCCCATGCAGCCACCCAGCACGTTGGTGCAAATAACAAAAAAGCGGTTGGTATCAATCGGCAACCCCGGCCCCACCATGCGCGTCCACCAGCCGGGCTTGCCTGTCAGCGGGTGGGTTTCCGCCACATACTGGTCCGCCGTAAAGGCATGACACACCATGATGGCGTTATCGCGCTTTTCTGAAAGGGTGCCGTAGGTACGGTAAGCAACATCGATCGGAGCGAGATGCACCCCACATTCAAGATCCAGCCCTTGCGGGAAGGTGATGTGAGGATGATCGCCAACATCAAGAGGCGCTGTGCTGTTCATGGCTGGGTTAACAACTCCGGCAGAATGCCATCCGACATAAGCTCGGAAACAGGACGGATCAAGTACGCCTTATGCGGAAGAGGCCCTCCCCCTCTGCATAAGGCCTGACGAGAAAGACAAAAGAGCGCCCTTAGCCATCCATCTTGAGTGCGGCGAGGAAGGCGCTTTGCGGGATTTCCACCTTACCAAACTGCCGCATGCGCTTTTTCCCTTCCTTCTGTTTTTCCAGCAGCTTGCGCTTACGGGAGATATCACCGCCATAGCATTTGGCCGTCACATCCTTGGAAAGTGCGCCAATGGTTTCACGCGCAATCACCTTGCTGCCAATAGCCGCCTGAATGGCGATCTTGAACAACTGGCGGGGGATCAGGTCCTTTAGGCGGGCACAGATCGCGCGGCCACGGGTTTCTGCGGCAGACCGATGCGCAATGAAGGAAAGAGCATCAACGGGCTCCTGATTCACCAGAATGGAGATGCGCACCAGATCGCTCTCCTCATACCCATCCATCTGGTAATCAAAGCTGGCGTAACCGCGGGTCAGGGACTTCAGGCGATCATAAAAATCGAACACCACTTCGTTCAGCGGCAGGCGATAAACCGCCATAGCCCGATTGCCCACATACGTGAGGTCCACCTGCACACCGCGCCGTTCTGTACACAATGTCAGCACCGCGCCCAGATATTCATCCGGCACCATGATGGTCGCCTTGATCCACGGTTCATCAATCCGCTCAATCAGGGACAGATCAGGCATATCCGCCGGGTTGTGCAGTTCTTCCTGCTGCCCGTTGGTAAGAGTGATGTGATACACGACGGACGGTGCCGTGGCGATCAGATCCAGATCGAACTCGCGGGACAGGCGTTCCTGAATGATTTCCAGATGCAGCAAGCCAAGGAAGCCGCAGCGGAAGCCAAAACCCAGCGCCGCTGATGTCTCTGCCTCATAATGGAAGGAGGCATCATTCAGGCGCAGTTTGGAGAGGCTGTCCCGCAGCTTTTCAAAATCATCCGCCACAATGGGGAACAGACCACACCAGACCACCGGAATGGAGGGCTTGAAGCCTGTCAGAGCAGTTGCCGCCGGGCGACGATCATCCGTAATGGTGTCACCCACGTTACAGTCGGCCACGGTCTTGATGGCGGCGTTGATATAACCCATCTCGCCCGGACCGAGGCTTTCCACTGCCATCATGCGCGGGGCGAACACACCCACCTGATCAATCTGATGCACAGCGCCGCTGGACATCATGCGCATCTTCATGCCCTTCTGCAGGCGACCTTCCTTGACACGTACAAGCACGATCACGCCCAGATACGGATCATACCAGCTATCCACCAGCATGGCCTGAAGCGGCTTTTCAGCATCGCCCGTGGGCGGCGGCAGGCGGGTGACAACGGCTTCCAGCACGCCTTCAATATTCAGGCCGGTCTTGGCTGAAATTTCCACAGCGTCATCAGCCGGAATGCCGATCACTTCTTCAATCTGCGCCTTCACCCGTTCAGGTTCTGCCGCAGGCAGATCAACCTTGTTCAGCACCGGCACAATTTCATGATTGGCGTCAATGGCCTGATACACGTTGGCCAGTGTCTGCGCCTCTACGCCCTGTGAGGCATCAACCACCAGCAGGGAACCTTCACACGCGGCCAGAGACCGGCTGACTTCGTAAGCGAAGTCCACGTGTCCGGGCGTGTCCATAAGGTTCAGCACGTAGGTTTTCCCATCCTTAGCCGGATAAGTCAGCCTTACGGTCTGCGCCTTGATGGTGATCCCGCGCTCGCGCTCCAGATCCATGTTGTCGAGCACCTGATTGGTCATCTCGCGGGCGGTCAGCGCTCCACAAGCCTGAATCAGGCGGTCAGCCAGAGTCGATTTCCCATGATCAATATGAGCGATGATCGAGAAATTGCGGATGAGCGAAAGAGGTGTGTCGGTCATGATGCCCCCTTTAAGCGATACGGAGACAAAAGTCAGCCAGTTCCACGCGGCCCAGCCCCTGTTTTGCTGTAAATTTTTCAGCACACCAGCAGAGGCTCGTGCTTCCAGCATCCACAAGTGGGACTACGCTATACTGTCACCATGATAATACGCTGCACCAACACCCCCTCCGCATGGTCTGGCACCAGCACGCGGTTCGGGTTTTGAGCATCCCCCGCCCCCACCTCTGAACCGCCCTCCGAGCCGAAAGACAAAGGCACATCATCTCCAGCTCCCTCCTCGCCTGACCATCTGGAAGCCACCTCCTGAACAGTGCTCGAGGGAGAAAACGGCCCATTCCCGCCGAAGGGCATAATACCGGGAGGGAACAGTCCATCCCATATACCGACCACCGGCTCCGCATCCGACCGAACCATCAGAACGCGATCAGACCATCGGGGTGGTAGGTCAGGCATCACGACAAGAGAACTACCCTCGCGCAGAATGGGCTCCATGCGGTCTGTATCAATCCGCACCGCATACGCGCCCAAGGGAGCCGCACCCGGCAGAGTGATATCTTCCCACTCCAGCCCGGCAGGATGACCCGCTTCATTGAAAAGCCCGGCCCCTTTCAAGCGAGACAGGGGCAGACTCCGCATGCGATGAGCCGTTTGGCGTTGATCTGCCGAACCTTCACCCCGTTCCAGCTGCTGCCCGAATGTGCTGAGTGAAACACGCAGCACGGCAAGCGCCCTGAGCAGACTGTTCATCGCGGGCCAGCGCACTGCCCCATTGGCCCCAACCCGACGCGACGGATTAAAGGTTGTGGCATCCAATCCGGCGGCGCGTGCAAGGCCAGAAGGCGTAAGCCCCCGTTCCAGCGCCATAGAATCCAGCGCCTGCCACACATCTTCAGGGCGAATCATCGTTCTGAAGGCGTGGCTTTGCGGGTATCGTGGTGATGAGGAAGCGCCTGCGCAATTTTCAGCACTTCGCTGGTATGGCGGGCGGCACCTTCATCCGTCACAAAAAAGCGGCCTTCTGGAGTCTGGTGCACAAAGCCCATCTCCGTCATGCGCTTCAGGCACGGATCATCCCGCAGCCCTGTCGGGCGCCCCACTGATCCGGCCAGACACAGCCGATGCAGGGCAGAGCGGCAACAGGTTTCAAGATAGGGCTCGTTCCACATTGTGCTGAGGATCACCTTTCCCTGCTGCAGAAGCAAGAAAAGATATCACGCTCTCTCAGGCGTGTAGGCCGGGGGCTTCCTGCCCGGTGCGCGCCACATACTCCGTGTAGCCACCACCATACTGGTGAATACCCTCCGGCGTGATTTCCAGAACCCGATTGGAGAGGGCCGCCAGAAAATGCCGGTCATGGGAGACAAACAGCATGGTGCCTTCATAATTGCCGAGCGCGGTAATCAGCATTTCCTTGGTTGCCATGTCCAGATGGTTGGTGGGCTCATCCAGCACCAGAAAGTTTGGCGGATCATACAGCATCAGGGCCATGACCAGTCGGGCCTTTTCACCGCCTGACAGCACACGACAATATTTTTCAATCTCATCACCAGAGAAGCCGAAACCTCCGGCCAGAGCACGCAACGAGCCCTGATTGGCCAGAGGAAAGGCCCGTTCCAGCGTTTCAAAAATTGTCAGATCTCCATCCAGAAGATCCATGGCGTGCTGAGCAAAATACCCCATTTTCACGTTGCTGCCGATGGTTACCGTGCCTGCATCAGGCTTGGTGGTGCCCGCCACCAGCTTGAGCAGCGTGGATTTACCAGCCCCGTTCACCCCCAGAATACAGCAGCGCTCACCCCGGCGGATAAGCAGATCAAGCCCTTTGTAAATAACCCGGCTGCCATAGCTTTTGTCCACACCCTGGAAATTGGCCACGATATCCCCTGAGCGCGGCGCAGGTGGAAACTCGAAGCTGAGGGTCTGACGCCGTTTTGGCGGCTCCACCCGGTCAATTTTTTCCAGCTTTTTCACGCGGCTCTGCACCTGTGCAGCGTGCGAGGCCCGCGCCTTGAAGCGTTCAATAAAGCTGACTTCCTTTGCCAGCATGGCCTGCTGGCGCTCAAACTGCGCCTGCTGCTGCTTCTCGTTCAGGGCGCGCTGCTGTTCATAAAACTCGTAATCGCCAGAGAAGCTATTCAGGTTTCCGCCATCAATTTCAATCACCTTGTTGATGATACGGTTCATGAACGCACGGTCATGCGATGTCATGAGCAGCGCACCATCGTAACCCGCCAGAAACTGCTCAAGCCAGATCAGGCTTTCAAGGTCCAGATGGTTGCTTGGTTCGTCCAGCAGCATCACATCGGGGCGCATGAGCAGAATACGGCCCAGAGCCACGCGCATTTTCCACCCGCCGGAAAGAGCGCCCACATCGCCGTCCATCATTTCCTGGCTGAAACCAAGGCCGTGCAACACTTCACGCGCCTTGCCTTCCAGCGCGTAGCCGCCCAGATCTTCAAAACGGGCCTGAACCTCACCAAAGCGTTCAATAATACTATCAAGCTGATCAAACTGCTCCGGGTCCGCCATGGCCGTTTCCAGTTCAGCCAGTTCTGCGGCAACCTCCGCTACGGGGCCTGCACCGGCCATCACTTCCGCAACAGCAGTGCGCCCGGCCATTTCCCCCACATCCTGACTGAAAAAGCCGATACTCACACCGCGATCAATCAGCACCTGCCCTTCATCGGGCTCATCCTGCTTGGTGATCATGCGGAACAGCGTGGATTTCCCCGCCCCGTTTGGCCCGACCAGACCAACTTTCTCCCCTTTCTGCAAGGCAGCCGAGGCTTCAATGAAAATCAGGCGCTGGCCGTTATGCTTGCTGATGGTGTCAAGACGGATCATCGGGTCCTCGTGGCTGGATCGTTCCGCGCACTTACCCCTAACCGGCGCGAAAGGTAAACCGTATCAACCCGTAAATACGCTCCGAAAATAGGCTTCAAGGTCTGTTGGGCCCTTATGGAGTGGTGCAGAATGCTCACAAGGCTGCTCAAGAAACAGCTCCGTCATATGCGCGTATGATCTGGCTGCCTGTTGGGAAAATCCGTGCTGCCGATAGTACGCCAGCCAATCTGCCTTCGGGATGGAAGTAGCCTGTATCGCCCGGCCGAAAACCTGAGTGAAAACTGCGGCAACATCACGCGGCGAATAGTTATGCGGGCCTTCGCACGCATAAAGACCCGTTTCCTCGACAGAAGACATAAGAAGCTGCGCACCCAGCACACCCACATCGTCAGGCGCGACCATTGGCACCTTCTGATCAACCGGCAACACCGTGGAAAACACCCCCGTTTCCTTCGCCTGTTTTGCCAGAGGAACCCAGTTGCTCATGTAATATGCGGCACGCACACAGCATAAAGGTGCACCGAGGACGCGGGCCCTTTCCTCAAACTCATGCAGCACCCCAAGGTCTCCGCAATGCGGACCTGGTTGCACGCCGTAGGTGGACTGCAAGACGATTTTTTCAAGGGATACGCCCTCAAGCGCAGCAAGAATAGACTGCACAGAACGGCGTTCCTCCGTATCCGTATCAGCCGCAACATTTGCTGGCGGGTTCAGCAGAAAAGCGCGCGTGACAGTCTTGAAAACAGCCGCCAGAGCGGGCGTATCCAGAACATCCGCAACAGCAGCAGAGGCTCCCTTCTGCCGCCATGCCTGCGCTTTTTGCGGGTTGCGCGTCACAACTGTCACGGGCTGCCCCGCCGCAAGCAGGGTATTGGCAACAGCGCGGCCGACATGCCCTGTTGCACCAAGCACTCCATACATATTCTGCCCCTGTTTCCTGAACACACAATCAGATCCGGTTCTTCATGAGCGCCATGAAGGCTTGCATCCATCTGCAACCCGAAAGACGTCGATCTCTACCTGTGCGCTTTATCCTGCCTTGTGGGGGCTGTCTAAAAACTCTGTCCAGTCAATCTGGTGATGTTGAAGCACGCTGCCCTCCGAATAAAAAAGGGGCGAACAGCTTGCCCTGCTCGCCCCTTTTGCGCCGTTACGTGCCGTAATGCGGCTTACTGCTTGGTTGACGCATCCGGCAGTGCGTAGGCCACAATATAGTCGCCCAGCTTGGTGCCAAAGGAACCGTGGCCACCATCAGCCGTGACCACAAACTGGCGGCCATTGGCTTCATACGTCATGGGGGTAGACTGACCACCGGCGGGCAGACGGTCCTGCCAGAGCTGCTTGCCGGTCGTGACATCATACGCGCGGATGTAATAATCCGCCGTGGATGTCAGGAACGCCACGCCACCCCCGGTTGTCAACGGTCCACCAAGGGAGGGGATACCCACCTTGAAGGGCAGCGGCAGCGGAGAGCTGTCGCGCACGGTGCCGTTCCGGTGCATCCACATGATCTTGTTAGTCTTCAGATCAATCCCAGCCACGTAACCCCAACCCGGCTGTTTGCACGGAATGCCCAGCGGGGAGAGGAATGCGTGCAGGTCCACGCCATAAGGCGTGCCATATTGCGGCTGCACACCCGTTTCTGAACCAGAGGGACCGCCAGAAACCAGCCCCGGTTGTGCCGGGTTACCCGGCCCACGCGGAATAAGCGTAGAAACGAACGGGATGGCGATAGGGTTAGCAAACGCCACCTGCCGCACAGGGTCAACAGCAAGACCGCCCCATTCAAACATGCCCAGATTACCGGGGAACACCAGTGTTCCCTGCAGGGATGGCGGCGTGAAAGGCCCTTCATAGCGCATCCGCTTGAACATGATGCGGCAGACCATCTGGTCCAGCATCGTGCCGCCCCACATGTCTGCGTCGGTCAGGTTCTTCTTGGGCCGGAACGTCAGCTCGGAAAACGGCTGTGTGGCTGCCAGATGGTCACCCGGTGCAGCTCCCTGCGGCACGGGTGTTTCCGGAGCCGGCACAATCAGGTGTCCGTTACGGCGGTCCAGCACAAAAATGTTGCCGGTTTTGGCCGGCGCGTACAGTGCAGGCACAACCGTTCCGTCTTTCTGACGGATATCCACCAGACTGGGCTGAGACGGGATATCCATATCCCACAGATCATGATGCACAGTCTGATAGAACCAGACCTTCTCACCCGTATCCCCATTCAGGGCCAGAATACCGGATGCATAACGCTCCTGATCTGCCGAGCGATGCCCACCCCAGATATCTGGCGTTGCAACACCTGTGGGAATGTAGATCAGGTTCAGTTTGGCATCATAGGCAGACGTGATCCAGGAATTGGGGGAGTTCGGCACGTAATGGTGCGTATTCGAGGGCAGTTCGTTCGGGTTGGGGTTGCCTGCATCAAAGGCCCACACCAGTCGGCCGCTATACAGATCATACGCCCGCGTTACGCCTGAGGGTTCATGCGTTGAGTAATTGTCCGTCACTGCACCGGAAACAATAACCACCTTGCTGGTGACAACCGGCGGAGATGTGGGTTCATAAAAGCCCAGTTCGCGCATCGGCATGCCATCAGTGAGATCAACCGTACCCTCCGTGCCAAAGCCGTGGCAGGCTTCACCCGTTTCCGCATCCAGCGCAATCAGCCGACCATCATTGGTGGGCAGGAAGACACGGCGGGAACATTCTGTTGGCACCGGAGAACCATCAGCCGTTACATCCCCTTCATGCGCTTCGGCATAGGAAACACCACGGCAGGTCATGTGCTGGAAGCTGGGATTGTATTTCAGCTTCGGGTCATATTTCCACTTTTCCTTGCCGGTTGCGGCGTCCAACGCAAACAGGATCTGATGTGGAGAGCACAGATAAAGCGTATCCCTGATTTTGATGGGCGTGACTTCATCCGTAATTTCGCCGGGGTCATTCGGGGTCTTGAGGTCATGCGTGCGGAACACCCACGCCACCTTCAGATCCTTCACGTTGGCCGGCGTAATCTGTGTGAGCGGTGAATAACGGTTGCCGAACTGGGTGCGGCCATAAGCAGGCCAATCCGCTGCCGGGGCTTCTGCCACATCGCCCGGGGTTACGGCGGGCCCCTGCTGTGCCACTGTTGGCAGAGTGCCTGCCAGATCCTGCGGGTCCTGCGTCAGCGCATAACCATAGACGGCCAGACCGGCCACAATGCCCACAGCCAGCGGCACGCGGTTTGCCGGGCTGGCTGGCAGCAGCTCACGCGAGACAAACGGCAATAGAAGCAGCAGGCCCAACGGCAGAATAACGTCTCCACGCGGTGCCAGAGCCCAGAAATCAAATCCGGCTTCGGCCACGGACCAGATGAGGGTGGCAAACACCAGCGCCGCGTAAACCCACAGCGCCTCGCGCCAGCGCTTGAGCAGCATGATGGCTGTAATCAGCAGCACAATGCCGCTCAACAGATAAAACCAGGAGCCACCCAAAGCCGCCAGCCACGCTCCGCCGCCCGCCAGATACAGACCCAGCAGTACAAAGATCGTAATGGTTAAGTTCAGGAGCAACCCGGACCGGGAAGAGGATGATGGCATGCAAATCAACCATGAATGTTAGGAGGAATGTGGAATAGGAATAGCCCACTTCATAAAAGAACTGAATGATTGTTTCGGAAAAATCCGAAAAGAAGGTCCCTCCAGATGAAGCACATCCTCACAAGCGTGCGTAAAATGTGCCTGTATTTCTTTTAGAATCCAAATAAATGACGATCGGTCAGCACTCAAAAAACTGACGGTTCACACACGCGTTTCGTCTGAATGCGCAGTGGGATGCCTGTTTTTGTGCTACTGCTGCCCCCCTACTTCCCCCCCCCATCAAGGCAAAGACTGATGCGCACCATCCTGCTGAAAAACGCCCTGCGTCTGGTAACAATGAACGCCCAGAGAGAAGAACTGGAAGGCGGATGGCTGCTTGTGCGGGGGAAACAGATTGCGGCCATCGGGTCTGCCACGGACCCGTTGCCCCAAGCTGATGAGGTGTTGGACATGACGGGCCACGTCGTCATGCCCGGCATGGTGAACACCCACCACCACATGTACCAAACCCTCACGCGCGTTATTCCTGCGGCGCAGAACGCATCACTGTTCGGGTGGTTGCAAGCGCTCTATCCTCTTTGGGCCGGGCTGACACCCGAAATGATCCGTGTGTCCACCTGCACCGCCATGACCGAACTGCTGTGGTCCGGCTGCACCACCACCAGCGATCACCTTTACCTGTTCCCCAACGGAAGCCGGCTGGATGATCAGATAGAAGCCGCTACCCAGATGCGTATGCGTTTTCATGCCGCCCGAGGCGCCATGAGCGTGGGGGAAAGCAAAGGCGGCCTGCCACCAGACAGTGTAGTGGAAGACGAGGTGGCTATTCTGGCTGACACCCAGCGCGTGATTGAAGCGTTTCATGACCCGCAGCCTCTGGCCATGCAGCGTGTGGTGGTGGCCCCCTGCTCGCCTTTCTCTGTCAGTCGGGATCTGATGCGTGAAGCCGCCGCGCTGGCACGGGCCACAGGCACCATGCTGCACACGCATCTGGCCGAAAACAGCAGTGACATTGCCTACAGCCGCCAGACATTCAACATGACACCCGCCGAATACGCGGAAGATGTGGGCTGGATTGGGCCGGACGTATGGCACGCCCATTGCGTCAAGCTGGATCAGGCGGGCATCAGCCGTTTTGGGGCAACGCACACAGGCATGGCCCATTGCCCGTGCTCCAACATGCGGTTGGGTTCCGGCATTGCTCCGGTGCGGCAGATGGTGGCCGCTGGCATGCGGGTTGGGCTGGGCGTTGATGGCTCGGCTTCAAACGATGGAAGCCACATGCTGGGAGAAGCGCGACAGGCCATGCTCCTCGGCCGCCTTCTGGAAACCGAGGATAACCGCCCCATGATGCAGGCGCGCGAGGTGCTGGAGCTTGCCACCCGTGGCGGGGCCGCCGTGCTGGGCAGAAAGGACATTGGCCATCTGGCCCCAAGCATGGCAGCGGATATTGTGGCCTTTGATCTGCGCGGCATAGACCATGCGGGCGCGCAATCAGACCCCGTGGCCGCACTGGTATTCTGCGCACCGCAACGGGTGGCGTGCTCCATCGTCAACGGGCGTGTGCTGGTGCGGGATGGCGCGTTTGTCAGCCATGATCCCATCCAGCTTGCGGAACGCCACAATGCCCTCGCCCGTCAACTACTGGAAAAGGCGTAAAGAAATCCTGAAGCAGTATATCACCCGCTCTGTGTTCACAAAGCAGCCAGAAAACCCGTAATCGTGCCCGATGTTCTGAACAGACATGGCCTTTCGTGCGTTTGAGGGCACACGATTATCCGCGAGGTGACTTTCTTCATGATGCGTTCTTTTGCTGCCGCCCCTATCTGCCATGACTATACTCATACAAGGAAGGCGCGCAGCCTGTTTGCCCGCACGATGATGGGATTAGGAGCACTGGCCACCTGCATGATGACATCCTCTCCGCACAGCCACGCTGCCAGCGCCTTTAAGCATAACGCTTTTGGCACCCTTTCCTCTGGCCAGAAAGTGCAGCGCTATACGCTACGCAATGCGCACGGCATGAGTGTGCAGTTTCTCTCCTATGGCGGGATCATTACCGCCATTACGGTG
>NZ_LHZU01000008.1 GCF_001580995.1 Acetobacter senegalensis
CCGACACCACCTGCGGGGGTGGACTGCAGGCTGTCATCCATGGCGCGCACCGACAGGTCTGGAATGGGCACACCGACAAGGCTCTGTCCATCATCTCTGTTGACGTCATCAAGAGTAATAACTCGATAGGTCGCATGGACGGTGATTTCTGTGATTCCATACATATTGACCAGTCGTGGGGCCGCCACGCCGCGGGCCTCCATCCATGCCCGCAAGGTGGGCAGTTCGAGCTTCTCACCAGCAAAGACGATCCCTCTGACAGAGTTCATCTTGTCCGGGGCTTCCAGATCTACCTGCATCAGAGGAATGAAGGCCGACGGGGTCTGGTTAAGCAGCGTAACGTGTTCCTGTCTGAGCAGGGCGTGGAAAGCCGTGGCATCACGTGCGGTCCAGTAAGGCACCATGACCAGACGGCCACCCCAGACGAGGGCATTGAAGATCTCCCAGACCGAAACGTCGAAGGCGTACGAATGGAACATCGGGATGGCATCATCAGATCCCAGTTCAAACCATTGCGCCGTCGCATTCAGAAGTCGGGCCAGGTTTTTGTGAGTGATACCGACACCTTTGGGTTTTCCTGTTGAACCTGAGGTGTA
>NZ_LHZU01000122.1 GCF_001580995.1 Acetobacter senegalensis
ACAACCCGTTTGACAGGTACTACAATCTTCATGGCTTCTTTTTCTGCTGAGAGTCACGAATACGTCCCATAATATATGCCCCTGCTGTTACGGGATCGTAATGGGACTCTTCTGTATCAGGCAGGCCCAGATCACGTGGATCGATAACTGCATCAAAATCCGGGTCATAAAAAGTCGCTATTGAAAAACGTTCTTTTCCCGATTTATTGAGAACACGATGCATATTCGACCGATAGCGGTTGTTGGACCATCGGCACAATAAATCCCCAATATTAATAACCAATGTACCCGGAATAGGTGCAGCAGGAACCCACTCATTTTGTAGGTTCTGAACCTCCAGTCCTCCCGTATCATCCTGCCACAAGAGTGTAATACAGCCATAATCCGTATGAGGTGCCACACCATATGTGATACTTTCGGACGCTGACGGCATTTCCGCTGGCGGGTACCAGATGGTTTGCGTTCTTTGCAACGGGTAATGATATTTTTTCTTGAAAAAATCAGGAGACAAATTCAAAGAACTTGCAACTGCTTTCAAGAGAAGTTGCCCACATTCTGCCGCAGCCTGATAGTAATCTAGAAACGCTTGTCTGAAAGCTGGACGACCTTCAGGCCATACATTGACCCCCTGCAACTCATTCTGCGGCGGTTCTTTCAAACCATCAGGAAGAAATTCCGGTCCTATCTGATAAAATTCCTTATAATCCGGTTTTTCAGCCCCATACATTATTGTGCGGTTCAATGCATTAAAGCCCCTTACCGCCTGCTTGGGACGATAGCGATCTTTTTCCGAAAGAGGTAAGTGAAAAAAATTCAACGCTTCTTGGCGCAGTCTTTCAATACACTCTTCTGAAATTCCATGGTTTTTTATATAGCAAAAACCTGACGTAACAAATGCCTCATGAATCTGTTCCCCCAGCAAGGCAATATTACCGCCACGGGCTGGAGCAAGATCAAGGACGGGGATAAAGCTACTTGTCGTCACGGAACCGTCTCCTTTATGGATAAAGATTTAGACCTCTAGATTTTAACGAAAAATAAAGAACTTTCTGGTGTTTCTTGTGTCAGCAATGTTTGTGAAAACATCTGAGCAGAACTGCTCCATATTTCTCCTGGCACAATTCTGACTTTGGATCGCCCTTCATGCAGGCTCCAAGTTCCGATGGAAGGTATAAGAAAAATTTGGGCCTCACCTGTTTCTTCAATTATGAAAGCTGCTTCTTTCAGTAAGATACCCACCGGTTGGTTCCATATAACATTGGCGCGCACCATCAGATTCAACGCCTGAACTGATACATGGACGTCGGAAGACTGTACCGAATCCTCACCAGAAAACTGAAACGGTCTGCCGGAGCCATTAACAGTATGACTCCAGTTTCCATTTTCTTCAGACAAGGTTAGAGATCCTTGTCCAAGCAACGCAAAAAAGCGCCTCCATCCTGTAAATATGGAAAAAGAACTATCCTTTAAAATATCTGCTACACTTAGACGCCACTGAAAGCCCGCCTCTGTTCCACCTTCGGCAATGACCTTTGTATATCCATGGCCATTCCGCCATGGCACACTGGGAATGTCGGCTAAGACCCGTTTCTGCCACATCACATCACACTATCTGGCAACATCTTGCCTGGATTCAAAATATTGTTTGGATCAAAGGATGTTTTGAGCATACGCATGACATCCAGAGCATCGCGTCCATGTTCACGCTCCATGAACTCCTTTTTTCCAAGGCCAATACCGTGCTCACCACTGCACGCACCGCCAAGAGAAAGCGCACGATTAACAATTTTACGATCAAGCTCAAGCGCACGAGCAAGACCATCGGGTTCGGGGGGAACAAGAATGACGGTATGAAAATTACCGTCCCCTACATGCCCAACAATTGGGGCTAAAAGCCCTGATTCTTCAATATCTCTTTTGCTACCGGTTATAAGTTCTGTCAGTGCAGATACAGGCACAACGGCATCTGTCGCAATACCGCGGTGATTGGGACGATAAGCCAGACATGCCCAGAACGCACTGTGCCTTGCTTTCCATAACTCATTCCTGTCTTCAGGATTATTGCTCCACAAAAAACCTTTTCCATTATGGTCAGCAACCACGGCCTCCATGGTTTCAACCTGTTCCTTTACAGCGGCTGGTGCGCCATGAAATTCAAAAAACATGGTTGGAAGAACGTCGTATCCTTCCATTTTCGAATATTGGATACACGCATCCATCTGCACTTCATCCATCAGTTCCATACGGCCAATGGGAAGCCCGATCTGCATGGTTGTAACAGCAGTATTGACTGCATCTTCCAGCTTTTCAAACTGGCAGACTGCTGTTGCTATTGCTTCAGGCAACCCATGCAGCCGGAGTTGGATTTCGGTTATAATACCAAGGGTGCCTTCTGACCCCACAAACAGCCGGGTAAGATCATAACCTGTAGCAGATTTCCGAACCCGCCCCCCTGTACGCACAATCCGTCCATCTGCAAGAACAACTGTCAGACCAAGCGTATTTTCGCGCATGGTTCCATATCGCACCGCAGCTGTGCCTGATGCACGGGTAGCGCACATGCCGCCAAGCGTTGACTCCCCTCCAGGGTCAACCGGAAAAAACAGCCCGCTATCCCGCAAATAAGCGTTCAGTGCATGACGCGTAACACCCGCTTCCACTCGGCAATCCAAATCGGCGGCATTCACTTCCAAAATCTGTGTCATACGGGAAAGATCAAGACTGATGCCGTTTTCAGGGGGGGTCACATGCCCTTCCAACGATGTCCCTCCCCCAAATGCCACAACCGGAACGCCGTGTTGATTGCATGTCTTCAGAACAGTCGAAACTTCCTGTGTGTTTTCAACAAAAACAACAGCCCCTGGCAAACGCCCCTCCTGCCAGCCTTCACCATGTGCGTGATGGTCGCGTACGGCTTCAGAGCACGAAATACGATCGCCAAAGATTTGAGCCAGTTCAGTTAAAACACATTCAAGAGCAGACATGGTAAACTTTCCAGACAGAAGAGGATAAACCCGCGTTATTATAGCACCAGATCAGCGACCGCCTGCAGCAATGTATCGTTTTCAGTCGGCAGACCTATACTTATTCTGGTCCAGGTTTCGAAGCCCTTCTCTTTCCAGGGCTTGATGATAATTCCACGTTTCAGGAGTTCGGTCGCCAGCTGGTCTGCAGGCACAGGAACACGAACAAATACAAAATTTGTCCATGTCGGTGCAACAAACAGCCCCATACCCTTCAGAGCCCCTGCTACCCTTTTCCTCTCAGAAACCGTCTTGCGAATACAGTCTTTCATATAGGCATCATCTGCCAGTGCGGCACATGCCGCGACCTGCGCAGGCATATTGGTATTAAATGGATCACGCACAGTATCTAGGGTCTTAGCAACGTCGGCTGACGAAGTGAGTGCATAGCCAATCCGTAGAGCGGCCAATCCATATGCTTTTGAAAAAGTCCGCAATATCACCCATGGACGCGGCTGCTTCTCCAAAATAACCTGTGCATCTGGATACTCGGAATCTTCCTCCGCATATTCTCGATAAGCTTCATCCACGACAATCAGCGCATGCGATGGGCAGGCATCGATCAGATCTTGCAAGGCTGCGCCCGACATCATGCAGCCGACAGGATTGGATGGGTTGGCAAACATTAAAATTTTGGTGGGCCTTTTCACGGCAGTCTGCAGTGCAGCAAGGTCAAAAGTCGCATCAGAACCGACGGGCACAGCATCAACCTCAGCCCCCATCATGCGTGGGTAAATTTCATGCAGCCCAAATGCAGGACGAACCGTGACCACCCTCTCCCCCGGAGACAAATATGCTTCTGCAATCAGGCGGATAATCTGTTCAGATCCGTTACCAACAAGCACGCGATCACTTTCAAGACCATTCAAACGGGCAATATCGTGGCGCAGCGTTTCAGCCGCTGCGTCTGGGTAACGCCCTAGCCGTTCAGCCAACGCGGCCCACCCTGCAATCACATTTGGGGAAGGACCGTATGGATTTTCATTACTTCCCAGTTTGACAATATTTTGTAGGCCGTACCGCCGCCTCACTTCATCCTCTGACAGGCCGGCATTGTAGCGAGGCAAACCCGAGACTTCCGGCCGACATAAGGGGTATCTAGCGAGAAGAGAAAGAGACACAGAATCTGGCATCCCGAAGAAACCTCCTGCCATATGGAACAGCCATCATTAATGTATAGACATGTACCGACTGTAAAGAGCCAAAACTTTTATCAGATCACATTTCCCATACTCCAATGCTCCCCGGCACAAAAAAACGTAGGAAATCCGGGAGGATATTACACAGTCAGAACGATCCTGAAAAAGTGTTAATTTTCAATCAGGTTCGATGGCGCACTTCACAAAACAGGTTCCGGTTTAAGGAAAGAATTTTTCCACTTGACCGATCGTGTACATACAACGTATGGTTTTGATATCGGAACATAAGGAAGCAGTGCTTATGGCTATTCCTGGCTCCCCAGTCACCCTGGACGACACAACCATCATGGCGTTTCAAACTGATGGTGTAACAGTTGTGCGCGGCATTTTTACTGCATGGATTGAGGCTCTGCGCACTGGTATGGACGCCACCATGGCAGCCCCTAGCCCTTTGGAACGATCATATCACCCTGAAGGATCTGCTCCTTTTTTTCAGGATCTCTGCAACTGGCAGCGCATCCCACAATTCCGGAATTTTATTGAGAATTCACCCGTAGGTGCTGTCGCTGCGCAACTTATGCAGGCACAGGAAGTTCGGTTCTTTCATGACCATGAACTGGTAAAAGAACCGGGAACGACATTGGTAACCCCATGGCATCAAGATAGCCCATATTATTGTGTCACAGGCGAAAAGACACTTAGTTTATGGATTCCACTAGACCCTGTGGCCAAGGAACAGTGTCTTGAATGCGTCGCTGGTTCGCATCATTGGGGCATCACTCATCGCCCAAGAAGATTCGATGGTTCCCGCTTGTATGAAGACGATTCAATGCCGGAAATGCCTGATATTGATGCCAATCGTGACCTCTATACCATTCGCAGTTGGGATCTGGCGCCAGGTGATGCAATTGCCTTTGATTTCAGGATAATTCATGGTGCGCCTGCAACTACGAGCAACACCCAGAGGAGACGCGTATTTTCTGCCCGCTGGGTTGGTGATAACGCACGTTTTGCAGACCGTGGGGGTAAAGGATCTCCGCCCTTTCCTCATGTTTCCCTTAAAGATGGAGACTTGCTGGATGGCCCGGACTTTCCGGTGATTTACAAAGTCGCTTCCTGACCAGAACCAGTAAGGAATGGGCTGATATGAAGAGGTGCCTTTACCGTTTATCCCCTTCCTTTGTACTTTACACGTGCCTGACATTACTGGGGCCAAGTTGTGCCGCGCACTCTGAATGTCTGGACGATATCCAAAAGGCTGGTGTTCTGACGGCAGGAAACGCACTATTAGGTGCTCACCCCTCCCTTTGGCAGGACAAAGACGGCACCTATCATGGTATTGACGCCGATCTTTTGCAGGAGCTTACAAGAAGACTGGGAATACCGCGGTCCGAGTTTATTATAACTGAATGGACAACTCTTGTTCCTGGCCTGAAAGTTGGGCGCTGGGATATTGTTCTTTCCGACCTCACCATTACGGAAGAGCGGATTGCTTACGCAAACATTGCGTATTCTCATCCCTACTTCATGTTATACGACCGTATAATCGTTCCAGAAAACTCTCCCCTCCATCATGTGGAGGATCTGAAAAATGCCAATCTGGGGTCTGTACTTGGCACAACAGATTCTCTGACTGCGCATGCGCTGGTGGAAAAAGGTATTGCCGCCAAGGTCAGCGACTTCAATACATTCGGTGATCCATTTGTTGCCCTTAGAAACGGGCAGGTCGATGCTGTTGTTGTTGATCAAGGAACGCTCCAGGCACAAAAAGAACGTTTCACGGGTCTTCGCACCATAGGCAACCCATTATTTTATGAAGCCAAACCTGCCTGGAAGAAGGCTCAATCCAAAGCCAGTTATCGGTTGGGAAGTGAGGGCATTGTGGTTCGGAATACTTGTCCGCGCCTGCTTAGTGCAATCAATCAGGCGATGGATGATATGAAACGGGACGGCACAATTCGTACCATTCTAAAACGCTACCATGTCTGGGAAGACCTTGAAGACCATTTAACCCAAAACGACCAAGCGGGATAAAAGATGTCTGTTTTCTGGTCAGAATTACAGGAATATTTTCCTTTTTTGCTGAAAGGTGCCGAAATTACCCTTCAGCTTTCTATCATCAGCATGGCGTTCGGTATGATACTCGGTTTTCTAACAGCCGTTGGTCGCCTTTCAGACAAAAAGATTATTCGTTGGCCCCTTGAAGCTTATGTCGAGATATGGCGCGACACTCCGCTTATCGTACAGCTTCTACTCATTTATTTCTCCTTGCCTGAACTTGGCATTGTTCTCTCCGCCTTCTGGGCTGGTGTTCTCGGGTTAACGCTAAATTTATCCGCCTATCTCTCAGAAGTATACCGTGCCGCCATTCTCGCGGTTGATCAGGGCCAAAAGGCTGCTGCACTATCGCTAGGCATGTCACCTTTCCAGATGTATCGACGCCTTATCATTCCCCAGGCTTTTGTGGCCTGTCTGCCGACGCAAGGGGGGTATTTTATTGCTCTTCTGAAAGATTGCTCTCTTGTATCCTTCATTTCAGTCAATGAGCTTCTTCGTCATGCAACCATCATGATTTCCAACACATTTGACAGCATGAATACTTATCTTATGGTCGCAATAATCTATTTTTGCATGAGCTTCACCAGTGCAAGGTGCGTCAGTTGGCTTGAACGGAAACTTACCCCCTCCCGCAACAGAAAACCTAAAATTAAACCGACGATGTCGGAGATGTCCGAGGGAGGCACCATTATATGACGATCGAGCCCCCTCCCCCCGTTATTACCTTGGAGCAAATCTACAAATCCTACGGTGATAATACAGTTCTACGTGGTGTTGATCTGACCGTAAGACAAGGAGAAGCCGTCTTTCTGATCGGCCCCAGCGGCGGCGGAAAATCCACGCTGTTACGATGCATTAACTTTCTTGAGCGCCCGGAAGCTGGCACTCTCACCTTTCTGGGCGAACCACTCTGCAGTCAAAACCGCACAAATTTCAGTATCGCACCAGAAAAACAATTGCGTCAGGCTCGGTCCCGCATGCCCATGGTTTTCCAGCAGTTCAATCTCTTTTCCCATCGGACCGTTCTGGAAAACGTTATGGAAGGCCCGGTAACAGTAAAAAAAACTCCCAAAAGCGTGGCCGTCTGCCTCGCCAGGGAAGCACTTGACCGCGTTCATATGTTGCAGAAACAGGATCATTATCCAGACCAGCTTTCCGGTGGTCAGAAACAGCGTGTTGCCATTGCCCGCGCCCTGGCTATGGAGCCGCCTGTCATCCTGTTTGATGAACCCACAAGCGCCCTTGACCCTGAACTGGTTAGCGGTGTGCAGACAATTATCAGCGATTTGTCCGGCCAGGGTCTGACGTTGCTGGTTGTCACGCATGATCCGGCTTTTGTACAATCAACAGCTCACAAAGTGTGCTTTTGTGATGACGGCCATATTCTCGAAAGCGGAACGGTGAGTGATATTTACACCAATCCTCGCACAGAACGGGTGCAGAAATTCATTTTGTCCTCAGGCAGTCGCATGACCTGATTTTTCTGTCATTTCTTACGATCAAGAAACGTGACAATAATCCGTAAACCCATACAGGCAGAATGGTAATGCTCTCAGACGCACAAGGCATTCAGGACCACAGCATGACTTTAAACTCGCACGATCCTCAAAGCTCCACCAACGCGGCATCAATGGAGCACAGAACCATCTACCCCATTCCGCACTCTGAACGTATGGGGCATCCACGAGATCTGTTTGCTGTCTGGTTTGGCACCAATACCACTATCCTTACCGTCATTACCGGAGCATTGGCATCTGTTGTCTTCCACCTTCCTTTGCTTGTGGGGTGCCTGGCGCTTCTTCTCGGCAATTTGTTAGGCGGCATATTCATGGCATTGCACGCGGCTCAGGGGCCTCGTCTTGGTGTGCCTCAGATGGTGCAAACCTGTGGCCAGTTCGGGTCTATGGGAGCTGTACCCATGATTGCCCTTGTTGTTTTTATCTATGTCGGATTTTCAGCGTCCAATCTCGTTGTGGGAGGAGAAGGGTTTCAACTGGCACTCCCCTGGTGCGGTTATCTGGGGGGCGTGCTGGCTGTTACTGTCCTTTCGGCTTTCCCTGCTTTCTGGGGATATCGCACCATTCACATCATGACTAAATTTATTTCAGTCGCTTGCGGCGCGGCTCTTATCTGGGCGCTTGTCGCTGTCATGAGTAACCACCATGCCGTCACGCTTTTGGGTAGATTCGGACAGACGACTTTTTCCGGCTTCATGGGAGCAGTTTCTGTCGCAGCCCTCTGGCAATTGGCTTATGCGCCTTACGTGTCTGATTATTCCCGTTACCTGCCTGATAGCAGGCAGGGTGCCCAGCATGCTTTTCACGCTACATATTGGGGATCAGCGCTGGGAACGCTACTGCCCATGTTTCTTGGGGCGACCCTTGGCGCAATTACCCCCCATGGCACAGACATTCTGCCCACCCTTATGGCGTATCTGGGCGTGGGTGGCCCGATTGTCATGGTAACATTGGTAATTGGAATTACCGTTGCCAACGGGATGAGCATCTATTGTGGAAGCCTGTCTTCACTCATGTTACTGCAAATGGCGTTCCCTAAGCATCGCTTTGGCATGAAAACCCGCATCAGCGTGACTGCTGCACTGATGCTTTTTGTGCTTGGCCTTACAATGTTTATGACGCACGACTTTATGGAAACTTATACGGAATTTCTCAATCTGCTGATGATTATCATGATCCCTTGGACTGCCATCAATCTGATTGACTATTATCTCGTGCAGCATGGATCTTATGACGTGGCTTCATTTTTCAAAGCAGACGGCGGCCAATATGGTCGCTACAATATCCCTGCTCTGGTGTGTTACAGCCTTGGTGTTGCTGTACAAATCCCGTTTGTGTCCAATCACCTCTACGCTGGACCGTTCGCACGGCTTCTGCAAAACACAGATATTTCCTGGGCTATCGGACTTGTCTTGACATCAGTCTTCTATGTTCTGGTCATGAGAAAACACACGAGCATGGATATTCGACAGCAAACATGATTCATGACTTCAAAATTTGAGCATTATCCGAGCGCGCAGCAACCCTGCGCGCTTTTTTATTTTCTGCCCCAGACTTCCCCCCTTTCTTCCCGCACACGGAGAAGATGAAAGAACTGGATTTCCACAAAAGCCACATTCAAAAAAATATTACAGTTTCGTTTCGGAATCCTATTGACCTAACTCGTATGGACAACCTAGGGTTCTTCAAGAACCTTGGTGCATTGGAAATACGAATCACTAAGCGAAGACAACGAAAAACCTTGTCTATATCTATTTTTCTCCTGCACCCATAACCGCCCGGTGGAGTTCAGACGCATGAGACCCAGCACCTTTTCTCTAACCAGACTCTTGCTTTTTTCTTCGATGTTCATCTCCATTGGAAGCACAAGTGCAATGGCCAGCGCCGCGACACCTGATGCAGATTCCGGGGCACCCAGAAAGCACGCGGCCACGTCGAAACCTGCCACTACTGCCACCAAGTCGGCTGCAAAACGGAGGCCATCTTCAAAAGAACCCTCGACCTATCTAAGCTCAACGTCCGAACAATTTGAGGTTACATCCCGGCATTTGCCGCATGGCGCCGTTGTGACCATCGGCCAGAAACTGCTGTCACAGGCGCCTGCAGGGACAAACCCACTGAAGACACTGGCGCAATTGCCCGGCATCATGTTTCAGTCTGCAGAACCTCAAGGAATTGATATCTGGTCGAATCAGGTTTTCATGCATGGCTTTCAGCAGCAACAGATTGGCATGACACTGGATGGTATGCCATTAGGGGAGCAGACTGTTCGCAACTATAATGGCCTTAACACCATACAGGCTATTTCATCAGAAAACGTTGCCCGCATTGTTGTTTCCCAGTCTGCAGGCGCGGAATCTGTCGCCGCTACCAACAACCTTGGTGGTTCTTTTGACTACGTGTCTCGCGACCCTTCCCATAAGCTTGGCGGCACGATTAACCAAGGATTTGGTAGTTACGCAAATTTTCATACTTTTGCACGTGTCGACAGTGGTGACCTGAACCGTTCAGGCACTCGCTTCTACGCATCCTACATGCGTCAGGATGGCCAGATATGGAAGGGCACGGGTGACCAGTTCATGCAGCAGGTTAATGCTAAATTCCTGCAGCCTATCGGGCAGAGCAGCAGCATTTCGGCCTTTTTTGACTGGTCTGACCTCCATCAGTTTTCTACTGCTGATGCATCCCCAGAAGTGTTAAGTAACGTCGGATACAATGTATCCAACTACTATAACGGCAGACAAAGCGGGCTTCAGCAGGCCATTAATGCTGCAAATGGTATCTATCCATCCAGCTTTAGCAAACTGAAAGACCCGGCTGATTCTGCATATTATGATGCAGTACTGAACACCGTCGATACTTTTGGCGGTATCAAAGCTCACATGCAGATGACTGACAATCTGACCTGGGACACAACGGCTTATGGCCATGGGGAGAGCAACCAGACAACCTGGACAACCCCTTATTATCCCTCACCCAATGGATCCCCGCTTTCAGAACTGGTGAAAGAACCGGCCATTCGGCGCTTTGGTATCATCTCTCAGGCACATTACAACATTGCACATAACGAGATCAGCGGAGGTGTCTGGTATGAAAACAACCATTACCAGTCACCAATGTATGCTTACGAAATGCCGAATATTGTCAATGGACAACTGACATCTGCGCTTCCCAACCCTCTTGGGCACTGGTCCGATCCTTTCGCTAAAATCTATAACCAAACTTATAATACAAACACCTTCACAGCCTTTGTGCAGGACACTTATCGCGTCCTTCCGAACCTGGCCCTTCATTTTGGCTTCAAATCCGTTCTGGCAACCACGAATGTCGGCAACGGATACATTAATGACGACTACTATGGTTCAGGTGCCAACATTACCAGCGGCGTAGGGCTTACGACCTCCAAACCTTTCCTGCCACATATCAGCGCAGACTGGCACTTCCTGAAACATCATGAACTCTTTTTTGATATTTCAGAAAATGTGCATACATACGCACAATCTGGCTACAAACTGTCGGCGTCGCCATTTGCCATCTCTCAAACAGCCTTTGATGCTGGCCGCAACTCCTTCCGCCCTGAAACGGACTGGACGTATGCGGCAGGCTATCGCTACAGCAGCCAGATTATTGGCGCGTCCGTCTACGCATACCGCACAAACTTCAACAATCGTCTGCAACAGGTAACATCGGGATCGGCTGTGAACCCGGTTTCGACAGTTTCCAACGTCGGCGGTGTAACAATGAACGGAGTGGATGCTGCTATCACCATCATGCCAGTCAAGAACCTGTCATTTACTAATAGTGTCAGTTACAACCATGCGACTTACGATGATAATTTGCAGGAAGCAGGTGTATCCTACCATACACGCGGCAAGCAGATCATCAACTATCCCCGCTTCATGTATAAGACACGCCTTTCTTATGATTGGCAGGGCTTAACCGCCTATGTGGACGCAAGCTACACTGGCAAACGTAATTACAGCTATACTGGGGATGTAAAAGTGCCCGGCTATTGGCTGACCAACCTTGGCGTCCAATACAACCTTGGCAAGCTTCCTTATTTCCAAAAGTCAGTTTCTACCGTGAAAGATCTGACTCTTAACTTCAGTGTTACCAATCTTCAAAACAACCGCTATATTGCAACAATGGGTGAAAACGGAAATCCGCTAAGCATTTCACAGGGGGCCTTGGAATTTCAGTCCATGCTGGTCGGTGCACCACGCATGTTCTTCGGCTCCATCAGTGCAAATTTCTAATTCATACTGTTAAAATTCAAGTATAAGGCTGCCATGGCATTGCTCATGGCAGCTTTTTTCATAAAAACCTAAAGACCAACCTTTTTTCGTAACGTTATGCTTGCCTGAGTATTGTGCTTCCTTTCTCACGCAAGCTGGAAACACTATTGATACCTGCAAGGGCCATGACGTCTCGAACTTCCCCTCGCAAGCCAGCAATCATCTCTCTAAGCTCCTGTTCGCCATTTGCAGCCAGGGCCCATGCCCAGGGCCTCCCCAAGGCGACCATAGATGCCCCCTGAGCCAACGCTGTCACAACATCGCCTCCCCTCCTTACCCCACTATCCAAAATAACGGTGTGGTTAGTATTGCCTGCGGCTGCAACAATATCAGGCAATACATCCAGAGTGGCGGGCGCAGGATCTAGCTGTCGACCACCATGATTTGAAACCATCACAGCATCCACCCCCGCTTCAACACAACGGTTTGCATCCTCGGGATGCATTATCCCTTTCACTACCAGATTGCCTTTCCATTCTTTCCTAAGCCAATCCAGATCAGTCCAGCTAAGGCTCGGGTCTATCTGGGCGGCAGCATTTTTTGCCTGCTGCAACAGGGACCGGCCCATTCCGTACACCTTAAGGTTCCCTAATTCTGGCTGTTTGTATCGCAGCATATTAAGACTCCAACGCCACGCAGAAGCAAAGGAGAGCATTTGTGTCAGGGATGGTTTAGCCAGTCTCCTAAAGCCATTCCTTTCATCTCGGGGCCTAAGAGGCGTAATTGCTGTATCAACCGTCAAAATAAGCGTGCGAACACCGCAGTCTCTGGCACGCCGCATCATATCATGCGTGATTGCCCTGTCCCGAAAAACGTAAAGCTGCGCCAGAATATCTACGTCAGGAACTTTACATACGTCTTCCAGAGCGGCAATCGAAAAGGTTGAAACACAAAATGGAATCTGCTCCGCAGCCGCTGCACGAGCAGCCATCAAATCAGCCCCGCGACGCATCATCCCTGCAAAACCGACAGGGGCAAGCATGAACGGTGCGGAACATTCATAGTCTAAGCAACGTGTGCGCGTGGAAACCTGAGAAACATCCTGCAGGCACCGTGGAATGATAGACCATTTCCCAAATGCCTGGCGGTTACGCCGCATTGTGCTTTCTTCATGGGCGCCCCCAGCAACATAGTCACGAAACAGGCGGGGCAAAACGTGTTCAGCCTTCTGCTGAACATTGTCTATTCCTGTAAAAACCATGACCTCCCTCCATAAAAAAACCCCGGACTATGCCGGGGCCGTAAGAAAAATTATACTACGCTACATTCCGGTAGAGGCACCAGTTCCTTCACTCGAGCCACCATGGTGTTCTGCGCAATAAGAGCACGCATAGCTTCAATATCCGGAGTAAAAAGCCTATCCTGTGCAAAGAATGAAATGTGCTCTCGCACTGTATCCTTGGCAACCACAAGCGGGGCCGATGTCAGTAGCGGAGCAAGAAAGTCCAACCCCTGCACAGCCGCCAGACATTCGATGGCAATAATCGTGCAAACATTGTCCACAATATCTCCCAGACGGCGAGCGGCAAACGTCGCCATGCTCACATGATCTTCCTGATTAGCGGATGTCGGCAAGCTATCCACACTGGCGGGGTGTGCAAGGGTCTTGTTTTCAGACGCCAAAGCCGCTGCTGTAACCTGCGCAATCATGAAGCCAGAATTCAGCCCGCTGTCCTTTACCAGAAATGGAGGAAGCCCGCTCATCTGGGCATCCATCAGCATGGCAAGGCGTCGTTCGGAAATTGCGCCGATTTCCGAAACAGCAATCGCAATTGTATCGGCCGCTATCGCTACCGGTTCCGCATGGAAATTGCCACCAGAAATCATTTCATCTGTGTCTGCAAAATGGATAGGATTGTCAGAAACCGCATTGGCTTCTGTAATCAAAGTACCTGCTGCATTGCGCAGTGTATCCAGGCAGGCACCCATCACTTGCGGCTGGCAACGCAGGCAATAGGGGTCCTGCACCCGCTCATCCCCCTCACGATGTGAATCGCGAATGGAAGACTCCGCCAGAAGACTACGGTAAACAGCTGCTGTTTCAATCTGACCTTTCTGCCCACGCAATGCGTGCAGACGTGGATCAAAAGGAGCATCAGTGCCACGCGCTGCATCCAACGTCAGCCCGCCGGCCACCAGAGCCGCGTGAAACACACGCTCAGCCTGAAACAGTCCTGAAAGTGCCAGCGCTGTTGAGGCCTGTGTGCCATTCAGCAGGGCAAGCCCTTCTTTCGGCCCCAGTTCGATGGGAGCAAGCCCAGCAGCGCGAAGAGCTTCTGCCCCGGTGAGCTTCTCCTCTTTATAGAAAGCGTGGCCTTCTCCAATAACAACCGCACTCATGTGCGCCAGTGGGGCCAAGTCACCTGATGCACCGACTGAGCCTTTTTCTGGAATAACCGGCACCACACCACGGTTCAGCATGGCCAACAGAAGAGTGACAACTTCTTTACGCACACCTGAAAAGCCTCTGGCTAGTCCGTTGGCTTTCAGAAGAAGAATAAGCCGGACAACCGCTTCGCTCATTGGTGCGCCAATTCCAGCAGCGTGGCTGAGCACCAGATTTCGCTGAAGGTCTTTCAGTTTGTCATCCGGAATACGCGTTTTGGCTAGTTTGCCAAAACCCGTGTTGACCCCATAGACAGGCTCCCCACGCGCAACGATCCGTTCGACGGACAAAGCAGCTATACGCAACACTTCTTCTGCTTCTGGCGCAAGCTCAACCTGCGCAGAAGACGAGAAAAAGAAAGAACGGATTTCAGTATAAGTCAGCTTGCCAGGATACAATACAAAGGATTCAGCAGACATTCTTCTCAGGCTCCGGGCTTGATCATAGGAAGATTCAGGGATTTTTCGTGAGCACAGGCAACTGCAATATCGTATCCGGCATCAGCATGACGCATCACGCCCGTCGCAGGGTCATTCCAGAGCACGCGCTCCAATCGACGAGCAGCCTCTGGTGTACCGTCAGCAACAATCACCATGCCAGCGTGCTGGGAGAAGCCCATGCCAACGCCACCACCGTGGTGCAAAGACACCCATGTAGCGCCAGACGCAGTATTCAGCAGTGCATTTAGCAGTGGCCAGTCGGAAACGGTGTCACTTCCGTCCCGCATAGCTTCTGTTTCCCGGTTGGGACTGGCCACAGAGCCGCTATCCAGATGGTCACGACCGATGACGATGGGACCCTTCAGTTCGCCATTGGCAACCATTTCGTTAAAGGCCAGACCGAGCCGATGCCTGTCACCCAGCCCTACCCAACAGATACGCGATGGCAAACCTTGGAATTGAATTTTCTCACGCGCCATATCCATCCAATTGTGCAAATGCACATCATCTGGCAGGAGCTCTTTTACCTTCTGGTCCGTCTTGTAGATATCTTCAGGGTCACCCGACAATGCAGCCCACCGGAATGGACCAATACCCCGACAGAAGAGCGGGCGAATATAGGCAGGCACAAAACCAGGGAAGGCAAAAGCATCTTCCAGCCCTTCTTCAAAAGCCATCTGCCGAATATTATTGCCGTAATCGAATGTTGGAATTCCCATGCGATGGAATGCCACCATGGCAGCGACATGGTCCCGCATAGACAGGCGGGCTGCTTTTTCCACTGCCGCAGGATCTGTCTGGCGTTTCCGTTCTGCTTCCTCCAGTGTCCAGCCTTTAGGCAGATACCCATTCCGCGGATCATGAGCGGATGTCTGGTCCGTCACGGCGTCCGGCCGAATACCACGACGCACCAGTTCAGGGAATATTTCTGCAGCGTTGCCCAGGAGCCCGACAGAAATAGCCTCGCCCCGTTCACATGCCGCGTTAATCAGTTCCAACGCTTCATCAAGGGTATCAACCCGACGGTCGAGATAGCCTGTATCAAGTCTTTTCTGAATACGGCCCGGCTCACATTCCACTGCCAACATGGAAGCACCGGCCATAACAGCGGCAAGCGGCTGCGCCCCGCTCATGCCGCCCAGACCGCCAGTCAGGATCCACCGGCCTTTCAGGCTTCCGCCGTAATACTGACGGCCCATTTCCACAAATGTTTCGTAGGTGCCCTGAACAATGCCCTGAGACCCAATATAAATCCAGGACCCCGCGGTCATCTGACCGTACATCATCAGGCCCATGCGATCGAGTTCGTTAAATTTATCCCAGTTTGCCCAATGCGGCACAATATTGGAATTCGCAATTAAAACACGAGGTGCGTCGGAATGAGTCCGAAAAACCCCAACGGGTTTGCCTGACTGCACAAGAAGGGTCTGGTCATCTTCCAGATCGCGCAAGTTGGCCACAATCTGATCATAGCATGCCCAGTTTCTAGCAGCGCGCCCAATACCACCATAGACAACCAGTTCAGACGGTCGCTCTGCTACTTCCGGGTCAAGATTGTTCATCAGCATACGCAAAGCAGCTTCTGTTTGCCAGCTTTTTGCGGATTTCTGTGCGCCTTTTGGTGAACGAATGACGCGATCATTAGCAAGGCGATCATTAGAAACTGCAGATGTATCACTCATTTTCTAACCCTTGTTCATACTTGTATATACGTTCATTTAGGCGGCGTTCGTTTTCATTGTCAATCAGCAATGTTCCAAATTTATCTCTTATTTTAAGATCAGGGTCTGTATGCTAGGGCGCAGCGTAAGAGCTGCTTCAATACATGCCTCAACTGCTCAGCTTTTTCACTACTGAGTGGCCATGGAGAGTCTTCGCTCTCAAGGTAGGTGGTCTGTGCAAGCTCAAGCTGCACGGCATGAATATTTTCTTCCGGCTTCCCATAATGACGAGTCGTATATCCGCCTTTAAAACGTCCATCCAACACGTGCGTATAATGCGGAAAAACACAGGCCTGTGCGACCAGCGCCTGCGCCAGCGCCGGTGCGCAAGCGACCCCTGTATTGGTACCAAAGTTCAGGTCCGGCAAAATACCCTCAAAAAGACGTGGTATTGTGGACGCTATGGAATGTCCATCCCATAGAATAGCCCATCCCCACTTGCCTTTTATTCGGGCCAATTCCTGCTCGATTTTATGGTGATACGGAGTCCAGAACAGATTTGTTCTTTCCACCACTTCCTGATGGTCTGGCTCCTGACCGTCTTTATAGATAGGTTGCCCTGAAAATGTCAGGTGTGGAACAAGGCCGGTACTAGGCCTGCCTGGATACAATGCGGCATCATCAGCTCCACGATTCAGGTCCACCACGTAACGTGAATAATTTGCACGTAAAACGCCAACTCCCAGCCCCAAAGCGAAATCATACAGTGCTTCCATATACCAGTCTGTATCTGGCAATACGCGCCCAGTTTCTGTCATGCGCTCAGATAATCCATCTGGCAGATTCTGACCGGCGTGGGGCAATGTAATAAGAACCGGAGCATCCCCCGGCGAAAAAGTATAAACGGACGTCATATACGTCTGACCTTTCCTGCCATACCTTGCTTAAGATTCAGAGAAGATTTTGCTCATAACGTCACGGAACTGACTGGTCAGTTTATCCTGCAATGGGTGCCTACCGTCCCTTACCTGCCAGACGCCAGCACACATCACATGTTCGACCGGCAATGCCGGTAAAGAGAACAGGACAGCGTCCAAAATGGCGTCCCCTTCGAGATGAGGCAGTATCAGCTTATCGATATCCAGAGTGCAGATATCTGCCCGTGCCCCCTCAATTAGCCCCCATTTACCGAAACCGCAGGCCTGTGCGCCACCAGCAACGGCCTGCCGGTAAAGCCATCCGCCTGTCGAACCCATCTTGCCACGCGGTAGGGCAACACACCGACTTTGCGCAGAAAGTCGCATGCCGTATTCCAACGTCCGAAGTTCCTCGCCTGGGCTAATCAGAACGTTACTATCTGAACCAATACCAAAACGTCCATTTAAACTTACATAGTCTACAAAGGGGAAAAACCCGTCCCCGAGATTGGCTTCAGTTATAGGACAGAGACCAGCAACAGCATTACTTTTCGCAATTTTTTCTACCTCACGACCAGAAAGATGTGTGGCATGAACCAGACACCAGCGCGCATCGACCGATACATGCTCGAACAGATAGTCAACAGGTCTACTGCGTGTAGCTGACACACATTGTTCGACTTCACCCATTTGTTCTGAGATATGAATATGAACTGGGACTGTGTCCGTCTTTCCTTCGACCAGTGCCCTAATAGACGCCATGTCAGCTGCGCGCAGGGAGTGCAGGCCCACCCCCACATTTACCAGATTACCGCCGCTGCCCTTCTGCGTGATCGCCTGGCAGATGTTCATGATAAGATCAGGCGTTGATGCAAAGCGTTTCTGTTCGTCCAACAAAGGACGCGCGTCAAACCCGGAATACATATAAAGCGTCGGTAAAACCGTAATACCCAGACCAACAGTCTGTGCACCTGATGCCACCCGCAGGGCCATTTCTGCCGGGTTGTTATACAATTCCCCCGTTTTATCACGATGCAGATAATGGAATTCTGCAACCTGCGTATAACCTGCGCAGAGCATCTCCATATACAAATAGCTAGCTATGACTTCCATCTGCTCTGGTGAAATATTGCTGGCAAGCTTGTACATAAGCGTGCGCCACGTCCAGAATGTGTCAGATGGTGTCTGTCGTCGCTCCGCCAGTCCGGCCATGCCCCGCTGAAAAGCATGCGAATGCAGACTAATTTGAGGCGGTAGCGCGACCTCAAGCTGCTCAGCCTGCGCTGAAGGCCGCGTATCTGCCTTTACGGATGAAAATGTACCATCAGGCCCAATAACCAAGGAAACGTTCTTTTTCCACCCATCTGGGAGAAGGGCCTGTTTCACAAAAAGCTCGGTCATGCTGCCATATCCATTGTGCCTCTTGTCCCTGACCAAGACCATGCAAAACGCAAAATCTTGTCGCTGTTATTCTGAGACCATAACGGATTTGACTTATTTGTATATACCTTTGTATGGTATCTTAGATATTGTGAAAATGAGGATGCTATGTGGGACACACTCTGGACGGACGTTCACCTTGCCACCATGGCACCCTCACGCGTTACAGAGTCCGATCCTTATGGATGTATCAAAAACGCGACTATTGCCCAAAAAGACGGTATAATTACCTGGGTTGGTAAAGAGGAAGACCTTTCGGGCTCACCTCATACGCTTGCTAAAAATGTGCACTCCATGGGCGGTCACTGGGCAACCCCGGGGTTGGTCGACGCTCATACTCATCTTGTCTATGCAGGTGATCGCAGTAACGAATTTGCGCGACGCTTGGAAGGGATCAGTTACCAGCAAATCGCGAAGGAAGGCGGCGGGATTAATGCCACGGTAACCGCGACACGTGCCGCGTCAGAAGATACATTGCTCGAGCTGGCGATTCAGCGGGCCAAGAAAATGATTGCCGGAGGCACAACAACTATTGAGGTGAAATCAGGCTACGGTCTGACGCTTGAAGACGAACTCAAACTTCTGCGCGTGGCACGCAATCTTGAAAAACATCTCCCCATCCGGGTGCATACAACATTTTTGGGAGCCCATGCCCTGCCGCCTGAATATCAGAACAAGCAGAAGGCGTATGTAAGCGCCCTGATAGAAGAAATGCTGCCGCGTGTCGCAAAGGAAAAACTAGCCGACAGCGTAGATGCCTTTTGTGAAACGATTGCATTTACACCATCTGAAGTCGCACAGGTATTTGAGGCAGCAACGGCATTAAACCTCCCCGTACGCATACATGCCGACCAGATGTCTGACAGCAACAGCTGCTCACTTGCCGCCCATTTCAAGGCTTTGTCGGCAGATCATGTAGAATACGCAAATGAGGAAGGAGCAAAGGCCATGGCAAAGGCTGGTACTGTCGCCATGCTTCTGCCTGGCGCGTTCTACTTTATCCGTGAAACAAAAGTGCCACCAATTGACTGGTTTAGAAAATACAATGTCCCGATGGGACTAGCAACAGACTGTAACCCAGGCACGTCTCCTGTACTGGACATGACAACCATCATGAATATGGCTTGCACGCTTATGCGCCTCACGCCTGCTGAAGCTCTGCATGGAGCAACTACAATAGGAGCCCAGGCTCTGGGGCTCCAGAAACATATTGGAGTTCTCCAAGAAGGCTACTCTGCAGACATGTCGTTTTGGCCGGTATCCGGCCCGCATGAGTTATCATACTGGATTGGAGGAGTAACTCCCTCCGCCCGCGTCTTTAGGGGACAACACGACTGAGAAAGACCTTAAATAGATATTCCACGCCTTAACATCTATACAGGACAAGAAAACGCCCATAATTTAGAAACACACCCAGACCGCCCGAAGGACTATTCCATTATGGCCGCCACCACGACAACTCGCCCCCAACTGCGTTATGAACAGGTCAAGCAGTATATCACTGAGCATATCAATCGTGGTGAATGGAGTGTCGGGGAGCGACTACCGTCAGAAAGCGAATTGGTCGAGACTCTCGGCGTATCACGCATGACGGTTCATCGGGCTCTTCGTGAGTTAATGGCAGAAGGGCTGGTAACACGGGCACAAGGCGTGGGAACTTTTGTTGCAAAACCAGTCCCTCGGGCGACCCTACTGGAATTACATGATATTGCTGACGATATTATCGCTGCAGGACACATTCATACACAGAAAGTTATAACGCTTGAATCTGTAAGGGCAGATGTTGATCTGGCTATGGCTTTTGACCAACGTCCGGGTGCAAAACTTTTTCATTCAGTCATTGTCCATTTTGAAGACAAGATTCCTCTTCAGGTTGAAGAACGTTATGTTTCCCCTCATTTTGTGCCGGATTATCTGGACCACGATTTCACCACCCTGCACCCCCACCGACTGCTGACACACATCTCTCGCCCTGATGAGATGGAGCATGTGATCTTTGCAATCACCCCCGACAAACAGTTGCAACATCTTTTAGAACTGGAAGAACCCACCACGGCATGCCTACAACTCGTCCGCCGCACATGGGTGCAAGGCAAAACCGTTATGAAGGGGATTTTCACTTACCCTGGAAACCGATACAGCTTAGGCGGTCGCTACCAGGTATGAGACAAACTATTACATCTGAATTATAAATACGTAGCAGCCGTCAAACGCCCAATAACGGCGCATTGGATTTCAGCAGTTTCTTCGTAAAGACGTGTAATATGAGCATCCCGTACATAACGTCCCAAGACTAAATCCTGTGTATAGCCATAATCACCCCGTAATTGGCGGATGCGAAAAGCTCCTTGGTTAGACAGGTTCTGTGTGATTCCATTTCTCATGCTCTACCTGATAGGAATGGAATGAAGCTATTAGGCTTCTTTGCTGTTGATGAACGTCTTGCTCCCCTGACCGGACTTGATGATCAGATCGGAGCGTTCTCCCGAGTTGTAGATTTCGAGGTGTTCCCGCCTGATCTGGACAAGAGCCTGCCCTCTTCCGCGGAGCAAAGGCGCTTGTCTCCCGTTTAAGTCGGCGCTGATGGTCAAAATTCTGGTGATCCAGACCTTGAATAGCCTGTCCGATGAACGGCCATCATATCTGAACACTAATCCTCTGTCCTGCATACACTTTCCGGGTCTGGGGCTGTCTACCGCGTTAACTGACGCCCCCTAACTGACAGGGAAGAAAACGGCTAACAGAGCCTGCAAGTCCGAAAAGAAAAAGACCCAAGACATACCCTTGATCGATCTATGCTTCCTGCAAGCAGAACCTTAGCTGGCTTCGGGAGGCTCAAAGAAATTCTTCAAGACTGCGTAGCAATTCGTCCGGCATTTCTTCCTGCGGACTATGCCCGCAATCAATCGCACGCCCCTTTACATCCGTGGCTTTTTCCCGCCACGTCTCCACAACGTCATAAAGGGTTCCCACTGTGCCGCGTGCTCCCCATAACGCCAGTAACGGAACTTCGATCCGTCTGTCCGCATCAGCCTCATCATGTACAAGGTCTATGCCTGCTGCAGCCCGATAGTCTTCGCAAGCTGCATGACGCATTGCCGGATTGGCGTAGCAGCGACGGTATTCGGCCATGACGCGAGGATCGACCGATCCCGGTATCTTGATCTGCCCTGCAATATGACTTTCCAAAAAGAAAGTCGGATCCCCATCAATCAGCCTTTCCGGCAGTGGATACGGCTGGATCAGAAAGAACCACCAGAAATAGCGTCGGGCAAACTCCATGTTGGTCCGGGCATACATTGTTGCCGTTGGCGCGATATCGATAAGCACCAGCTTTTCCACTGCCTGTGGTGCGTCCAGCGCCATGCGATGCGCCACCCGTCCGCCCCGATCATGCCCGACAACACTGAACCGTTCAAATCCGAGTTCTTTCATGACGCCAATCTGATCAGCAGCCATAGCGCGTTTGGAATAATTGACGTGATTTGGGCCGCCCTGAGGCTTGGCGCTATCGCCATACCCCCGCAGGTCAGTAGCTACGACGGTAAAACGTTCTGCCAATATTGGAGCAATCTTGTGCCATGTCAGGTGCATTTGCGGATGACCATGCAGCAGAAGCAGTGGTGGTCCGTTTCCCCCAGTGGCTGTGCGTATCCGCACCCCTTTCACTTCAATGTCATGCCACTGAAAGCCGGGCAACAATTCCGGAAATTCCCTGATGGTGCTCATGATCATGTCTGAACCTGCCCCAGTTACACTCATCAAAAAGACAGGCTATCAGGAAACCTGTTTTATTTCTGATAAAGACCTGTTGATGACTGATCCCCCGACTAGACAATCGCTTTTTGGTCTACAAGAGCCACGGGGAAGCGCCTCACGTGCTTGGCTGATATCCTCCAAAACATCGCTGAACCTGTTGGCGTCATAAGCACCACCTCCAAGAACTGAAGCTGTACGCTAGGTCTTGAAATAAACGGAACGTGTGCTGATAGCCTGATGCAGACATTGATTTTTTGATGCCGCCCGAACATCACGGATGCTACACTTCGGCAAAAATTCACTCAGGGCCCGATATGTCGTCTTCACGCCACCTTTTGTTCTCATCTCTGAGTGTTGCCGTCGTCTCGGTCCTCGTTCCTTCCTCCAGCAGCCGTGCAGCCCCCACGTCCTTACCGCCTCTCGCCTTCCAGCGGACATCGCTCGATGCAACCGGTGAACACTCCGAAATCTGCCTGCATTTCGATCAGAGCCTGAATGCCCGGGACACGTCGACACTTGCGCATTTAGTCCACCTCTCCCCAGAAACCTCCTTCACGCCTCGTATTGAGGCCAACGCGTTCTGTCTCGGCAATCTTGCCTTCGCACAAGCCTATCGCGTGACCGTCGATCCCGCTTTTACCTCTGCCGATGGTCGCCATCTCGCCGCGCCTATCGTTCTGACCGCCCGATTTGGGCGACGTGATTCAAGCGTCGCCCTCACCGGTGACGGCTTCATCTTGCCCGGTCGTGCGCCCGGACATACAACCGGTCTGGCCGTCGAGACTGTCAATGTGGCAACAGTCCGCATGCATGTCTTTCGCCTAACCGCTCATCAGCAATTTCCCGGGCTCACCGGTATCGACAGCGGCGATTTGAACCTCAGCCAAACCAGCTTCCAGCCCTGGACGTTCCGGCACCTGCTGGACACAAGCCTGCGCGAAGTCTGGCACGGTACCATGACCATAGACGGCACCGCGGACCACTCGACCACGACGGCCTTTCCTCTCGCGGACACCATCGGCGCGGGGCAGCCCGGACTTTACCTCGTAACCGTCGAAGACGCCGCGATCACACATGAAAAAAGTCCCGTAGAAACCGCGCTCAAGGCACGGGACAACAGCCTCTATGGGTCACAAAGCCAGACAATCTCCGGGCATTGGGTTAATCTCAGCAATCTCGGCCTGACCATGCTTCGCGGCGAGGATGGCCTGACTGTCAGCACGCGTTCCCTGATGAGCGGCCAGCCTGCTGCAGGCGTAAACCTCACGCTCCGAGCCCGTGACGGCAGCATTCTGGGCAACGTCACGACCGACGCCAGTGGTCTCGGCCGCTTCGACGCTCCGCTGCTGCGCGGCACGATGGCCGACCGCCCCTCAATCCTGCTCGCAAACCAAGGAGATGATTTCGGTTTCCTGCACCTTGATCGCCAGTGGTTTGATTTTTCCGAGCATCACGTTGAAGGCACAGACGGTGCGCCAGCAGGCGGCAATCGTGCCCTCCTGCAGCCGGATCGCGGCATCTACCGCCCCGGCGAGACCGTGCATCTGCTTGCCCTACTGCGCGACAGGGGCGGCAACGCCATTGGCAACGCCCACCCCACTCTTGTCCTGCGCCGACCGGATATGATGGAAGAACGGCGTATTCCGCTCACCGGCGAGGCCGAAGGCGGCTATGCCGTCACCCTGCCTCTGAGCACCAACGCACCCATGGGGCTCTGGCGAGCGGAAATCTTGCTTGATCCCTCCCTACCCCCAATCGGCTCCGCCCGTTTCGAGATACAGGATTTCGTACCGCCCGTAATTGAAGCAAGCTTCAAGCAGCCCGCCTTTGCCACGGTTGGTCAAGAGGTCACGGTCGATGCTTCGGTACGCTTCCTTTATGGAGCACCCGGCGCTGGACTCAAAAGTGACAGTTCATATCGGATCGTACCCGCCACAGATCCAGTTCCCAGCCACAAAGACTGGGCTTTCGGCTTCGAAAACGAGGACATCCCGTCAAGCAGCGGCGACATCAGCACAGCTCCGACCGACCACGACGGTCATGCCCTGCTCACCTTCACGCCCGATATTCCCCAAGGCCTAACCCGCCCTCTCGATATCGACGTTCGCGCTGGCTTTCTGGACCCCATGGGACGACGCGTGGGCGAACACCTGACGATCCCTGTCCGCCGCACGACACCCCTGATTGGTCTGCATGTCGCAACAGATGCTTCCGCCAACACGGGTAGCGCGGCCATTCCAGTGGATCTGGCAAGCTTCGCACCGGACAATAGTCCAATCGCCATTGGGAAAATTCACTGGTCTCTTGCACGTGTCAACCAGATCTATAACTGGTCGCATACTCCTGATAATGGCTGGACCTTCAGTAGCCATACCGTTGACGTGCCCATGCGCTCGGGCGATCTCACGACTGACTCGCGCGGCATGGCCCGCATCACCCCAATGCTTGACTGGGGTGAATATCGCCTCAGCGCCATGCCTTCCGAAAACGGCGGTGCAACCGGTACCTCACTGCGCTTTCAGGTCGGATGGGGCAGCAGCGGAGACGCCAGTACGCCCGACCGTCTGCCGCTCAGCATACGCGATCCGCATATCGCACCAGGCGGTCAGACGATCCTTCACATCAGCGGTGGTTTCGCTGGTCAGGCGCAAGTGACGCTCGCGACCGATCGTGTGCTGAATACTCGCGTTGTGGATGTGCCAAAAGAAGGGCTGGATATCCCGGTTACCGCCACGCCTGACTGGAATACCGGTGCCTATGCACTGGTAACCCTTTATCGCCCCCTAAATGGTCCCTCCGGTCTGCGCCCGCATGATCCCGTTCGCGCGGTCGGCGTTGCGTGGATCGGCGTCGATCAGAAGACGCACCATCTGGACGTGGCGCTCGACGCACCGAAAACGGCCCTGCCACGCCACCGGATCACCCTCCCCGTCACAGTCCGTGCCACGCAAGGTGCATCGGTCGATCATGTAAGGGTCGCGGTGGCCGCGGTGGATCAGGGCATCCTCAACCTCACGCATTTCAAACCGTTGAACCTGTTCGATACCCTTTATGGCCGCCCACGTCTGGGGCTCGACATGCTGGATAATTACGGAGCGCTCCTTCTCAGCGATGCAAAAGCGGGCCTCATCCGTTCGGGCGGTGATGGTGGTTCCGAGGACAGCAGTGCGGACGGACCACCAGTGCGTACGACAAAAAGCGTCGCGCTGTTCGATGGTCCCGTCGCGCTTGATGCTACCGGTCATGGCAGCGTCTCGTTTGAGGTGCCGGACTTCGACGGTCAGCTTCATCTCATGGCCTCGGCATGGAGCAAGAACGCCGTCGGCAACGCACAAGGCGATATTATAACGCGCGATGCTGTCTTCCCCGATCTTGGACTGCCACGCTTCCTCGCCCCCGGTGACACGGCACAGGCACTCGTTTCAATCGTCAATATCGACGGCCCGGCAGCACACTATGACGTACAGGTCACAACGGACGGACCTCTCCGGGTTGCCGGACCGGCCACACTAAACGCCACCGTCAAATCCGGCGACCGAGCCGATCTACGTGTTCCTCTGGCCACCATGCCAAACTTGCCGGGGCGCTCATCCATTGCCCATGTTCACCTCACATTACGTCGCGCCGGGTCGTCCGCTCCACTTCTGACGCGAATCTGGCCTATCGGCATCCGGCTGGCCCATGTTCCCATAACAGTCACGCAGACCGTCCTACTTCAACCCGGCGGTCACCAGACATGGGACGCCACAACCCTCGCGGGTTTTGACCCCGCAGATGCGCAGGTCACGCTCGGTATCTCCGCATCCGGTGGGATTGATACGATCGGCCTGATTCAATCCCTGCAATCCAGCCTCTGGGGGGATTCTGACACTCTGGCCGCGCAGGCCCGAGCGCTGCTGCAGGTCAACACTCCGGAATGGCTCGGCCCGCACGCAACCAAAGACGATCTGCACAAAAACATCAGATCGGTGATTGACACGCTTTTTGATCGGCAGAACCCCTCCGGCGAAATCGGACAATGGGAACGTTCAGACGGCCGCAGCCTGCCCGACGATCTGGACTACCTCGCCGATTTCCTGATCCGTGCGAAAGCCGCTGGATATGACATACCAGACGACCGCCTTGGTCTACTGCTCGACCATATCGAGAGCGAACAGTTGCAGTCCCGCCCCTCCTATGGCGAACCCCCCGACAGTGACAGACAGGCCGCAGCGCTGAACACGCGCGCTTATGCCACCTATGTGCTCGCCCGGGCGGGTCGTCTCCAGCCGGAAGGCATTCGTGATCTCGCTTCTTCTCTAATCGCGCGACAGGATGCCGGACATGTCAGTTACGTCTGGGCTGGCACAGCAGGGTCCAACGCGCAGGCTCACCCGTTGGCTCTAGGCCATCTTGCCGTGGCACTAGCACTTGATGATGCACCAGATGATGACAGCCCCACATCTCCTGCCGCATTGTTTGACGCCGCCATCGCCGCGCTAGGTCCTCCACGCACCGGCAAGCCAGATATTTGGGATTATAAATACTGGACCTATGTGCGTGATCTGGCGGGCCTTGCGGCCCTCACGGCGGAAGCTCATGACGACCGGCGGACCCGCCTGCTCGTCGATCGGTTCGGGCAACTCACGTTGGCAACCGATGCTTTGATGAACGTCACAAAAACGGCACTACTTGAAGCCGCGAGCGCCATGAACGCTGATACGGAAGGCGGTAGCGTCCGTGTGCAGGGACGACCTAACGCTACCCCATTACACCTACCCCTGATCTATTCTTTCAAGCCTTCAGCTCTTGAAAAAGGCGTTCCGGTTGAGAACACCGGTCGAAAGACGTTATTCAGCACTCTGACCATACGCGGCGAACCAGCCGGAGATGTCAAACCTCTTGCCAACGGGCTGACACTGGATATGAAAGGATTCACTCTGAGCGGCGCGCCGTTTGATCTGACGCACATCAAGCAGAACGACCGGTTCATCGTCAGCCTCAAAGGTACAGCGCTCAATCCCGGAAATTATCAAATCGCCGTCACCAGCCTGCTTCCTGCCGGATGGGAGATCGAAAGCATTGTGTCTCCCGAAGACGCCGCAACCGAGGAGCGATACGGACGTAATGCCGAGGACGACAGGACGAAGCCACCCTATGCCTTTCTTGGTGTATTGAGCCAAACGGACCATGAAGCCTCGTTAGACGATCGCTTCAGTGCCGTGCTACGCTTCAACACGCGCAGTCCCGAACTAGCGGCACGCGGTTTCCACGTCGCCTATGTCGTCCGTGCCACCACGCCGGGCCATTTTGCCCAGCCTGAGGCCGTCGTTAGCACACGTTACCAGCCAAGCCTTATGGCACGCACGGCATCAGGATCAGTCGAGATCGCTCCGCATTGAGGCTGCTTCACCCTCTCGTTAGAGGAGGCGCGATCTGCCTCGGGCTTCTCGGCGTCACGGCTGCGGGGCTATTCGTTCTCGACCGCTTCAATCCGCCGGACCTGCATCGTGCCCAGCAGATGAGCCTCTTCTTGGAGGCAAGCGACCATACGTTGCTTGACGCCCATACGAGCAGTGATGGCATGTGGCGTCTGCCCATCACGTCATCGGACGTTGATCCCACCTACCTCGCGCTTCTCATGGCGACAGAAGACCGCCGCTTTGACGACCATCCGGGCGTCGATCCACAGGCACTCCTCCGCGCCGTCTGGCAATTAGCCCGACGGAGACATATCGTCTCAGGCGGTTCGACACTGGCCATGCAAACGGCACGGCTGCTCACGCCGCATCGTCATACGTGGACAGGCAAGCTCCGCGACATGTTCCGCGCGCTTCAGCTCGAATGGCGCTTCGGACGGGGCGGCGTGCTAGACCTCTACCTCATGCTGGCCCCTGAAGGCGGTCATATCGAAGGCATACGTGCGGCATCGCTTCTCTATTTCGGCCATGAGCCGAAGCAACTCTCTCCCACCGAGGCCGCCATCCTCGTGACATTACCCCGACGGCCTGTCGCTTTCTGGCCCAACCGCCACCCCGAAGCCCTAATGGCCGCCGCCCGACGCACACTCCAACGCGCCTCTGTCACACCTCTTCCTATGGCGTGGCCAACGCCAGACACACACGGCGCACCTCACGACGCACCTGAACTGATCGGCCATTTTCTTGGCGCAGGTCGAGGTGGCGTCGTAATCACGACACTTGATGCCCGCCTGCAACGCAATGTTCGGCAGGTTCTTGCAAACCGCCCCGCCCCGCTACGCGGAACCTTCGCCGCGCTCGTCGCCGATCACGAGCGGCGCATCCTGGCATGGGTGGGCGGGGCGGAGCACCCAGCACCGGGCGATGCGATTGACGCCGTGCTCACGCCACGCTCACCGGGTTCCACTCTCAAGCCTTTCGTCTATGGCATGGCATTCGAAAAGGGATGGATGACGCCACGTACACGCGTACGCGACAGCCACCTCTCCATTGGCGGCTATGCTCCGCTCGACTTCGACCGTGCGTTTCGCGGCGAGACGACTGTGAGCGAGGCGCTCCAGCTATCACTCAACGTCCCTGCCATTCAGGCACTGGAAAAAGTCGGACCAACCCAGTTCATGGAACGTCTCTCCGCCAATGGCGTGCATTTGCACCTGCCCAAAAACCGGGAGGGAGCGCAAACAACGCCCAGTCTGGCGATCGTCCTCGGCGGCGTCGGTATTTCGCTCCGTGATCTGACCATGCTCTACGCCGCGCTTGACCATGGCGGCCGTATTGCACCGCTCCGCGTCGAGGCGGATCGGATAACGCCCGAAAAGGCATTGCTGTCTCCCCGTGCCGCCGCCGATATCCGGGCTATCCTGCGTGGCACGGCACCACCGGAAGGCGTTACCAACTGGGGCAACGTCGCATTCAAGACGGGCACGTCATATGGCTATCGGGACGGCTGGGCGATGGCTTCCTCACCTCAGGCAACGATCGGCGTCTGGGCCGGACGACCGGACGGCACGGCCTCTCCTGGCCTGACAGGACGCGACACAGCGGGACCAGTGCTCGCGGAAGTCTTGTCGCTGCTTACACCAGCACAAAAGCATGAAGAACCGGCTCAGGTCGAGCCTCACCGTGCGCTTGCCACCTTATCCCCCGCACTCCGCGCCTTGCCTCATAGACAGGCACCACAGATCATTTTTCCACGCAATCGTTCCGAGATTGAAAGCCGCTCTGCGAACGGCAGCATGCTGCCTGTCGGACTGGAAGGCTCAGGCGGTCATCCGCCCTATCGCTGGTATGTAAACGGCATCCCGCTGAATGTATCACCGGGCGCACAACCCGCGTGGACGCCTGACGGGCCTGGCTTCGCTCATATCACCTTGGCAGATGCCGAAAACGCACATGCAGCCATAGACATTCGCGTGCGCTGAAGGGCCGTTCGGCCTCCGCAACCTTCCGTGACATTCAGGAAAGAAGTCTGCAGATCACCGTACAAGTTAAAACGCCACAACCGTTGGTCTATCTTTCGAAACCATCATTGGAAGACCTCACTGACCAGTTGAGCCATTCCCGTTCTTTTTCTTTCTCCTTTTTCTTCATCTTTCCCTGCCGTATCAACCTGTCTATCTCTGTGAAGCATCTTCCAAAGTTACAGATAGCAGATGGAGAACGACGCAAACGCTACCTGCATATCTCCATCGACCGCTCTTCCCGTTTGGTACATCTGGCGATGTATGAGGGAAAAATGCAGACAACGCTGTCAATGTCTTCAGAACCGTCAAGGCGGCCTTTCCTTTAAAGATCACACACATCCTGACCGATCGTGGTTCCCGCTTTACAGCGGAAGCTTTTGAAAAAGCATGCCATGACATGATGCTCAACCGACGCCGGACGAAGGCCAACTCAACGTACACCAATGGAATGGTCGAGCGCATCAATGGCCGTGTCGTGACAGAGGCACTACAGGTCTACATCTCAAATCATGAGGATCGGGAAATCCCGCCCAAAGGCTCCCGCTTCGCTTACAATCATCGCCCACAACGTGTTTTGGGCGGCATATCCCCCGCCAAGCGCATCACGTCGTAGCTTGAAAAGTATCCTGCGTCCCGTAATCGTGACGAACCAAGCTCCCCCCAAACGTAACATCATGACACAGGACGAAATCGTTGATTGCGCCAATGATGTCTCATCATTTAACACCTAGCGCAAAAGAGTGAGAATTTCGTCCTTGGTACAAAGACCACCAAGTTCTCGACAAGCACCGACAACTGGAAAACTCCAGGAGGGCTCACTATTCGCCAATTTTCCACGCAAAGCCTCGGGAGTTTGAGACTGAAAAAATACCCGGACAAGCGAGTTTCCTACATCGTCTTGGTATACAGCAAACCCTAGCGCTGAGCCGACCGGAATTTCGTCACGCGCGTATCCGGGTGCCTGAACATGAATTTGTAGAAGCCCCAACAAGGGTGCAATAGTATCATCATGACCGACATAAAGACGAAATACGGGACCAGATCTTTCGCTCAAATCTCGGACAAGACGCTTTCGTAAATCATAAGAGAGCTTTTCTCCAATAACTGGCGGCCTTACAATACTGTTTAACATGGCTGCATGAAGCGCAGACAAGGTTCCAAGCTGCGCAGCATCCACTATTTTTCCGTTAAGACGCATCTCCGGCTTACCGTCCAAGTAAGCAAGCATAAGAGCTTCGGCAATGGAAGAGCCTTTCTGTATCGGCCCAGCAAGGACTAGGCCGTGGTTTGTCTCGTCCGGCACAACAGTGTTTGGGGAATTCAGAAATCCACAGACTTCTTGTCCACAGCGAACGATTTCGGCCAACATGGCTAATGCCTTCTGTGTGGGCGCAAATGTCTCACTCAAACTTGGCAACTGGGGCACAATCGCCTTCATATCAAACCGATCCGGATCAGCAGAAAGTGCTGAAAACAATCGATCAGGTGTGCCTACGGAAAGATGGTTAACTTTAATGTGGCACGACGGTGCAAAACCATTCAGAAACGCGTCCGCACTGGCAATCGTTCTTGGTTCGGAATTTGAGTAAATTGATACCATAGTTGAGGAGGGGCACCCCTCTCCAGAAACCACTCCGGTTTCGTCTAACCACTGACGTTGGAAATGCCCTATCGCACGCATGCCGGCAGCACCATGAGGTGTCAGGTCACCCGGAGCAACGTCCCAGCGCGGCCATCCTCCCGGAATAGTTGTGCCTTCGGGCTCCTGCCCGACGAGGGGAGAGCGGATACCATGCCGCATCACCATGATGACTCTACGCAGTTGCAGCGTGTTAGATTGTCCGATCTCAATCCCACGTGAAATACACCCTGGTGGTGCTGTCACAGGATTACATCTTACACTGCTACCACCTGTAAAACCGACCCTGTAACCGGTCCAGCGTGCCGGCTCACCATCGGGATAGTCTGTACTGACAATTTGAGCACCACTCGCCAGCATCGCATCACGACGCGAGACACTACCATCTCGCGCTTCGACCGTATTGACGTCCGCTCTAGCACGAACAATCAAATGACGTCGTACAAGCGCTGTAATTTGCTGTGCAGGACCATCATTTAATTCAGTAAACGCCGCTTCAGAAGCATCAGGAGCGGCGTTGGTAAAGGCGACACGATTATGTAAGAAAGGATGCCCCTGAAGGTAGAAGGCACTGTTGTCACGTTGATCAAGAAGAAAAACAACTTTGCCGCGTGTTTGAGCGACCGTAGGCCATCCTTTGTGCCTAATTGTTTCGGCAAGTGTTCCTCCCTGTCCTCTTACATCGTCTGGCGTCAACAGCTCATTTTTTTTAAAAACTGACAGTATCGCATCGTCTAATTTATCGAACGTTTTCGGCGTAAAGCGTTCAACAGATGTGCCACCGGGGATATCATTGGACTGTTCAATCTCAAGAATGACAAAAATGGGCACATGATCAGGATGTGCATGAGACCAGCTTTGAATTTGTTGGAGACATGCTTTGAATGGCTGACAATTCGCATGCTGATCAATGTCTGGAATATGCATGACCTTAAAACCCGGTTGACGCATAAGTGCCAACTCGGTTGCTGGAAGAGGCCATTTTTCGTCAGGATGGCCAGGCCTGTGTGGGTAAGCAAACTTTCCTCCACGGCTGTCCGCATAAATATCGAGTTCCAGTTGACGCACGCCACCATCGAGTTGTGTCGAAAGGCTGGGATGGTCGTAATCTAGAAGATGCGCAAGCTGTGGCGCCTCATGCTCAAGCTCTCGACGAATGCCCGGCTCAAGCCCCGCATGGTAGCTATTGTGCGAGCCGACAACCTGTAGTTGATCAAGTCGAAGAACCTCCTGGCTGGCTGTATCTTCTGCTCGAACAGGAGCGGACATCAACAAGCATGAAACAGCTCCAAGCACTATAATAATATGATACAGCCACATTGTGCTAACCTTCTTCAGAACTGTCCCGTCAAGCCGACCAGATACATCCGGCCTGTTTGAACAAAAGCACCATTTGCAGAACCATCGTATGCTAAATAAGCTTTACCTTTACCCATTGTTTCCCAATAGGCTGGCGTATTCAGAAGGTTTTGCATTGCCAATGTTCCAGTCAGCCCCCAACCAAACTTATATTTCAGACTAAGGTCCAGCCGTTGGGTCGGCTGAAGATAGAAATCAGGCACCGATGAATTAAGGCTAAGAAGCTGCGTACCAATATAATTATAATTCAGATCGAAATGGAACCGACCTCTATTATAAAAAAACCCAAGATTATACATTATCTCCGGAGCACGCGGGAGCGCAGTATTGGGATGCCCAGCAATATTGCTTTTAGCAACAGAATGCTGAAGTGTTACATTCCCATTTAGCCCAAAACCACCCAGCCAGCCGGGCAAGAAATCAAGCGTCTGTTGGGCGTTCAGCTCAATTCCTTCCAGTTTCGCCCCTCCCCCGTTCATAGGCATCTGATACTCTGTACCATTATCCGTATACGCATTTGTTGGGACATTCCCGCCCAAGGTGGAACTATTGGACGTTCCTGAAACGGACGTGAAAATAAACTTCTGAAGCTGCTTGTAATACACTGATGCTGAAACAACACCAGCATGTCGATTATACAGCTCTCCTGAAAAATCAAAGACTGTAGCAGTTGTCGGACGCAAATTAGGGTTAGGCTGGGAAACCGAAATAACGCGATTAGTTACTGAATCAAGAGACAATGATGTAGCGCCATTAATCAAACCGAATGCTGGCCGCGTCAAAGACCGACGAACAGAAAAACGCAGAACACTGAGATCTGTTGGACGCCAGTTTATGTTCAGGTAGGGGAGCGGCGTACCATATGACTGCTTGACATTAACAAACTCACCGGTGGCATCATCACCATTTGATTTCCAGTGTGACCCGCTAAAATCCGTATATTCGTAGCGAAAACCGGGATGAATATCGACAGGGCCGGCCTGCAAATTCAATTCCACAAACCCTGCATAAATACGTTCTGAGCCACGGCTTGTGTTGGCATTCCAATCATTTTTCGTATAATTTCCGGCCCCATTAGGGTCATTCTGATACTTGTAAGGAACTGTCGTATTTTTCACCCAATCGCGATCAAGTAGACGAAAATCGCCAGCAGCTCCACCAAACGCATTAACCTGCTTGCCGGGAATATCTCCAATAACTGGCCCTGCGGCGTTATTATAAGCCCAGTCTTGTCCTCCAAAAAAGGGTCCATCATATACAAAGTTATTATCATCATGAAAATAAGGATGACGCCAAGACTGACGCTGAGTGTCGCTAATTTTAAAACCAAATACAATTGATTTTAAAATATCAGAATTAAATTTATAAGCTGTATCCGCATGAATACCGAACATATCCGACGTGCTCTGGGAATCTCGCCCTTGGGTTTTCCAGAAACGATTTGTATTCTGGTTTTCAAGTTGAGACACCGCAGAAGATGATGCCATAACACGCGGTAATGTTGTGTTTTCCACATCAAATGTAAAAGGGCCATTAACGGTGGTATTACCATACATACTAGCCTCAACCTGATTAGGGCTAGACTGAACACCATAACTATTAAAAATATCGTAATTGATAGTCCATTTTCCTGTTCTTGTAATCCCCCCAAGCTTTTGCGTTGTCAGTAACTGTGCTGAATCATCTGTTTCAAAATACTGCCCCCGTGTTGCCGTTGCTGACTGGTAGACTCCGTTTGCATTATAGCCTGAATCCCCACCACGCAACGATACCTGATTATCATTCATAGTGACGTTATACTGGCCATAAGTTCCTAGAAAATAAACCTCCTGCTTATCACCTTTATAATTCAGAGAAAGGGAACCACCATATCGCTTAATGGAACTTGAAAAGAGGTCATATTTAAGCTGTTGCGTTGAGAGTTGGGACGCTTGATTCAAGCTTGCAACACCAGCCTGTGACAACAAAGTTGGCGAATAACTCGTATTCGGAGCAACCGCATCTGCTAACACACCTTTAGAAGAATAATAACCTGTCGCATAAATGCCAAAATTCTTATCTTTCCCGAAACGCCTAGCGAACTCGACTTGAGCCGTTCCACCCAAATCCTGAGTGCCAATCTGCGCAGCCTTGTCATTGAGCTGCCCTTGCAAGGTTACTTTTTGATACGGACCTGAAAAATCAAACGCCGTAGGGGTACGTATATCAATAGCACCGCCAATTGCATCACCGTCCATATCGGCAGTCGTACTTTTGGAAACCTTGATTGAGGTGATGCCATAAGGAGCAAGCATATCAAATGAAATGGCACGTGTGGTAGGATCTGCAGGAGCTATACGCTCACCATTAAGAGTGTAAGCATTATAGCTGGAATCAAGTCCACGAATGGTCATATATTGCGACTCTCCGGTAGCCGCCTGCCCGCCCCCCATATCACTATACGCCGAAACCCCCGGTAAACGTGTAAGAATATCGGAAAGATTTGTTTCAGGCGCCTGCTCAATCTGCTCGCGAGACATTACACTTGCTACACCCGTGCTACGACGTTGCTCGTCAAGTGCCGCTCCAGTGCTTCCCGCACGTTTTGCTAGAACAATAACACCTTCACTTTTTGCCGCCATAATCTTGTTTTGTTTGGAGCCAAGCGACGCCAGCAAACCTTTGGCCGCTACGGATTTTCGTTGCGGCGCTGATTGATCTGCTGCTGTTTTCCGTTGGTTGTTACCATGAGCTTTGGCATTATGCTGTTCAGTCTGAGCTGCTGCCGGCAATATAACACCAACAGTTGTTAGCGGAATTAGATATCCCGCCAAGGCTTTCTTAAACGATATCATTAGGAACCTCGTTTGTTGATAAACAATGGGGAAGGCAGTTGAACAAAAGTCTTTCCTCAAGAAATATTGAATTTATCGAGAATAAATAGATGTATATTACTGATTTTATTTTCTACATTACTATATATTTGATGTTATTTATTGTATTTTCTTAAAAAACTTAACTTCGCAACTTTTATAATTTCTTGACAGAGTTCTAGGTCTCTCACTGCGTCGTGCAAATGAGTCCGCACCGGAACTCCCGTAGTGAGCACATCATGAAAATGTTCCAGTTCGACCTGAAAGGGGTCTTTGTAAAAAGGACCAAAAGTCTGAGAACTATTTTCACTCTCGGAGCTTGCCTGAAAAACTGTCCGACCCGGCAGATTGCGGATATAGGGAGTGTCATAATGAATACTAAGCTCTTCCCGTCTGGAGAGCACTTCGATTGTCGCATCGAACCTTACGACATCGTCAATCAGACATTCATAAGATGTCACGAAGTTTCCGTAATCTAGAAGCGCATGAATCTGCGTACCATCCTGCCCAACATGAGCTGAGATCACACGACGCGGTGACCCCAGAAGCATACGCACTGCTGAAAGCGAGTGAACGCCCAACCCGGTCAGAACCTCATAGCTTTTCAGAATCGCAGGCGGCGCATCCTCACCACAGACTGCCTTCAGATCGGCCATACGCTTTGCCCGACCAGACGTGAGCACGTCTGCGGAAATATCATCTGCAGGAGTGACAACTTCACTCCATTTACGGAAAAACCAAGGACCTTCACAGATAAGGTCCCGAACTCTAGCGTAACGGATATCACTCATCTGCTGCAAAAGTTTCTGCCCCTGCATGAAAGCAGGCGCATAGCAACGCATATATCCAATCATCACTTGTCGATCAGTTTGCTGCTGCACCTCAATCAAAGACTGAAGGTCTGCCACTGTCAGACAAGCCGGTTTTTCGAGAAACACATGCTTGCCCGCCCGTAACGCTGCACGCGCGTGTTCCCCATGAAACTGGTCCGGGCTGAGGACCATGACCGCATCAACTTCCTCGTCTGCCAGAAGCGTCTCAACCGTGTCATAGCGTTTCGGCACAGCCCATTTATCAGCCACCGCATTCAACACAGACGGGGATGGGTCATAGAGTGCGGCAATCTGGTAGCGATCCTGCATCTGCTGCAGGATGGGCAGGTGAATTAGTTGAGCGACTTCGCCAGCGCCCAGCAAACCAAGAGAAAGTTTCGTCATTGTCACTGTGCTCCACCATGCATCAGAAGTCTGGTCTTGCTGCGATGTTAATTAAAACAACTAATTTGATCTAAGCCTCTAACTCCGTGATTTGAGATACAAAAAGAGACCCAACCATAAATCTTCGGAAACATCGCGCTCTACCCACAGAAAACCAAGGGGTTTTACGTCCTCTCGAGGCTCTAGCTTTTTTTGATGATGAGAAGTGTGAAGACTATATTAAATCTGCGGCCGTGCCTCTTTATGACAATTTGGTATAATGCTTGCCACTAAATCCTATTCATGTAATTAAAAATCCAGATTACTAAGCGACTCAAAGAGCCTCAAATTTTCATCGGTTTTTAGCGTTGCAAGCAAAAAGAAGCGGGCACAGTTATGAGATCAGGTCCTTTTCGCGTAGCTCTGGCCACAAGCTTTGCTTTTGCCACAGGCATCCTGATGCCGCTTTCCCTCCGGGCTTCGGATGAAATAGTCCCTTCAAAAACAGACCTTCTGCAGCATGCGCAGGCTGCTTTGTCGGTTCTCCCCACTCAATATTCTCTGACACTGCATACCCACCGAAATGGCGGCGGCTTTCACGCCTGGCAGCGCTTTGTCACTGTCAGCAGTCTTGTAGAGTATGAATCCGCTTCCGGTGATGGCCGCTTTTCCTCACTTGCACGGGCGCTTTTGGCAGATCGGCGTGGACTGGACGGGAATGACGATTTTCTCTGGGTTGCAGAGGCCGATCTGGATATGGCAGCGATCATGACGGATAAGCTGTCTCAACAGCACGCCATTCAGGACGCTGAGACAATCTTCAAACAGATTGCAACGCAGTATTGGGATGAAACCTGCGGTGGTGGCGTCTGGTGGGACCACGCCCGCACTTACAAAAATGCTATCACGAACGAACTTTTTCTTGACGTTGCCGCACGCCTGCAAAATGTGACTGGAAGTTCCGACTATAAAAACTGGGCAGAACGAACCTGGCGCTGGTTTTCAGAAAGCAGCATGATCTCCCCCTCCCATGCCGTCAATGATGGTCTGGATCATCATTGCCACAATAATGGTGGTCCACCATACAGCTATAATCAAGGCGTGGTTCTGGATGCGCTTCTGCATCTTTTCGCCATTACAGGTAAAAAACCACTTCTGGACGAGGCAACCCGCATCGCTGAAGAAGCCCTTGCGGCAGGAACAACACAGGGCAACGGTTTCCGGGAAGAGGAAGTCCCTATGACCGTCGATAGCCAGATTTTCCGGGGTATTTTTGTGCGGGCCTTCGGCCACCTCGTGCCAGCATTGCCCCCAGGTTCGGAACGAGCACGCCTGTCATCCTGGCTGCAGGACGAAAGTCGAGCATTATGGAAAAACCGTTTCCAGCAGACCCACTTTAACGCCACATGGGAAAAGGCCCCTCAACAGCCCACTGCACAGGCTCAAATTACCGCGGCCAACCTTTTCGTCGCCGCAGCATCTCTTCCGAACGACGCAACCCAGTGAAACGCCGCCTCTTCACCATCCTGTTTGGATGCTCCCTGCTTTTTGCTCATGAAGCCCGAGCCGGAAGTCTAACTGTCTTTTGCTCATCTAGCGGCACGGAAATGGCGTTGTGTCAGTCAGAAAGCCGGGCATGGGAGAAAGAAACGGGAAATACCGTCACGCTTATTCCCCTGCCGTCTGACTGGATCACCATACTGCCGCTTTATAGGCAGGTGCTGTCCGCGCCGACCGCTGCAGCCGATGTTCTGGTTATTGATGGAACATGGCTGGGCACTCTTGCCCCCATGCTGGGGGCGCTGGAGGCAAAACAGGATGACCATGACCTTGCTCCAGGCCCCTTCTTTAACATCGGGCGGCGTGTCGCCGTGCCTTGGTACCGTGATGTGGGACTGTTGTTCTACCGCCAGGATCTGCTTGACCGGTATCACCTGCCGGTGCCCGACACATGGGATGATCTGACCCGTGAAGCACACCTTATTCAGGATGGGGAGCGCACCCATGGGCAACACGATATGTGGGGATATGTCTGGCAAGGCCGCACAGCAGAAAGCCTGATCTGCAATGCCCTCGAATGGTTTGGCCCAAAAGGCGGAACCCTTGTTTCCGAAAACGGTACAGTTGAGTTGGATAACGCACTGGCGCATCAGGCTCTGGCACGGGCGGTAGGCTGGTTAGGTGCAGTGTCCCCCCCAGGCGTTCTATCGGATGATGAGGAAGCGACCCGTGGAGCCTTCCAGACCGGCCATGCCGTGTTCATGCGCAACTGGGTTTATGCATGGGCTCTGGCGAACGCGCCTGGTAGCCCGGTTGCGGGAAAGGTCGGCGTTGCCCCCCTGCCCCGCGTACAGACTTCCGACCCGGCACGCGGGGTGGATGGCACGGTTTATCTGGGCATGGCACGCAATACCGCCCACCAGGCAGAAGCCCAGGCCTTCATACAGTATCTGACATCCGCCTCCATTGAGAGGGAACGGGCGATTGCCGGGGCCTATATCCCGGCGCGTCACGCCCTGCTTGACGATCCGATGGTTCGAGCAGCCTTGCCCATCATCGCGCTGATCCGTCAGGCATTGGACCATCCAGTCATACGGCCCGTCGCCGCAACCGGAGTGGATTATCCGCAACTCGCTTGGCGCGTGGAAAACGGCTTCCATGACATCCTGCGAGGGCAAGTTACCATCACCGAGGGGCTTCATACTCTTTCACAAACACTTCTTGGCATGGCTCAGCGGGGCGCTTGGTGCCAGACCCCCTCTCGCCCTAATCTCTGTATGGAGAAGACACAATGACTATTCATGTCGGTACCGCACCTGATGCCTGGGGCGTCTGGTATGCTGAAGATCCGCGCCAGACACCGTGGGAACGCTACCTCAATGAGGTGGCACGCGCGGGATATGCCTGGACCGAACTGGGGCCATGGGGGTACCTCCCGACAGACCGCGCACAGTTGAATGATGCGCTGGCATCGCGCAATCTCGCTCTGTGTGGTGCGGCCGTCGTGCATCCGCTTGCCCAGCCCGATGCGCTGAAAACCCTTTCCGACCGCCTTGCTCCGCTTTGCGAAACACTGGTGGCGACGCGTACTCCCTGGCTCCTGTTGATGGATGATTCAGACGTCTATGCCACGCGCGAGGCCCGCATTGCAGCCCCTGAAACATGGCAGCACATCATGCGCGTGATTACGGAAACTGGCCGAAGGGTCGCACAGAGTTATGGATTACATCTGCTCATCCACCCGCACGTTGGCACGGCCATTGAAACGGAAGAGGAAATTATGCGGCTCATGGCTGACACACCAGCAGAATTTGTCAAACTCTGCTTCGATTTTGGACACCACGCCTATACCGGGGCGAATGCTCTCGCCTTCATGCGCAGCTATGCGGACCGCATTCCCTACTATCATTTTAAAAATCTGGATGGCGTCATCCACGCCCGCGCAATGGCTGACGGTACGCCATTCATGGACGTCTTTCAGAATGGCGTCATGTGTGAACTGGACAAAGGCATCATGGATTTTGCCGCGGTCGTATCGTTCCTGAAGGAACGGAACTTCGACGGCTTTGCTATTGTCGAGCAGGACATGTACCCTTGCCCACCGGAAAAACCGTTTCCCATCGCTCTGCACAATCGCGCAGTCCTGAAGCAACTTGGACTGTGACATCGACGATGAAGCCTTCCTATGCAATCGGCGTGGATGTCGGCGCGACAAAAATTGCAGCCGCCTGGGTTGAATTATCCACGGGCCAACTCGGACCGGTTCTGCGTATTCCAACCCGGCGGGACGCGCCGGGAGAGGAGATTGTCGCGGATATTATCAGTCTGGCGCTTGCAATTGAACTGCCCGACAACCCTGACAGTGCCCTCCTTTTGGGTGTAGGGGTGGCCGTGCCGGAACTGGTCGACCTGCACGGCACAATCCGCAGCCAGTGGAATTTTCCGCTTCCGCATCTGCTGGACCGTCTGGAAGCGGCGCTCTCCGTCCCGGCCCGCGCCGAGAGTGACGTACGCGTCGCAGCCCTCGCGGAAGCCCGCTTTGGCGCAGGCCGCGACTGTGACAATTTTGTTTATTTCTCTCTCGGATCAGGCATGAGCTATACGCTATGTCTTAATGGAAAACCTTATTCAGGATCGCATGGTTTTGCGATTCATTTTGCCAGTTCTGAACTAGCGGTGCCTGCACAGGACCGTTCAGCTCTCGTTGCTGCCATCCCCGAGGACTATGCATCCGGGCTGGGGATGGTACGTCTGTGGCAGGAACGCGGCGGATTCCCGCTTGCGCAAGGGATTCACACGCTTGAAGCTCTGGCAGCGCAAGGGAATGCGTGCGCACAGAACGTGATCGCAGATGCTGCTGGGATGGGAGGACGTTTGATCGCCCAAATCGTCAATATGCTGGACCCGGAAAAAATCATTCTGGGAGGCGGCCTGGGCTGCTCCACTGGCACCTATCGCACCGGGCTGGAAACAGAAATTCGCGCCCATATTTGGGAACAATCCTGCACGAATATTCCCTTGGTGATGGCGGGCCTTGACGAAAACGCCGGAGTTATCGGCGCAGCTCTTGCCGCAGCCCCTCCCGGATAAATACCCCATGCCGCAAAATAAACAGGGACGAGAAATATTTCTCTGGCAGCCGTGGCTACTCCTTACCCCAACACTCATCACGCTCATGGCGCTCGTTCTGATCCCTCTGCTCCAGACCATTCGCCTCGCCTTTACAGCAGATGCACATGGGCTCGTCCCTCCACATGCCGGGCTGACATTTGAAAATTTCCATCTACTGGCAACTGATACTGCGTGGTGGCATGCCGCGGGTACGACTATTCTGTTTGCTCTGAGCGCTGTTGTGGTGGAAACTGCTCTAGGTGTTGCGCTCGCCCTTTTGCTGCAAAAGATGGACATTCGCCTGCGGGGATTTCTGCTGGCTATCATGCTGCTTCCTTGGGCCGTCCCTGCGGTGGTTGCCGCGCGCTTGTGGGGCTGGATGCTCAATCCGCATTATGGAATTATCAACGCAGCCCTTATGACAGTTGGCTTTATCCACCAGGGGAGTGAGTGGACTACATCACCAATGGGCATGCTGGCCATTATGGTCCTCGTCGATATTTGGCAGGCAACCCCCTTCATGACGCTTCTTGCTCTTGCTGGACTGCAATCCTTACCCACCGATACGCTGGAAGCGGCCCGCATGGACGGGGCGACACCATGGCAGACTTTTCGCGCCATCACGCTTCCGCTACTATGGCACCCACTGATGGCAGCGGCTCTCTTCCGCTTACTCGATGCCCTGAGAATGTTCGACCTGTCGAGCGTACTCTATGGAGCGGATATCCATGGCATGACACTGTCCGTCTTTGTCCAGACGCAAATTGTCCAGTTTGGCGCGCAAGGCTATGGCGCGGCATCAGCCCTCTCCACGCTGGCAATTATCGCCATGACAGCTGTTCTGTTCTGGGCATGCGTCTCCCGGCTGGCACCGAAGCATATGCCGTGAGCCACTTACCCTCCTCTCTTTGGCGCTGGGTCATCCTATCTGTCGCCCTCCTCCAGCCCCTTTTACCGCTTTACTGGGCGCTTGTGACGTCCTTTCGGAAAGGATCTGATCTTTTTTCGACAGTGCCTTTCGCGCCCCCATCTTTTGAAAATTACAGCGGCCTGCTCTCCAATCCTACCTGGTGGCATGATGCCGCCAACTCTCTGATTTCAGCAAGTGCCGTTGCCCTCATTACCCTGATACTGGCCATTCCTGCGGCCTACGCGCTCGGGCGCATGTCTTTTCAGGGTCGGAATACTGTTCTTGCTCTGTTGCTTGGATGCGCCATGCTGCCGCAAATTGCCATCCTATCCGGCCTGTTCACGGTCATCTCGAAACTTGGGCTCTATAATCGCCTTGGCAGTCTGATTTTTGCGGATCTTTTTTTTGCTCTCCCGTTTGCAATATGGCTTCTCACTGGCTTTTTCCGTGATCTGCCACGCGACCTGGATGATGCCGGCAGACTGGATGGATGCGGCATCATGCGACGCATTCTGATAATCCATCTACCTCTGGTCTGGCCGGGACTTGCCGCAACGGGCTTGCTGACATTCATCAACTGCTGGAACGAATTCCTTTTTGGCCTGACCTTCACACTCAGCGATTCAGCACGCACCCTGCCCGTCAGCATCGGCCTTATTTCGGCCCCTAGCAGGTTTGAACTCCCGTTCGGGCTTATCATGGCGGCATCCCTTCTTGGAACTTTGCCTCCCATTCTCCTGGTTCTATTTTTTCAGCGCCGCATTGCAGCAGGTCTGACCGCAGGAGCAGTAAAATGAGCGACCACAACACACCTGACGGAGCAGGACAGGCTTTTTCGCGCATCTACAACCGGCGTCTTGTATTTGAACTGCTGCACCAGAATGGCCCACTCAGCCGCGTGGATATTGCCCAGAGGATTGGGCTGAAGCCGCAGACAATCTCCGGCATAACGCGCGAATTGCTGGATCAGGGCCTGATCCGCGAGGCCGGTCGCTCCACAGGCCTGCGCGGGCAACCGCAAATCTATCTGGCCCCCAACCCGGAGGCAGGATACGCTCTTGGTCTGCATGTCGATCGGGGCCAGATTACTGCCGTTCTGGGCGACCTTCTACTCAATATCGTTGGTCGCCTCGACTGGTCAGGCGATACGACAGACCCGGCCGCCAGCATGGCCGTCATGACCCATATGGTCTGCCAGCTTCTGGCAGATAGCAACATCGAACACAGTGCCGTCTGGGGGCTTGGCCTGGTTCTACCCACTCTGAACGCCGACATTTATGAAATTGAAATGTGTATGCCCGGCTGGGAGTTATGGAGGGACATTGATCTGGCGCATGAATTAACAACACAGCTGAAAATTCCCGTCTTGACAGAAAATGACGCTACGGCAGCCGCCATTGGCACATTGCTCCACCACTCTGCCGGGTCTCTGCGCAATTTTGTCCTGATCTACATAGGGTACGGAACTGGCGCTGGCATTGTTGTAGACGGCATGCCGGTAAAAGGCGTACGCGGCAACGCGGGAGAATTCGGCCTGCTCCCAGCACCTGACGGAGAAGGCGTGATTGACGATCGGCTCTCCCTACATGCGGTCGCGCGTCTGCTGGAGCGCCCTGTGGAGGAACTGACGCCCGAAGCGCTGAGTGAGCTGCATCACCACCGTGACAGCCGTCTCATGCACTGGATGGAAGAAGCCGCGCGAATCCTCCGCTATTTGGTGTCCATCATGGAAACAGCGTTTGACCCGGAAACCGTTCTTCTTGGCGGCGCATTACCGGAATCCATTCTCTCGGCGCTGGTTGAGAGAAGCTATCCCCTCCTGTCTTCCTTGAGCGCCCTGCGCGTGCGCGATGTACCGCGCTTTTCTATCACGCACCTTGTAACCGACGGCCCGGTTATTGGGGGAATGTGCCTGCCAATTTTTGTGAATACACGGTCGGATTTTCGCAATCTTTATATCCGGCATGTCGCTGGGGATGAAAGGCCGTTTGATCACCGATGACTGTCTCTGGCTTTCTCACCCTCAAAAACGTCCGCAAGGCTTATCATGGAAAAGAGATTGTCAAAGACATTTCTCTTTCCGTGAAACAGGGGGAATTCGTGGTATTTGTCGGCCCTTCCGGGTGCGGTAAATCAACCCTCCTGCGCATGATCGCAGGACTGGAAACACTCTCATCCGGGATAGTGTCCATCAATGGCCAAGAGGTGACTAACGTCGAAGCCTCCAAGCGCGGCGTGGCCATGGTATTCCAGTCCTACGCCCTGTATCCACATATGACCGTACGCCGGAACATGGACTTCAACCTTCGGATTGCGAAACTCCCTGCTCATGAAATTGCAGAACGTATTTCTGAGGTCGCACGTATTCTCAGGCTGGAACCTTATCTGGAGTGCAAACCTGGCACATTGTCAGGTGGTCAGAGGCAGCGTGTCGCAATAGGGCGTGCCATTGTTAGAAAACCAAAACTCTTTCTGTTTGATGAACCTCTCTCCAATCTGGATGCGGAACTGCGGAACCATATGCGGATTGAACTGGCAACGCTACATCGTAAACTCGGTGCCACCACGCTCTATGTCACGCACGACCAGGTGGAAGCCATGACATTGGCAGATCGGATTGTGGTACTTCGCGATGGTGATATTGAACAGGTTGGCACCCCTCTGGAACTTTATCATACCCCTCGCACACTCTTTGTCGCTGGCTTCATTGGCTCAGCTTCCATGAATTTCATCCCTCTGACGCTACTAAAAACAGACGGTAACGTAAGCCATTTACAGCTCGCCAACAGTGTCACACTAACATTACCATCTCCGCTGCCACGTCTTGAAGGTCAAATAGGAACTCTTGGTATCAGACCAGAGGATATTCGTATTACAGAGGGTAAAGACGCCATGTTTCAGGGCACAGTCCTGATGGTCGAACATCTCGGCGCCCTCACTTTGCTCCATGTTCGTTTTCTAGAAGACATCACACTGAAAATTCAGACAACAGGCAGCGCATCCCCGCGAGTGGGAGAAGCACTTTCATTCTCCTTTTTACCTGATGCCTGTCATGTTTTCGATCAAGACGGCCTAGCTTACAGAGCAGACACAAAACACTGACAATCTCCCCTACTCAACCCAGAAGGTCTGGAAAAACGCGTGAACTCGCATGTTGTTCTACGGCTCAATCCTTCACACTGCCTGAAATCATGTAGCCAAGACATCAATCAGCGCTTCTTTGGCCTCTCTCCCGGTTGTTCAGCGTCTGGATCAATAGCCTCAGGACGCATTCTTTAAGATAGAAGATGACCCTGGCGGCGATGTGGATTGCTGACATGAAGGTGTGAGCACAGCGGTCATATCGTGTTGTGACACGTCACCAGTCTTTCAGCTTTGCGAACATGTTTTCGATAAGATACGCCTTTTATAAAGCCGCTTTTTAAGCGGGGATACCGGCCTCCTATGCACTTTAAGATGTGCCGCATCGATCATCAAACGGGTCGAACACGTCTTCTCGGATCAAAAATCATAGAGTGGGCTATTCATATGAGCGGTCAGTATCGAACGAGCCACCATGATAATCGGGCTCACAAATATCATCCAGAATATACACCGTTTCCTCATCCTAAAGCGGATCAGCGCAGCGGCGTAGACGTTCAGGATGAAGATGCCTTTCTTCGAACTGCCTTACAAAAATTTAGATAAATTCATATTATATGGAAATTATAAATATAACAAAACAACATTTAATATATTAATAGTGATATATTAACATGCGCAAAATAAATATCAATCATCTTATTGTTTTCAATATACTTGGAGATAGAAGGTGATTAAGGTCTTTTCCTATGAAGATAGATGGCTGCACCATGAAACATATAACAATATGCTAAAAGCTAGGGCGTCGGTATTTCAAGACAGACTCAAGTGGGACGTCTGCGTAAAGGACGGTCGGGAAGAGGATGACTATGACCGGAAATACAACCCGCTCTATATCGTTTCTGAGCGCCCAGACGGAAGCCACGCAACCTCTATGAGAGTGCTTCCGACAACAGGCCCCACAATGCTTAGGGACATCTTTCATCAGTTTTTCCCAGACTGCCCCGATATCTATGGAGCAAATATATGGGAAACAACACGATACTGCGCGACCTTCAAAAAGGGCGATCCTATTACGTACACAGGAGAGCTATTTGGAGAATTATGCCGTGTTTGCCTGGCAAGCGGCATCGACCATCTAACCGGGATATTCTTCAAACCTATGCACCGCATTTTCTGCCGTGCGGGGTGGGAGCCAGTGCCAGTGATGTCTGCAGAACATGACGGAAAAACAATTACTCTTGCGACCTTTGAAGTTTCGCAAGCGCAAATGGCGAACATATTAAATAAATTTTCGTTATCCCCTTAATCTTATCAAAATCATCAGCTTATGGTATGGGTAGCCTTAGTTCAACTTTGGCGCCCATAGGCATGAATTCCACACAACCTCGTCCAGATTATTTGTTTATTGCAGATGACATTTTCACCGACATTGCTAAAGCGCAAACGCCCGAAGACGCCCACAGCATTGCCGAAAGAATCAAAGAAACCACCCCAATTGAAAATTTGACTTATGTTTTCTTGTCTAACTCAAGCATCAGAAACAAAAGTAAAACCGTCATCACGACATACAGTGACGACTGGCAAGATCTCTATATGAGAAATGATTTTTTGAAAGATGACCCTGCTGTCAGAGCATCTTTTCAGAGTATTTTGCCTTTCGACTGGGGAGATATCTCCGGAATGAGCCGAAAAGAACGACGTGTCATGGCACTCTCTCGGGAATATGGGATCGGATCACATGGTTTATCAATCCCAGTTCGGGGTCTCAGGGGCGAACTGGGTGTTCTGACCGTCACGTCGAATGAGGAAGGTGTTTTTTCTGGCCCTCAACGAAGCTCATATATTCGGACGTTCGCTCAGATTGGAACATATTTCCACGAATGGTTTAGCGTTGAGGCTGGCATCAGGCGGCATGCGGATATTCCTCGCCTTTCATGGCGAGAAAAAGAGTGCCTTGCACTGTGCGCAGACGGCCTTATGGCGCAGAGAATTAGCGAAAAACTCGGCATCTCAGAGGCCGCAATTCGCCTCTATCTTTCATCAGCCCGCCACAAATTACAAAGTCAAACAACCTGCGGAGCCGTAGCAAAAGCAATCCGCTTGGGAATAATTTGAAACGAAATATTTTATCTCTACCGTCAGCGTTTCCTTACGGCATATCGTCAATTAAGTTCTGAGTGTGAAACTAAGCGGACATATGCGACGCGTAGGCGGCAATTAATATCCCCCAGCATATCTACCTCCCTCTTTACTTTTCCCTTGCCGCAGCGAGGCCACTTCAACACAACCGATAGAAAAACCGTTCTTTCACTAATCGGTTTTTCAACGGAAAAAACATGTCCGGGTGAACATCCGCCAATGACACATCCACATTCATGAAGCAAAAAAGCGGCAGGGCAACGCGGGGTAGTGACGAGAATTACCCTGAGGCGATTTCCTTCTTCATTTCGAGAATAACCACCAGAAAAAACAGACCATAAGCCCGTCTGAGACCCATGGGTCCATGTTATCCGGCCCACGCGGTCCCAGAAAAGAAAGCTTCATGGGGGTCGTTATCAGGGCTGTATAACCCAACGCCCACGGAGAATTTTCCCGGACACGGCCCGCAAGAGGCGCAAACAGGAGACCAGATGCGCAGCCTGACGGAGAAGCCAAGGAAAGATCGAAGATGGGCCGTGGACGCAATATAGGCTTCAATCATTTCTCTTCAGTTGAACAAGGCACACTTCCAGATGAGTCAAAGGTTCTCCGCTGTCCTGTCATAATGTTTCTCGTTGCGTCCAGAAGGAGGGCATTATTCGCCTCTCCACTCCTTCCTGATCAGGTCCAGACCCTCCTCGTATGTCGTGACAGAAAATGCTGGAAAACGGCGTTTGAATTTCGTTGAGTCGAAAAGATTGTCCTGCTCATAACGGGGCAGTAGTTCTCTGATCTCTCGCACCTGTTTTGAGAAAGTGCCTGCGAGGAACAGTGACCACTTTCCGATAACCGAATAGGAAGGTGTGCGGCCGAAAGCCCGCCTGGCCATGGTGACGAATGTCTTATAGGTCGGCCGATCATCACAGCATGGCAGATGCCAGGTCTGGCCATAAGCATCCGGCGCATTGCCCAGAGTTGCCAGCCCGCGGCTCGCATCCGGCGTCCAGATGAGAGTCCGGCGCGTATCATCACGGACAGGGACCAGAGGTCTTTTGCCTGCTTTCAGCCTGTCAATAATCAGGGTGTTTGTGAAGCTCTGCGTTTTCCCCGGGCCATAGAATTCCGGCGCACGGGCGATGAGCACAGGAATCTCTCCCCGGCCCATTTCTTCCAGCACCATAGACGCCATTGCAGCGCGCACCCGCCCTTTACGACCAACTGGTGCAAACGGCGTTTCCTCCGTCTGGATCTGGCTCTTCTGTGGATACATGTAAGTATTATCGAAATAGGCAAAACTAGCCCCCGCTATCCGGCACGCCTGCAAGGCGTTTTTTAGCATGACCGGGAACTTCTCTTCCCAGAGCGTGCTGTCAGGGGGCAGGCCAGCGGTGAAATAGACGATTCTGCTGCCTTTTACGGCTTCTGTCGTCTGCCCTGCATCCAGCAGGTTCGCAGCCATAACGGTATCGTCTTGGTTCACCTTGCGGGGATTGCGGCTCACGAGCCGCAGGTCGCCTGTATGATGCTGATGCAATGTCCGCGCCAGTTCCGTGGCGATCTGGCCATTTGCGCCCAGAATTGTCTGCATGTGGGGCTGCCTCCATGGTGCTAGGTAGATTTGCCCTTACAACGCTAACGTTGAAGCCAAGTTGAATGTCAAACAACAGATTGACCTTCAACCGGACTTGAACGTTACAGAATGATCGTCCCACTACCCTGCCGCATGAAAGGGGCCAGCCATGAGCCGCCGTATCCTTCACGTTGCCACCAATATCTCGCATTTTGACAATCCTGCGCATTCGACCGGATTATGGCTGGCGGAACTGACGCATGCCTGGGACGTGTTTGCCGCCAAAGGTTATGAACAGCGCATTGTCAGTCCCAAAGGGGGCAAGGTTCCCCTTGACCCGCGTGCGTTGAAATGGCCGATGCGCGACGCCTCCTCCAGAGCGTGGCTGACCGATCCGGTGAAGATGGCCCTGCTCTCTTCAACCCCCTGCCCCGCAGACATCAATCCGCAAGATTATGATGCGATCTACTTTACTGGCGGCCATGGCGTGATGTGGGACTTTCCGGACAGTGAAGGCCTTCAGGCCATCACGCGCGCAGTGTGGGAAAAAGGCGGCATTGTTTCCGCTGTCTGTCATGGATATTGCGGGCTTCTGAACACGCGGCTTGCAGACGGTTCTTTTCTGGTCTCCGGGCGTAAAATCACCGGATTTTCGTGGGCTGAGGAAAGGCTGGCTGGCGTATCCGGAGAAATACCCTACAATGCGGAATCTGAAATGAAAGAACGGGGCGCACTTTACGAAAAAGCCCTTCTGCCTTTCATGTCCCATGTTGTCACGGATGGAAGGCTGGTGACGGGTCAGAACCCCTTTTCTGCCAGAGCGACCGCAAAAAAAATATTGTCTCTTCTGGAAGGACTTTAAGGCGAAACAGCCTTTTTGCTTCGCCCTTTCCGCACAGACAGACGACGATCTGTCTTGTCCAGAAGGCGGACATCGTCAGGCGTGACGTCCAGATTTTCGGGATGTTCCATAAGCATATTCGTCAGGACACGGTGGGCATTGGCCGCACAGTCCATGTCTTCGGGGCGCGCCTGAATGTCTTCAACCAGACGAAGGAGATGGGCTTTGCTTTGGGCCAGACGTGCCTGCAGCGCCTCGATATCCGCAATCTTGCGTGTCAGTGCGTCCATGAGCGCATCATGGTCCCAGTGTTGCAGGTCAGAGGGCAACAGGGTGCGGATTTCATCCAGCGTAAACCCGGCCCGCTGCGCTGTTGTGATGAGCCCCAGAATCAGCACGGCCTGCGGTGGATAGGTTCGGTATCCGTTGGAACGCCGATCAACCGTTTTCAGCAGTCCGATACGCTCATAGAACCGGATTTTGGACGTCGTAAGGCCGGTTTGCTGGGCCAGTTCTCCAATCTTCATCATCTGTCTTCTGTTACAAATTCATCTTGACGTTGAACTTATGTTCAACGTTAGCGTCTGAGCACTATCAGTTCTAAATGCTCAGGGGAAGTATCATGTCATTTGTCACGACATCCGACGGCGTAGAGATTTTTTATAAGGACTGGGGGCCGAAGGATGCACAGCCGATCGTTTTCCATCATGGCTGGCCACTCAGCGCCGATGACTGGGACACGCAGATGCTGTTCTTCCTGAGCAAGGGTTTTCGCGTCATTGCGCATGACCGCCGCGGTCACGGACGATCAGCGCAGGTGAGCGCCGGTCATGACATGGACCATTACGCGGCTGACGCCTCGGCTGTTGTCGAACATCTTGATCTAAAAAATGCCATTCATGTCGGGCATTCGACAGGGGGCGGACAGGTTGCCCGCTATGTTGCAAAATACGGCCAGCCTCAGGCGCGTGTTGCCAAAGCCGTGCTTATCAGTTCAGTGCCGCCTTTGATGGTCCAGACGGATCGCAGTCCGGAAGGCGCGCCGATCAAAGTCCTCGACGGACTACGTGCCGGGTTGGCGGCAAATCGCGCGCAGTTCTTTCTAGATGTAGCGAACGGCCCATTTTACGGTTTCAACCGTGCGGGAGCTGAAATTTCTGAAGGGACGATCCGCAACTGGTGGCGTCAGGGCATGACGGGCAGTGCAAAAGCCCATTATGAAGGGATCAGGGCCTTCTCAGAAACGGACCAGACGGAAGACCTGAAAGCCATCACAGTGCCGGTGCTTGTGCTGCAGGGTGATGATGATCAAGTCGTGCCCTACAAAAATGCGGCTATCCTTCAGGACAGGCTGCTTCAGAACAGCACGTTGAAAATCTATCCCGGCTATCCGCATGGCATGCACAAGACACATGCTGACGTCATCAATGCCGATATTCTAGCGTTTATTACCGGCTGAAAATAGCGTCCAGACGATGTGGCGTTTTAAGGTCGGTGAGAGAGATTTCATCTCTTCACCTCCCTTGCTGAAATACGGCGTGAATGGCGGCTTTACGAAAACGTCTCTGACGGACGTAATGTCTTGAATGAGGCGGAGGGAACGAACCCGCTACGCGGGATTGGTGCGGTGTGCAGGT
>NZ_LHZU01000067.1 GCF_001580995.1 Acetobacter senegalensis
CAGAGCAACAGAGCAACAGAGCAACAGAGCAACAGAGCAACCGAGCAACCAACCGGGAACGGGGGTGGCGGCCGCGGGAAGGCGTGGGCGGCGCGTTATTCCGGGTCGTGCGCGCGTTCAGCGTGCGCAAGATCGGCATAGAGGATGGCCAGAAGTGGCAGCGGCCACAAAAAGGGCCGGGGCGCGTGCAGTCGTAATGCTGCGGTTGCGGCCATGGCCCCCAGAAAAAACGCAGCCCATGCCAGCCCCGGCAGCAGAATGGTGCCATGGGCCGGGCGTGCACAGGTGCTGCCGGGCAACAGGCTGACCAGCCACCCCGCAATGGCGGAGGCGCATTTCAGCAGGTTGCTGGTAATCACAATGGTCTGGATGGCGTTGCCGGAAAAACGGGAAATCGTCTCGCCCTGCACAGCCATGAAGGCGGGCAGAAACAGCAGTTCACACACACGCTGGGCGGGGTGGCCCTGCACGGCCTGCGTTACCACCAGAAGCCCCGCCATAATAAGGAACCCACGCGCCGGCAGCCACAGCCGCCGCACCACGCCAGCCAGCACGGCGCTGATGAAAAATACCGCCACAATCGCAGCTACCTTCAGCCCGTGCGGCCAGTCCCCACTGGCCAGTGCGGCCCCCATGTCCGTGGTGTTGCCAGTCATGGCGCCGACAAACACACCGCCCAGTTCCACAAACCCCAGCGCATTACCGTAACCCGCAACCATGCCCAGCAGGGCAATGCGCCGGGCAGAGCGGGAAACAGGGGCAGAGGACTGGGCCGGTGTCTGGGCCATGGCGGGTCTTTCGTGTCTGTTGCGCGTCAGGGGCGGCTCAACCGTGTGGGCGGCTGAGGGTGGAGAGCAGAATACCGGGCAGAAGTCGCTGGTTATCATGCGGTGGGGCCGCACGTTCCAGCATGCACGGCCCATTGGGCTATGGCCGTTCCATCCCGCAACAGCGTGACAGGTTGCGGCGGAGCAGAAGACCGCCCGCTTGCACGCATTGTCAGACACAGGGGGGCAGAGGGGCCGGCCAGCCGCACCATGATACCAGCCAGTTGCGCGCCGCTCCACGCCCCATCCGGCCCCACACTGGCCCACCCCCGCCACAACATGGCTGGCGCGGTTGCCGGGGTGAGCAGAAAGGACTGGTCTTCCGTCGGGTGGGCGGAAAGTTCCGGCGCGCGTTGCAGGGTGTCAGGCATGGGCGCAGAGGGAAACAGAGTCTTGTGCCAGACCATGACCGGCACCGTGCCCCAGAGCAAAGTCTCATCCGGCAGCCCGAAATTATGCTGTGCAAGTGCTACACAGGCGGCTGTATCCGGGCAGAGTTCGTCATCTTGCTGTGCAATGAAAAACTGGCGCGTTTCAGAAGGCACTGTGTCCTGGGGCCTGTACCACGCATCAAACACTTGCTGCTCTCGTGGGTGCAGCACGCCGGCTCCTCGCACCGCCACGGGCCGAATGGTCACATGCCCGCCGCTTAGCAGATGGCTGGCATTGGCGTGTGTGGACCAATATCCCCCATATCCGTGGCTCAGGTGATGATCTTGCAGAAACGCAAGAAGCTGTATGGTGTTTGCCAATGCCTTCTGGGGTGTGGCGTGGTTGCCGCCGGGTGGTAACAGGTCAGCCAGAACCCCACCCACAGCGGCCAGCACCAGCCCGCCGGTTAACAAAGGCCGCGCCTGCCCAATGCACCAACACAGGCAAAGGACAAGCGGAAGCAGAAATGCGAAATTTCCTAAAAGACGTGTCAGATCCAGCCCGGTCACAAAATCTGAGAGCGAGAAAGCCGCGAACGTCACACTCAGGGAAAGGGCGCAAAACAGCAGAAGAAACCGGCGTGGTCCGTCTTTCTGATCGTGCAAGCTGTTGCTTACGGCAGGGGCGGCAAGGCCACACAATGCAAGCAGAATTATTCCGCTGATCCATCGAGCCCATGGGTGCGTGAGCGCGTTCGTGCCCGGCACCAGATGCAGCAAAACCGCAATGCCGGAAAAGCCCAGTGCGGCATGGTGCGGAATGTCGGCAAGTGGCCCTTTGGTAAACTGCGTGCCCGGTATACCGGGGAACAGCCCAAACCCGTGCGCTCCGGCCAGCCAGACAGGCAGTGTGCTGGCAATAAGGCACAGTGCCGTCCTTTTTTGGCGTGCATCGGAGGGCAGGAGGCACACCCCCACACCAGCAAGCGTGAGCGGCAAAACAAACGCCGCCCGCGCCCATGGGTCGGAGATCGAGGCAACCAGCAACAAAACCGTTGTCAGCGCCAGCAGCCACCTTGAACGCCCCTTGAGCACCAGCACGCAGGGCACAAGTGCTGCCAGCCCCCAGAAGCATGTCACCCCATGGCTGACCGGATGCGCCAGAAACCCGATGGGCCCCAGCGCCAGCGGGTTGAGGAACAGCAGCACGCCAAACAGCCCCATTCCCACCAGCCAGGCAGATGGCCGAGGGGCGGCGGCCAGCGCCACCAGAACACCACACAGCGCGCAACTGGCCACAAACCCCAGCCAGCCACACAGGGCAGGAATCCACGCCTGCTGGCCCAACAGGGCATAAAAGGGAAATTGCGGAAGAATGGCAGAGAGCAGCCAGTTATCCTGCGTGCTGTGCCATGCGTTCAGTGCGCCCAGACCATGGGCCAGTATGGCTTCCGCCACCACGGCAGGCGTGGCGCGGTCAGCATCCAGCGGCAGAAACGCCGCCACCTGAAAACTGCGGTACAGCCCTGCGGCAATCAGCCCCGCAAGCAGACAGAACAGAAGGCCTGCAAACCGGTTTTTTGCACCCTTCTTTGGGGCTGAACCCTGTCTTGCCGTTTTCAAGTGCAAAAGCCGCGCCCTCCGAAACATCTTGTCCGTCTGTGCCAACCCCCCATGCGGGCGTCAACCAGAAGGCAGGCGGGGCGGCTGTGCGCTCAGGCGGAGGGATGCCCTTATTCCCTTCAGGCTCCCACAGAAACTCAGGCGTTCACGGAGATTACTGAAAAAATCAGATTGAAGGCTCGGCTGGCATTGGTGCGCAGCAGAGACTATCCCTGCAAGCGAGACCTCATCATGAAACAGGCCCCCAGGAGTAAAGTCTTCGCGCAGACAGGTGCCGTTTTCCAGACAGGAAGGCTTGATGGTGGAAAATGGACACACCCCGCGGCTTTTATGGCCTCATGTCCACGGAGCCTGCGGTGCGCGGGTACGTTCCGACACCTTGCGCGCAGATATGGCGGCTACAGTCACGCAGATGGCGGGACCGCGTCACCGTGTGCGTGTTGGCGTGAGGGCCTGACCAGCAGGATCGGCACAAGCATCATCAGAAACTGGCACGCAATGCCGGGCAGACTGAACATGACACCGTTCTCGCCTCCATTGATCAAAGCGGAACCGGAGGTTTCAAGATAGACAATCTGCATGGGGCTGTTTGCCATATCATGGCCCGGCACACCCAGAATAATGCCCGCAAGGTCTGCCGTAGCGTGTGCGCCAATGCCAAGCCACAGCGAACCAGACAGACGCCGCAGCCCACACAGCAACATGCCCGAGAGAAAAATCAGAACAAGCTCACTATAGTTTTCACCCTGATTGTGCAGGTGGCACAGGGAGAACACCAGAGACGTTGTTATGGCCGCACACCACCAGCCCATACCGCCTTCCAGTTTTGCCAGAGCATAACCCCGAAACCATAACTCCTCAGTCAGGGCAACAAGAAGCACCCAGAAGGCTGAAAGCAGTGTGATCAGGAGCGTTATGGCTGGCGGCCAGATCCAGCCTGTTATGTGAAAGCCACCGAACACATATTCAAAAACACCCAGAAGCAACATGCCAATAGTGGAAAGAACGCACCCGTAAAGAAAGCGCTGGCCCCCTGTTTTTTGTAAAGGCAGGCCACAGAACGCGGCATCTTTCCGGTCAAGCCGTGCAAACACGGCTGTCACAGCAAGCACCGCCAGAAACATAAGGGTTTCCGTCAGTATGAAGTCCAGAAGAACAAAAACCTTCTGATACCCTTCGGAAACAGTGGTGGTGAAAAAATGGGCCAGAACATGGGGGTTATGGATGGATAACACCAAAGGGACTATTATCAGAAAATACAGCGCGGCAGGCCAGACAGATCCTATTTTCCCGCGCACTTTCTTGTCCCTTACTGTCTGGTGCGCTGCATGAGGTCTTTTCCTCACACAGCAGAAACCTTCGCATCATAACTGTATCGGAATGGTATGGCGGGTATCAGCCCTCGTCAATCCCGGCTCGGTCTTCTACCCGGGGGCCATTCTGCGCCCTGTAGAAAGATCCTACTCTTCACGCCTGAAGGCCGAACATAGCGCTATGTCAACGGCTCCCTCTGTCAAACCAGACGCTGTACACCCGGAAAAAAGCGGATGATATGCGTTACAAGAAAACTGGAACACAGGGTTATGCCCGTCACACACGCCGCTTTCGGGATGGCTCCCCATGATGCAGGCAGCAGAGCATACTGGGCCCATGTCACAAACATATAGTGGATCAGGTAAACGCCGTAAGCGTCTCCCGTAAGTGTGTTAACCCGCGCGGATACGGTGCTGACAAAGCGCAGGCAAACGCCCATCAGGGCCAGGCAGAACAGAACGCTGCAAAAAACAAAAAGAACGGGCCGGATTTTTTCAAATGGTGCAGGTAGAGCAATAAACCATCCAAAAGCACTCATACCAAGGCAGAGCGCCTCGGCCCAGTGCCGCGCCAACGCGCCATTCCGCTGAAACAGGGTATGTTGACTGCCCGCAGCCCCAGCCGCACAGCCCAGACCAAAGAAAAAGCCATACAGGCCAATCCGGCTTCCCTGAATGGAAAATGGTCCCCAACTCAGCCAGCGTTCTGCGCCAAACAGCAGAACAAACGGCACATAAGCCACAAGAGCCACCCCCAGAATGCCACACACGGCCACCACCGGACGACGGTTCAGGCCATCTGGCACGCGGGCTGCCAGATAGCTTGGCAGAGAAGGTGCAAGGCGCACTGTCAGAACACACAGCGCATCAAGCACAAAAAGAAACCAGATGAACCACGCAGGCCCACCCGGCCAGTGAAACCTGCCGAAATACCCTTGCCAGAAGGAGAAGAAGGACACACGGGCACCCGCTTCCAGAACGGAGGGATAATAGGCCACAGGCATCACAATGCTGACGCACACCGCAAAAGGAAGTCCCAGCCGCAAAAGCCGATCTTTCAAATAACGGCGCGGCCCTTTGCGGTGCAGGCTGGGCAGAACAAACACCCCGGAGATGAAAAACATCAGCGCCATGAAATAGGTATCATTCCACCGCACCAGCAGATCGAACCCGCCCCAACGTTGCCGGTCAATAATGGGCGCGCTTGAAAGCAGGTAGGCATGGTGGTCAAAGTGACCAAAGACACAATACGCCAGCACACTATGGTGCAGCACAACAGCCACGATCAGACACAGCCGAAGAAACCCGATGGCGTGATTGTTCTTGCGCATCCCCAAAGCCCACCGTGTTTTCTGAGTACAGAAAGAGCGCGTACCTGCTGATTGCCTGAACGATAGAAGCCTCACCCTCAGGTGGGAAGATCATTTGATGGCCCCATCAAGGGGGAGGCCATACGGAGCATTGCGTAACGCAGGCTGAGGCACGTGCCTGTTCGGCTGTCAGGCATGCTGTGTGGCCGGATGAAACAGGTGATGCACCTGCCGTTCACATCATGGATGGTGTCAACCGGCCAGATACAGGCCAGATACAGAAACGCTCACGCCTGTCGCACTCTCCACGCGCCAGAATCCCAGCCATCTCTCCTCGGCTCTTGCTGGCGGCGCGTATCTGCCGCACTCTGGCGCCTCTTGAATTACGCGTTTCCCTTTTGCGTTAGGAGCATGTTCATGTCGGCATTTCGTCCGGTTTTTAAAGCAGCGGCCGCTCTGGCTCTTTCTGGCTGCGCGACGCTGGTGGCACTCGCCCCGCTGGCGCCGCAGCAGGCCCATGCCGCCAAAACCCTGAAAGTGCCAGCCGTTCCCCCGCCCATGACAGCCGCCACCGCCGCCCCCGGTGTGCTTGATTATGATGGCATTCCGAACGTTGAACACGCCTCTCCCGCCAATGTGGCTGGCCTTATGGCGTATTGCTACAGCCACAAGCTGGTAACGGATACCACCGTGCGCTCCCTTGGCCGCAAGCTGGCTGCCAGGCCGGGCGTTGCCACCAACCCGGCTTATGCCTGGGGCGGCAAGGGCCGGTTGGAACTGGGCGGCAAAACCATGTTTGATGTCACAACCCTCAACCGCGACCAGCGTGCCGCCGTGTGCAGTCGCTCAGCCCTGCGCGGCCCGGATCTGCTGAAAAGCAAATAAACCCGGCCCGAACGCCACACCCGCCCATATGTATCCGGCGGGTGTGGTTTACACTGTTTTTCTCTTTCCGGTTCTCTTCATCCACTCTCTGCGTTCCCATCAGAAGGCCCAATTCATGAGCGCACCTACCCACCGCCTGACTCCGGATGATCTGCTGCCTGCCGTGCAGGGCGTGCTGGAGACGGAGAGAGATCTCATTGCCAATCTGGCCAACATCTCGGCTCTGGTGTTTGAAGCCCTGCCAGACCTCAACTGGGCCGGGTTCTATCTGCTGCGGCAGGGGGAACTGGTGCTGGGGCCGTTTCAGGGGCGCGTGGCCTGCACCCGTATCCCGCTCGGCAAAGGCGTGTGCGGCACTGTGGCGCAAAGCGGCACAACGCTGGTGGTACCAGATGTTCACCTCTTCCCCGGCCATATCGCGTGTGATGCCGCCTCCGCATCGGAAATTGTGGTGCCGCTTCTGGCCCACGGGCAGCTTGTGGGTGTGCTTGATCTCGATAGCCCCCGGCCCAACCGCTTCACTCCGGCAGATCAGCATCTGCTGGAGCAGGTGGTCGCCCTACTGGCCGCCACACTGCCACCATCGCCATTGGGCTGAGGGACCGGAAACCAGACGTCTCTCAAAAACCGTTGGGCAACGTCCCTGCGCGTGCGGCGTTCAGAAGCCATACTCCCGCCACGTCCTCAATATGGCGTTTTCTCCGCTTGTCGTTGGCCTTCTCTCTGTCGCTCCTTTGTCGCGGCAGTCAGAGTATGAACCATAAGGGGCAGAAAACAGGGCCATAAAAAGGGCAGGCGGGTTGATACGCCCTGATCTGGAGATTTTCATGCTGCCTCGCGTTTTTTCTCTCCCCGCTTTTCTGCTTCTGGCCCTGCCTCTGGCGGCCTGCCATAGCGGGCCTTATGACGGGGGAAGCACTACATGCCGAGGCGTTCCCCCACATGGAACAATGTCTCCCGGTCCGGGCATGACAGGCCCCAACGGCATGGGTGGCCTTGGTGGTTCCGGCAGCACGGAGCACGGCCCACGTCCCCGCACAGATAGAAACTGCCGCGTGAATCAGCAGTAAGCAGGAGGCATAACCAAGGCCCATCTGGCGGTTTTCGTCGAGGCTGAAAACATTGGATTTTGGATGCGGTGCATCGGCGTTCCACCTTCAAATCCGTCCATTCCAGCCTCAAAAATCCCTTGTCATCCTCCGCCTGATGGCGTTGCCACCAGCACCAGCACCAGCACCAGCACCAGCACCAGCACCA
>NZ_LHZU01000078.1 GCF_001580995.1 Acetobacter senegalensis
TCGTGCCTCGTGCCTCGTGCCTCGTGCCTCGTGCCTCGTGCTACAATTGGCGCATAGTGTAATGGCAGCAGCCACTTCTTTGTTGAACTACTGCCCTCAGGCGTGAGCGGCTATGATGCTGCGCTAGACGCCTGGTGGATACGGCGTTTCATTTCCTGGATAACGGATGGCAGGCCGTCAAAAATGGCCTGCCCGATCAGGAAGTGTCCGATATTCAGTTCACGGATTTCAGGAAGAGCTGCAACCGGGCCAACGTTTTCAAATGTCAGCCCGTGCCCGGCATGTACTTCCAGCCCGGCAGCATGGGCCTGCGTGGCGGCAGCGCGCAGGCGGTCCAGTTCACCCACGCGGCCTTCCGCATACGCGCCGGTGTGCAGTTCCACCACCTGAGCACCAGCCGTGACGGAGGCTTCCACCTGCGCAGGGTCTGGGTCAATGAACAGGGAAACCCGAATTCCCTTGCTGGCCAAAGCGCGTACGCGGGGTGTCAGGCTTTCCAATTGGCCTGCAACATCCAGCCCGCCTTCGGTTGTCACTTCCTCGCGCCGTTCAGGCACAATGCAGCAGGCGTGGGGCACAAGCGCGCAGGCCAGTGCAACCATTTCATCCGTTGCGGCCATTTCCATGTTCAGCGGGGCAGAAAGCTCCGTGCGCAGGCGTTTGAGGTCCGCATCCCGGATATGGCGGCGGTCTTCGCGCAGATGGGCGGTAATGCCATCGGCCCCGGCCTGCACGGCCAGCAGGGCGGCGGCTACCGGGTCAGGGTGGGTGCCGCCGCGGGCGTTGCGCACGGTGGCAACGTGGTCAATGTTCACACCAAGCCGGATAGGGGAGCGGGTTGCTGTGGTCATGCGGTCTTCTTTCTGTTTTCGCTCAACTGCGCCGCCAGCCGCAGGGCGGCTAACAGGCTGGACGGATCAGCCAGCCCCTGCCCGGCAATATCAAAAGCCGTGCCATGGTCAGGGGATGTGCGGATAATGGGCAGGCCAAGCGTTACATTCACGCCTTCCGCCATATCCAGTGTTTTTAACGGAATCAGCCCCTGATCATGATACATGCACAGGGCAACATCATATTTTGCCCGAGCCTGTGGAGTGAAAAGTGTATCCGGAGGGTAGGGGCCGGTAATGTCCATACCTTCAGCCCGCAGGGCGGTGATGGCGGGCAGGATGATGTCCTGTTCCTCAGATCCCATCAGTCCGTTTTCTCCCGCATGGGGGTTCAGCCCTGCAACGGCCAGACGCGGGGCCGAAAGCGCAAAATCACGTTGCAACCCTTTTGCCACCGTGCGGGCTGTCTGTATGATCAGGTTTGTCGAGAGCTGATCAATAGCTTTGCGGAGCGCTACATGTACCGTAACCGGCACCACCCGCAGGGATGGGCCAGCCAGCATCATCACATCCTGCCCCGGCACCCCGCACAGTTCCGCCAGATAAGATGTATGGCCGGGATGCGCAAAGCCGGTTTTCTGCACTACTTCCTTGCTGATGGGGTTGGTGACGACCGCACTTGCCGCACCATCCAGAACAAGGGCAACGGCTTTGGCAATGCTGTCTATCACGCTGGGCGCATTGCGGCTGTCCGGTGTGCCGGGTATGGCTGGCGCGGCCAGACCCAGCGGCAGAACCGGAATGGCGGAGGGAAAAACCGCTTCCGCCTCCGCAATGGAGGAGACCACCTGCACGGGGGCGGTACCTTCCAGCAATTCTGGTGCGCCCAGAAACACAAACGCAGGGCCACTGTGGCGCACTGCCTGCCAGGCTTTGACAGTAATTTCCGGCCCGATGCCTGCCGGGTCTCCCTGTGTCAGAACCAGCATGGCGTTTTTTCCTTACTGTGGGGCGTTGCCGGTCAGCGCATAAAGAACGCGGATCCAGGAGCGGATACCTTTGTGAAAACAGGTGAGATCATATTTCTCGTTGGGGGAATGGACCCGATCGTCTTCCAGACCAAAACCGATGAGCAGAGAGTCCATACCCAGTGCCTGCTGCACTTCGGTCACCACGGGAATGGAGCCACCGCAGCCAATAACGGCGGCAGGGTGCTGCCATTCTGCTTCCAGTGCGGTCAGGGCCGGGGGCAGGAAGGGCATATTGGCGGAAACAATGCTGGCGCGTGAGCCACCATGCGGCACAAACTCGGCTGAGCAGTCAGCAGGCAGGCGGGCCTGCACATGGGCGCGGAAGGCTGCGCGAATTTTCTCAGGGTCCTGATCACCGACAAGGCGGAAGGAAACCTTGGCCATGGCCTTGGAGGGGAGAACGGTCTTGAAGCCCTTTTCCTCATACCCACCGCTGATCCCGTTGATCTCGCAGCTCGGGCGGCACCATGTCTGTTCCAGTGCGGTGTAGCCAATTTCGCCAGCAGGCAGGCTCAGGCCAACCGGGGCCAGACCTTCCTGATCCGTAGGGCCAATCTTGCGCCACAGGGCGCGGGTTTCTTCCGGAATAACCGGAACGCCCTCATAAAAGCCCGGCAGAGTCACGCGGCCGGTGGCGCCGTCACGCAGATCGGACAGGATATCGCACAGGAGTTGGATCGGGTTGCGCGCGGCGTTGCCATACATGCCGGAGTGCAGATCCCGATTGGCGCAGGTTATGGTCACTTCTTCCCCCACCATGCCACGCAGCATGGTGGTAATGGCGGGCATGCCACGCGCGAGCATCCCGGTGTCACAGATCAACGCGACATCGGCTTTCAGTTCGTCACGGTTGGCCTCCAGAAACGGCAGCAGGTTCACGCCGCCAGATTCTTCCTCGCCCTCAATCAGCACGGTCACGGAAAGTGGCAACGTGCCATCAGCAGCCTTCAGGGCGCGGCAGGCTTCAAGGAAGGTCATCACCTGTCCCTTGTCATCCGCAGCACCTCGGGCCGTGATTTCCATGTCGCCCGTGGGGCCTTTGACCATCACGGGTTCAAACGGTGCGGAATGCCACAGATCCAGCGGGTCTACCGGCTGAACGTCATAATGCCCGTAAAACAGAACATGGGGTGCGCCCGCGGGGCCTTTGGCGTGGCCCACAACCATCGGGTGGCCGGGGGTTTCACGCACGCTGGCCTCAAACCCGATTTCTTTCAGGGTGTCCACCAGCCATTCTGCGGCTTTGCGGCAGTCTGGCGCGTGTTCGGGTTGGGTGGAGATACTGGGGATGCGCAGCAGATCAAAAAGACGGCTCAGGCTGGCGTCCAACCCTGTGTCTGCCTGCGTCAGTGCGGCCTGTACGGTCATGTGCGTAACCCTCTGTTTCTCAATCCTGGTGCGTGGAGAAAAGCATCTCCGCCACTTTACATCCTGTTACAGAGTGCAATCCCACGAATAGGGCGGAGAGAAAAGGTCAGAACCCGTTTGGCGTGAAGTCTGCCAGAAACTGATAGAGCACGTTGGGCATGTAGCCATACTCAACCATCATCACCGCGTTGGGGTTCATCCGTGCATACCATTCGGGGTTGAAATGCTCGGAAAGAACAACATGGTTCGGCAGGGTTCTGTCTGTGTGCAGGAACTGCCTAAAAGGGGGCAAAGGCTCGTCTGAAGCCTCTGCAGGACAGTTTTGAAGATAGACATCTGGGTTGAAGAATAAATGGCCTGATCGTTTTTCCTGATCCCCTACGCGCAGATAATGATCATACCCGTTAGCAAAGCCCTGGCTGGCCAGCGCCTGCGCGTTCGCGTCTGCAAAGCGGGTGGTATAGTAGCGTTCAGAGAACAGATAGTGTGGGGACTGTGTTTTGAACCCGATCTGACAGTAATGTTCAAAACCGGAGCGATACTGGCCAGAGGCAAGGGCTTCCTGTGCTTCCCGGCAGTTCCGCCTGTACCATTCCTCATCAAAATAGCGGTTGGGGGAATGGCCGGAAAACGCGCCCTGGCTTTGATACCATATGGCCAGATCCTCATCCGAGAGTGTGGCGGCATCGCCCAGCACATCCTTGTATTCCTGCCGATACCAGACAGGGTCAAACGCCTGCCACAGAGGGGGGAACTGGGCTACTGTCATCACACTGCTTTCCGGATACTGAACAAAAACCGCCGGGGCATTAAGGAAGGAAAAGGCTCAGACTTCTGCGCGGCGGTTACGCCACAGTTGCGCAAAATCAATCTGCTGAATCACAACGGGCAGGAAGCCAGCTTCACGGCTGAGGGTCGCCAGCACATGGCGTGCACCCGGAAACAGCAGGCGCGGCGCTTCTATCAGAAGAAGCGGCTCAAAGGTTTCTGCGGTGGAATTCTGTAGCGTAAAGAGACCAGCGTAGGTCAGGCTGGCTTCAAACAAGGGTGTGGGTTGTTCACCGTTATTACCGGCCGCAGTCTGGCCACGGCATTGCAGAACAAGCTCCACCTCAAAGTTCGGCTGGTTTTCCCCCAACTGGTGGGCGCGGACATCAACCGCGATGGCAATGTGCGGGCGTTCCTGCGCGCGCATGTAAACAGCCGGCGCGTTGACCGTCTGGAAGGTGACGGTCTTGCTGTATTGTATGCCCATCAGAATGGTGGGATTGCCCCGGCCCATATTCATGCCGCCATCAACGGAGTCTATCGTGTGTTCGTTATGATCGGACATGTGGGGCAGGAACTCCTTATGATTGTTTGGCTTAAAGCTGAATGCGAAAGAAAATTTCAGTGACTGATATGTCTGGCAGCAGTAACAGATTAGCTCTGGATGTGCGAGACCCCACCTTGGTGTTTTGTCCTGTGCGCAGGCGGGCGGGTCATGGCGGAGCCTTGATAGTCCTTGCTCTTCCAGCAACGTGAGGGTACCACAAAACCATGATCAGACTGACTGTTGTTATCCCGTTTTTGCTGGCGCTTGTTGTCTTCAGCGCCAGTAATCAGGACCCGCTGGATATGTGGTTGCTCACATATAGCTGGAAATGTTCTGCAGGTGTTCTGGCGCTGATTGTCGCTGCCGTCGCCTTTATCATGGGGGCTTTCTGCCTCTGGGCGGCTGAACTTGTGCAGCGCCGCCGGGCGCGCAAGGCTGAACAACTGGTGCGTGAGCTTGAAGCCCAGCTTGCCCAGGTGCAGGCGGCTTCTGCCGCAACCCACGTGGTGGAGCATCCGCAGGGCGCCCCGACTGCTGCCGTTATTCCTCCTCCTTCTGAAGATTCCATTTAATGGCACGTCAAACCGGCCTTATTGCCGCATTGGACACACAGGACCCCGCCACAGCTAAAGCATGGGCGCAGGCGGTGGGCCCTTCTGCCGGGGCTGTTAAACTGGGGCTGGAGTTTGCCTATGCGGCGGGCTTTCAGGCTGTCGCGGATGTTGCAGGCAGCACGCCCTTGTTCCTGGACCTGAAACTGCATGACATCCCCAATACGGTGGGTGCCGCTGTTCGGGCACTGTCTTACCTGCGACCCAGAATGCTGACCCTGCATGCGTCAGGCGGCAGGGCCATGATGGAAGCGGCGCGTCAGGCGTGTGATGAAGCATTCCCGGCTGATGCCCGGCCAGCCCTTCTGGCTGTAACAGTGCTGACCAGCCTTGATGACCACGCTCTGGCAGAAACGGGTGTGGCGGATGGCGCACGGGCACAGGTTCTGCGCCTTGGTAAACTGGCCATGCAGGCCGGCATAGACGGGCTTGTCTGCTCAGCCCATGAGATTGCATCTCTCCGTGATGCGTTGGGAGATGCTCCTTTGTTGGTAACGCCAGGTATCCGCCCAGCGGGGAGTCAGGCAGGGGACCAGAAACGCGTCATGACGCCCGGTGAAGCGCGTCAGGCCGGGGCCGACTGGATTGTGGTCGGGCGTCCCATCACGCAGGCGGCTGACCCGGCCGCAGCGGCAGCGGCAATCGCGGCAGAACTGGCTGGGTAATGGCGCAACCGCTGGGAGACACGATGCCGCATCGGGGCGTGAAAATCTGTGGTCTGACAGAGGAAGCGGGTTTTGATGCCTGCGTGGAGCACGGAGCCGACTGGATCGGCTTTGTCTTCTTTGAGCGCTCCCCCCGCAATATCACGCCCCAGCAGGCGGACCGCCTTTCCCGTCGGCATGCAGGTGGCCCCAAAAGGGTGGGTCTGTTTGTGCATCCAGATGATGACGCGCTGGCCCGTGTGCTGGATGGTGTGAAGCTGGATATCCTGCAACTCTATGCCTCACCGGAGCGGGCGTTGGCACTCAGCCAACGGTTGGGCGTGCCGGTCTGGCTTTCCCAGCCTGTATCCAGCCGCGCGGAACTCCCGACAGGTTGCCTGGTTGACCGGCTGTTGATCGAGCCAAAACCGCCCGCACAGGCTACCCGGCCGGGTGGCAACGCCCAGAAGCTGGACTGGTCCATGCTGCACGACTGGCATCCGCCTTTTCCGTGGATGCTGGCGGGAGGGCTGAACCCGGAAAACGTGGAAGAGGCCGTGACTCTCACGGGTGCGCCAGCCGTGGATGTTTCGTCCGGTGTGGAAAGCGCACCGGGCGTTAAAAGCCCCGAGGCCATAAAACGCTTCATCCAGAACGCCCGGAAACCACATTTTTCCGTTTAAAACGTGTGAGGGGGAGAATTTCCTCTTGCCAGTTTCGCTGATCTTGCTATTACCACACCCGCGCCGGAGAGATGGCCGAGCGGCTTAAGGCGCACGCTTGGAAAGCGTGTGTACGTTAATAGCGTACCGAGGGTTCGAATCCCTCTCTCTCCGCCAGTCAATCAAAAACATAGTAAAAACAACCACTTAGACCTTGTTGTCGGTAGTCCATGCGTTCCGTGTCGGTAGTAGCTTGTCGGTAGTCCTTCCACGATGAAGAAGGCGCTCGATATGCACGGATTGCGGAGAACTGGCGGGCTAACTTGGTATGCTCGTTTGTCTATTCCCAGAGACAGATGGATTGATGCAGGGAAAGCCTATGGGAAGCCTTCAGGCATCCTTCAGGAGCGGGTTGTTTCCCTTCAGACCAGAGACCTCAAGGAAGCCATTAGGCGGAGGGACAAGGCTCTTGCACATCTCCGTGCTGAGGTGGACGCAAAGCTGATTGCTGCTGGCTTTGCGCCTCTTGCAGGAGACTGGAAGCCGGACTGGATGGAAGAAGACGCCCTGCTTGCAGAGGCCCTTGCTGCCAGAAAGCGCATACAGGCGGCTTCTGATGTGGGAGAGGATGAAGAGGGCTACCCAGACAGCCCAATGCACCGGCTGATTGATGGCATGGACGATATGCTGTCTGAGCGAGCTGCTGAACTGGACAACAAGGGACTGGACGGAGCCGCCTATCTGACCCGGTTCCGGGAGATTGCCACAGGGACCGCAACGCCCTTTGGTTCCTTTATGAACCGTTGGCGGAGGGAAAGAGAACAGGATGTGTCTGCCTCCACTCTGCATATGGAAGGCGCAAGCCTCAGGCACTTTGGAACCTATCTTGCAGAGAAACAGGGCAGGGGCACACCCAAGGACCCTATGGCGTTCCTTGAGCAGCAGGTGATTGAAGACATACCGCTCCCTGTTATTGGCGAATATTCAGAATGGCTGTTCGAGAAAGGGCTCAGCCCCAAGACTATAGGGCGGCAAATCAGTTCCCTGAAGGTTCTGTGGGATTGGTGCCTACGCAAGCACATCCTCTCAGGTGCCAATCCATGGGCAGGGGCCACAGCAGGGCTCAAGAAAAGAGCCGAAAAAATGGGAAAGACACGTGGGAGGGTTGTCGCATACACAGCCGATGAACTGGTCCTCCTTCTGAAAGCGGACCCCGATGAAGGAAGGCGCTGGGCTTGGGGCTCAGCCATTCATGACCTGATGCGTCTTGCGCTCCTGACAGGGGCCAGAGAGAACGAACTGTGCAGTCTGTCGATCAGCAGGATTGTCAACAGGGATGGGGAGTGGGGGCCATTATGGGGCATCACTGTGCTGGCATCGGAGGCCAAGACAGACAATTCTGTTAGGAGCGTGCCCCTTCATCCTCTCGTCAGGCCAATCATTGAAAGAAGACTGGCTGCTGCCATTGCTACAGGGAAATTAGATGCACCGCTGTTCCCTGAGTGCAAGCCGGGTGGTCCGGGGATGAAGAGGGGCTACTATTTCGCCAAAAGGTTCACGACCTTCAGGCGGGATGTGCTTGGGGATGCTTCAGGCCGTGTGGTGACGTTCCATAGCTTCAGGAAGTGCTTTGGCACGTTCATGCGTAGGGCATCGGTAGCAGGTGTGTCTGAATGTCAGTTATCGGTCGCTCAGAAGCTGATGGGCCACAAGCCCCAGACCATCACAGAGTCCGTTTATATGGAACAGCACATGCCGTGGCCCTCCTATGAAGCGGCCATTCTGGGTATGGTTGACAAGGGGATGCCAGAGGCTGTGAAGGACGCTCTGCCTCTCTAGGCGCTGTCTGCCTTCATGGGTTTCGGACCACAAGAGCTACATAGGCAGAATAATGAGCCCTTTGGCTCTTGGTTGTCTGAAGTCCTTCATTGCACCCTTAGACAGAAACCTACTACAGAAGAACACCAGACCAAGAAACACCACCCCTTACAGGGTATAGTTCATAAATCCTAGAGTAACATGTTCTTGTTGTTCTTTATCTGGTCTTTGTGTCCGAGAGCATGTAAGGCATTTATCCACTATCTACAGACACCACAAAGAACACCTACCTTAATGTTGTCTTGATAGGTGTTCCTACCCCCTCTTTACTAGACCTGTCTGCATGAACTAGACGGTAGTCTTATAGGGGATAAGTCGGAAGGTTTCGGACCAAAAGATGGAAAATAGCAGCCAGACTCACTCTGTCACGGAATTGCAGGATGCTGACGTGTTGTCTCTGGCCCGTGAGCCTTCGGGAGACTGTGCTCAAAAGTTAGTGGATGATGTGTCTGAGTGTATTCGTCCCTTGGTTGTCAGGAAGTCAGACAGTAACCAGCCACCTTCAGGAAGAGAGCGGGACAAAGGCAGGGACAAACGCACAAGAGAAACAGGCATCATTCTGGCCGGTTTGATGCGGAAAGGCTTTAGGGGCAAATGGTGTCGGGTAAATGAAGGGCATAGCGGCTGGTTCTGGGCTACTAGTCGTAAACTGCCTTTCGGGCACAATGCGTTCTGGAAGAAAACCAGAGCCCTGATAGAGCTTGGTCTGCTTGATTATGTGTCTGGCAAAGGGTGGAAGGATATATGGGGTAGCTGGCAGGGCGAAGGAGCCCGTTTACGGCCCTCTCAGGCCCTTTTGCGGCTTGCTGAGTCCTATGGCTGCACCAAGGAAACAGCCTTCTCAGACTGGCCTCTGAGGGCTCCTGCGCCAGTGTCTGACATTGCTGAGCCAGTGCAAATAGAGCCTTTTCCAGACAGCCGAAACACAGGAACAGAGCCAGCTCCCCAAGACCTTCTGCTCTTCATGCAGCGCCTACAGGACGTTATTGCTCACCACAGGTTTTCAGGATGTGCCAGACCCGTTTTGCAGATGAAGTTCATAGGCTCCCTGTCCTTTCATGGGCGCATCTATGCAAAAGGGGCAGACAACTATCAGTCTATGGCCCGTGAGGACCGGCAATTCATCAAGATTGACGGTGAGCCTGTGCAGGAGGTGGACATATCGGCTGCTTCCCTGTCAATTGCACTTCTTCTGTCCGGCCATGCGCTTCCTCCGGGCGACCTATACTCCTTGCCCGGAATTGATGCCGCTAAGCACAGGAAAGCCGTCAAACAGTGGTTTGTGGCTACCTTTGGGGCAGGCAAGCCCTGTTCCAGATGGTCTGACCGTGTGGATGCAAAGATAAGGAGCACCATCAAGGCCACAACCATCAAACAGGCAGCTTTGAGGCACTATCCATTCCTCGGAAAGCTGGACCATATCGTGCCGGACAGCATCATGCAGACAGTCCCTACGGGTTACCGAGAGAAAGCTGTGGGGCAATATCTGATTTCTGTTGAAGCTCAGATCATGCGGAGAGCCATGGAAGATATAGTAGGTCAGGGAGGCGTTGCTCTGCCGCTACATGATGCCCTTCTTGTTCCGGTGTCTTGGGCTGATAAAGCGCAGAAGGCCATTGAACAGGCCAGTCACAGGCTTCTGGGGAATACTCTGCGAGTGAAGGTGTCCAAATAAGAGAAGACACCATGTCGCCACCAGTCTTCCGAATGGCAGGTAAGACTTCCGAAGTGACCCATTTCTTGAACCTTTTGGCGCTCGGTTTGCGGCTTGTGAGGATAAGCGAGTAGAGGCCGCTTTCGTTGATTGCAGTTACAGTCTGCCTTCTTCCGATGGTGTCGGTAATAACTACACCATCCTTTTCATCATCATCCAGACGATCAGCCGCGTCACGTGAGTTGCGGATTTCCAGAACCTTGCAAACATCTGCAAGGACCCACCAAGGTTCACCGTTCAGCATGATGGTGCGGATTGCCTGAGGCTAATGGACTTCTGAGCACTCCAATGCTCCACTAGCGGACCACATGCACCGTTCTTCCCGTGGAGCTTTCCCCGGCATGATCTCGGTGAACGTAGTTAAATCGCGGATACCTCCGGCAGGGCGGCCTGCTGTCAGCAGACTTTCGCTTCTATTTTGTTCTGCGGTGTCCTGTTGAGAGAGAAGCCATTCATCTTGCTGAGTAGGTGGTTTTTCTTGTGTTGCAGCTGCATCTGGCAGCATGTTTTCATGGGCTTTTGTTGGGTTGGTGAAACTATGAACCGTGTTGCTTGCTGCTGCCATTGAAGAGATATTGTCTGCTAGCGAGATTATTCCGAAAACTGCTATAGTAGCCGTTTTCCGTAAAATGGAGAGGGTAAGTTTTCTTTGTTCTGGAATAAACTGAAGATGCATCTTTCAGACCTATCGCTAGTTTTTGCCAAAGTAGGCAACCAACCAAGAGTGAAAAACACCATTCCGAAAAGGGTGACCTATCAGTCTCTCTTCCTGCAAAGCCAGAGACCACGGACCACCACGGTCCCTATCATAGCGCCAAGGCACAAAAAGGCTGTGAGCATGTCTATCTCCTTCCTCTGATTTCGAGGTCATAGGGAGAGCGGCCAAAAGCTATTGGGACTAGCTGATACCCAATCCTCCCCCCTTGTTTGCCTTCCCAGACCCTGCCAGACCTGAGAAGGCATCACACTGAAACTATAGACTCAACAAAGGAAAAGCCATGACGGAAGATGAACGCTCTGGCCGTCTGGCTCTATATCACAGTAGCCAAGAGCTGTCATGCGCCTCAGAAGCAGCACTTGGCTGCTCATAGGCTTCCTCCGCATGTAAGAAACCACATGGAAACAGACTACCCACCTCACCTCATTATTACAGAAGGGGCTGGACAACTATCTCGTGCAGTATTTCAGATTCGTGGAAATATTTCATGCGTCAAAAGGACGGGTCAGATGGAAATTCTTTCGTCGTTTTCAGTGTGTCATGGGATCGGGCAATTCGGGAAACAGCACTTTCACTGAGTCCATAGGTTGTTGCCAGAGACTTGAGTGTCATTCCGTTTTTCCTTTTTGCGCTGATATCCCGTTTTTGTGCGGTGGTCAGTCTGGATGGTCGTCCCATCTGCTTGCCCTGCTGGATGGCCCTGACCCGACCCTCGGATGTTCTTGTTCTAATCAGATCGCGCTCGACATCAGCGAGGCCTCCAAGGACAGCAAGCATCAGTCGTCCGGTGCTGGTGCTCGTATCAGTCCATGGTTCCGCTATTGAATGAAACTGTGCCTTTTTATTCGTAATATCTTTAACTATAGAAAAGAGATCGAAAGTGCTCCGGGCGAGTCTGTCGATACGCGTGACAACCATGATGTCACCTTCACCCAACAAGGCAATCAGCTTTTTAAGCTGTGAGCGCTCGGAATCAGCGCCGCTTGCTTTTTCGCGGTAAATTTTTACGCAACCAAATTCTTTTAAAGTTTTTACTTGTATATCAAGGGTCTGTCCAACTGTGCTGACCCGCGCATACCCTATTTTCTGCCCCATGCTCCACCTCTTTTCCGTGCAGGAAAGGGGCATCTTAGCACGATGTCTGTTTGAGTAATTCCTGATTTACGCAA
>NZ_LHZU01000098.1 GCF_001580995.1 Acetobacter senegalensis
GCTCTGGCCACCACCGGCGTGTATGGCACCAAGATCAAGGGGGGCAGCAGCACCTACTCCATCGCAGCCCCCTTCATGGTCATGGGCAGCGCAAGCGTCGATTTCTAAAACGACGTCAACACACAAAAATGCCGGGGGAAAACCCCGGCATTTTTTTGGCCTATCTTTCAGGCAGCCTGCACTATCATAACTTTTACATCCTGTTGTGCATTTCCACTCAACTGCAACACATAGTCTCCAGGTTCCAAAATAAAATCGACCATTTTAACGATGCCTGAGCAGGCGGGGCCATGCTGATGCGCAACTGAATCCAGAGATTTGCCGTCAGACACAACATCAATCCATGCCTTTCCGCCAAGCATGACACGATACGTCTCTTTCTTGGAAATATGGAACCTCACCATTCCAGCAAAATCGAAATGATGTTTTAACGCTCCTGACTGCAAAACGAACTGTCGTTCTGATGCCGGTAGCAACGGCACCTGAGCCGCCTGTCCCAGCGTAAGCGAAAATGCAGAAGAGGTCTTTTGGACCCCGGTAGCCTTCCCCTCGACAGGGTGAGCCCAACCTGAAAGCTCAGGAGGCACTTTATAAGATGCGGCATCACATGTTTCAGATGCGGCAAAAGCGGATGCTTCCGGCACAGCTAGACTCATAGCACACAGAAAAAAGACAATATTTTTATGGCTCATGATGACCACCGACTTCCATCACTATTCAGACGAACACAGTAAAGGATCATGAGATTTTTGTCACAACCAGGACTCTACGACCCATCCCAAAAGCGCAGCTAATAGGCTCTGATGTGCCAGAAGCCATCGTCTTTTTGTATCATCAGGTCGTCACGTTAGAGCTTCAGGTTCTTTTCGCGATCTGACAAACGTCCCTGTCTTTGCCCTGCGTGTTATTCAACTTCCAGAATTTTCTCATCCTGTGTTCCTCCTCATGCTATGAGTCCATTCTGCGTTTACCAGCACCTTTTGGCTGCAAACTGAGTGGTATGCCCATGACATCCTTCTCCTCCTCTCCTCCGCGCGTTTCCATTCGCTACTGCACACAATGCAACTGGCTGTTACGGGCTGGCTGGATGGCACAGGAGCTTTTATCCACATTTGGACAGGAGTTGGGAGAAGTCGCTCTGATCCCCGATACCGGGGGCCGGTTCGAGATACGCGTGGGCGATCACGTTATCTGGGAACGCAAACAGGATGGAGGGTTTCCTGACGTCAAAGAACTGAAACAACGCGTACGCAACGTGATCGCACCGGAACGTGACCTCGGTCACATTGATCGCCATTCGCATCCGAAGTGATACAAGAGAATGCGATCCCTATAATCGGGGCTCTTTTAAAAACTAAATTTTCTCGCCAGATAAAAATCTTTGATCACTTTATCTTGTGACTGGCTCGTCTTTTTTCGCCTGAATATGCTGCCCCTTCATGCCAATAAGGCCACGCATATGTTTCAAACAGCTTCTTTCTATTTTGATATTTTCAAAACCAACTGATAGCAAAAAGAAGCCTGCTGCATGTTCCAAAAATCATACAGCAGGCAAAAACGCAGTTGTTCAGTTCGTGATATTCTGAAGAACCTGGAAGCCTTCAAAAACAGGCGGCCCCACTGTCAGGGGTTTACCTTCCCCCGCATTGGCATGAGCTGCCCGAAACTGTTCGGATTTTGTCCATCCGATAAAGGCCTCGTAAGATTCCCAGACAGTATGAGACGCATATAGGACATACTCCTCATACCGTGGCCCCTGAAGAAACTGAAAACTTTCAAATCCATGCACAGTTTTCAGAAGAACTTCACGATCAAGCCAGCGTTTTTTGAAAGCCTCTTCATGATCTGGATGAACCTTGAAGCGATTCATGGCGATATACATATGGTTTCCTTTTCATATTCGTGAAGATGACTGTTCCATCAGATCGTGGGGTATAATAAACGGACGACCTGTACCAACGTGAGTCACATAATTGCGTGACTGCACGCCAAACACTTCTGCCAGAAGGCGTGTGTTCAGAACTTCAACGGGCTTACCCTGCGCATGCAAGCGCCCCTGGGAAAGCACTGCAACATTATCTGCGCAGGCAGCCGCCCAATTGAGATCATGCAACACCAATACAATACCCCCACCCTGCCTGGCATAAGCCAGCACGCATTCCATGATCAGTTTTTGGTGAGCCAGATCCTGTGCAGCCAGAGGTTCATCCAGCAACAGAACACCCGCGCCCCGGCTTTCCATTCCGCCCTCCAACTGCGCCAGCACTCGAGCTAAATGCGCCCTTTGCCGTTCTCCACCAGAAAGCGTTGTAACATCCCGTGTTGCAAAACCAGTCAACCCTACGCGATCAAGCACTGACGCTATAATCTGATTCTGCTTTTTTCTAAGGAGATGTTTTCCGGTATAGGTTAGCCCCATACCCACCAGATCATGCACAGAAAAGCGCGCTGTGGTGATACATTCCTGCGCCAGGAGCGCACGGTGCCGTGCAAGCTCTATCGCACTGAACTCGGCCATATTGCGGTTGTCCAGCCATACTGTGCCACATGTGGGTTGCACGGAGCCGCTCATCACGCGCAACAGCGTACTTTTGCCTGCACCGTTAGGGCCGATAATCGCCAGAACCTCACCTGCCCGCACAGAAAGATAGAGTGATTTCAAAAGGGTTTTATTCTGTCGGACGACATGACAGTCTTCAAGACGCAGCTTCATGATACACTGCTCCCTTTATGGGTGCGCACCAGCAGCCAGACAAAAACCGGCGCCCCCAATATGGCTGTGATAATCCCGACCGGAACCTCCGCTGGTGCGGCCACAATACGCGCAAGGGAATCTGACAGAACCAGAAGCATGGCCCCCATAATCACACTCCCTGGCAACACCCACCTGTAATCCGGCCCGGTTACCAACCGTACAAGATGAGGCACCACCACACCAATAAATCCTATTGAACCGACCAACGAGACAGACGCCCCGACTGAGGCCGCACATGCCAACATGGCAAACTGCTTGGTTCGCTCTACCGGAAAACCCATTAAACTGGCATCGGCCTCACCAAGCAGCATGGCATTCAGGGGCTGCGCCAGCCCTGCCGTGCAGAGCAGGGAAATGCCAAAAAATGGAAGAACAAGCAGAACACGGAACCAGTTGACACCCACCAGACTCCCCATGGTCCAGAACGTGATGTCTCGTAGGGCCTGATCATTCGCACGAAAAACAAGGATGCCTGTCAGCGCACCACAAAACGCAGAAAAGGCGACACCCGCCAACAAAATGGTACTGATGGATGTTTCTCCCTGCCGTCTGGCAAAAAGATATAATAGCGCCGTTGCGCCAAACCCACCGATCATACCGCCCAGAGGCAAGCTCCACGCCCCATAGGCGGGCGGAAAAAGATCCGGAATGCCGCATACAATCAAAAAAGATGTGATCAGACCAGCACCAGACGAAACACCAATAAGGCTGGGATCTGCCAAAGGATTACGGAATAAGCCCTGCATGATGGCCCCCGCGCCGCCCAGAGCCGCCCCGGCCAAGACACCCATTACAACACGCGGAGCCCGGATAGAGAGCACAACCTCCCGGTTGAGAGCCTGATGCGCGCTGGAGGACACAAGCGCCCATAAGTTAATATGGGTTGCGCCAATATTAAGAGAAAATAAAATGGAAAGAATCAGACATATAAAAACAATAACAAGAAACAGGATTTTTTTATTCATTCTGAAAAAGCTTTAGGCAGGCTTACGAAATACGTTGATTTTCTGGGCCAGCTCCAGCGCAACATGCGGTGTGTCAGGACCAAATCCCAGCATGTGACCACCTTCCATGGGCACAAACCCTTTGCTCTGGCCTGCCGGGGTCTGCATGAAGGCCGCCGTCCCCATTAATTCAGACTGTATCCGTTCTGCACTCTGCTCCATCAGCAAAACAACCTGAGGAGCCATGGGAATAAGTGCTTCATCATTCAGCATTTTATAGCCATGCATGGTGCCTGCCGCATTTACACACCCAGTCAGCTTTATCATGCTGTCAGCCGCGGTTCCGGCTCCAGCCACCATGGGGCGTCCATTTTGCATGCTCATAACAAAAATGGCTTTAAGGGGTGGTGTAGGCAAGGCTGCACGCCATTGCGCCAGAGCATCAAAACCCTGGGTTATGCGCTGGCACAGCGCTTCCCCCTGCTTTTGACACGCCACCACATTTGCCAGAAACCGGGTTCTGCTCAGAATTGTTTCTGGAGTAGGGGTTGAATCCACCATAATCACGGGCACGGATGACGCCATAAGCTGTTCAAGCGCGGTTGGTGGCCCGGCATCATTCAGGCTCAATATAAGGTCCGGCTGAACGGAAAGGACCCCTTCGGCTGAAATGCTTCTCATATAGCCAAGGGATTTCTTGTTTTTTAAAGCGTCCACCGGCCATGTGCTGGTGGTATCCACCGCCACAATACGGTCCTGCGCACCCAAGGCATAAAGTGTTTCCGTAATCGCACCGCCAATACAGGCAATACGCCGTGCTGTGCCCAGAGCAACATGTCTGCCCCGGTAGTCTGTTACTTCTTTTGGTAGCTGTGCATCAGATGATTGTGCGCTGGCTGCCGCTCCGCCAAAAGCAGCAGCCAGCCCCGCCCCCATCCCCACCATCATCATGCGGCGAGAGACAGAGTAGCACGTGACCTTTCTCGTTTTAGAGAAAGATGTTCTTTTATAAGGCACGTTCAAAACCATAAACTCACGCCGCCTGCAGGTAGGGTTCGCATCTATCCAGATACTGCGTCACCCGTTCAAACGCAGCTTCCGCATGGCTTATGCAGATCGCGGTATCCAATGGGGCGTGATCAACGGCGGCCTTGAAACTCTGCCACCCATACGCCCGGCCCTGCGCATCCGGCGCAAGATGTCGGGCGCCAAAATTTTCGGTAAGCCCCATATCCTGTGCACGCTTTGCCAGAATATTCGCCCCCAGCTTTGACCCTTCCGCAACATAAAGCCACCCGATAGCGGCTGAGACACTTCCAGCCACAGGCGGGTTTCTTCTCACCATTGGGTAAGGCACACACAGATCCTGCATATCCCGCTCTACAAGCTCAAGGCGGTTTCTGCTGTTCATATCTGGCACCAGTGCAGCAACATCCGCTCTGGCATAAAGATCTGACACATCACGATGGAAAAGATATTGCACGACCAGAAAGACCGTATAGCGCTCATGGCTTGAGAACAGGTCAAGACCCGTCATGCGGTGATCAAGCCGCTCATGCGCTGCGTGGGTGTACTGCCTCAGCACGCTGGTCAGGCCAGTTTGTGAATGCAACGTCATGTGCGGCCCCCTACGGTCTTTTTATTATGAAGGTGTGGCGCCGGACCTGTGAACATATGCCCCCCATACCCGCACTGTGTCCGGCGCCTGTCCGATTCTATATCGCAAATGATAATCATATGCAACTAGATTGACAGAGAATTCTCGCGCCTCGTATTAAACGCGAATAATTCTTATTCTCGGAGTCTCTCATGACCAATCGCGCGCCAGGTGCATTCTGGCCTCCTCTTCTGATGGCTTCGACTTTCCTTTCCATCTCCGCCGTGGACGCTCATGCGGCTGAGATTTCTCCTCCTCCTGCGCGTCAGGCAGAGGAAAAACAGACCGCACCGGCACAAACCCCCGCCAAGGCAACCGCACAGAAAAGCACCGTAACGCTGCGGCCGGTGCGGGTGCATGGCAAAGCCGACATTATCGACTCAATGAAAATTGATCCCGATGCCGATTACAGCGCCGTTGGCAAACCCCGTGTGCTAACAACGACCACAACCATGAAAACGTTCCAGCAACGTATGGTAGATAATTTGTCAGACTATGCACGCCGCGTAGACGCTGCCGTCAATTACAATGCCAGCAATTTCAGCATCAACATGCGCGGGCTGGATCAGAACCGACTGCTGACCACCATTGATGGTGTCAGAACCGTATGGGCCAATGATGGCGCGCGCGGCGTGGAAGGCGGCGTTGCGGCGTTTGACTTCAACTCACTTGGGGCGATGGATATTGTCAAAAGTGCTGATTCCAGTTTCTTCGGCACAGGCTCCCTGGGTGGTGTTGTGGCCCTCCGCACACTGGACCCGGAAGATATTCTTAAAAATGGCAAGAATTTTGGCGGCCTGTCCAAACTGACATATGATGGCTCCAGCGAGAGCGCCTACCTGAATCAGGCGCTGGCGGGCCGGTACAAGAACACCGTGTTTCTCGTTCAGGGCGGATACCAGAATGGTAGTGAAATCTGGAACATGGGCAAAACAAGAGGAACAGGCATCACCCGGTCCAAAAAGAACCCGCAATCTTATGATCAAGGAAACTTCCTGGGCAAGATCCGCCATTATTTTGAAGGCGGCCACCGCGTAGGGCTGACCGGCGAGTGGTTTGATCGTAATTCTGATGAAAATACCCTCACCAGTGTCGGTTCCACCTACAGCCGCTATCGCACACGGGAGGAAAACAAACGGTCCCGCGTGTCCGCCAATTATGATTATAAGGCCACCAGCCCCACCGCGCTGTTCAGCGAAGGCCATTTTCTGGCCTACTGGCAGCAGATGAACATGATTACGAACACGACCTCCAACCGGCTGAGCGCCCCGGTAGGGGAATATGATCGTGACTCAAATCTTTCTGTACAATCATATGGCGTAACCGGTTCAGCAACCGCCAATCTGTTCACTGGTCCGATCCATCACGCCATCACGTTTGGCGGGGAGGCTTATATGACGGACACCAGCCAATATGCGGCGGGGAAAGACAATTGCACTGCCTCCATTTATTCCTGTAGTTTTCTCCACGTTAACCAGTCTGATATGCCCCGCGTTCATGGGAATGATCTTGGCGCCATTGTGCAGGACCGCATGGGCATTGGCCGGAATGAATGGTTCCATCTTACCCCCGGCTTCCGCTTTGACTGGTATGAACGCAACCCTCAGGCAACAGCCTCCTACACGTCCAATGCTGCCTATATGGGTGAACCCAATCGCTCCAGCGGCTCTCATTTCTCGCCAAAAGTTCTGGCAGAAGCGCGTGTCTTGCGGAACCTGACACTTTACGGGCAGTATTCGGAGGCCTTTCGTGCGCCCTCCGCAACAGAGTTGTATCTGACCTACGGCGGAAACGGCAGTTACGTGAATATTGGCAACCCCAACCTCAAACCTGAAACCAGCCGGGGGTGGGAAGTGGGCGCACGCTACGGAAATTCTGAAAGAGGCGCGACCATTTCCTTCTATGACAATTATTATCACAACTTTATTGATAACATCACCACCACCGCCGCTGCGGCTGGTATTGGGGGCTATTACCCCATGGGTGTTTTTGAATACGTCAACCGCCAGCATGTGCGGATTTACGGCGTGGAAGCGAGCGCGAACTGGACGTTTGACACCCATTGGCAGGCCTGGACATCCCTCTCCTATGCCGATGGTCGGGACACCGATGAAAAAGTGCACCTGAACTCTGTTGCGCCGTTCCGTGGAATTATCGGGTTTGGCTACAAACAGACCAATTGGGGGGCCAGCCTCTCCAGCACTTTTGCTGCTGCGCGTGACAAAGTGCAGGACCCCACATCCAACAAGAACAAAACGCCCGGCTATGTCATATTTGATCTGACAGGGTGGTATTCCCCCTCTTTTGCAAAAAATCTGCGCCTGCAGGCAGGCATGTATAACGTCTTTAACAAAACCTATTATAATGCATTGGATATTCCCGACAGTTCTTCCCTGCCCAAAACCTACTACACGCAGCCGGGCAGAACCTTCAAAGTCACCGCCCTTATCAATTTCTGAACGCAGAGCCGTTACACTAAGGGGTGCAGGAATAAGCCATCCTGCACCCCTTTTTGCTTAAAGCCTGTTTGAACAGCCCGCGATTGAGAGCTGATGAGAGGTCTTTAAAGCTGAAAGGTAGCTCTCACGACGCGAAGCCATTCTCACGGCAATTCAACGCATTCCGCAGACCAAAACTCGCGCACTACCTGACTGACCTTTCAAACAGCCTTTCTGGCCCACTCTGACTGAACGCAGACGCTCATCCCAAAGCAAAATAACCTTGAGAACAAACAGGGGCTGAGAGCCTTTTCAGGTGGCATACTCTCAAGGTGTGCCGCTCTACCTTTACAGGAAAGCTCCATCCTGCCGATGGGCCTCCCTCCATCACACATGCCGTTCTCTTAAGCGTGGTATCAACAAAAGCCGTAACCCCACCCTTGCCTGCAACTCCTCAAATAGCCGCAGCACACAGACCTTTCAGCGCGAACCCTCCTTGTTACAACAAAACTCGTTGCATTGTCCGGGCAGGCATGACAGAACGGCCAGCCCATTCACTGTATCGTTCCTTTGATGAGCCCCCACAGCTTATGTCATTCACGGCCTGCTTCTTGCAGCACCATTATTCTGTCCCAGGTTGTGCGCAGGATTTGAATGCACTCCCCCTGTTAGCTGTGCAATGCTCTCCAGAACGGATCACCGTTCTGTTCATTCAATACACATAAACTGACCTGCTTTTTATATCCTCTTCACATTCCATTCTTCACTCCAGACGACACTGCCCCTTTTGCCCCAGAATTGACTGCCCCCGCCGATGAAAAAAAATCTGTCTTTTGCTCTGTCCCGTAAACACCCTGTACTGCATGCAATTTCCGGCAGTATCATGCCATCTGCATTGGCGCATTGGCTTGGTGTACGCGCCATTGCCATTGCACCGGAACAGATTGCCATACGGGAAGGGTTACGAGCAGGCGTGGCCGTTGGCACCGTGATGCTTCTGGCGCTGCATCTGGGTATGCCGCTCATGGCGTGGTCTGCTTTTGCCGCGTTCTGGACATGTCTGGTTGATCCCGGTGGGCTTCTACGCCCACGCCTTAAAACCATGCTTACCTTCGCGGCGGCGGGTACGGTCATAACCGGGGTGATCTCGGCTGCTGCAGGATATGGTACTCTTCCTGCCTTTATTGGCGTTGGTCTGTGTTCTTTCCTGTGTGGGCTGGCCCGCATGAAGGGAGCCATCGCTACGCAGATCAGTGTCCTCGCCGCCATTGTCGGGGTTGTGGCTGTCTGTTACCCGCAAACCCCTATTGGAGCTTTGCATCTTTCTGGTTTGTTCATTCTGGGTGCTGCATGGGCAACCTGTATCTGCATGCTGGCATGGCCGGTAGACCCCTATGCACCGCAGCGTCAGGCCTGCGCCGCCATTTTTCGGGAACAGGCACGGATGACCCGCCGCCTGCTTGAATTTGCACAGCCCGCCGAGCCGGAAAGCCTGATGCGCCAGAATGCCATCAGCGCCTACCGGCGGGATATTCGCAGCCGTATTGAACAGACACGCGCCAAAATAGAAGTGCTCTCCGCCAGCACACTAACCAGCCGCACCCGCAAAACCCTTTTGCCAGCAGTAGAAGCCGCCGACCGTATTTTTATTGCGGTTATGGCATTTGAACACGCCATGCTCTCTGGCTCGCCCGCCCCTACACCTCTGGCGCGCCGCACCATCCGCCTGTTGGCGACCACCTTGCAACGCGTTGGCAGGGAAATTCTTTCCACCAAACCACGCCCGGAAGCCCTGCAAAGACAAATCCGTTTTCTGAAGCTGGTGGGAGAGCGAGAGGACGATCTTTTTGCCAAAGGGGCACGTTTATGTGCCAACGCCCTTTCTGATCTTCAGGCTGCATGGCAGACGCCGACTGCGGCCCCTCAGCAAGCCCGTCCTGTCGCGGCAAGCGCACCCACACGCCCTGCACCGCCAAACCGCCTGTTTCTGCGCCATGCCGCACGCCTTTCCGTTGCGGTTATGGTGGCCTACGCTATCTCTCTGAAACTGGATCTGTCTTACGCTTACTGGGCTATGATGGCGGTGGTGGTGGTGACACAGCCGCAGGTTAACACCACTCTGCCGCGTACCATTGAACGCGTGGCGGGTAGCATTGCGGGGGGACTTCTGGCCGCCATTATGGGCGTATTGCTCCCCATGTGGGGCATTCTGTTGCTGGTGTTTCCGCTGGCAGCCGCCACAATTGCCCTGCGCAGCGTGAACTACACCCTTTGCGTGATGTTCATGACGCAGCTTTTTGTTCTGGTGACTGATCTTGTCAGCCCTGCTTTGGGTTGGGATGTGGCCCTAGCCCGTTCCATCAATAACATTATTGGCAGTCTGGTTGGCTTGGCCGCCTGCTTGCTCCTGTGGCCAGAACGGCGTAGCCCGCCCCTGGCAACGCTGATTACGGCCGCTTTTAAGGCCAACATGCAGTATGCGGCTCTGGCCACCAATCCCCAGCCGGTGGACTGGAGCACCATTGAACACGCGCGCAGAAAAGCAGGAACCACCAGCACCCAAGCGGAAATTCAGTATCAGCAGGCGCGCGTGGAAGGCCTACGTCGGGCAGAATACCTGAACAGGAGTGGAGAAATTCTGTTTCTGCTCCGCAAAATGGCCGGAGCCGCCAGCGTATGGTGGCTGGAACAAACCACTCCGCCGTCCGCCATTGCTCTTCAAAGGGCAGACCTTTACGCCCGACTGGACAAGGAGCTTTCCACATCATCACAAGAAGGAACGCCTGAGAACAGCATGACGCTGGACGCTATTCTTGAACAGCTTCGGTGTCTGGATCTGGAAATATTCTAAAAAACGCGCCAGTTATCAGAATAAATAACTGGTGCGAGAACTTTTGAAAACAGCCCCGTGGCTGTGAGGACAAGTGGTCTCGCTGGAGGGAAAACCGCCGCGTTCAAACACCATAAGCGCCGAACCGAGAACTGGTGTTTCAACCAGCCGCTAAAGCGTTGCTCCTGCCCCGGCCGAAATGCGACCCATAAAAAAACTGCGGCCCAGCAAGACCGCAGCTTTTCCTTCACATAAGCAATCTGACATCTCGGATCTCAGGCCGCCAGATGCTCAATGCGGCTTTTGCGAAACTGCGAGGCCACAAGCTGCGCCATAACGGCAAGATCAGGCTTTACGGCATTATGCAGGGCGCGCACGCTTTCATGCGCTGCGTAGAAACGCCGCCCGCCAAGCCCTTTGACCTGAATGGCCGTGCCCAGAAAAATTCCGTCTATTTCAATAATCTTTGAGTCCAACATAATGACTTACCCTCGAACACAAGGCTTATAAAAAGCCGTATCCGCCGGCAGTCTCACTACCGGCAATTTTTAGAGCGCATGCTCAGATGCGCCACAACACCACATTCGGTATTGGCAACATCGATTGGCACGCATCTTGATCTCCACCATGAAAGCGCTCCTTTCATTAGCGTCCGGCCCTGCTGCCGGAACCACGCCACAATGAGCGGTTAAAGCGGTGCTGTCAATATTTAAAAACGATTCCATTTCGTGCTTAAACTTCACGCGAACCAAATGCACTGTTGAATTATTTTATCGTTTGTTTTCAAGATGATAATCTTTAAACCTCAGGAAAAACGAGACTAAATTCCTCCTCCGCGTGGGGTGGATTTCTACCAAATTCCTCTTCCAATGCAATTTTTAACTTATATTTTTCGTTTTTATAATGTATCACCAAAAAATATCGTGTCTTATGGTGATCCAAACCCAGCCCCCGGGTCTGACCATAGGGAAGAGGAGTTCTGTCTGATGCCAACATCTCTGCGTCATTCCACTGTTCATTCCCAGACTCCAGATTTTCTGGCGACAACCCCACGGCTTTCGCCCGCGCTGATACGCGCCCTTTCTCCTTTTGATCTGCTGATAGTGCCCGGCCTGTTTGGGTCCGATGACGACCACTGGCAGTCCATCTGGGAAGATGTGTTCCGGGGGCATGGCCTTTCCATAAAACGTGTAGAGCAGGATGACTGGTCCCACCCCACACGCACAGACTGGCAAACCAGACTGGAGCAGACTCTTCAGGCAAGCCGTCGTCCCGTGCTGTTGATTGGGCACAGTCTGGGGGCCATCCTGAGCGTTCATCATGGGGCTACCCACCCCACATCCGCCGTGGCTGGCGCTCTTCTGGTTGCTCCGGCAGATGGAGAAGAAAGCACAGGGCCGGATGCCGCCCGCCTTGCGTCCTTCCTGCCGTTGCCAGACAAGCGCCTGCCGTTTCCAAGCACTGTCATTTTCAGCCAGAATGATCCCTGGCTGGCCCCAGCACGTGCGCATCATCTGGCAAAAAGGTGGGGCGCTTCCCTGCTTGATGCCGGATATGTCGGGCATATTGGAAACAACTCGGGCGTGGACCACTGGCCGTTAGGGCTGAACGCGCTTCATTCTCTGGCGCTGACATGCCACGCGGGGCAGATGCCCGCCCACGCCTGATTGCTGAGACCTCGACCATTCGCTAATAATAATCCTTCTCATATAAAGCACATGAGACGGGATAAGGCGCAGTGGCGAAAAACGTGGTCCGAAAACTGTTTGGAAAGCGTGAAAAGGCTCAGCCCCTTCCGCCGCCCCCGTTGCCAGATGCCATTGAGGCCATTCGGCAAAAAGCCTTACGCGGCTATCATCTGGAACAGGTGCTGTGGGGCCAAACCCTGCTGGACAGCATTTATGTGCCCCGAGATCCGCACCAGGCGCTGATATGGTTCACCATGGCCGCCAACGCAGGGTATGGCCCCGCCCACAACATGCTGGGGCGCTGCGCCCATTTTGGCTGGGGATGTGAAAAAAACCTGCAAAAAGCAGCCCAACATTATGAAGCCGCTGCTGCATTAGGGGATGAATGGGGCCGGTATAATCTGGGCATTCTGACCATGCGCGGCATAGGCATGCCTCAGAACCTGAAGCGTGCGCTTCATCTCTTTCAGACAGCGGCGCAGAATGGTCACGCCAAATCCATGAATATTCTGGCCCGTTTTCTGGAAGAAGGCTGGGAAATTCCACAGGACCGGCAAGCAGCACTGGCATGGTACAAGCGTTCGGCGGAAGGCGGGGATTATCGCGGCCAGCACAATTACGCCACGGCGCTGGCGGAAGCGGGCAAAACGGAAGAAGCCCTGCACTGGTGGGCACAGGCACTGCCGGATGCCACCTCCGATATTCTCCTGGCCATGAACCGCTCCCTGACCCGGCTGGGACCAGAAAAAGCGCCTGAACTCTACGCGGCCTTGCAGGAACGGCTTCAATCCCTCCCTAAACCGGAAGACCAAGCAACCAAGCCTGTCTGATCCGTTAGAGAGGGTTAAAAACCTGACGTGAAGGACGAAGCGAAGAATTTCCGAGTCTGAAAAGGCAGATATGTAAAACGAGGCACAGAAGGCTATATGCTGGCACCAGCAAGAGCATTCAGCCTAAAAACCCACCACGCCAGCCTGACAGGTTTTTCAAGCAGTCTTTAGGGTGAATCAGAGATCACACCACTGGCGCATCAGGTTGTGATAGCAATTGACCAGTTGCAGCACGGCAGGATCATGATCAGAAAGCCGGGTCCGTAGATCCATGACGGCCTGATCCAGATCATACAGCACGCGCCGGCGGCTTTCCTCCCGCACCATGGACTGGGTCCAGAAAAATGAGGCCCACCGGCTGCCACGTGTTACCGGGGCAACGCTATGCAACACAGTGGTATCGTAAACAATCATATCACCTGCGGGCAGCTTGATTTCCTGCACCCCGGCTTCATCGTAAATGCAGAGTTCTCCCCCATCATAATCTTCCGGGTGGCTGAGAAAGAGCGTGCAGGACACATCTGTCCGCACGCGCATGCCGCCGGAATCTGGAATAGGCCGCACGGCGTTATCCACATGCGCGCCGAACGCCATGCCTGCATCATATCGGTTGAAAAGGGGCGGCACGACGCGAAACGGCACCACCGCGCTATTAAAAACACGATTCCGCCCAAGCGCGCGCAACACCAGTTCTGCCAGTTCACGATGCTGCGGATGGTTCAGTGGCAGTTGCAGATTATGTTTGGCCTTGGCCGATTGCTGCCCAGCGGTTGCTTTTCCGTCCTGCCAATCCGCCTTTTCCAGAACGGAGCGACAATGCGCCAGTTCTTCAGGGGTAAGAACATCGGGAATATGCAGCATCATGATGTTTTGGTCCGACAATAAAAAACCGGGTTTCCCCGCCTGACATCCAACAGACGCCACCCGGTTTTTGTAAGCTGCTGCCTCACAAAGCTCAAGATGATCAAGTGTTTACGAGATCAGATGCAAACGCATTGCAAGAACCGTTGGCAGCGCAGTTAATAATCACTCGAAAAACGGGCGCAACGCGATGTTGATAGTAAGAATTAATTCCCATAAAATATTGATATATAACCACTTTTTTATTTGCATCCTGTTTTGCACTCAGCTAGACAGCAAACTGTATTTCCTCCCACACCAGCAAAGAGACAGATCATGGTTAAAGACCCAAAAGTTATTGAACACCTGAACACGCAGCTGACAAACGAGCTGACTGCCATCAACCAGTACTTCCTGCATGCCCGCACCCTGCGCCACTGGGGCGTGACCCTGCTGGGCAAAAAGGAATATGAAGAATCCATTGAAGAAATGCGTCATGCTGACTGGCTGATCGAACGCATTCTGTATCTGGGTGGCCTGCCCAACGTGCAGCGCCTGAACACCATCCTGATTGGTCAGGATGTAAAAGAAATTCTGGAATGCGATCTGAAGCTGGAAGAAAAGGCCATGGCCGACCTGCGGGAAGGCATTGCCTATTGTGAAAGCGTGCGTGACTTCGTCTCCCGTGACCTTCTGCTGAAGATCCTTGAAAACGAAGAAGAACACGAAGACTTCCTTGATCGTCAGTTCGACCTCATCAAGCAGATTGGCGTTGAGCGTTACATTCAGCTCAACTCTGCCGCTGCTCCTGATCAGGAATAAGCCGTCTTCTGCAGCCTCCCTATCCGTGGGAGGCTGCATGTCCGGCCAGTTGTCTTCATGCCTTTGAGAAGAAATTCTCGTAGGCGTCTGGCTTGAAACCCACTTCCAGAGCATCCCCCGCCGCAAGCACGGGACGTTTGATCATGGATGGCTGAGCCACCATTAGGGCCACGGCCCGCTCCTCCGTCAGATTGGTTTTGTCGGCTTCCGGCAGCTTTCTGAACGTTGTGCCCGCCTTGTTCAGCAGCTTTTCCCATCCAACCTGTTTGATCCATTTCCGCAGATGGACCGCGTCAATTCCCTGACTTTTGTAGTCATGGAAGACGTACGCAATACCGTGCTCATCCAGCCACGCACGGGCCTTGCGCATGGTGTCACAGCTTTTGATGCCATACAGGGTCACAGACTGCGTCATTCTTGTTCCTTCTCTCCCATACAAAGCAGAACCACCCCTCAGGCGGCTTTTCCGCATGCCGTAACACGGCCTTGCATCATAACCGCGCAGCCAGCCGGATAAAGAGGCCCCCTCTCCGCAAGCCCGGCAGCACATCCTGCACGTCTTATCTGACGAAAGAGGTGGAACACCGCCATTACTCAGCGGAACCGAAGCCGCACAACAGGTGATGTTGACAGGCCAGACTCATTCAGACCAATTTGGCAGGATGTTGCGCCCCTCCGCCCGCCATATCGGCTTCTGCGCCACGCCTTTGCTAAGTGGCTGTACCGCGCAGAGCGCGCCCACCTTTTCCATTTTCGGCGCCTATTTTCCAGATTGGATGCTCTGCGGCATGATTGGCGTAGCGGTAGCTGTCGGGCTGCGTGTGCTGTTTCTGATCAGCGGAATCGATTCTGTTCTGAGCCTGCGCCTTTTTACTTACGTCTCTCTGGGCATTATCGCCGCCTTGCTGGTCTGGCTGATAGCGTTCGGGCCATAGCCCATGAAAAAAGTCTCTCTTTCTCCAACCCGGCCTGTTGGTATTGTCATTGCTGGCATCTGTCTTGCCGGCGCTCTTGCTCTGGCTGTTTATGTGGCTCGGCAGGATAGCGCCTACCCCTCTTCCGACAGTGCGGAACTGGATGCCGAACTGGTTCACATGGCCTCCACCGTCGGGGGGCGGCTGGTTGATTTGCGGGTACAGGTCAATCAGGCCGTAAAAAAAGGGGATGTGCTCTACAGGCTTGACCCTGAACCCTATGAACTGGCGGTAAGGCAGGGGGAAGCCAATCTGGCACTGGCCTCGGCCGAGGTAGAAAACCAGCAACGGCTTGTGGCCGTAAAAACAGCCAACGCCGCCGTGGCCAGAAGCCAGACAGAACGCGCTCAGACCAATCATGATCTGGCAGCCCGCACGGTGGAGCGGCTCAAACCGCTTGCCGGAAAATCCTACATTCCCTGGCAGGAATACGATCAGGCGCGGGTTGCGCTGAACAACGCGTCCGTCTCCCTTTCTCAAAGCCAGCAGCAGGAACAGGCAGCGCAGATTGCCATTGGAGACCTGAAAAGCTCCATTGCCGCCCAGCAGGCCGCGCAGGCTGCATTGGATCAGGCCCGCTACGCCTTGCGGCAAACCACAGTCATTGCACCCACAGATGGTTACGTAACCAGCCTGCGGGTCAAAGCGGGGGAGATCCTTGCTCCGTCTCAGGTGCTGTTCACGCTGATTGCCAACGATGCCTGGTACGCCACCGCCAATATCCGCGAAATTGCGCTTAAGGCCGTGCAACCGGGGGCGTGCGCCACCGTATATTCCATGATCGACAAACACACAGCCTTGCATGGCCATGTAGAAAGTATTGGCTGGGGCGTGCTCTCTGCCGATTCCGCAGGAATTGGAGCTACCCTGCCTTTGGTGCCCCGCCAGATGGACTGGGTGCATGTGGCGCAGCGTTTCCCGGTCAGAATCAAGCTGGAAGCGGCAGACCCCCGCCTGCTCCGTCTGGGAGCCACGGCCACAGTCGAGATCCGCCATGGCGCTGCCTGTCCCTGATACCCTGCATCTGACACTGGCCCGGTTCTGGCGGCTGGTGTGTGACCCCGCTCCCGGCCGACTGGGCTACAGCCTGCGCATGACGTGCGCCTGCACCGTTGTCATTCTGATATGCGAGATCTGGCAGGTTCCGGAAAGCGCACTCCCCGCGTTTGTCACCCTGGCGCTCTGGCAGAAAGACCGCGTCACGAATGTGGTGGCGGGAATTGCTGTTAATCTTCTGTTCGCAGTTGTGATTTTTCTAATGTTCGGGCTGGTGCATCTCACACTGGACCATCCCTTGAATCTGGTTGCCGCCACGGCCTTGCTCTCCCTCGGTTTCTTTTTCCTTGGGTCAGCCAGCAAGCTGAAACCGGTCGCCTACATGCTGGCGCTGATTGTTGTTTACGCCCTGATCGCCATAGATCAGGCACCGGTTGGTGAACTGGCCACCCGTGCCCTGCTCTATGCTGACCTGTTCATTCTCATTCCGGGTGGGGTGATGGTTGTGTTGGGGGCGCTCATCTGCCCCTCCCCCAAAACCCTTTTGACCCAAGCCATTGCCGCGCGGTTGCGCCTGAGCGCCCATCTGCTCCAGCATCCCGATGCCCTTGCGCAGGAGCAGGCCACCGCCATGCTGCGAGAGGGAGCAGGCACCATGCTGAAATCCCTCAAAATGGCTAAGCTGGAAAAACTCTGGCGTACGCAGGATCTGCAATGCCTGCATCACGCACTTTACAGCAGCGTTGCCACATTGGCTCTGGCCCATGCCGCAAGCCGTGAAAACACTCCCCTACAGCCTCAGCCTTCCCTTATTCAAACCCTTTCAGAGATGGCAGCCATTTTTGAAAAAGGTGATTATCCTACAGATATCACCATGCCCGTTGTGTTCGGTGCCTCTCCGGCTGTGCACTCCCTTGCTTCCCTGCTTTCAACGTTCACAACGCCGCCTCAGTCAAACAAACCGCAAACAGCTGAGAAAGACGAAAGCGGGCCATCCGGTTTTTTCTTCCCTGATGCCTTTACCAACCCAGAACATGTGCGCTTTGCCGTAAAGGGCACCGCTGCCGTCATGCTCTGCTATTTCCTGTTCAAGGTTCTGGCGTGGCCCGGCATCCACACCTGCGTCATTACCTGTTTCATTGTGGCGCTCCCCACAATGGGAGAAATGATCTCCAAACTTACGCTCCGTATTTCAGGCGCACTGGTGGGGGGAGCCATGGGGATTGGCTCTCTTATTGTCCTGATGCCTCATTTGCAAAACAGCGCGGCTTTTCTTGCCATGATGGCCGTTGGCTCGCTTCTGGCCTGCTGGATCAAAACGGGTGATGAACGCATTGCATATGCCGGATTGCAAATAGGGCTGGCTTTTTTCCTCTCTGATCTGAAGGGATACGGCCCCACCACGGATATGACCACGGCCCGAGACCGTATTATCGGGATTCTTCTCGGCAATTTCCTGACCTATGCGGTTTTCACCAGCATCTGGCCCACCAGCGCCTACGATAAAATCAAGGATACGTTGAAAACCGTTTTGCACGCTCTTCATGCTCTCTGTTCCGCCACCACTCCTGCAGAGCAACTTGTGCATGCCGCAGCCGCTCAGGCCGCCCTTGGCACCGCAGAACGGACCATTGAATTCGCCGCCATGGAACCACCCCATATGCGGGCAGACATGCCCCATCTGCAATCCTACCACTCCATGACACAGGATGCAGCCGTGCTGGCAGAAGACGCCTTGATCCCAGCCCTCCACTCCGATACCGCTCATCAGGTTACTCGGCTTGAGCAGGGACTGCTGAAATGATGCATTTTTCCAGATTCTGTGTCCCGCTCTGTGGAACTGTCACCCTCCTTCTTCTGTGTGGCTGCGCCAACGAGGCCCTTGAAACTGCTCCTGAACGGCCAGACACCCCATGGCAGCCCAATGTTTCAGAAAAAGGTGAACTGCTGCCCGGCAAAAACCGGACAGGCCGTGGATTGAGCCTTCCCGCAGGTTTCACGCTGCCAGCCAATCAGACCATAAGCCCCCGCGCGCCGGACGCCGAGATCAGCAGTTCCCACCCCTATTCTCTGGCTGAACTGATAGACATCGCGCAGTCGAGCAACCCTACGACCCGTATTGCATGGAACACCGCTCGGGACGCAGCACTGGCCGTGGGCATTACGCGCACCGCTTATCTACCCCACCTGAGTGCCACGGTCGTCGGCGGTTATACGCACCAGCATAACAATGGTGGCAATCCAAGCCTGAGCAATGCGGGGCAGATTGGCGCTGATACCAATGCCCTTATCAATCAGGCGGAAGGTTTGACAGATGGTGTCAGGAACCGGAATTCCGGTTCTGGCGAGGTTCAGACCCTGAGTATGGAATGGCTGCTGTTTGATTTTGGAAAGCGAGAAGCCATTATCAATGCCGCCAAGCAGGCACAGCTTGCCGACAACATTCTCTTCACAGCTGCGCATCAGAAAGTAATTTATGAAGTCACTCTGGCGTTTTACGCGCATGCCGCAGCCGCCGCGCGCGTCGGGCTTGTGCAGCAGGCTGTAAACAACGCCCACGCTGTAGAAGCCGCTGCCGAAATGCGCCTGAAGCAGGGGCAAGGTACCATTGTTGACGTCACACAGGCCCGACAGATGACCGCCCAGGCTGAACTTCAGTTGGTACAAGCCCAGAATGCGGCAGAAAATACCTATCTGGAGCTTATAACCGCCATGGGGATTTCCCCAAACACCCGCCTGCAAACCAGTGATATTTCCAACCGCCCGCTAACAATGGCAGACGCGCGGCTGACAGAAGGCATGGTGCGTCAGGCCGTGGCCCAAAGGCCAGATGTGCTGGCGGCCTATGCATCTGCCAAAGCATCACAAAATCGGATAGCCGCCGCAAAGGCCGAATTTTTGCCAAAGGTTTTTGTCTCCGGCAATGTTGCATACACAACAGGCAGACTGGCTCTTTCTTCCGTGCCCGGCGTTGGATCTGACTCCTCCCCCACCCTGAACCTGTCCACCAACAATTTCAGCAGCCTTATTCTTGGCGGTATTACCGTCCCTGTGTTTGATGGGGGTATGCGGGCGGCAGTTCTGAAGCAGGTAAAAAATCAGGCGGATAGTGCGCAGGCTCTTTTACGCAAAACTGTTGATGAATCGGTCAAACAGATCATTGTGGCTGAAAACGGAGTGCATGCCAGTCTGAGCGCCTACACAGCCGCAACCAAGCTCCAGACAGCATCCCAGACCGCATTTGATGCCGCTTTTGCCGCCTACCGCAACGGTGTTGGGTCCATCACACAAGCCACCATGGCTCAAAGCGGCCTACTGAGTGCTCAGCTTGGCAAATCAGACGCCTATTACGCTTCCCTGATTGCTGCATCCAGCCTGGCCTTTGCCACAGGCTCCATCCAAACAACCGCACCTGAGTGATGCGTCACCGCAGAGAAGCTCACCCTTATTCCGTGCTTTGACAAACATCCGTTCAAAGCCTCGTGTCATTTTACCACGCGCTTTTCAAGGTTCGCCAATCAGCAGCCAAAGATGTTAGACGATATTGCATAACTGTTTAAGAACTATAGGTTTTTTATAACCCCTAAAACGTCTTTCCTTTGGCAAAGTCTGGCATCTAAAGCAAAGAGACGTTGGCCCGATGCGAAAGAAACGGTACAGCCTGTGTCGCGTCTTTTCAGAAACAATAGCCGTGCCTCTAACCGATCCGTGTTAGTGTTTCATCCTTCACACGAAGACCGTTCCGAAAGTGTCACTCGTCAAAATCCCAAAACACAGGAATAATCGCAACACCCCAACGGAGACCCAACCGAATGATCGTTTTATATGGCACGCCACTTTCCGGCCATGTGCATCGCGTCCGCCTGCTGCTTTCCATGCTGAAACTGACATACCAGTTTGAAACAGTAACAGGCCGCACACCTGAACTGTTACGCATGAACCCGTTGGGGCAGGTTCCTGTTCTAAAAGATGATGATATTGTTTTGGCAGATAGCAACGCTATCATGATTTATCTGATCAAGAGATATGGAGCCAATTCTCCGCTTCTGCCACAAGGCCCTGTTGAGGCCGGGCATGTGCAGCGGTGGCTTTCCATTGCCGCAGGCGAACTTCGCCAAGGCCCGGCTGCAGCCCGCATGGTCAGCCTGTTCAACAAGAAAAATGAACCCGCTGATGCAAAAGAACGGGCTCACTCCTTATTTGCGATCATGAATACGCATTTGGAGAAGCAGGCATTTCTTGCCACATCTTACCCCACACTGGCTGACCTTGCGTGTTACGCTTACACGGCCCGTGCGCCAGAAGGTGGAATTTCTTTAGAAAACTATCCCCATATTGAGGCATGGTTGAAAAGAATCGAAGCATTACCCGATTTTGTGCCGATGCCATGGGCAAAGGATCTTAGCGCCGCCTGATCACCCTGCTTCACGGTGTTTATATCGGAAGCACGTTGGGTCGTGGTCATCGACCATGCCGACAGCCTGCATCCAAGCATAAACAATAACAGGCCCCACAAACTTGAAACCCCGCTCTTTCAAGGCCTTTGAAAGAGCGACCGAGTGAGGAGACTGGGTCAGCACCTGGCCGGTGGTGTTTCGTATGGGAGCATCAGGCACCATTCCCCATGTGAAGGAGGCAAAATCCTCACCACGTGCCTGCATGGCCAGATACGCCCGCGCATTGCCAATCGTAGCTTCAATCTTGGCGCGCGCGCGGATAATGCCGGCATCCGCCATCAGGCGCTCTACATCTTGGCTATCAAACAGAGCCACCTGTTCTGGGTCAAATTCCGCAAAAGCCTTACGAAAGCCCTCTCGCCGCCGCAAGACTGTCAGCCATGAAAGCCCGGCCTGAAACCCTTCAAGCATAAGCATTTCCCATAGCGCGCGACTATCCTTGACCGGAGCCCCCCATTCTTCATCATGATAGGTCCGTAATAACGGATTTGTCTGAGCCCACTTGCAGCGGGGAAGCGTTTCAGCAACCTGATGTGTCATGCTGTGAGCATACGGCACACAAGCCGCCTTACGCTATCCCTTCCCTTCGCAATCCTTGTCAGCCCTCTTTCAGATTACGTGCCTGCGTCAGGCACGCTGTCTCAAAGAGAGAAGAAGAGACTGTTTTCAAGCCGCCTTCTTTTTTACCGCGTGGGGATGCCGGAGGATCAATATCTTCCCACCCTGACACCAGATCAGAGTGTGTTTCCACATAATTTTTCCAAGCATGATGCTGGAAAAAATGGAGAAGGCCTGTCATGTCTTCCTCCTTCGCATTTTTTATTTTTCTTGAGGGAGGGAGCTTTTTCTAAAAGCTCCTGCGTCCTCTTCTTTAAACACCGTGCAGAGGCATAAGTTTCAGATAATATGGCAAAAACGCCATTTTCTTGCTGTAATCATAGTCCGAAGGACACGATATTTAAAAATACCCTTTAAAAACCCTATCCGTATCAAATTTCGTAAACCTGTATTTTATCAGGCTTTTTTCTGTTTTTTAGACGCTTTCGTATTTCCACTTCCCCAGAAGGTCGCTATGGCGAATACGCCGAGAATAGCGAGACCAAGACCAGAAAGTGTCATGATTATTCTATAAAAAAGACCACCAATCTTGGCAGCATGAACCGGGAAAATATCATTGAACAGCCGCGCTTGCACAGACATATCCATGGCATCTCGCGCTTCCACCAAACGGCCAGTATCTGCGGCAAACCAGAGCATGGTGCGCCCGTTTGGCAGCCACTCTGCCGGTTGACGCATGCGTAAGGTGATCAGACCACTCTCTTTTCTCGGTAACGCCAGACTTCTGAACTCTGCCTGAGGAAACTGCTGCCGTGCTGTTTCCATCATTGTTACCCAATCCAGATCCTTACCAAGCTTGACGGAAGGGTACGCGGGCGGCTTGAGGCCATGAGCAAGTGCTGCGGTCGTCCCCGGTCCGAATGCTACGTTGCTAAGAGGCCGGAACACCATCAAAACGCCGGTGATAAAAGAGAGAAGCAACAAAGGCGCAATGATTATTCCAAGATCACGATGGTGCCGTATGATGGCCGGACGGCTCATACGCTTGGGCCATAGCCGGAATTCAAATGTCTGACGGGTCCGCCACCACAAAATGCTGCCCGTTACCACCATGAGAATGCCAATAAAACCGGCTATCCCTACATATGTCTCGCCTTGCGGACGCATGAACAGATAGCGATGCAAACTCACGAGCCATAATTCTGGACGAGACCAGTCACTTGCCCATGAAGCCAGAACACGGCCTGCCTGATCTGTATAGGCGCCCCCACCACCGGCATAAGCCAACCGGTCCACTCCCAAAGAAGGAGAGGCAAAGACGAACATCTGCGGATGCTTGCCTTCGGCGTTCATGAAATGCTCAACAAGGTCCCCAACTTGCTGGCCACTTTGCACAACCGCATCATGCTTATGCGATACGATTGTCCATGCATCCTTATGAACCAGAAATGCTCCAGAAAGCCCTAAAAGAACAAGCACTATTCCCACCACTGCCCCGACCCAGCGATGAACCAGACCAACCGCCCGCATAAACATCAAATGAACGCCTTGATTATGTTTTTCGCTCTAATCCACTTTTCCAATGATACACACCAAAACACCAATGGTTTTACAGTCTAGATTTTCAATTTTTCAAAATTATCGCGTTTTTTTCACATTTCTTACAAATCAGAAACATAAAAACCAATGGAGTTCTTTTAATAAGACATGCCCCCACTTTGAGAGTTCGGCAGCAGAAGTTGGTAATTTTCACTCTTCAAAATGGACAAATTTTGTAGGAACGCCCAGTTTGGCCCATCTTTCACGGCACTGGGTAGGGTGGTCTGGATGATTTACGACAATACGACCTTTGGTGCTGCCACCCAGAATGCCCTTGAGCTTGCTGCGGCCTTGGAGCGAAGCAAAAACTGAGCAGTTCAACGAGCATCCAGCGGTATATATCTGGAACGCAGAAAGCCGCCCATGGGGCGGCTGAGTGTATGATATTGATCATTTTGTATGGTTGCGGGGGCAGGATTTGAACCTGCGGCCTTCAGGTTA
>NZ_LHZU01000108.1 GCF_001580995.1 Acetobacter senegalensis
GCCCACGCCCACGCCCACGCCCACGCCCACGCCCACGCCCATGCCCATGCCCATGCCCACGCCGTTCCGACAGCCCCATCGCTCCTCTGCGCAGGGTTGCGACACATATCGGCGCTACTGTTCCACCCAGCCCCAGTGTGTTTACCTTTCCCTCAGGGGCTTCTCTCCCGTGCATAATCTGAGGATGAGTGGCAGGGCAGGGGCTGTTTTGCTCACCCCGGCGGCAGAGCAGCGGCCTTTCGTGCATGGTTTTTCACGCAAAGGGGAAGTGAAGGGAACCTTGCGTAGGGGGTGTGCATTCATGTATGGTACACATATCTCCCAACCGTGTTTTGCAGAACTGTAGAGCACCATGAAAGCAGGAATGACCCACTCACCCTTCTGGATGACCCTTGCATTGGCTTGCGGGCTTTCGCTCGGTCAGGCCCATGCCGCCGCCAAAACGGTGTATTTTCCTCACAACGTAGAAAACAAGCATATGGCGGGCACGCTTGAAGGTCCGCAGACGGCTGAATACCAGCTTGCGCTGCATCAGGGGCAGGAACTGTCCATCCTGTGCCATTCCCGCAAACGGAGCGTGTCTTTCTTCGTCAAGGACCCGGCGGGCCATCTGCTCTATACCACGGCGGATGGTGGCTTGCGGAACCACCCCTTGCATGACCACTGGCACGGCCTTGTGCCGGAAAACGGTAATTATACGGTCGGCGTCTTTCTGCACCATGGCGCGGCGCAAAAAGGGCAGAATGCGTTCTACAAGCTTAATCTGAGCGTCCATTAGGCCCAGCCATCTTTTCAAATACCCCATAGGCGTATGCGCACCTTGATTGTCTTCAGTTAAGGTGCGCAGGGCGTTTGTTCCTCCGCAGTGTCCTGCTGCCATGCCCTGGCAGAAGCGGACTTCCGCAGCCGTGTGTGATACATCGCCCGGCACGCGGCTTCTTTTTTGAGAGAGGCTGTTGGTGCGCAGAGGAGCGGGGAAAGTATGGAAAAATCTTTCAAAACCATGCTGGACAGGGCGAATGAAAGTGTAGCTGTCAAAATGACCATGCTGTTTGGCAGCATCTGGTGCGTTTATGTGTTTTTCCTGTTCTCTCTTGTGCCGGTTCTTGTTCCGGCATGGCAGAATACTCTGCTTTATATCAGCAACTGTATTCAGCTTGTGGCGTTACCAGCATTGATGGTGGGCAATGCCGTGCTCAGCCGTGGGGCGGACCGCCGCGCTGCGGAGGACCATCAGGCGCTGCTTGAAATCCTTTCAGATGTTCGGGAAGAACTGGCAGACCTGCGGGCCAAAACGGCAGGGCTGGCGCAAAGCACATCTGCCGCACTTGCCCGGCCCCAGATGGAGAATGTCTCCATTTCTGACCAGACGTTTATGGATGTGAATGAAAAGGGCGGAGAAACGCCCGACTAGGCTCCGGCCAGTAGAGAAAGAGGGCAGAGAAAAACATGCGTGATCAGGCGGCCCCGGCAGTAGCATTTCTTTCTCTGTTCCGGGGTGGAGGTGCGGCAGCATGACCTCCCTGGGCCTGTTCGCCATCGTCATCACCCTTTCCACAGTTTTTGGCATTATCAACCACAGGCTTTTGCGTCTGCCGCTTACGGTTGGGGTGCTGGTCATCTCCCTTCTGGTTTCGGGCGTGCTTGTGCTGGCAGATGTGTTTCTGCCGTGGCGCGGGGCCCATATGGCCCACCAGCTTCTGGCCCAGATTGATATGCCCACCAGTGTTATGCAGGGCGCACTGGCGTTTTTGCTGTTTGCCGGGGCGCTGGGGGTGGATATGCACTACCTCCTGCTGCGCAAATTTTCGGTTATCGCACTGGCTATTCTGGGCACGCTGCTGGCGGTTATTCTGTTTGCCGGGGGCATATGGGGCGTGTTCCATCTGGTGGGGCTTTCCGTCTCCCCGGCGTGGTGTGTGGTGCTGGGGGCCATCCTTGCCCCAACTGACCCCATTTCCGTTGTGGGCATGCTGCGCAGGTTGGGGCTGCCGGGGCAGGTGCAGGCCCTTTTTGCTGGTGAAAGCCTGCTGAATGATGGCGTGGGCGTGGTTATCTTTACCGTTGCCCTTGGCGTGGCGCATGAGGATCATCCGGCTTCCGTCCTGCATCTGGCGGAGGCGTTTGCGCTGGAGGCAGGCGGAGGTGTTCTGCTGGGCCTTGTGTGTGGCTGGCTGGCCGTGCGCGCCATCCGGCTGGTGAAAGACCCTCACCTTGAACTGTTTATCTCGCTGGCCCTGTGCAGTGGCGTGTACAGCCTGGCGGGCGCATGGGGGCTTTCAGGCCCCATTGCGGTTGTCATGGCCGGGTTCATGGTGGCGGCCCCGCGCACGCAGGCCATGATTTCCCCTACAGGCCGGAAGGATATGCGGCTGTTCTGGGGGCTGGTGGACGAGATCCTGAACATCATGCTGTTTGTGCTGATAGGGTTTCAGGTGCTCAATGTTGCCTTCAACGTGCCGTTGCTGATGGCCATGGCGCTGGCGGTGCCGCTCTCCATTCTGGCGCGGGGGCTGAGTGTGCTGCTGGCCATGCTGCCCCTTTATGTCAGCCAGCAGGACCGTATGGGCGTTCTGGCCGTGTTGACATGGGGCGGCCTGCGCGGGGGTATTTCCGTGTCTCTGGCGCTCAGCCTGCCAGAAGGCCCCATGCGCGACATCTTGATGGGAGTCTGTTATGCGGTGGTCGTGTTTACCATTCTTGTGCAGGGGCTAAGCATCGGCCCCGTGGTGCGCAAATTCCATTCTTCTGAACAGGAAAGCTCTGCCTGATGCTCATGCGGCCTACCGCCCGCTTCCGTCTGCTTACGTCTGCGGTTCTCTCCAGCGTCGCGCTTGCGGGTGACATATCGGGTTTTCCCGGCATGGCGCTGGCGGCGGCACAGCCAGCGGCATCCGGTGCCGCATCTGCCGCCACACAGGGTTCGGCTGGGTCCGCATCTGCTGAGGCCGCATCTGGTGCCGCTGCTCCCACGCGGTCTTATGGGGGATCTTCCGTCACGTCCGCGGCTTCATCCTCTGGGGCGGTTCCATCAGCGGCGTCCTCTTCCAGCGGGCAGGGCACGCCTTCTACAGCGGCAGTAAGCGCGCAGGGTGATCAGGCCGCCTCACCAGCCGGGGCCGCAAGAGCCGGGCAGGCAGCGGTTAGGCCCGCACACAGGCACGGGTATGCGGCACGGAACGGGAGCATACGTCAGCCGGCGCGTTCTGCTCAGGCACGGCAAGCACCTCCCGGTTCGGCTCAGGCGGAGGGCGTGGAACATGTGGAGGTTACGGCAGATCCCGTGGCCCTGCATGCTGGCGGCGGGATGATCCGCCCGCAGACAGTGCCGCAATCCGTCAGTGTGATTGGTTCGGATTACATCGCCCGGCAGGCGCCTTCCGCCACGGCGTATGATCTGGTGTCCGTCCTGCCGGGGGCCAACGTGTCCTCATCTGATCCGCTGGGTTTTTCTCCCCAGACCAATATCTCGGTGCGTGGGCTGAACGGGGATGCCATTGGGTACGTGCTGGAAGGCATGCCGCTGAATGATATTGCCTATTATACCGGCTACCCCAGCCAGTTTGCCGATAGCGAGAATTATGAAAGCGTGGCGCTGGCGCAGGGATCAGCAGATATTGAAAGCCCCGTGCTGAATGCCGCTGGCGGGCTGATGAACCTGCGGTTCCGCACTCCGGCAGAAAAAGCCGGGGGGATGGTGAATGTCTCCTACGGGTCTTATGACACCAACCGCGAATTCATTCGGCTGGATAGCGGCGAGATTGGCAAGACGGGCCTGCGCGGGTTTGTGTCCTATTCCCACGGTGCTGCGGATAACTGGCGCGGCCCCGGACGGGATGAACGCCAGCATGTGGATTTCAAGCTGCTCAAAACATGGGGTAGGCAGAACAGCGTAGCGCTGCTGGGCTCGTGGAATCAGGCCATAGACAGCTATTACCCGCAGGCCACCAAGGAAAGCTGGGCGGAGGATGGCATTCACGGCGCAAATAACCTTGCCCGGCATTATAATCTGCAAAATGACGCACAGGGCACGGATTACTGGCGGCTTTATCGCCAGCCTGAACGCACACTGTATCTGGCGGCCCCGGTTGAATTGCATATGGCCCATGGGCTGACATGGCGTACAACCCCATATGCACAGGGCGCTTATGGCAACGCACCCGGGGGCACCACCATCCCCACATCCGGGTTGTGGAACGGCAACCAGCTTCTGCCGGACAGCTTCACACTGCCCAGCACGCAGGATGGCATGGCTACCGTACGGGCGGATTATACCCAGCGCAGCTATCGCTCCGGCTTTACCACGGCTCTGGAATGGCGGCATGGCGCGAACACGCTGACCGCAGGCTACTGGTATGATTATTCCGATGATGCCGAGTATCAGAGCTTCACACCTGTCAGTGAAAACGGCAACGCCCGTGACATATGGGGCGGCAGCCACGGCACATCCCTCACGCTGGCGGATGGCAGCCTGTTCCGGGCGGTGAACAACCATACCATTTCCCAGACCAACGCCCTGTTTGTGAGCGACAGCCTCTCCCTGCTGCATGATAAACTCCTGCTCTCCGCCGGGTTCAAGGAGGTCATGCTTACGCGCAACGGCACCAACGCCATGCCCGGGGCGGCCTATCACGCCAACACCAACACGGCGGTGCCGCTGCCGCGTCTGGCCGTGCGGTATCAGATCACGCCGCACCATCAGGTGTTTTTCAATACCACAACCAATTTCCGCACCCCGGCGGAAACAGCGCTCTACAGCGCGTATGATCCTCAGTCTGGCGCGTTGAGCACGCAGGGTGCCACCAACGTCAAAAACGAATATTCCATTTCTGAAGAACTGGGCTACCGTTATGCGGATGATCTGCTGGTGGGTAGCCTCACGCTGTTCAACTACAATTTTACAAACCGCCAGATTGAAACACTGGGGGTTATCAATGGCTCCTATGTGTCCTCCACCCTCAACGCGGGCGGTCAGACCTCGCGCGGTGTGGATGTAGAACTGGGCCTGCGCCCGTGGCACCATTTCAGCCCCTACGTATCTGGTGAATATTTGCACGCCACCATTGATAATGATCTCATGTCTGGCGGTGATCTGTTACCCACACGCGGCAAACGGGCCGTGCGCAGCCCCACGCTTCAGGCTGCTGCCGGGCTGACCTATGATGATGGTCATGCCTTTGGCGTGTTCACGGTCAAATATACCGGGCACCAGTACGCTACCTTCATGAATGATGAACGCATGCCCGATTACGTAACGGCCAACATGGCCGTGGGATATCGGTTCAATGATGCCTCATTCCTGCATCGGCCCGAACTGCGCATGAATTTTATCAATATCACCAACCAGCATTACCTCTCCGGCGTGGCGGACCCCACATCAAACGCCAAGGACACAACAGGCCGTTATGGCACCACCATAGCGGGTGAAAGCCCTGATTATTACATTGGCGGAGGATTTGCCGCCCTGTTCACGGCATCAACCGGGTTCTAGGCGTGGCGGAGAAACCACACGCACCCGGAACAGGCCGTACCAACACCGGCCCAACCGGAGCGGAACAGAAAAACGCTGATAGCCTGAGGGAAAACGCGGAGGAGCAGGCCAAGCCTTCAGTAGCGCCGCAGAAAGCAACGCCTGAGCACGGCTCCTCACATCCTGCCCACGTGCAGGGTGCCAGTGCAGACAAACCCAGCGCGGAGGAGAGAGAGCGGGAGTCCACTGCCGAGGATCATGCCCAGCCCGGCCAGTTTGGCGTGCATGGTGTGCAAACCAAACGGGACTGGCCCTGCCTTACCCTTGCAGAAGTGCAGTCCGTTCTGGCCCATTATCCTTCCGCTCCTTCCGCTGTGCGGATTGTGTGGCACAGCATGCGCCCCTTTTCCGCAGCGGCGCGTGTGCTTGTCTCGCCACCGGATGCAGTGGCGGAGGGGGACAACAGGGCGCATACGTTCAGCCAGATTGCCGAACATGACGTCAGTTTGCCTCAGCCAGAAGCCGCCTTTATTCTCAAACGGCATCACGCCAGCCTGCGCACTGTTGCCGCGCTGGAGGAAGAGCATGCCTTCATGCAGCATCTGGCGGCCAAAGATGTACCTGTCTGCCTGCCAGTGGCAACGCGCTCCGGCCATACGGCACTGGCGCAGGGAGAGTGGACCTATGAACTGTTTCCACCTGCCCCCGGCCAGGATGACTATCGGGATGTGATGTCCTGGAAGCCTTATCACTCTACTGCTCATGCCCGCGCTGCCGGGCAGGCGCTGGGCCGCCTGCATCTGGCGGCATCTGATTATGCTGCACCATCTCGTGGAGAGGGGACCGTGCCCGCCCCACAAAGGCAGGGCACGAAGACGCAGGCGGAAAATGCCTCAGGGAAAGATGATTTTTCACAAGGTATGGCTGTGCCTGCCGGTAGGCCGCTGACATCGAGCATGAACGCCCTTGGCCAGTCAGATCTGCTCCCCGCATTGCGACAATGGGTAAAGGAGCAACCCGGTCTGGCGGAACAACTTGCACCCCATACGTGGGAGGACGATGTGCAGGCTGTGCTTACGCCATTTCACACTGTGTTGCGCCCGCTGCTCCCCCATATTCGTTCCTGCTGGGGGCATGGAGACTGGCACGGTTCCAATCTGTTCTGGCAAAAGCCGGAAGAAACGAAAACAGAAGCCAAGGTGTCCTGCATTCTGGATTTTGGCATGGCTGAGCGCACCTGCGTTCCGTTTGATCTGGCCGTGGCCATAGAACGCAGCATGATCGACTGGCTGGACCTTTCCCGCTCCCATGGGGTGGTAGCCTACGCGCAGCTTGAGGCATTTTTGCAAGGATACCATGCCACGCACCCTCTTGATGCCGCGGAATGGGCGCAACTGGTGGCGTTCCTGCCGTTGGTGCATGTGGAATTTGCGCTTTCGGAAGTCGCTTATTTTGGCACACTTTTGCAGGATCATGCCTCGGCCGATGTTGCCTATGCTGATTATCTTCTGGGTCATGCCCGCTGGTTCGCCGGGCCGGAGGGGCAGGCGCTGCTGGACTGGCTGACCCGGTATGCGGCCCATGTTTTGCCCGCTACCGACGTGGCTGCTTCTTCTGCATCGGAGCATCGTCCCCATGCCTGAAAGGCAGCGTCAGGCCCCTCTCCGATTGAACGGGAGAAAACAGGCTTGGTGGAATTGTGCTATGCCATATTTTCAAAAGATATTGTTAGAAGAGCCTCGTTTTTACCCTGCTTTGATGGGTTTCCTGCCAGTTTTTACAGTGCGGGGTTGGGCAATGGCGTGTGAGCAACACAGGACATTCCCTGCATGAGCCCGCTTGAAATCGCTGCGGTGGTCGCCAGCGCGCTGGGCGTCTGGCTTACGGGCCGCCGCATCATGCTGTGCTGGCCCATTATGCTGATAGCCTCCGTGTTGTATGGCGTGGTGTTCTGGCAGGCGCGTTTGTATGCAGATACCGCCTTGCAAGCTGTGTTTGCCACATTGTCCCTCTATGGCTGGTGGCGGTGGCTGCGCGGCGTGGAGGAGAAAGGGGCAGTCACCATCATGCCTCTTTCCAACGCAGCACTATGTTACGGGCTGGCTGCAAGCGCTGCCGGAGGCATGGCGCTGGGCCTGTTGCTTCGCGCCACAACGGATGATCCCATGCCGCTGCTGGATGCTCTGCTCAGCGCCTACAGTATTCTGGGCCAGATCTGGATGGCCCGCCGCTATCTGGCAAACTGGTGGGTCTGGATTGTGGTGGATACGCTCTACACTGGTCTTTTTCTGGTGCGCGAACTCTATCTTACCGCCGCACTCTACGCCGCGTTTGTGGTGCTGGCAGCCGCAGGGCTGCGGCAGTGGCGCAGGGCAGGCACCATGGCAGGCTACAGACGCGACTGAAAACCCCTCCAGGTTCGCGCACATCCCCACATCCCCCAGTCCTGTTCTTCTGCTATGCTCCCACCGTCGCCACTCGTGCGGGAGCGTGGATAGAAACCACCGCGCGCCATTACGCGCGGCCAGTCCTGCCAGTCACTCCCTCCCTATGCGAGAGTATGGCTGGAACCGCCAGTTCATAGGCTGTTCCGCTCCGCTTTGTGCGGATCTGTAACCGGGGGAGGGAGAGCCTTGTCATGCGGCTGCGGTGGCGGGCGCGTTCTCTCCCTCTGTGGGTAGTCGTCTTGTGTTTTCAGGAAAACACGACTGTCCGGCGGCCGTTCAGCATCACGCGTTGTTCCACATGCAGTTTTACTGCGCGGGCCAGAACTTGAGATTCAACGCCCCGGCCTGTGGCAATGTAGTCCTCGGGGGAGAGATTGTGGGTGACGCGGGCGGTTTCCTGCTCGATGATCGGGCCTTCGTCCAGATCAGCGGTGACATAATGGGCTGTGGCCCCAATCAGCTTTACCCCACGGGCATAGGCCTGATGGTAAGGGCGCGCGCCTTTGAAAGAGGGCAGGAAGGAGTGATGGATGTTGATGATCCGTCCGCTCATGTCAGCGGAAAGGCTGTCAGAAAGCACCTGCATGTAGCGGGCCAGAACAATCAGGGCGGCCCCTGTGTCTTTCACCAATGCCCGTAGCTTGTCTTCCTGTTCTGTTTTGTTTTCTTTGGTCACAGGCCAGTAATAATACGGAATACCTGCCTGCGCGGCAGTCTGGGCGCTGTCCTGATGGTTGGAGACAATGGCGACAATTTCAGCCCGCAGCCAGTTGACGCGCACCTGATACAGAAGGTTGAGCAGCGCGTGATCAAACCGGGACACCATGATGATGATGCGCGGCAGCACGCTGGCGTCATGCAGGCGCATGGCCATGCCAAATTCTGCCGCCACGGGGTTCAGGCAGCGCTCCATTTCCGCAAGGCTGTTGGTGCGCGGGGCCACAAAAGCCAACCGCATGAACAGCGTGCCGGTGTCCGGGTCACTGAACTGGTGGGTTTCCGCGATATTGGCCCCTTTTTCAGCCAGCACGGAGGAGATGGCCGCCACAATGCCGGGGCGGTCCGGGCAGGAAAAGGTGAGAATGAAGTGCATGGACCCCTGTGGTTATCCTCATCTGAGTGACGCGTGCTGGCCCGCCAAGTGCGGAAAGAGCGGCCAGGGCGCAGAATGTGGGCTCTCTTGTGCCAAGCCGTGCGCCAGTCTGCAACTGGGTGGCGGATAACGCTTGACAAAACCAAAGCCTGCAAAAATCACCCGTCAGGGTGTGGATGAGTTGGCGTTTGTTCGACTCGTCACACTTTCGCCACGTCAAGCCTGTTTTGGGTGGACTCCGCATGAAAAGCCATAACCCGCAGAAAACTGCCATTTTCTCTGTGTTGAAGTGTGACAGAACCATGACTCTTATCCACAGAAACCGGGGATAGGGTGTGGGAAAACTCTGTGGATAGTTTTCTCCCACTCAGGCGTACGGCCTGTTTCTGACACGTTTCCCGGTTTGTTCTTTTGCTCGGCCAGAAGAACTCGAAAGGCTCGATAGAGACAAAAACACCCGCCGCGCGGCCAAAACGGCTCGGGCGACAGGGTTGCGCCAGCCGGTGGATTTTTCCTGCTTGGTGCCCGCTGCTCGCGCGAGTGTGAGGTACGGGACTCTGCGCCCATTTGGTTAAAAAAGGGGGTGAAAACTCTGCTGGTGTGGTGGCGAGGGACTTTGACAGCAGCAAAGGCCAAGCATGAAGGCACGATGATGCGGGCGCATCGGGATGAAAGGCCAACGCATGCAGCCCACGGACCCACCTGACAGATTTTTCACTCCGTCTCCAAGCCTGGACTGTTCTGAAACAACCAGAAAAAGGAAATGCCGATGTCGGGAAATCTTTATTTCAAAGGAGCCGTAACAGGTCGGATTGCCCGGTTTTTTGAGATATTCAGGGCGCAGAAGCATGTGGGGTTGAAGACGTTCTGGCTGCCCCTCCTGCTGTGCCTTGCGGCTTATGCTGCTGCGGAAAGAGCAATCATAAGCGCCGAAATGGCTGTGTATTTTTATGCGTTTACTGTGCTGCTGGCTGGTATCCGACGCGGCCTGGCGGAGGGCTTTACAAAGCCGGTGCTGCCTGCGGTGCAAGGTGGTGCAATTGGCGCGCTGAGTATTGTTTTTCTGGCGCTAAGCCATCCCTTTCTGTCCGTTCATCAGGAAACACTCACGCTTATGGCGTGGGCTAGGGTCTTGGCAGAATCTGTGCTGATCGGGATGAACCTGTTTTTTTACGGGTATGTCTATGCAGGGGGGCTGAGTGAGATTTTCCTCACTACGGAAGTGCAGTGGATCAAAGGGGCGCCACGTCGCCGGGTTATTCATAAAATTGTCCGCGTGGCCATGCACACGGAGAAGCTGGAAGGCTTGCCAACCGCGCAGGCGATGATTGTGTATGCCCTGTGGGGGATCGCTATTATTTTTGGCCTCTTCCTCCGGAAATACATCAACAGCCTGTCTTTCCTGCCTCACTGAGTTCCGGGGCGGTTGAATAACGTCGGCTAAACTGAGTGCGCATGTGTGTTTTTGCTGAGAGAGTGAGGGCTTTTGGGCTCGTGGCAGGCTTTCAACGCTGTTTATGAAGCCTTGAAATGCCTGCCATTTTACTGCGGAGGATGGTCGCTTCCTAACTCTCTTGCAGGGAGGATAGATAGGACGCCAGCACAACGGCCTCATTATGTTCGGTGTCGCGGGCACCGTAGAGCAAGGTGACTGGTCCCTTTTGGGCAAGGTCCAAAATCTGGCGCACGCAGTCCGGGTTCTGGGCAAGTTCTGCCCTGTAACGGCGCTGAAAGTCGTCCCACCGGGCGGGAGCATGGCCGAACCACTGGCGCAGGGCGGTGCTGGGGGCAATGTCCTTCAGCCACAGCGTCAGGTGTGCGCGTTCCTTGCTGACACCGCGCGGCCAGAGCCGATCCACCAGAACGCGTGCGCCATCGTCAGGCAGGGGGTCTTCGTACACGCGGCGAATGCGCACCGGCCCGCCAGCGCTGTGTGAGGAATGGGCGTGTGGCATGGCATATCTTCCTTGTTGCAAAACCTGAACAGTGGGGTGTGCCCCTGCGGCGTGAAGACAATAAGACATGTGACAAAGGAGAGGGCAGCCCACGCGAAGCTGGCTCGGGGTGAGCAGGTGACAGTCTGTTTGAGACGGAGGGAGTGGCTCGGCCGACCCGGCATTTGCGGTTCCCCGCTCCAGCCCGATTGACCCACGCTCTCCCTTAATGATGCAGGCCCGTATTTTCCCGTTCCGGCAAGGCAGACCCATGTTGCGCTGAAATGCGGGGCAGGGGCTGCCTTTCGCGGTCAGGTCAGGCGGCGCAGAGCGTATCTTCCACGGTGGTGGCCGGGCCGAATACCTCATGCCGCAGGCGGTTTTCCGGAACGCCCGCCGCTTTCAGGCCGGAGATCATGTCCTGCATGAAGCCTTCTGGCCCGCAGATGTAATACACGGCGTCTGGCGCAGTATTGGCGCGCACCCACTCCACAGTCACGCGGCCCTGATGGGCGGTTGTGCCAGCAGTCTGCTCAGCCGGGAGCGGCCCGTGACTGTAGAACACATCGGCTTTGATAGCCCCTTTGGCCGCAAGGGCGCGGATATGGGGGCCGAAGGCTTCGGTCTGGGCGGAGTGCGTGCCGTGGATGTAGTGCAGGCCGGAAGCCGCGCCTGTTTGTGCCCCAATGTCTGCGGTCAGTGTATCCACCATGGACTGGAAAGGCGTCAGCCCCACGCCAGCGCTCAGCAGCACAATGGGGGCGGCAACAGGCGTGGGCAGAATGAAGGATCCGGCAGGGGCGGATACCAGAAGCTCCGTGCCCACAACCGCGCTGTCATGCAGCCAGTTGGAGACAAGCCCCTCAGGCTGACGGCGCACGCTGATACGGTAGCCTTTCTGGCTGGGTGCTGAGGAAATGCTGTAGTTCCGCCGCTGGGAGCCCTGTTTCGGCACGGTGATGTTGAAGCTGAGATACTGGCCCGGTTTGTGCGGCAGCACAGGTTTGCCATCAGTTGGTTCCAGATCAAAGGACATCACGGTTTCGCTCTCCGCCACGCGGTTGCGGATGGTAAAGGTGCGCCAGCCGGTCCAGCCGCCGGGGGCGTCCGCGTTGGCGGTGTAAAGCTGGGCTTCCCGGTTGATCAGCACGTCGGCCAGAAACTGATAGCCCTTTGCCCACGCATCCATGATCTCCGGCGTGGCGGCATCGCCCAGCACATGCTTGATGGCCCCCAGCAGGGCAGTGCCCACATGCGGGTAGTGTTCGGGCAGAATGTTCAGGCCCACATGTTTTTCCGCAATGCGTTCCACCATGCCGCCCAGCTTGCCCAGATCATTGATGTTGCGGGCATACATCAGCACGGCCAGCGCCAGCGCCGTGGGCTGTTCTCCATTTTTCTGGTGCGACCGATTGAACAGCGCGCTGATGGCAGGGTCTGCCAGCAGGCGGGCATACATCTCCCGCGTGATGTCCAGCCCGTGTGCCTCAAGGGCGGGCACGCAGGCGGTGATGATAGCGCGGGTGGTGTCGTCAAGCTGGGGAGCCATAGGAGTCTGTACCTTTAAAGATGTAAATTACATACATCTTATTGAGCGCTGGAAAAAAGATGTCAAGGTGATGTATCTTTACGCATGCGTCTGACCCTTTACACAGATTACGCCCTGCGCACGCTGCTCTATCTGGGCGTGCATGCAGACCGCCGTGTCTCCATACGGGAGGTGGCGGAGGCCTATGGCATTTCAGAAAACCATCTGGTGAAGGTGATCCATCACCTCGGCCGGGGCGGCTTTGTGGATACGCTGCGGGGCCGGGGCGGTGGCCTGATGCTGGCCCGTCCTGCCGATCAGATCAATGTGGGGGATGTGGTGCGCCACACGGAGGAAGACATGGCCCTTGTGGGCTGCATGTCGCCTCTTCCTCCCGGCATGGGGCCGGGGTCCAGATCTGCCGTGGCGGCCGCAGGTGGGGGAGGCAAACGGGCCTCCTTGGCGGCGCTTGCAGGTAGCGCGGCACGCGGGAAGTCCTCGCCGCGGGGTATGGCGGCGGGTGGGGCCACCAGTGCCGGTTCTGCCGCAGGGGAGGGGCGTTCGGGTTCGGCAGGCGGATGCCTTCTGGCCAATGCCTGCCACTTGCGCGGCGTGCTGGGTGAGGCGCTGGGGGCGTTCATGACCGTGCTGGACGCCCGCACCCTGGCGGACCTTTTAACCCCCTATGAACGAAAAGTTCTGACCCAGGCAGGCCCCGCCGAGGCCCCGGTTGACGCGCCAAAAACTGCGGAAAAAGTGGTCTGATCTCTACCCGGGTGGCCGTGCGGGGCGGACACATGCGGAAAAAACACGGGAAACGGTATTAAAAACAAACCCTTCTTCCTCTATGCAACGGGCGGCTTAACTCAGAAGGTCTGTCCGTTTCCTCATGCTGCATTTCACGCCTGACTCACCGCTTTCCATCGCCATGCTGGCTCTCTGTGGCGTTCTGGTGTGCGTGTTCGAGTTCGTGAACGGCTTTCATGATACCGCCAATGCGGTGGCAACGGTTATTTACACGCGCTCCCTGCGGCCTGCCATGGCGGTGGTGCTTTCCGGCATCATGAACTTTTTTGGGGTGCTGGCCGGCGGGCTGAGTGTTGCATATGCGTTGGTGGAACTGCTGCCGCCTGATGCGCTCTCCCCACCAGATGGCGCGCCTGCCGTGCCCATGTTGCTGGCCCTGTTTGGCACGGCGCTGGCATGGAATCTGTTCACGTGGCGGGCGGGTATTCCCAATTCCAGCTCTCATTGTGTGATCGGGGCCATTGTGGGGGTGGCCATTGCGGACTCCTTCCTGCACGGCCGCCATCTGGGCGATGGAGTAGACTGGCAGCAGGTGACAAAGGTGCTGGAGGCACTGGCGTTTTCCCCAGTGCTGGGGCTGATTGGGGCAGGGCTTCTGTACGGGCTGATGCGGGCAGTAGTGAAAGACCCGGCCCTGTATCAACCGCCGCCCGAGGGCGATGCCCCACCGCGCGGCTGGGTGCGCTGGCTGTTGGTGGGCACCTGTAGCGCTGTCAGTTTCTCCCACGGCAGTAATGATGGGCAGAAGAGCATCGGTTTGATCATGCTTACGGTGGTCGGTCTGTGGCCCGCCCTCTATGCGCTCAACCCGCAGCAGGCGCACCGGCTGCCGCTGCCTGTTGAACACGCCATACAGATGCAGCAGATTCTGGACCAGTATGACCATGACGGCCTGCGTGCGGATGCTCTGGCCGCTGCCGCCCGCCTGCGCGCCCAGAGTGAAGCCGCGACAGGCCAGAGGATGGATGCGCCAGCGCCCCTACTGAACGGCGCAGATCAGACAAGCAAAAATGCCCCAGCAGACTCACAAACGGAAGTAATCGGCACGCAGGGAACCGCGCAGCAACAGGCGGTTCTTGGCGATGCGGCTGATGTGTCTCCCGTAGTGCAGCGGGGAGATGTGTTTCAGGTTGTGGCGGGGCTGAAGAAGGTGACGCATCAGGCCGCCGTGCCTGCATCAGTCAAGGCGACGGCCAAAGCCTTGCAGACGGAGTTGAAGCCGGTGGTGGAATTTGCGCCATGGTGGGTGCGCCTGCTGAGCGCGGCCTGCCTGAGCCTTGGCACCATGATTGGCTACCAGCGGATTGTGCGCACACTGGGCGAAAAAATTGGCCGTACACACCTGACCCCAGCCCAAGGGGCCTCGGCTGAACTGGTGGGGGCCGGGCTTATTCTTACCGCCGGTTATACGGGGCTGCCGGTCAGCACCACGCATATTGTTACCGCAGGGATTGCGGGCAGCATGCTTGGCTCCGGCAGTGGGGTGCAGCGCGGCATGGTGGGCCGCATTGTGCTGGCATGGCTGGCCACGCTGCCGGTTACCATTATTCTGGCCGCTCTGTTGTTCTACGTGCTGAGCCTGTAAGCCGCAGCGTCTGCTCTCTCCCTCAACATTCTTCCGTGATGCTTTCCGGCTGATCTTTCATAGCGGCTTTTGCGGCATGCTGGGCTGCGGTCACGCGGTCCAGAAGGTCAGCGTGTTCTATGCCCCAGTGGTAAAGCATCTCGATGGGTTCAATGAATTTCTGACCCATTTCTGTCAGGCTGTATTCCACAACGGGCGGCATGATCTGCTGCACCGTGCGGGCTATGAGGCCCGCCCGTTCAAGTTCGCGCAGGGTTTGCGTCATCATCTTTTTGGAAAGATCGGGGATACTGCGTAGCAGGTGGCCGGGGCGGGAGGAGCCACCCAGCAGATGCAACGTATGCAACACCATGGTGGTCCATTTGCCGTTGAACAGCCGCAACAGGCGGCGCGGGGCACAGTGCTCGTCAAACGGGGCGGTGCGGTAGGCGGCGGGAAGTTCTGGCATGGCGGTATAGGAACCTTTTGGTATCCGGGGCACAAAAGAGTGCCGTATTGTGAGATCAGAGGCAAGTCGCCATTCTCTGTTCAGGCCCGGCGTGCCGGCATTGGCTGGCGCGGGTATTCTGAGTGTTGCAATAGGGAAAAACCAATATGGCACATCGTGCTCTTGTGGTCGGTTCAACCGGTATCATCGGGCAGGCGCTGACCAACCGTCTGCTGGCGGAAGGATGGGTGGTTCACGGTCTGGCCCGCACCCCACGGCAGGACGGCGGCAGTCTGCCCGTGGCGGCGGATCTGCTGAACGTGGAGGCCCTGCGCACCGCTCTGGTGGATGTGCGCCCAACCCACGTGTTTTTCTGCACATGGACACGCCGCGCTACGGAGCGTGAAAACTGCATTGCCAACGCGGCCATGGTGCGCAACGTGTTTGACGCCCTGCCAGCACCAGCGGACATTGCCCATGCCGCCCTTGTAACCGGCCTTAAACACTATCTTGGCCCGTTTGAAGCCTATGCCAAAGGGGCCGCGCCAGAAACGCCTTTCCGTGAATCCATGCCCCGGCTGGATGTGGAAAATTTCTATTACACGCAGGAAGATGAACTCTACCTGGCCGCAGAAAAACACGGTTTTACATGGAGCGTGCATCGACCCCATACCGTGATTGGCTACGCCATTGGCAATGTGATGAACATGGCTAGCACGCTTGCTGTGTATGCCACGCTCTGCCGGGAGACAGGCCGTCCGTTCGTGTTTCCCGGTTCTGCCGTGCAGTGGCATGGTCTGACCGATGTAACGGATGCGCGCCAGCTTTCCGCGCATCTGCTGTGGGCCGCAACATCCGCCGCCGGACGGAATGAGGCTTTCAATGTGGTCAACGGGGATGTGTTCCGCTGGAAATGGCTCTGGCCCCAGATTGCGGCATGGTTTGGCATCGAAGCAGCCCCCATGCCCGCGGAAACAACGCCACTTGAACCCCGCATGGCTGGCGAGGCCGCAACCTGGGCGGAGTTCAGCGCCAGACACACGCTGCGCGAGCCTGATCTGGCCCGTCTTGCCTCTGCCTGGCACACGGATGCCGATCTGGGCCGCCCTGTGGAATGTGTAACGGATATGACCAAAAGCCGCCTGGCCGGTTTCACCCGTTATCAGGCCACTCCTGCGTCTTTCTTTGATGTGTTTGAACGCCTGCGGGCGGAACGCTTCATTCCGTAAGACGCAACCTGTGCCCGCCTGAATACGTGTTGCATTGCTCGCCTGAAACGAAGTGGGCACATTTTGATGTGAAGCAGAAAAGCGACGATAAATTTCAGTAAACGCACGCTGATATAAGGCAATGCGGAGAGGGAGGCACTGTGCACCGGCAGGGCGGAGAGCGTCAGGTCTGTCCTGTTGAAAGAACTGTTTCCCAGTCTCCCTGTCTGCCAAAATGCCATTCCGCTGAGGCGCGAATGGTGTGCGATGCTCGACCGCTAACGGTGTGATGGCGGGCTGTGCCTGTCGTCCGCTTTCGGCTCAGGCTCCGTGCTTTTGCGTGGGGGGCAGTTTGTCCGGGCTGGTGCTGGCGGCTTCAAAAGGATGAGGAAGCAGAGGGCGACCTCACAAACAAAAACAGGCACGGAACCATCGGGGCGGAGGGCTACCCCGGATGGTCCGTGCCTGTGGAAAGGTGCCCGTTTTTGAAGGGGGCTTTAGAAAAAGAACGTTAGCCTTGTTTCTGTACTTTCCAGCCGGTTTCCTGCAGGCGGAAGGAGAGCAGAATAGCAATCACAATCCCGACCACCAGCGGCAGGAAGGCGCGGTGGAACAGGGTCATGCTGTCCGTATCGCCGCCAGACATCAGGGCGGACACCAGCGGAGACATAACGCCTGTTGTGCCGAACACCAGAAAGTTCATGACGCCTGCAGCCGTGCCTTTGACTTCCGGCGGGTTCACTTCCTTCATGGAGGAGAACGGGATCATGGCAGCCCCGGAGGCAATGCCCATGACCAGCGCCACGGAGTAGCGGGGCAGAACACCAACCGGCACATATAGCGCGCAGAGGGATGCGGCCAGCAGCACCAGCGCGCCAACAATCAGCACGGGCTTACGGCGGCCGATCTTGTCAGAAATCCAGCCAAGCAGCGGGCAGCCAATCACCCAGCCAATGGGCACCATGGAAACATCAGATGCGGCAAAAGCCATGGTCACATGCTCACCTTTGTTGAGCATGGAAGCGCCCCAGCCCAGTGCGCCAATGGTGGTGGGCACAAACAGCAGGCCGCCAATAATCCCGGCAAACCAGCTTTGCGGGTTGCTGAAGATGATGCGGAACGGCTTGAGCAGGTTGGCAGCGGAAAGATGGCCATGGTGGGCGGCGCTATCACCTGAATCGCGCGGCATGACAAACCATGTGGCAATGGCCAGACACACGCCAATCACGCCAAAACCCAGCCAGACTGTCTGCCATGGAATATGAAAGGAGCCATTGGGGTCAATCAGAATACGGGTGGGTTTGGACCCGAAAGCCGCCCCCGCCATGCCAAGGCACTGCGTAAGCCCCACAAACAGGGCCAGCGTGCGGGCAGGCAGATAACGCGCCGCCACGTAGGATGACCCAACAAACGCGCAGATGGCCCCCAGCGCCTGAATGACATAGCCGCCAATGCCTGCGGCCACACTGCCCTGCGCAAAGATAAGGCAGCCAACACTGGTAATGGCAATTCCAACCGGCATGGTGGCGTGCGCGCCATAACGGTCAAGCAACACACCCACGGCCAGCGCGGCCAGTGCGTACACAATGTAATAGGAAGCAATCATCAGCCCCAGATGGCTGTTGCCCCAGGCCTGTGTCAGCTCATCCTGCATAATGCCGGGGGCAGAGCGGATGGCGTATTGATAGAAGTAGAATAACGCACACAAAAACCACGCCAGCACATAAAGCGGCTGTATTTTTTGCGGCTGGCCAGCCTGCGCACTGTTCGGCAACGGCGTGGTGTTGGGCGTTTTGGAAGCCGACATGAAAAATTCCGGTATTTCAGCGGGGATGCCCCCATGCCCCGCCAGCGGCGGGAGCATGGGCACAGCCGGTTAAGTTATTTTGCAGGCGGACGGCCGTTTGCTGCGGCCACGTGGCGGCCCCAGGAAATCAGTTCCGGCGTGCAGTCATCACGCGGGATCACGCATTCAATCAGGGTGGGGCCTTCCTTGTTGTCCAGCGCCACTTTTACGGCATCAGCCAGTTCGCCCGCCGTGGTGGCGCGCAGACCCTTGCCTTTGCCATCTTCCGCATTGAACGCGCTGATAATGCCAGCGTAGTCCCAGTTCTTGATGTTGTTGTACGGGCCATCATGAATTTCAACTTCAATGGTGTACCCGGCATTGTTGATCAGGAAGATGATCACCGGCAGCTTGCGGCGGATCATCTGTGCCACTTCCTGCGCGGTCAGCTGGAAGGAGCCATCACCCACCATCAGAATGGTGCGGCGTTCCGGTGCACCTACGGCGTAACCAAACGCTGCGGGAACGGACCAGCCAATGTGCCCCCACTGCATTTCAAATTCCACACGGGCACCGCGCGGCAGTTTGGTGCGCACCACGTTGAACCAGGAATCCCCGGTTTCACCAACAATGGTGGTGTCAGGCGTGACAATACCCTGCAGGGCGTGCTGGATATCAGCGCGGGTCAGTTTGTCATCGCCGCTGCCAACGGTTTCCGTAATGGTGCCGTTGTGAACACGCTTGTACTGAACCAGCGTGGAATCTTTCTTCGGCTTGTTCTTGAAGTGCTCGGCTAGCGCTTCCAGCAGTTCCTTCAGGTGGATGTTGTCAAAGGAATAGCCGTGCAGTTTGGTAATGTTCTTGTCCAGCACCGCCACGTTCGGGCCTTTGGGCCATGCGGTCCAGCCTTCTGTGGAGTAATCATTGAAGATGGGGGCCAGAGCGATAATGCTGTCTGTCCAGTTGAAGATTTCATTCACGCCGGGGGTCGAGGCGCTGCCCCAGTAGGTGCCCACATAGCCGGGGTGATCTTCAGGGAAGAAGCTTTTGGCCGCGGCCATGGTGGCCACAACGCAACCCAGAGCATCCGCCAGTTTGATGGCGGCTTCTTCCGCACCGGCGGCGCGCAGGCGGCTGCCGATCAGGATGGCGGGTTTTTCATGCTTTTCAATGAAGGCTGCCACGGCTGCCACGGCGGCATCCAGCGTGTCCTTGTTGGACGGACGCTCATCCAGCACGGCGCTGATGGGGCCGGGGGCGGCGCAGGGCTGTGCGGAAATGTTGCACGCAATTTCAATGTAAGCCGGTTTCTTTTCACGCAGCGCGGTGCGGATGGCGTGGTCGATCTTTTCCGGCGCATCTTCGGCTGAGGTGATGGAAACAGCAGCACAGGTCAGCTTTTCTGCAATTTCCAACTGGTAACCATAATGCGGCACGCCAATGGTGTGGTGCAGAATGTGGCCGCTGCCGTGATCGTTCGAGTTCGGTGCGCCAGAGATCAGAATAACCGGCAGGTTTTCAGCATTTGCGCCACCAATGGCGTTCAGTGCGGAAAACGCGCCAACGTTGAAGGTGACAACCGCGGCACCTGCGCCGTTTGCACGGGCATAGCCTTCTGCGGAGAAACCGCAGTTCAGTTCGTTACAGCAGTAAACCTGTTCACAATCCTTGTTCATCAGAAGCTGGTCAAGCAGCACAAGGTTGTAATCACCCGCTACGGCAAAGTGGTGTTTGAGCCCGATCTGGGAGAGACGTTCGGCAAGATAGGTGCCTACAGTATAAGACATGTTTTTCTTTCTCCTTGGTGGATGATCGTGAGATCCCACTTACTGGAACGGAAGATACCGGAAGGTAACGTAAACCGTGTTGCCCTCTGTTGTGGGGTAAACACTGTTTCCGGCACCATCATTGCCCCGGAAGGCAAATTTCCGAATATAGGTATATTGCAGGCCAGCCATTACACTGCCGTAGTGGCCCTGCATGAAGTGCCACCATCCCCCTGCGGTCAGGGATGCGAGGGTGCGCGTCTGGGCGTTACAGGTGCCGAACTCAATATCGCACCCACCCAGATCCAGATCTGTCACGCCATAGCCATACTGGTGGCCATCAGCCCCCATGTACCGCTTGCGTCCTGCCGTTTCCACACCGCCATAGGTATAGAGCAGCACGGAGGAGGTGGGATGCCCGATCAACCCCAGAGAACCCATCATTTCCGGCACGGGGGAAAGCTGGCCGCGGCCATTGAAGGTGGTATCTGGCAGCAGGGTTGGGCCGTAGCGGCCAATGCCATCCCCGGCCAGAACATTGCCTGCCAGTTGCAGTTTTTTGGTGCCCAGCGGCATGGTCATGCCCGCGCCAACACCGCCGCCAAAGGTGGTGTGTTTCTTGGTGGTGGAGGCACCGGGCGCCACAGAAAGAGACCGGAACCAGCGCGCCAGACCGAACACTTCATAATGCCCGAAGGAGGTATCCGCCGCCCCTTTCACAATAATGTCAGGCACCGGGTTATCGGTATATTGCGTGGCGGAATTGAGCAGAACGCCACCCGCGTTGGAATAATACACCCGTGCGCCATGGGCCTGCCCGTAAGCGGCTGGCAATGTATCGCCCGACGCAATGGAGGAGGAGAACCCGACAGTTGCCTGCGGGTCTTCAATGGAAAGGCCCAGCCAGTATTTCTGGTTCCAGTCCTTGCCAATGCGGATCTGCGGCACACGGGTAAAGCTGATACCCGGAATCTGGTTGTTGTCCGTTACGGCGGGAAGCTGTTCCTGCCGGGGCAGAATGCCTTTGGCGTAGTTGGTGGCAAGGCTCCATGCCTGCCCCATCAGCAGATGAAAGCCCCAGTCTTTTTCCGTAAAGGTGAAGTAGCCCTGCCGCATGCGGGGGGTGTACCCGCTGATCTGCACGCTGTTACTGGTGCCCGCAGCGCCTGCGAAGTCACTTTCCACATAAGCCTGCAGCCGCACGGATTTGGAGGGATTGGCCTCCATCAGCACGGACATACGGCTAAGCTGTGCCGAAAGCCGTTCTTCATCCAGCCCGTGGTTGGGGCTGTTGGCGTACGGAAAATTGCCCCATGCCGTGGCGGGGCCGCTGCTCATGTTGGAACTGCGCCAGATGTTGGAGAGTTCAACAAACCCACCAAGGCGCACGGAAATGCCGCCAATGCTGAAAATGGGCGGCAGTGTATCCACCGCCGTCTGGGTAATGGCCTGTGGGCTGGATGAAGAAAGATCAATATTAGAACTGGTCTTTTGCGGATCATCCGCTTCAGGCATCCATTGAAACCCCAGCGGGCCACCGCCTGCGGTCTGGGATTTGAACGGAAGCCCGGCTGTTGCCGTGCGCGGGGGCGCCATATCTGGCGAAAACCGGATGGACGGATCAACCGGCCCGGAGGAAAGGCCCTGCGGTTGAGCCGTAAACCCGCCATTGCGCGCCGTTATGGTGTTGGTGGAACCCACATGCCCCGCACGGGTGGAGGCAGTGCGTGTTTTGGGGAGTCCCTGCTTGTGGGCCTGACGCTGTTCTATGGCCTCCACCTGTGCGGCCAGCCTGCGCATCTGCGCCTTGATGGCCGCCAGTTCCTGTGCATCATCCGCCCAGCCCAGAACGGGTTTGTTAAACATGCAGAAAATGGCAGTGCCAATCAGCAACCGGGTTTCCAGCTTTTTCTTGCTAGTCCTGTTTTGTGAAACGGCAGAGGTCACGCCTGATCCTTCGGGAATGTACTCTTGCAAAAGAGAGTGAGGTCTGTCTGACGGTGTTTGGCGGGCAGAGACATTGATCTGAATCAATGATTACAAAACGGTAATTATAACAAAAAAGACATCTAGCCCCTATCTATCGGTTTTTCTAAAAAATATTGCCCACACAACAGATATTAAAGTTTTATTTAAGAAGGAAATGCGGTTGCGTTTGTGGCAACACACCGTGGCAAGCACGTTTCCCTTCACTTTTTGTAATGTTATCCCATACGTTCCGGTTTTGACAGAAAAAAATGACACATCTGTCAGAAAATGGGGAAGGGCAGACCGTACCCTCAAAAACCTGAACGGAAAGGGTGCGCAAAAAGCCACCACGCGAAGGCTGGCTGGGACGGTGAGCGGCCAGACACGGCGAACCGGAAGGCAGGATGCTCCACCTTTGGGTGTACACCCATGGCAACCATCCCCCTCCCCAGAAAGGCGCGCAACGTCGCGCAGAAAAAAGTGCGACAGACGGACCTGAGCGATCCTTCAATCGCCCACCATGGTGCTACGGAACACTCTTACAGAATGCGGGAAAAAGGCGAAAATCTCTTCATCAGGACGAGAGATTTTCAAATGTCTTCTTGTAGGCTAAGCCCGATGTTTACCGCATGATCCATTGTCTACGGGCGGGGTTGCGCTGTTCCCAGCCTTTGCGCTCCAGTTCTGGCGTATCCGCCTGTTCCTGCGGATAACCCACACACAAATAGGCCAGAAACTGCCAGTTGGGGTTGACGCACAGGGTGCTTGCGGCCTGCTGCGGGTTCAGGATGGAAACCCACCCCACCCCAACGCCCTGTGCCGTGGCGGCCAGCCAGAACGTATGAATGGCCATGACGGCAGACCATACCGTGGTTTCCGGCATGGTGCCCCGGCCCAGCCCGCGTCCCTGTTCCGGGGCGGTATCACAGAACACGGCAATCTGGTGCGGTGCATCATCCAGCCCCGCCAGCTTGAGGGTGGCGTAACGTTGGGCATCTTCCCCGCCGTGGCCGGAAAGGGCCTGTGTGTTGCACCGGGCAAAATTCGCGCGGATGGCGGCGCGGCGGTCTGCGTGTTCCACGCGCACAAAACGCCATGGCTCGCTGAGGCCGACGGAGGGAGAAAGGCAGGCGGTGTGCAGCAGGTGGTCCAGCACGGCGTCAGGAACGGGGTCTGTGCGGAAATGGCGCACGTCCCGCCGCCATGTAAAAAGCTGATCAAGCTGGGTGCGGAACAGGGGGGTGAACAGGGATGGTGTCTCAGAAGCGTGTGTGGTCATAGCGCAATCATGGAGAGTACGGCGGCTGCCAGCAAGAGCACGCTCAGCAGGGCACACGCCCGCCTGTAAAGCACCAGCCCGCGGTCCAGATCATCCACCGTGGCGTTGGGGGTGCCATCGCCCATCCACACATCATCCACCCGTGTGCCGCCATACTGGCGGGGGCCAGCCAGCCGCAGGCCGAGCGCACCAGCCATGGCGGCTTCCGGCCAGCCTGCGTTGGGGGAGCGGTGGCCCGGTGCATCCCGCCGCACGGCGGCTCTGGCCTGCGCGCGCCGTTCCGCCGGGGCGACCCAGATCAGGCACAGGGCCGCAAGGCGGGAGGCAGGCAGGTTGATCATGTCATCCACCGTGGCGGCGGCCATGCCAAAGGCGGCATGGCGTGGGGTAAGGTGGCCGATCATGCTGTCCGCCGTGTTGACGGCTTTATAGAAAACCGCCCCCGGCAGCCCGAACAGCGCGGCCCATACCAGCGGCGCCACCACACCATCTGAAAAATTTTCGGCCAGACTTTCCAGCGCGGCCCGCACCACGCCAGCTTCATCCAGCACGCGGGTGTCACGCCCCACAATCTGCGCCACAGCCTGCCGTCCTGCCGCCAGCCCTTCACGCCGCAGGGCCGTGCCAACGGCCCGCACATGTGTCCAGAGAGATTTCTGCGCCACCAGCGCTGTGGTCAGAACACCCTGTACCACAATCATGACAGGGGGCGGCAACACCGCATACCCGATCTGAAGCACAAGGCTGACAACAGTAAGCGGCACCAGCACAATCACCACCAGCGCCAGTATCCCCATCCAGCGGCGTTTGCGCTCGGAGTATTCAGGCAGGTTGAGGGCCGTGTCCAGCCTGTCTATCAACGTGCCAATCCACATGACGGGATGCCCGATGGCCCCCAGCAGAACGGCCGGGTAGCCCCACAGGCTTTCCAGTATGGCGGCCAGTGCGGCCACAGGCAGAGTGGTGACGAGAGGAAAGAACAGCATGCGGGCAGGAGGCTCACAACTCAGGCCGGACGAGCAGGAACACTCATACCAGCCGCCAGAACGGGAGAGCGGACGCACACGCGGCCAGCCCATGGCGCAAGGTGGTAACACATATGCCGCATTGCTACAGCCTGGCACACCCGCCTTGCCAGCAGTATTCTCTCAATCGGGCTTTGTGCGGCAGCACCCGATGCTCCTGCCAACGGAGTGCCCCCGTGTTGGTTCCGCTGTGTCTGGCATGGTAGGGGCTACCGTTCTTCCGCAGGCAGGCGCAAAGGGTGACGGTATGCCGCAGACAGACCCAGAAGGTGCGGTCAGTTCAACAGGTTCAGCAGCGCGAGACGGTCTTCCGGATTATGCGGCAGCCCCGCAGAGCGGCGGCCTGCCCGATATCCCCGCCCATGGGGGGCAGGTGCGGGCGGTGATGCAGCATTTTCCCACCGCGTCCCGGCCTTTTTTTGATCTTTCAACCGGTATCAGCCCGTTTGCCTATCCGCTTGCGATGCCGGAAACTGGTGCCTTCACCCGTCTGCCCGAAGAGGATGAGGAAGCCGATCTGCGCGCCGCCGCCGCACTGGCCTATGGTGTGGCGGATGCCGCGATGGTGGTGAGCGGTGCCGGTAGCCAGAGCCTGATAGCCCTGTTGCCGTTTGTGCTGCCAGCGCAGCGCGTGTGTCTGCTGGGGCCAACCTATTCCGGCCACCGGCTGGCATGGCAGGGGCAGGGCATTGCAGTGACGCAGGTGGATGCGCCGGAGCATCTGCATGAAGCCGCAATCCAGCCCGGTACGGTGTGCGTGGTGTGCAACCCCAATAATCCGGATGGACGGGAGATACCTGCGGCGCAACTGCGGCTGCTGGCGGATCAGTGCGCGCAGCATGGCAGTTTGCTGGTGGTGGATGAAGCCTTTGCTGATTTTGGCACCCAGACAGTTGCCCCCTTGCTGCCCCACCCCGCGCTGGTGGTGTTGCGCTCCTTTGGCAAGACGTATGGGCTGCCCGGTGTGCGGCTGGGCTTTCTGTTGGCGGAGCCGGTTTTGGCGGCGCAGGCGCGGGCCGTGCTGGGCAGTTGGCCGGTGGGCTGCGTGGGGCTGGCTGCCGGGCGGCAGGCGTTGCGTGATACGGCATGGTTGAACCACGCCCGCCAGCAGGCGGAGCATGCCCATACCCGCCTGACCACACTGTTGCGGCAGGCCGGGTTGGCGTGTTTCGGGCAGGCCAGTCTGTTCACGCTGGTCACACTTCCGCAGGCTCCGGCTTTGTGGCGGCATTTATGCCAGCACGGCATTGTCACCCGCATCTTCCCCGATCAGCCGGGCCGCCTGCGCATTGGTCTGCCGGGCACCGATGATGCCTGGCACCGGTTGGAAAATGCCCTGCGTGCCTGGCGTGACCAGCAGGAATGACGGCCAGCGCACCCGTATCAGCACGGTCTTCCAAGCCGCTCTGGCTTTATGGTGTGGCAGCGCATCTGCCGCAGGCGGTGCGGCAGAGCAGCCTTCCGGCGCGGGATGAGCGTGGGTTTTTCCGTCATGGCCTCAGCCTTACGTCTTTTCTGACGCAATGGGGCACGGGCGCGGTGTGGCCATCCGTCGTGCTGGTGGCGGACGATGTTGAGGTGTCGGGTCTTGTCTCGCCAGAGGGTGTGCTTCTGGCGGTGCAGCGTGTGCCAGCCTTGTGCGATCGCGTCTATGGTGCATGGCACGGACAGGCCCTACGGGATATTGCTGCGGAAAAACTGGCTGCACTTCTGCAAGATACTGATTTCGCACCGCCGGGGGGTGAAAGTGCGCGCCAGTTTCAGGCCCGCATTGGCGCGTGGGCGGAGGGGGCAGATCTGCACGGCACGGCCCTGTTTCTGGCGCGCCCCGCCGTGGTGCGGGCCATGGCTGTGCATGTTCTGGGCGGTGACAGTGCCCTGACACAAAAGCTGGATTGCGCCCCCGCTACCCTCAGCCTGTTCACCCGGCAAGGCGGAGACTGGCGATTAAGAATGATGGGCGCACCGCTTGGTGGGGAAAACTGAACTGGGGGATAGATGAGAAAATCATCTTGCATCCCAAGGATTTTTCAGGAAGCTGAGCCCTGAGCCCTGAGCCCTGAGCCCTGAGCCCTGAGCCCTGAGCCCTGAGCCCTGAGCCGAATAAAAAATTATCGGCGGGACGGGGCGGTGCGATCCGCCAGAACGGGGGTGGCCAGTGCGCCAAACAGCAGGCCCATGGTGCCCCACAGCACAAGCTGCATGCCAATGGAGGCTTCCCGAAAGCGCCAGAGCACAACAGCAGGAAAGCCATCGGGTACTTCATTCACATCGGGCAGGCCAAACTGCACCAGTGCAATCAGCGCGATAAACAGCCCTGCTCCGCAGAGGGTGCCGGTCCATGCGCCGCGCGTCTGCGTGATTTTCTGGCCAATCAGCGTGGCAATAGCGGCCACGGAAATGGAAAGGCCGATCATGGCAAAGTAGGTGGCGGTGCGGAACGCCAGCGTGGCGTGCACCCCTACGGCGGGCGGATTGGGCGGGTATTTCAGGTCTGGCACCAGCACCACGGTCAGGAATCCGGCCCCGGCCAGCAGCAGCGCCAGCGCGCGAGGAGACCACAGATTCAGCCGCCCGTAGGCATAGGCAAACACCAGTGCAAACAGACCGCCAAAGCCGGTGCCATACAGCACAACAGCCGTCAGCAGTCCGTAGCTGGCCTGCACCGTGCGGCTGACCAGTTCCGGTTCCGCAGCATGATGGGCGGCTTCCGCCGCGTGGCGGGAGGCTTCAAACGCAATGGCGAGGGCAACCTGTGGCTCGCCAAAAATGCGGGCGAACAGAAAGGCAAGCGCTGCGGCCGCGCAGCCAGCCAGCATGCCACGGCCCAGTAATCGTCCAGCGATCATGAATGGAAAAAATGCGGCTTAGTGGCAGGGAAAGCCGAGCAGATGCCGCCCATCATGCACAAATTCATGCACTTCCTGCCCGGAGATCAGGGAGATGGCACCCTGTTCCGCCCCAACAAAATACAGCAGCACAACAGACAGAACCAGCCCGAACACGGCCCATGGCAGCAGGGCCTGAACCGGAATGGCAACCGGAGCCGGAAGGGCAATTGCGCGTGCACGGGTATGAGAAGTGGGGTGAGGCATAAGGATCAGGCTCCGCTGGTAAAAACGCGTTCCGCGGTGGAAAACAGACTGTTTCGGAGGTCCGACTTCCAGCCTGATCAGCCTGAGGCTGACCAAACGGGTTACAGTGGCGCGACCGTGCCGGAGTCTCACCGGCTTCCCCAAAACTAACACCCTATGGTGAACGGCGCAGAGGGGAGTGTCAATTGTGGAATAGGATAGTCAGGGCAGCCAGAACCAGACAGTCTGCCACAGTGGCGGCCGCCCCCAGCACATCACCCGTATAGCCTGCCAGATGTTTGCGGGCGGAACGCGCGACCAGCCAGCCAGAGAGCCCCGCCGCGCTGATGACAAGACCCAGCGCTGGTTCCAATCGCCAGAAAAGAGGCTGGTTTTCAGGCGGAACGGGCGGTGAGGAGCCGTTTATCAGGACTGTCATCAGCAGGGCTGCGAGCAGAAAAGCAAAGCTCTGTGCCACGGCAAAAGCACCACGGGGCAGCGGCGTGAGGGATCGCGCCAGCCCATCGGGCCGGGCAGGCGGTAGTAAACGTGGCAGCCAGAGCAGTGTGGCCCGGCTGAGCAAACCGGCAAGCGCCAGCCCGCCAACAAGGGCCGGGGCGGGTATGGCCGCAATGGCTCCGGCACGCACCAACAGGCTCAGGCACAGGGCCAGAACGCCATAACTGCCAATGCGGCTGTCCCGCATGATCTCCAGTTTGCGTTCCCGTGCGTGCGTGCCGTAGCTGTCCGCCATGTCGGCCAGACCATCTTCATGAAAGGCGCCAGTCAGGGCGCTCTGTGCCGCCAGTGCCAGCCCAGCGGCGGGCAGGGCGGCCACATGCAGGGCTTCCAGCCCCCATGCCATGCTGCCGGTGAATGCGCCCACCGCACCACCCACCAGGGGCCAGCACCACAGGGAACGGGCCAGCGGCCACGGTCCGCTTTGGGCGCGCTGGCGGGCGCTGAGCAACCCGTTGATGGGCAGGCGTGTCAGCAGCCCGATGCCGCAGGCCAGATCCAGCCGGATACGGCTGAACAGGCTCTCGGCAAAGGGGCTGGTGCGGGTCATGCGCGTTCGGAGACCGCCGCCTGCGCGAACGTGGCCATGCCCGTGTGGCAGGCCAACGCCGCCCGCACAATGGGCACCGCCAGCGCCGCACCGGAGGCCTCGCCCAGTCGCAGGTCCAGATCAAGCAGCGGGCGCAGCTTTACCGCCCGTGCCAGCCGGGCGTGCCCTGTCTCTGCCGAGCAATGGGAGAGCCATGTATGGGCCAAGCCGTGCTCGGCCAGCCGGGCCAGAGGTGCCACGGCGGCGGTGCACACATACCCATCCAGCATGACCGGCACGTTTTTGTGGCGGGCTGCCAGCGTGGCCCCCAGCAGGGCTGCCAGTTCATACCCTCCCAGTGTGCGGGCGGTTTCAAGCGGGTCACCCAGCAGGGCGGCGTTGTGGGTCAGCGCGGTTTCAATCACGCGGGCCTTGTGCCGCACGCCTGCATCATCCAGCCCCGTGCCGCGCCCGGCCCACAGCATGGCGTCTCCACCAAACAGGGCTGCGGCAAGGGCTGCGGCTGCCGTTGTGTTGCCAATGCCCATCTCGCCAAGGCACAGCAGATCACATTCCTCGGGCACAGCGTTGTAGCCGGTCTGCACGGCCTTCAGAAAATCCGTCTCCGTCATGGCGGGGCCGGTGGTGAAATCTGCCGTGGGGGCCAGATCATGCACCGGCACAACACGTAGTTCTGCCTGTGCCTGCCGTGCAAGCTGGTTGATGGCCGCGCCACCCTGGCGGAAGTTGTGCACCATCTGCGTTGTCACTTCCGGCGGCCATGGTGAGACCCCTTGCGCCACCACGCCATGGTTGCCCGCAAACACCAGCACCAGAATATTTTCAAGCCGGGGCGTTCTGCGCTGCTGCCAGCCGCCCAGCCATGCGGTAAGGCCCTCAAGCTGGCCAAGGCTGCCAGCCGGTTTGGTCAGCGTTGCTTCCCGCGTGGCAATGGCCTGCTGGCAGGCGGTATCCGGCGTGGGCAAGTGCTGGCAGGCGGCGTGCAGGTCCGTCATGCTGGAGAACAGGCCGTGTGGTGTGGAGAAAGGGGAGAGTGGTGGCATGGCCTCACTGTGTGCTGTTATACGCGCCCATGCAAACGGAAGCAGAAAGCGGATAGCGCATGAACACGTTCAGGCTCAAGACGGACCCCGGCATGCCAGAGGCCAGCCAGACGACGTGCCCGGATGGGTCTTCCGCCTCTCCCGCGCCTGATCAGGCAGAGCAGCAGATGTTTGAAGCTGGCGGTATGGGGGCGGCTACGCTGGTTCTTGGCGGCGCGCGTTCCGGCAAAAGCCGCCATGCGGAGGCACTTGTGACCGCCCTGCCTGCGCCATGGGTGTATCTGGCCACAGGCCGCGCGTTTGATGCCGAGATGCAGGCCCGCATTGACCACCACCGGACCAGCCGGGCAGAGGGCTGGATAACGGTGGAAGAGCCGGTGGATGTAGCCCATGTGCTGCGTGCCCATGCAGAACAGCCGTTATTGCTGGATTGTCTTACCCTGTGGCTGACCAATCTGCTGCTGGAAGAGCACGATATTCCGGCAGCCACCCAGACCCTGCTGGCTGCTCTGGCCGAACGTCAGGCCCCGACCGTTCTGGTGGGGAATGAGGTAGGATTGGGTATTGTGCCGGAAAACAAACTAGCCCGTCGCTTTCGGGATGAAGCCGGATTTCTGCATCAGACACTCGCTGCACAGGTGGGGCGCGTTCTGTTTGTTGCCGCCGGGCTGCCGCTGGTGTTGAAGGAGCCGCCCCCGCGTTAGAGGCCCGGCAGGCTCCTTGATTTCACTTTTGCCGGTGGCAGCTTCTATCTTTGAGCGGCCATGGTGTTGGCTGACAGAGCGGCAGAAAACGCAAGCGCCGGTTCCGTGGGGACCACGAACGCCCCGGTGCTTTGTATGTCTGCAGAAAGTGCGGCTGCGTTATGCGTGGGGAGTACGGGCCGGGCTGTGGCAGAATAGGCATGAACTGGTTTGATATAAGCCTGAAGTTGGTAATCATCCTTATATAAAGAAATGATTTTGTCTTTCTGGCTCTGGGGTATCTGGGTGGTAAAGCGCTGCGTGGTATTGAACCTGCGCACATTTCCCTGCCGCAGCCCCGGCACCAACGCATGCAGATGATTGATGTCTTTCATGTCAAACAGCATCTGAATGGCAAAATTGCCTTGTCTGTCAGTCAGGTACCAAGTCTGAGGGCGTAGAACATGATCAAGTTTGTAGATGGAGGAGGCTCCAGCCACAAATTCAATCATCCGGTCCAGGGTAGTTAAGTCTGCGTAGTGTTTTACAAAATCCGGATGCAGCCTGATCTCGCTGCCGCCACCATTGCGGATAAAATCATAGGCGGAGAGGAAACGCTCTACCGGGTCTCTCCACAAGGCAAAGCTGGGCAGGGTATAAACAAGATCCGGTGCGTGGCGAAGGTAATAGCGGATACTTTCATGCCGCATGCGGCAGCCGTACAGGTCCTGTGTTATGGCGCTGCCCGCGTTTTTGGGCACGTGGATGAACAGAACCCCTGTGTCACGGATAATGCGTAGCCGTTCTTCCCGTTTTTTGCCCAGCGGCAGGGAAAGGTTCCAGTCCACATAGCGTTCCTGAAGATCGCCATGCAGCGTGACGCCGCAAAGCCGCTCCATTGTCTTTTTACGCAATGCCTGCGCCTGCGTCGTGATACGGGAAAAAGTAGAAGGCATGCAGTAAAAGCCTTAGGTAAAAGGCAGAAGGAGTAAATATTAATCCGTAGAAAATTTGCGTAACAGACTAATATTAATTGGATAAGGCGTGTCTCTGGGCTGGAGTGTAGTGCGGAGAACACAGCGGTGGGAACAGGAAAAAGAAACGATTCTGTTTTTATTTCAGAGTTGATAAAAACCGCTGCCCTTTATGGCGGTAATATTTTGAAAATTTAATCTATCACCAGATTACCTCACGCTCTCACGCTCTCACGCTCTCACGCTCTCACGCTC
>NZ_LHZU01000058.1 GCF_001580995.1 Acetobacter senegalensis
CAGCACCAGCACCAGCACCAGCACCAGCACCAGCACCAGCAGTCATCGTTTTTCCTTAATTTTCTGCTTTCATACCCCCAGTTACCCGCTTTTCCTGGTTGTTTCCCACAACCTCACAAGGTGGGAGAGGCACAGGCGGCGGAGAAAACCATGCAGGTCTGCATGGTGGGTATGGGGTCTGCGCACGGGCTGGGGTTTGGCGTTCTCCCGCCCTGCGGGTAACATACGGATCAGTTCTGCCAGTTTGTATGGCAGTTTGAAGGATGTGAGACACAATGCGTCGAATGACAACTCTGGCGGCAGTAGCCGTTGTGGCCCTTGGTTCCGGCATTGTCGGCACGGGTGCGCCAGGCATGGGCTCCGTGGCGCAGGCCGAACCGGGCGGCTGCCTCAAATATGGTGCTGCGGGGGCCGTGGGCGGCCACGTTGTGCATCATGGCGTTATTGGCGCGCTGGGCGGATGCGTTACCGGCATGTACCGCCGCCACGTTTATCGCAAGGAAGCCAAACAGAAGGCCGCCCTGTATGATAAGGAACACCCCGGCGCAAAAGGCACGTATGAGGAAAAAGCCACGGCATATGACGTGGAACATTCCACAGAGCCCGGCAAAATGAACGCTGGTGCGCCCTTGGGCAACACGTCCGGCCAACCCAACACGCCAGCGCAGGGCCAGTCCCCTGCCGCCGGGCAGGATGAAACCCACTTCTAAGCCCCTGTTTGAACAAGCGGCAGGTGAGGGCTAGTGTTTTTCCCGCCTCACCTGTCCAGCTTTTTCAACCAGATTTTCATAATCACTGCTGCGAACTTATCCCACAATCTGTTGTCTCGGCGCGTGCATTTTGCAGGCAGCGCTCAAAAGGCGTAGTTGGCACACACCCTTGGGGAAGGGGTATGCATTACGTGAACTATGTTTTGCACAGCACCTTTCAGATGCGGAGAGGTGCTGTGCACTGTAGCAGGCTCCAAGCGCACTCGCCCTGCAAAAGGTAAAGGGTTTTCCTCGTGTTTTTCTGGCTGAAAGCGTTTTTATCCGGCCTGATTATTGCTGCCGTGTCCTCACTGGCGCGGCGTTATCCGGGGTTTGGGGCGCTGGTGGCCTCCCTGCCGCTCATTTCCATTCTGGGCATGATCTGGCTGTGGCAGGAAACAAAAGATCCCGCCCGGATGGAGGCGCATGTCAGCGCAACGCTGTGGTACGTGCTGCCGTCTCTGCCCATGTTTCTGCTTATTCCATGGGCCATGCGCCACGGTGTGCCGTTTTATGCGGCCCTGCTGGCGGGATGCGTAGTGACAACCGTTCTGTATCTGGTGGCTGTATGGCTGGCCTCCCGCTTCGGCATTTCTCCCTGATACGCGCTTAGCCCTGTTTTGCGGAAGATGACGGCAGGGTAATGATGGTTTCCGTTTTCACCATCGGGTCAACGGAATGGAGCAGCGTGCTCAGGCCCCACTGGCGCTGATCAAACGTGGCCGAACTGGCAATGGTGGTCAGTGTGTTGCCGGTAAAGCGCATCTGCACGGCAAAGGTCAGCGGATGCGTCTGCCCGCGCATGGTCAGATTACCGACAAGCTGAGTGTAAAGTTTGCCTTTTACAATCTTGGGCACACAATGTCCTGCATAATGCATGGTGGGGTGCGTATCACTATCCATCATCAGGCCAGAGAGCATCACGCTGCGTAACACGGCGCTTCCAACCTTCAGGGAATTGACATCCATGGTCAGGTCTACCTGGCATGTCTGCGCTTCCAGATCATAGGCCAGTGTGCCGCTGACAGTTTCAAAGGCGCCATCAATATCAGTCAGGGCAGAGCGGGCATGCAGCAGAGCCTGCGTATTCGTGGGTGTCAGCTTCAGGTGCTGTGTGGCGGCAGTCGCCGGGTGCGCGTCCAGTGTCATGGCGCTTGCGCTAAGCAGAAAAGCTGAGGCCAGAATGGCGGTAAGCCGCATGTGTTTCACATCCCTTTTTGTATCAGATCCCCAAAAAAACGGCTGATGCTGTAGCAGAGTTTCCTCTCTGCCTGTGCATCAGCCGATATGCTGCCATGCCAGGTGGCGGGGCGGTGAAGGGAGGGGGGAAGGATAAGCCTGTTGCGCGCCGCAAGGGCGACCGCATTACGGCGCCAGTTGGGCGCGGGCTTCTCCGTTGGGGTGGGCGCTGGTGTGCAGGTTCACATACAGCGTCCCGTTGTGCAGCATGTCTTCCTGGTCCTGATCCAGACTTACACTACCCGTCAGCGGGCTTTGATAAGGCCCGGTAATCAGCACAACGGGCGGCGCATCATGCCCCTTTCTGGCCGGACCATGAAAATGGGCCACGGTCACAGGGCCGCTCAGTTTGTTCCACGTCATGGAATAGCGCAGAACATGCGCCGCCGGGTAGAACAGGGCGTCTATGGTGCCTGTTGGTTTGGTGGCGGTTCCGTGTTCGCCATAAAATGTGCCGGAAAATCGCTCGCTACGTTCGGCAAAAGCGGGGGCGTGGCCTGCCAGTAAGCAGCCCCCCAATAAGGCTGCAAGAAAAAGAGATCTGCGCTGAAAAGGCATGAATACGGTTTCCTTCAGCAGGAAATGGAGTCCCTTGCGGGTTTTTCCTTTCTAACGTCAGGTTGGCCGCACCGTTCCCGGTTTGTTATTCAAAATCCCGCAAAATGCCTTCGTCGTCCACAGGGCGTTGCGGCATGCGCTGAAAATGCACACGCGGCTGGACGGCAGTTTTCCTCATGGTCTGCCGAATAGTCTTGAGCCAGCGTTCTGTTGCCGCATCATGGCGGCAGCGGCGCTGTTCGTTCTCTTCGGTGGAGCAGGGGGAAGGTGTCATGCTCTTGCTCATGTCAAAAAAGAGAACCGCCTTCTCTTTAAGTGGTTTTTTCTTGCACGCATGTGACGTTTTTTTGAAATCTTCCGTTTTTTTCGGGTAAGCTGATTGCACTTGACCTTCATGTACCAAATGGTACAAAGTTCCTGTTATATCAAATCGGGCCGTTCCCTCTTTGCAGGAGTTTCCATGTCCAACCGTCGCCCGCCTCTGCCGCCGTTCACGTTTGAAACTGCCGTCCAGAAGGTGCGCGCGGCAGAAGATGCCTGGAACAGTCGAGACCCGGCCCGCGTGGCGTTGGCCTATTCTCCTGACAGCACATGGCGTAATCGCAGCAGCTTTATAAAAGGCCGCGCGCAAATAGAGGCTTTTCTGGTCGCCAAATGGGAGCAGGAGCATGATTATCGCCTGATCAAGGAACTCTGGGCCTTCACGCAGGAGCGGCTGGCCGTGCGTTTCGCCTATGAATGGCGCAATAATGCGGGCCACTGGTTCCGCTCCTACGGGAATGAAAACTGGGCCTTTGATGCCAACGGCCTGATGCACACTCGCCACGCCAGCATTAACGATGTGCCCATAAAAGAAGCACAACGCCTGTTTTTCTGGAACCGAACCGCTCCCCGTCCGGTTGATCACCCCAGTCTGTCAGATCTGGGGCTATAACGGATGGGAGAAAAAGCCGCCGTTCGCTCCCGCCTGCTTCCCGTGTTGGGGGAAGTGTTTCGCTCTTATGGGTACGAGGGCACAAGCGTTGCCCGCATGACCGCCGCAACCGGGGCTGGCAAGGGCAGCCTGTATAATGCCTTTCCCGGCGGAAAGGAGGAAATGGCCCAGGCCGTTCTGGCCTCCATTGACCGCTGGTTTGAAACCGCCATTTTTCTCCCCCTGCGTGATGAACCCTCAGCACCGCAGGCTATCCGGCACATGCTGGCGCAGGTGGAAACCTATTTTCAGTCCGGCCAGCGCATCTGCCTCGTGGGCCTGTTCGCGCTGGGGGATGAACGGGACCGTTTTGCAATCCGTATCCGGCATTATTTCGCCGGATGGCAATCTGCGCTGACACAGGCGCTGGTGCGCGCAGGCCATTCCCATACCGCAGCCTCCACTCTGGCAGAGGAAGCCATCGCCTCCATTCAGGGGGCCTTGGTGCAGGCGCGCGCCATGCAGGATACAACGCTCTTCCCGCGCGCCCTCAGCCGTCTGGCTGCTCGCCTGCTCCCCGTTTCCTTATCCGAACAGCCAGTGACGACCCTTCCTCAAAAGGGTGAGTGAACGCTCTCCCTTATAAACGGAATACGGCTCTTACGCGGGCTCCTGTGAAGCAGGATGTGCCTTCGGGCGAGTATGAGAACGCGTGTTTCTGCTGGCTTTCTTCCCCACAACCGGGCTTGGCGCTTGTCCGCTTCCAGCCTTCTTGCGGCTGGCGTGGCTATCCTTGCCGCTGGCAATGCGTGAAACCGTTCCATCACTAATGTCATAGGATTTGGCTATCGAGTGCAGGGTCTCTCCATTTGATCGCCTTTGGATAATTTCCTGCCGTTGAGCCTCTGTAATACGGGGTGGCCGGCCCATCCGCTTCCCTTGCCTGATCGCCCGTGCGCGCCCTTCAGACGTACGGGTCCGAATCAGGTCCCGCTCCACATCCGCCAAGCCACCCAGCACTGCAAGCATAAGCCGTCCAGTGCTAGTACTGGTGTCAGTCCAGGGTTCTGCCAGAGAGTAAAATTGTGCTTTTTTGTCAGTAATACTCTTCACAATGGCAAAAAGATCAAACGTGCTCCGTGCCAGCCGGTCCAGCCGCGTGACCACCACGGATTGCCCTTCCTTCAGGCTTGCAATCAGTTTGCGCAGTTCCGCCCGTTCAGCATCCGCCCCACTCGCTTTTTCGCGATAGATTTTGCGGCATCCATATTCTTGGAGTGTTTTTATTTGAAGTTCCAGAGTCTGCCCAACCGTGCTGACACGGGCATACCCCACTTTTCGTCGAGATGAGAGTGTATTCATTCGCGCCTAAACACCCGAAAACACACAGAAGTTTCTTGTTTAACTCTT
>NZ_LHZU01000096.1 GCF_001580995.1 Acetobacter senegalensis
CGTGTGCCGTGTGCCGTGTGCCGTGTGCCGTGTGCCGTGTGACGTGTGACGTGTGACGTGTGACGTGGAAACGCTACTTTGCTTTAGCTGAGTGTACCATCGCCAATGTAGCGATGGTGGCACTTTTTTCAGACGTTATTCCTCACGCGAGAAACACGTCTGGGCGGTTTACTTGCGCAGGCCGAGTGCCTGTTCCATCAGCGCCACGTTGCGCAGATTGGCTTTAAAGGCTGCGTCAAACAGATCACCCGCCACTGGCACGGTGTCCACCATTGTTTCCAGCACAATGTTGGCAACCATACGGCCCAGCACTGCGGTTGGCAGGCGCATGCGCCATGCCTCCCAAACGATATAGAGGGAGACCAGCCCCATGATGACGCTGCCACCCACCGGCAGCAGTCCCACCACGGCATCCACACCGACCCGGAACCGTGTTCCCGGCACGCGGAATGCGGCATCCAGCAACCACGCAAGCCGCTGCACACGGCGCAGGCGCTGGGCTGTATCCGCACTGGAAGAGGAAGCAAAACCGTTTCCGGTCGTCGCATGAGCGTATGTCATACTCATGCAAATGGGCGAGGAAGCCCAGCATTTCAAGGGGCGTTTCACCGGCAAAAGTGAGACGCCGCTCTCGCTTTTACCGCTCCTGTCGCAGGGCATCCTTTACCCCCAAAAACGGCACACTCTATGGCATTGCACCAGAGGATTCCGCTTCCGGTTCGGTTCAGAAGAAAGGGCACACGCCGCGCCCTTTTGCCCCGTCAGCCCTTACCCTTGCAGGGGGCTGCCCCTCCCCATTGAAAGCCGGGGCAGACCTATCAGGGCTGTTCCGCCGGATGAAAATCAAGCGCGAGCCCGTTCATGCAATAGCGTTCGCCCGTGGGGGGCGGCCCATCGGGGAAGACATGGCCCAGATGCCCCTTGCAGGCAGCACAATGAACTTCCGTGCGGATCATGCCATGCCGCGTATCCCGCGTGGTTTCCACCGCACCTTCAATCGGTGCAAAAAAGGACGGCCAGCCACTACCGCTTTCATATTTGGTGTCAGATACAAAAAGCGCCTTACCGCACCCGGCGCAGTGATACACGCCCGCCCGTTTTTCATCATTCAGCGGGCTGGAACCGGGGCGTTCCGTGCCATGCTGACGCAGAATACGCTCCTGATCTGGCGTCAGGGGCTCACGGGGGCCGCAACCCATTGGCGTGCAGCTTTCCGCCTTGCGTGGAGTGACCTCATCTGAAACTGCCATGTCTGAAAATCCTTTTTGCATTCTTATATCGCGGCTACCCGCCGGTGTTGCTGCCATCTTATAAGAGGCTGTGTGAAAAGCCAGCGCCCGAGGGAAGACGAGAGAGTGTCGAGACTGGAACGGCGAACTTGAAAGCGCGATGTGGGATCATCGGGATAGAAATCCAACGCCTTCAGCCTCAAAAAAAACCGCCAGACTGACCTGACAGCGTTCTCCGCTGGCCTTTCAAATCCTCAGGGGCCACAGTCAAGAAACGCCGCTGTGGCCCTACTGCCGACACCCTGACGCATACACGGCAGGCCGGGGCATGGCCGAACATGCTGCCATCGCGGTCTGCGGCTGTCAGGTGTGCAACGCATACCAACCTGCCTGTGTTCCCCTGCCCCCCATGCGCACCCGTGGCCATCCTGCCTCCCTCTCCGTTCCCTCATGCAGCCAGTCATCTCCGGCAGGTGGTTTTCTGAAGCAGGCAGAGGATAGGTCGATAGTGTTTTTCTGATACCGTCCCGCCCATCCGCCTTGGGCCCACGCCCCTGCTTTTCCGGCCCGGTGTTGTCAGCCTGCGGCCTTGCGGGCACTCTGGCAGCATGAGTGCAGAAAAAACCCACCCCTCCGTGTCTCCTGTTCTGGTGCTGTTTCGGGATGATTTCCGGCTGGCGGATCATCCAGCCCTTTCCGAAGCCTGCACTACGGGGCAGCCCGTTCTCTGCGTGTATGTGCATGACCCCGAAACCACGCGAGGCGGTGCAATTGGCTGGTGGCTGGCGCAGGCCTGCACGGCCCTTGCTGAAGCTCTTTCTGAAAAAGGCGGCACATTGCACCATCTTTCCGGCCACACACCGGATGTTGTGGCGGAGTTTGCACAAGCCGCAGGTGTGGACACTGTCTTCTGGAACCGCCGTTACGACCCAACAGGCAAAGCGCAGGATACAGCCCTGAAGGCCCGGCTTGAGCAGCAAGGAATAAGCGTCCAGTCGTGCGCCGCACGGCTTTTACATGAACCATGGACCATCCGCACCGGGGCCGGAACGCCTTACCGCGTGTTCACCGCATGGTGGAAAGCCGCCCGCGCCATGGGCGACCCCGGACGCTGCCTGCCTGCCCCCCGGCAGATCACCTTTGCCCCTTTACCGGCCGATGCACGGGCGCTGACCCTGCGCACCCTGCCTCCGGTCCCTCCGCTTCCCGCAGGAGCGAATGCTGCGGAAGCCGACTGGCCCTGCACGGAAGCCGATGCGCAGGACACATTGACGACTTTTGTAGAAGACAATCTGGCCCATTACATTCAGGAACATGATCGGCCGGACAAGGACACAACCTCCCGCCTCTCGCCTTATCTGCGGGCGGGGCTGCTCTCCGCACGGCAGGTATGGCACGCCGTCAGCACTGCCGCCACAACGCCTGCTCTGGCAGAAAACGCCGAGAAATTTCTCAGTGAACTCGGCTGGCGGGATTTTGCCTGGATGCAGCTTTTTTATGAACCTGATCTGGCATGGCGCAATCTGCGCCCGGAATTTGACCATATGCCATGGCAGAAAAGCCCCGCCCTGCTTGCTGCCTGGCAGCAGGGCCAGACCGGTTATCCGCTGGTGGATGCGGGCATGCGCCAGCTTTACGCCACGGGCTGGATGCATAACCGCGTACGCATGGTTGTGGCCTCTTTCCTGACCAAACATCTGCTGACAGACTGGCGGGAAGGCGAGCAATGGTTTCAGGCCCGGCTGGTGGATGCAGACCCGGCCCAGAACGCCATGAACTGGCAATGGTGTGCTGGCACGGGCATAGATGCCTCACCCTGGTTCCGTATTTTCAACCCGGTGGGGCAATCTGAAAAATTTGATCCGACAGGCGCGTATATCCGCACATGGGTGCCGGAATTGCGCCAGATGCCCGACAAGCTGATCCACACCCCATGGAAGGCAGATGCCAGCCTGTGCCGCCAGATTGGCTTCACCCCCGGCAAAAGCTACCCCAACCCCGTTGTTGATCTGAAACTGGCGCGTGGCATTGCGCTGGAATGCTGGAAAAACCTGCCTGACCGCAAGGAAAGTGGCCGCTAGATCAGCCCCTGCTGACGCGCGATCGTGACCGCGCTGCCGGTGCAGGTGGCGGCCAGTTTGTGCCGGGCGATGCGCAGATACAGGCGCACCGCTGCCTCAGGCAGTTTGAGGTAATGGGCAATGTCCTTGCCCAGCAGACCATCAGCCGCCAGCTTCAGGCAGTTCCGTTCCTGCTGGGAGAGTTCCAGCGCGGACTCCTGCGCCAAACGGGTCAGCCGGACAAACGCTTCATGCAGATACACGCCTATGGCCTGATAATCACGCACATAGGCCATCCGGTTTGGCCCGGCAAAAGCGCCCGGGTCTGTGCTGGTAATGGTAAACAGGGCGTTCTGCCCTTCCACACCGCGCACCGGCAGGCTGAGGGCTGCCTGCCCCAGATCAAAATCCCGCGCGTCATTCAGCAGTTTCTGCTGATCGGCACTCTCAACATTCAATTCCCGCCATTCAAAAGGCAGCAGGCTCTCCCTCGCCCTGCGCACAACGGGGTCCACCTGCGCATAATCCTGTTGCAGATAACGTGTCACCCATTCCTCGGGGTAGGTGGCAAAGCCCGGTGGCAGATCTGCCACTTTTGGCCCCAAATCTCCCAGATAGTGATAAACCACGTGAAACAGGCCACCCTTTTGCGGCAGCGTGCCGACAACATGATCCAGGTCCTGCAAGGAAGCCGCCTGCGTGATTGCTGTGAGCATATCCTGCAACGCCACGGGCCGCATCTGACGGGAGGACGACTTCATTTTCAACATCAGGATCTCCGGTGCAGCCGGGCGCGGCTGCTGCGTTGGTTCAGCGTTTAAAACGGCAGGATCTGGCGTTCCGCCATATGGCGCAGCGCCAACGATGAGACATCCCACAGCCCAAGGCACAACGCGCCTTCTTCCGCAGGGGTCTGCGCCAGAATGTTGGGCTCCCACCCGATACGGCGGAACAGACGCATCATGCTCTTGCCGTAAATGCCCGTAATCTGCTGCACACCGTTTTCCAACGCCATGCGGCACAGCGTTTTGGAGGTCTCAATGGTGGTGGCGCGGCCCGCCGGGCTGGTGCTGTCCGCTGTGCCACACAGGCAACTGCACTCCCACACATGGGCGCTGGCAATATCCGGGCACGGTTCAAAACAGGCCTGAAAATCACACCGCAACATGGTGGGGCCGGTGGTGGGCAACACCCGCAGAGAGGCTGCATGCTCCCCCTGCTCATTCAGGGAGACAATATAAAGCGGGTTGTATTCGCGGTCGAACACATCTTCTTCCGGACGGTTCAGAAGAGAAGACCCCGCATCATACCATTCCCCGCCCCGGCCACGGGCCTGCATCATCTTGTTATATGCGTCTGCATACTGATGCCGCTGCGCGTATGAGAATGTGTACACCATGAGCCTGCCGCCCCTGATCGAAATCGGGGGCATTATACTGCACAGGGATGGGGGCTCAATGTATCAAACACGACACATAGCAGTAAAAAAAACTTTATTTTCTACGCTAACGAATATGAAACCCGACCGGAATCCGCCCCACCATGGGGGCGGACGCCGGTGCGGCACAGTGCAACCCATGGGCAGCGGCCAGTGCCTGCGCATCCAGATCATCATAGCCGGTACTCTGCACCAGTCGAGTGGCGGCGATGCCCCCGTCTGCTGCCAGAGTAACCTCCACCACGCCTTCTCCTTCTTCGTGCAGATGCCGGGCCATGGGGGGATAATGCGTCTGCGGTGGAGTGCAGGTGAGCGTGCGCGCCCCGCTCCCTTTGGCCACATGCGCCACCGATGCCGCCGCCGATTGCACAGCAGCAGAGCCCTGAGCCGCCGGAGGTGAAGACGCCGCAGCAGCCGACTGAACCTGACTGGCCGCAACCCGAGCAGAAGCGGAAACAGGAGGTGTCGCTCCCTCCGGAGAATGCGAAGTCGGACCGGCCTTGGGTGGGGGTGGCACAGCCGCCTTGTGGGGCATTGGCATTGGAGAAGACGGAGCGGAAGGCCGGTGCTCATGTGCGGGAGCGACCTGCCGCGCGGCAACAGGCCCAGGCACACTCACAGGCGGCAAGATATCGGTCATGGGCGGTACGGGCGGTGCATCCGCTGGCGTGGGTGGCGCTTCCAGCGGGGAAGCAAGCGCCTCATCTGGCAGCGTCATCTCAGGGGGCTGCACGGCATGAGTGAGGTTAGCCGCAGGAGGCACACTGAGCGGCTCTGCTTGCTCAGGAGATGGAGCGGGAACAGGTTGCGGTTCCTGCTGCGGCGTCACAGAAGCGGGGTTCGCGGCGCTGGCGGGCCTGCTGGCCGGAGATTCAAACACCATCTCCACAGCTTTCTGCCCCGGTGCTTCAGGCGGATGTCTGGGGTGCAATGTCACCAGCAGGCAGGCTGTAATCACCCCGTGCCCCGCCACTGCCGCCAGAAGAGCCAGACTCCACACCCGGCTGGTCCGGCTCTGGCGGGCAGAGAACACGGCCCCCTCCGGCGGTGCCAAAGGAGGACAGATTTCCGGCGCACGCACGTCTGGCGTTAATGCACCGTCATCCTGCCCCAGTCTGCCGTGCGGTTTCACCCGTCCGCGTTCCTTTATCCTTTGGTCCTGAACCGCCCATACCCACAACGCAAGGCAGATACACCCAAGCGCCCAAACGGCTGCGACTCCTTGCCGCTCATGCCGCCCTGTGCGCGTGTCTGCCTGTTTTCCGCCCGTTTTCTGCGTGGTCTGTGTGGGCTTTTCCCGTGGTTTTATACCTCTGGCCGCCGCCTTCAATCAGAAAGATCACTTTTGCGGCAGTCACACGTTTGACACAAAGCCTCTCACAGACAAATAAAGCAAAGCCACGCCCCACCTTTGGGCCAGCCCACCATGGCCCGCACAGACAGGAGTTCCGGCTGCTCTGATGGCCCGCACCACCCACCCTTTGCATACGCTGCTGAAATGGCCGCTGGTGGTGGTGACACTGGTGGGCTTTCTCGGCCTGCTCGCCCTTCAGAGCTTTGCGCAACCGGATGAACTGCCCCGCGCCACCATAGCCCGCCTTCTGGGCGTGGATATTGCCGCTTCCCTCTCCGCGCCCGACGAAGCCTTGGACGCAACGCCCACTGGCGCAGCGTTCTCTGGCCCTACATCGTCTGGCCCCGCATCGTCTGGCATTGGGCAGAAGGGTTCGGGCCTTGCCTCGCCAGAAGGCGCGGTAGGCCAGTCCACCGGAGGGGGCACGACCCAGCACCATCATATGATGGCCGCGCATGCCCACCACATGGCTGCGGCCATGGCGGGCAAATCTACCCAGCCGCATTCCGGCCACCATCATCATGGGGCGGAGGGGTGTCCGCTCTGCCCGCTGCTCTCGCTGCCTGCGGCGCTCCCCATGGCCGTACTGCTGGTGCCCCCGCCCGTTCTGCGGTGGATGCGGCGCGGCAGCCATGCCTCTACCCCACGCGCACCGCCCAGCGTTCCGCTTGGCCTGCCGCCCTCACGCGGGCCTCCTGCCTGAACAAAGCTTCTTCGCGCCCTTCCGGCCCCATGACCGGAAAAGGGTTCTGCACGCTTTGTTTTCAGGATTGTTCTTATGATCACGCTTATCAACCCACGCCGCGTACCGGCGTGGGCGTGGGTTATTGCCGCGGCGTGCGCGGCCCCCACCATCTCCGCCGCGCAGGCGCAAACAACGGCTGCGCAGGTCAGCACCAGCCAGAGCAACGCGGCCTCTGGCAGTTCTGTTGTCACCCTGCCCCGGCTGGATATCTCAACGGATGAGGAAGAGGAAACCTCCCTCTCCGATGCCCCGCTGACAGCGTCCTCGCCCGATGCCAGCTCGCAGCGCATGTCCCGGCTTTCCAGCCCGGATGTGTCCTCGCTGTTCCGTAACCAGCCGGGGTTCAGTTCCTATGGCGGCGGGCGGCTGGCCAATCTGCCCGTGCTGAACGGCATGGCGGATGATCGCGTCGCCACTATTGTAGATGGCGTGCGCATCTCCCCCGCCTGCCCCAACCACATGAACCCCGCCCTCTCCTACATTGATCCGGACAGCGTGCAGACTGCCACCAGCATTGCGGGCCTGACCCCTGTCAGCAGCGGGGGCGACAGTCTGGGCGGCACCATTGATGTGGAACGGGCAGACCCACGCTTTGCCCGCAAGGGAAAAATTCTTGTGACAGGCCGGGTGCGCGGTACCTACCGCAGCAATGGCGGGGCCTACGGGGCTTCAGGTTCTGTCACGGTTGCCAATCATCTGCTCAGCATCCGCTATACGGGTTCTTATGATCAGTCCGGCAATTATCGGGGGGGCGCGGGCATGGGCACCGTGCACTCCACCAATTACCTGACCTATAATCACGCCGTAACGGTGGGCCTGCACAAGGACAACCATCTGGTGGCCATTACCGTGGGGCAGCAGGATACCCCGCGTGAGGGCTTTGCCAACCAGTATATGGACATGACCAACAACCGCTCCACCTTTGTAAACGGCAAATATACCGGATCATTTGACTGGGGCACGTTTGAAGCCCGTGGCTACTGGCAGCGCATTACCCACGCCATGGACATGCTGGCGGACAAGGGCGGCCATTCCGCCACCACCGGCATGCCCATGAACAATGACTCCCGTCTGGCCGGTTATTCGCTCAAGGCCACCATTCCGCTGGGGCGTTTCCACACGCTCAAACTGGGCAGCGGGTTTGACCATGTGGGGCTGAATGACTGGTGGCCGCCGCTGCAAGGCAGCATGATGATGGGGCCGGACACCTACCACAACATCAATAACGGCCACCGCGACCGGCTGGGCCACTATGCCGAGTGGGAAGCCCACTGGACGCCGCGCGTTTCCACCCTGCTGGGGTTCCGCAATGATCTGATCATGATGAACACGGGAGACGTGGCCCCCTATTCCTGGACCGGTATGATGAACATGACGGACGCCATGGCCGCCCGCGCCTTCAACGCCCGCAACCGGGGGCGGACGGATGTGAACTTTGATGTCACCGCCATGGCCCGCTGGAAGGTAACAGACAGCTTTACGCTGGAAGGCGGCTACGCCCGTAAATCCCGCGCGCCCAACCTGTATGAACGCTATGCGTGGGGCCGTGGCACCATGTCTTCCAGCATGATCGGCTGGTTTGGCGATGGCAACGGCTATGTGGGCAACATGGATCTGAAGTCAGAAATCGCCAACACGGCCAGCGTGACGCTGGACTGGCATGACCCCACTGCCGCCAACCGCTGGGGCCTGACGGTGCAGCCCTATTACAGCTACGTGCATAATTACATCAACGTGGTGCAGTTGAGCACCTTCTCCAACGGGCACCATCTGCTGCAATTTGCCAACCACAATGCCCAGACCTACGGCATTAACGCCTCCGGCCATTACACGCTGTGGGACACGGCACAATACGGCAAGGGTGAAGTCACCGGCGTGCTCAACTGGGTGCGTGGGCAGGATGAGGTCACGCATTCCGGCCTGTACCACATGATGCCGCTTAACGGCACGGTGGCGGTGCATGAAACGGTTGGCCACTGGACCGGCCGGGTGGAGATGAACTTTGTCAAACCCAAGGACACGGTGGACTGGTTGCGCGGCGAACCCCGCACCGCAGGCTATGCCCTGCTGAACCTTGGCGGCAGCTACACATGGAAGATGCTGACGCTGGATGCCGGAATTGATAACGTGCTCAACCAGCCCTACTACCTGCCGCTGGGTGGTCTCTCTCTGGGCGATACACGCTATATCGGCACCACCCGCGCCCTGCCGGGCATGGGTCGCTCCTTCAACGTGAGTCTTTCCGCCACGTTCTGAAGCCACACCTTCCCTGCCTGCGCGGAGAAAGAACCCGCAGGCAGAGAGTGAAACCGCCTTTACGGCAGCCCCGCACCGCCCCGGTTCCACCTCCACCTGATATTAGGAGGATGCTGGCACCGGTGCGGCCTGTGCAATCAGCTTTTTCTGTTTGAGGTCATCCCACAACGCGGGTGGAATTGAGACCTCCATGGAGCGCGCGTTGGCCTGCATCTGTGCCGCATTGCGGGCCCCCGGAATAACGGCGGCCACACCGGGATGCGCCGCCGCAAACTGAAGCGCCACCGTACGCAGATCAACCCCATGCTGTTTGGCGATAGCCTGCATTGCTGACCGCTTGCGCGCCATTCCGGCCGGGATGGTCGCTTGATAGTCATACCGATCACGCCCCGCCGCATAGCCTGCGTTCAGGGGTGCCCCCACCACAACCGAAATGCCGCGCGGCGCAAGGGCGGGCAATGTGTGCGCCAGTGCCTCATCATACCGGAAGAGCGAATACTGCGTTGCCAGCAGAACAATGTCCGGATCACCAATCTCAATGGTCCGCAGAACAGCCTGCGGCGTATTTACCCCCAGCCCCCACGCCTTGATCAGCCCTTCCTCCCGCATTTTGGTCAATGCGGGAATGGCGCCTTTGGCCGCCTGATCGAAATAGGTTGTCCATTGCTCCCCCATGTCCTTGTTCTCAGGCGAGAGGTCATGAATATAGACAATATCAATCCGGGAAAGACCCAGCCTCTGCAAACTATCTTCCACCGAGCGCCGTACACCGTCCGCACTGTAATCATAGCGATAGGCAAAGGGGGATGGGTCATGCCACATGGTGCCAGCAGGTGGTTGAGGAGCGGCTGTCAGCAGGCGCCCCACCTTGGTGGAAAGCACAAATTCATCCCGTGGCCGCGTATGCAGAAAATGACCGAAACGCCGCTCGCTCAGCCCCAGACCATACCAGGGTGACGTATCAAAATAGCGAACGCCAGCCTCCCACGCCGCTGCCAGTGCGGCCTGAGCCTCCTCATCCGAGCACGCTGCAAAGCCATTGCCGATCGGCACCCCGCCAAGGCCCAGACGTGTGGGAGGGCGAAAGCGCTGGCCTGTTTGCGCTACATTGAGCGGCAGTGCGTTGCGTGTCACGCGCCCCATGGTGGGTGTGACATCGCCCGGGTTCTGGGTACCCTGCGCCTGCCCCGACCGGGGCATCAGGGCCGCGGCACCCCCCAGAGCAGACAGGGCGAGCAGAGTGCGTCTGGTAGCTGTCATCGCGTCCTCACATCATCTGTATGGTCTTTTAATGCTTTCTCTCGATGATGGTTCGATACGATCAACGCATGATGGTCAGAAAATCATGCCATCCAACGGCAAAAGCGCGCGGCCTTCATAAAGACCGCGCGCTGCCCATTAGCAGATTGTTTTGAAAATGGCTGTTTTCAGAAAAGACTTACCAACTGTACCCTATGCTGGCCTGTGCGTTGCGGCGTTCTCCGTAATAGCAGTATTGTCCATCAGACCCATAGGCAAAGCAGTTGGCGATATAATGCCGGTCAAAGAGGTTGCGCACACTTGCTGACGCCTTCCACCCCCGAAGCGAGTGGGAGAGGTTTGAAAGATCATAGCTGACGGAGGCATCAAACAGGGCATATTGCGGCAGCCACACGCTTCCGTAAGTGGCTTCCCCACCATAGGCCTTTGCCGAATAGCGCATGCCACCACCAAAACCCAGACCTTTGAGAGACCCAGACGGCATGGTGTAGAACGCAAACAGGGAGGCATTTCCCTTGCCCGACTGGATCAAGGGTTTTCCGGTTGAGTCATCCTTCACCTTCTGGACGCTGACGGCGGCCGTCAGCATCAGGTTACGGAAGGGTTCCGCGTGGGCTTCAAACTCAAACCCGTCCGAATGAACCAGCCCGCTTTGTACGCTGTAACCCGTGTTGGGAACGGAAACCAGCACATTGCTCTGCTCGATATGGAAACCAGCGGCTGTCAGCAAAACAGATGTTCCAGGAATCTGATATTTCAGCCCCCCTTCAAGCTGTTTGCCAATGGATGGACTGGCCTGATGCTCTGTTGTGCCGCCATTATTGGAGACACTGCCCGATTGCGGCTGGAAGGACGTGGAGTAACTGATATAGGGCGCAAGGCCGAAATCAAAGTGATAGAGGCCAGAGGCACGCCATGTAATCTGGCTGGCATTCTGCCGGGTATCAGTTTGGTTAATAGACTCGATCTGACGCGAACGGTACCAGTCGTTACGGATACTGCCAGTTACAATAAAGCGTTTCCAGCGAAGCTCGTCCTGCCCATAGGCACCAATCTGGTGGGAATTGGTCACGTATTTCAGATAAGGGTCCAGATTGGGAATGACCATGTGATAATCGGGGTGCAGCACGTCCAGATCAGGCGCATCGGCGTAGGCTTCCGCATCCCTTGCCTTCTGCTGCATGTAGTCAAACCCGAACATCAACGTATGGCTCAGCGGGCCGGTGCGCACATGCCCCTTGAACTGGCTGTCAAACGCCAGGTTATAGGTATGCTCCTGCGTGCCGTAGGCAGAGCGGGATAGCATCTGGCCACTGGTGCCGTCGTCACTGTCATAATAGCCATTATTATAAACACTGCGGTATATGGTCCGGATATCATCATACCGGCCCCGCGTGCTGAAACTCCAGTCATCATTGAAGCGATGGTTGAAGATATAGGTAATGGCCCCCTGCCTGCGGTTGAATTTTTCTGAAGGCACATCACCATCATAAAAATTGCGCGGCAGGAAACCATAGGATGCCCGCTTGAGAGACCCCACCAGCGGCAGACCGCCATAGGAACCACTTTCCGGGTCGTACTGATAATTCCCCAACAGTGTCAGGGTGGTTGGTCCGTCTCCCCCGAATGTAAAGGAGGGGCTGATGCTGAACCGTCTGCTTCCCGTCTTGCTCAGTTGTGTATGCTGCCCATTCACGGTGCCATAAAGCCGGTAGCGCACCTGACCATCATTTGTTGCAAAACCGCCAACATCAGCATCAACACGGTAGAGGTCGAACATGCCGCCTGTTGTGTTGACGCTTCTATAAAACCGTTGATCTGTCGGCAATTTACTTGATAACGCGGTCAGACCGCCGGGGCTGGATTGCCCGTACAGGGCGGATGCGGGCCCCTTGAGAAGTTCAACACGCTCCAGGCGGAAGGTATCGGTCTGGGCTACAGCAAAACCCGTCGGGCTATCCTGAAATTTCAGCCCATCAAGAAAGGTTGGTACGGTAAAGCCGCGCAGATCAAAAAGATCATAGCGTGTCCCTTCCCCACCACGTGTATCAGCAGTGACACCTGCGGTGTAGCGCACGGCCTGATTAAGGGTCAGCACACCACGCGTATCCATCTCGTCCCGCGTGATGACGCTGACAGACTGCGCTGTCTCGACGAGGGGCGTATTTGTTTTTGTGGCGGCAGAGGCAATGGTTGAGCTTTTACGGCCCCGCACTTCAACCTGTTCTGACTCTGTGCCGCGCTTTTTTGCCTTTCCGGTCGCGTGTTTTCCGGACGGAGCGGTTCCGGTTTCCTGAACCTCGTTGCTTTTTTTCTCCTGATCAGCCGCCATAGCCGTATCATTCAGGGCGAAGAAAAAAAGAAGCGTATAGATGATCCTGCTGCGCTGCATACCCAACTCGTTTCATGACCAACTGCTCCCGCAGGCGGGGAGGTGATGGATATCTGTTTTTAAGAATGATACTTAGTTGCGCACATAACGGCGTTTGGAAGGAGCATCAAGCAACGAACCCGTCCTTGGCCCGAATGCGAGCACATTCTGCCTGATCGCCGATATCGGGGCTGCCCGAGACGGGAACCCGGCATAGGGTATGAGCGTAAAGATTAGGTTTGGGATGGTGGTTGGAGACTCAGCAGAAACAGCCCCGCCACTGGGCTGCGGGTCAACGCGCCCTCTGTTTCAGGGGCGCGATAGCGGTGCTGAGCCAAAGCGTAGCGTGCTGGGCGCAACGCCAAAGGTGCGATGGAACATGGTGCTGAAGCTGCCGGCATTCTCATAGCCAAGATCAAACGCAACTTCCGCGATCGACTGGCCAGCCGCAATGCGGGATGCGGCTTCTATCACACGCACCCTGCGCCGCCATGCGGCAAACCCCATGCCCATCTCCACCTGAAAAAGGCGGGTGAACGTACGCCGCGCCATGCCTGCCTCCCGTGCCCAGTGGTCAATATCGTGGCAGTCCCCCGGCTGGGCGATAATAGCCTCACACACCCGGCGCAGGCGGTGGTCCATCGGAAAAAGCACCCGCTCGGCAATGCGGGGTGCGCGGCCTATTTCATCAACCAGCAGCCGGGCGATGGCGGACATGCGCTCATCCATGGTGAAATCAAACCGCATGGCAATGATCTCATCCACAAGCCCGCGCATGAGGGAGGAGACATCAAACATCTTGCACGCAAGATCTGCCCCAATAAGAGACGGATCAACATAAATAACCTGAAACACCAGATCGGTCCGGCAGGTGGCTTCATGAAGCGTGTTGGCGGGAATCCACATCCCCTGACCGGGGCCGAGCACGAAACTGCCGGTTTGCGTATTGACCGTAACCGTCCCGGCTTGAAACACCGAGAGTTGCCCGCGGTCATGCGTGTGGAAGCCATCCACAAAGCCGCCAACATAGCAATCCGAAAAGCCCACAACAGGCGGGGGATGGCGCGGAAGATCAGCCGTGCGTTTCATGATGCTACAATCCAACCCGTATGGTGGCAAAAATGTCCAGCGAGAGAAAAATAGCCCGTGCCTCATCAGCGTTCGTCGGGCGGATTATCATGCGTTGCCAGCGTTCTGCCAAGGCCATTCCGCCATTCAGAGGACAGACGCGTCTCTGTCCCCATCCCAAGCCCTCACTTCCGATTGGGAAGACCCAACCAACCGCGCCGCACACTCCGCACCTGCCTGGCAGCATCCGGCCCGGCCACCCCATTGAAGCGGCGACAAGGGTTCGGTTTCTGCCTTTGCTTTATAACATACATAAGCACTGTTTCTGACGGCCCCCTCCCCGCTATTTGCTCGGTACAGGGAGCCAGACCGTGAACCTCCGCGCTCCAAAAAGAGGAACTGCGTGGTCGGTCTGAGCCACACCCGAAAACGACCTCTGCCACAGCACGCAACGCGGCGGGATCGGCCTATATGATTCACGTGAAACCATCCCGCGCATCCCATAGGGCAGTTTTACCCACGGCCCCACAACTGGGGAATTGGCTGCCATACACCTGCTCTGTTCCCCCAGAATCCGCCCCAACGTGACGAGCCGGAATGCTTGCAAAGGTACCTCAGCCCAGCATAGCGTGGCTTACAAAATGGAAAGGATACCCTGATGAAGCTTGCTGAAGCCCTTGTTCTGCGTGGAGATCTTCAGAAGCGGCAGGGGCAGCTTCATGCACGCATCAAACGGAATACGTTGGTGCAGGAGGGAGAGCACCCGGCAGAAGACCCCAACGCCCTTCTGACCCAGTATGAAGAAAGCGCGCTGGAACTGCGCACCCTGATCTGCGCCATCAACCACACAAACGCTCATACCCCGTTTGAAAGCGGCACCATGACAGACGCACTGGCCGAGCGTGACCGCCTGCGCGCGCTGGTGAGCGTGGTGCAGGACATTGCCAGTGCCGCAACCGTCACCCGTGCGGCCCAGACACGTTCTGAAATCCGGTTTGTGCCGACCATGAACGTGGCGGCCCTGCAGAAGAAGGCAGACAAACTCTCGCGTGACCTGCGGGATCTTGATGTGAAAATCCAGTCCGCCAACTGGACGGTGGACCTTATGACGCTATGATACGCGCCGTCGGTAACTGAGAAACAGAAAAGCGTGTTCAACCCCCTCGGAAGGGTTAGACCGAGACTCCTGGGATGGCGAGGGGCCGCCTGCGGTTCAAATCCGAACACACCGCATGCCTTGCACCGAGCACACCAGAACAGAGCACTGCTCACAGTTTACAACCATGAACAGGTTTCTGCTTTTTCAGTGAGGGTGGGTACGGGGACACAAAAAAGGGCGGCCCGAAGACCGCCCCTTCCTTATTGCACTGCATGCAGCGTGGATCAGAAATCCGCCTTGACGTGCTGACTGGACACAAGCTTGAGAATGGTGTGGGCACGCAGGGCTTCCGGCCCGCCTTCCGTGCCGTAGCCGGAATCCTTCATGCCGCCAAACGGCACTTCCGGCACACCAATGCCATGGTGATTGATAGCCACCATACCGGCTTCCACGGCCTCGCCCAGCAGGCGCTGCGTGCGCTCGTTACGGGTATAGGCATAGGCTGCCAGACCGTAAGGCAGGCGGTTGGCTTCCTTTACCGCATCTGCCAGATCCGTGAATTCAGATACAATGGCCAGCGGGCCAAACGGTTCTTCCTGCATCACGCGCATGGACAGGTTGGGGTCCAGCACCAGCGTGGGGGGGAAGAAGCAGCCCTCGTTGGGCAGGGGCGTTTCAGCCTGCCAGATCTTGCCGCCTTTGGCGCGGGCATCTTCTACCAACCCTTCCAGGGCTTTCACCCGGCGCGGGTTGACCAGCGGGCCCATGGTCACGCCATCATCCACGCCACGGCCAATTTTCAGGCTGTTCATGCGGGCCTGGAACTTTTCCACAAACGCCGGGGCAATGCTTTTTTCAAGCAGGAAGCGCGTGGGGGCAATGCACACCTGCCCGGCATTGCGGAATTTGGCAGCAGAAAGCCGCTCGGCCGCAACATCCAGATCCGCATCCGCGCAGACAATAACCGGCGCGTGGCCACCCAGTTCCATGGTGACGGGCTTCATCTGCGCACCAGCCAGAGACGCCAGATGCTTGCCCACCGGCGTTGAGCCGGTAAAGGAGATTTTCCGCACCACCGGGTGCGCAATCAGATACTCCGAGATTTCAGCCGGGTCCCCATACACCAGAGAGACGGCCCCTTCCGGCACGCCTGCATCCAGAAACGCCCGCAGCAGTTCAGCGGGGGATGCCGGGGTGTCTTCCGGTGCCTTTACAATCACGGCACAACCCGCGCCCAGCGCCGCGCCCAGTTTGCGGGCAATCTGGTTGATGGGGAAGTTCCACGGTGTAAACGCCGCCACCACGCCAACAGGCCGGTGCAACACGCGCTGTTCTACATGGCGCACACGCGGCGGAATGAGCACATCATTCAGGCGGCGGCCTTCCTCACCAAAATATTCAATGACACCGGCAGCGCCCTTGATCTCAAGAATAGCCTGCTCAAGCGGCTTGCCCTGCTCCCGGCTCATGATCCGGCCAATGCTCTGGGCGCGTTCACGCAGCAGATCGGCCGCCTTGCGCATGATCACAAACCGATCCCACGCCGTAAGGGCGCGCCAGGCGTCAAACCCTTTGGCCGCGCCTTCAGCCGCCTGCGCCAGATCTGCCTTGGAGGCATGCGCCACCTTGCCGATCTCCTCCCCGGTGGCGGGGTCCTGCACCGGCAGGGTACGGCCGCCCTCGGCGTCCCGCCATTTGCCGGATATCAGAAGCTGTACGTTCAAGAATTCATCTGACATGCGCATCTCTCATAATCTGGACAAGCGAGCCACCATGACGCCGCCTTTTGGCACTAGCAGAGAGCACCATCAGCCCGCAGATGCAAGCGGGCACCCGTCTGCAGGTACGCCACGGCGCAGCACGGGAAACCGTCCGGGGTTTCCATAAGCCGGACGTGCCTGCTCCTCCGGCAACATCACGTGGCCCGGATGGAGTCACAACGCGCAACCAATCTTCCCGTTCCGACTGTCAACCCCGGAATGACTTTTCCACTTTTTTCATGACGTGACTGTGACACGAACGCCGCACACCCGCGCGAAACTGCCTTTTTCATAAAAGTGTCACTCTTATTCAGCGGGTTTCATTTTTATGAAGCAGTGGCTTCTAACCATCCAGGGCACAGCATTTTCATGCACTTTCTGTCTTCCCCCCGTCGCACAGCTCTGTGGTTGTTCTGTTCGCCACTGGCGTTCTCCGTGGCCCATGCGGCCACCCCCTCCAAAACGCATCATACGTCTCGCCATGCGGCGCAGGCGGTCCCGACGGCTACCCCGGCAGCCCCTGCCGCCACCCCTGTGGCCGCGACACCCGCAGCCGTTACCCCGCGCAAGACTGGTGGCGCACGCAAGGCGACCCACGCCAGTGCGGAAGAACAGATTATTGCCACCGGCCGCCACAGCCGGTCCGAGCAGACGGTGGGCCACATCCAGATGCAGCGCACCCTGCCTGGCATCAACCCGATCAAATCCCTTCAGATTCTCCCCGGCGTGGTCTTCAACAACGCAGACCCATGGGGCAATAACGAGCAGAACTCCTCTCTCTTCATTCACGGTTTTGCCAAAAACCAGCTTGGTTACACGCTTGATGGCATTCCGCTGGGTGATCAGGATTACGGGAACTATAACGGCCTTTCCCCCCAGCGCGCCGTTATCAGTGAAAACGTAGGCTCTGCATCCGTCTCCACCGGTGCGGGCGCTTTGGGCACGGCCTCCACCAGTAACCTTGGCGGCACGCTTGAATTCACATCGCAAGACCCGCGGCATGAACTGGGCGGCCAGCTGAGCCAGACTTTTGGTAGCTGGTCCACCTTCCGCACCTTTGCCCGTATCGACACGGGTGACTTTGGCAACGGCAACTCCGCTTACGTTTCGTGGGCGCGGCAGGACGCCCGCGCGTGGGATTTTGCAGGCCACCAAGGCGGCAATCAGGTTAACGCCAAATTTGTGCATCAGGACGAGAAAAACAAAATCAGTGTGTTTTTCGACTGGTCTGACAAGGTTGAACCGAACGAAGACGGTATTGTCATGCCCAACGGAGGATCGCTGTATGTGCGGCCCTTCATGTATCCCAACCTGAATGAAGCCATCAAATATTATCAGAATTCTTCGGCCTATACGTCTTCCGGCCTGAACTACCGCAACTATTACTCCGCCGCGCAGCGTCAGGATTACCTGATGTATGCCAACTGGCACCATGATTTCAGTGACAACCTGAAATGGGACACCAACATCTATTATCATCATGATCTGGGTGAAGGTGTTGTGGCAGGTCCCATTACGGCAGCCGGGCTGCCCACACTGTTCTCGGCCTACTTCCCCAACCAGTCTTCCTCTCAGCTTTCAGATGTGTTTGGCGGCTCCGGCATGGCCACCCGCACGACCGAATACTGGGATAACCGCGGCGGTATCACCAGCACGCTGCACTACCGTGTTGGCAAGCATACCATCGAGTTGGGCGGCTGGTATGAACGCAACAACAACACGCAGGCGCGGCGGTGGTATCCGTTTGACGTGAACAACCCCACCACCCCGTATGATCGCCAGCAGAACGCCTTAATCAACCAGTACACCAACTATTTCTACACCAACACCTGGACCACGCATCTGCAGGATACGTGGAAGATTTCAAAGAACTTCACGCTGAATGCCGGGTTCAAGTCTGAACTGGTTTACACCAACGGCACGCTGCCGGTGGCGGGGCTTCCGGGTTCTCTGTCTCCCTCAACGGCCATCACCGTTCCGGGTGGCACCATTGCCTCCGTCAAGCCATTCCTGCCCGCCTTTGGTGCGTTGTGGAACATCACCCCGCATGAGCAGTGGTTTGCCAACATTCAGGAAAACATGCGGTCTTTTGAAGCCGCAGGGTATGGCAACGCCACCCCGTGGGGTGTCACCAGCCAGGCCGCGTTTGAAGAATTCAAAAAGCACGGCAAACCTGAAACCTCTTGGACGTATGAAACAGGTTTCCGGACCAACCGCCACCTGAATGCGGGCCCGCTGACCAACATCAGCGGCCAGCTTGAATATTACCACGTTCACTTCTCAAACCGTCTGCTAGCCGTGGCATCCACCCAGACGCTTTCCTCCATTGTGGGCAGCGCCACCACACTGACCAACGTGGGCTCCGTCTCTACCGATGGGATGGATTTCTCCTTCACTGCGCAGTTCGGGCCGCATTTTTCATTTTATAACGCTCTGTCCTACAACAAATCCGTTTATAACGATAACTACATGAACGGCACGGCGGTGGTGCATACCGCTGGCAGAAACGTGGCGGGCGTGCCCAACTGGACAGAAAAATTCGTAGCCTCCACCCGTTGGGGTAATTTTGATGCACAGTTTATTGGCGATGTGGTTGGCAAACGCTACACCACCTTCACCAATGATCTGCACGCCAGCCCCTATGCCCTGTTCAGCCTGAACGCTGGGTATGACATCAAGGGTATTCCGCACATCCGCTCCCTGCGGGTGCAGGGCAACATCACCAACCTGACGAACGAAAAAGGCTGGTCCACCCTGAACACCACTAACGCCTCCGGCCAGTACACGGCTTTCCCCATTGCGCCGCGCATGTATTTCCTTACACTCAGCGCAACGTTCTAAGGGGCTCCTGATGGCCGATTACTCCCGCCGCTCTGTTCTGGCCGCCACATGCGCGGCCAGCATTCTGGGCGCCACCCGTAGCTGGGCGGCTCCGTCCCTGGTGCCAAAGCCGCTTGTGTTCGCCCACCGTGGCTGCTCTGCCCAGCGCCCGGAACACACGCTGGCGTCCTATGCAAAAGCCATTGCAGATGGTGCTGATTTTGTAGAACCAGACCTTGTGCCAACCAAGGACGGTATTCTGGTTTGCCGCCACGAAAGCAATATTGCCGAAACCACGGATGTTGCAGACAGGCCGGACTTTGCCAACCGCCGCCGCACCCTGAGCATTGATGGCCGGCAGCAGACGGGCTGGTTCACCACGGATTTCACGCTGGCGGAACTCAAAACGCTGCGCGCGCGTGAACGGCTTGCCACCCTGCGCGTGCACAACACCCGCTATAATGGCCAGTTTGATATTCCCACCTTTGAGGAAATGATCGACTTCGTGGCGGCGGAATCCGCCGCACGGGGCCGCGTCATTGGCCTGATACCCGAAGTAAAGAATTCCACGCATTTCCATGCGCTGGGGTTTGACCCGGAAGCCACTTTCCTGCGCATTCTTGCCGCACACCGTTACACCCAATTCGCGCCGCTTGAAGTGCAGTCATTTGAAACAACAAACCTGCGCCGCCTGAAAGACGCCGTAAAAACCATCAACCCGCAGGCACGGCTGATGTTCCTGATGGGCGAACGCAACCAGACCCCGCCTGATCTTGCTGCCAAAGGACAGAAAACGACCTTTGGTGATCTGATGAAACCGGAAGGGCTGAAAGATATCCGCACCTATGCTGATGTCATCGGCCCCTCCCTGACAGACCTTATCCCGCGTGACGCACAAGGGGCATGGCAGGAACCAACCACTCTGGTAGATGATGCTCACGCGGCAGGCCTGCTGGTGCATGCCTATACCTGCCGCCCAGAAAACAAGTTCCTGCCGCGCCAGCTTCGGAATAATGAGGGAGACGCCGCCCGCAACGTCGATAGCTCCATAGCCGAAATACGGCGCTATCTGGATATGGGGCTGGACGGGTTCTTCACCGATGATCCCGCTATCGGCCGCAAGGCTGTGGACCGTATCTGAACCCTGAAAACCTGTTCCGCCACCAAGGCCACGGAAAGCATCTTTGCTCCGTGGCCTTTTTTTGTAGCGCAGGCCCCCCTTCACTTACAGTCAGGATGCTGGACCGATCTGGCGCTATATGCCCAGAATGTCATCGGGCGTTATGTTTTCCTTCAAGCGGGGATGGATTTCTAACGTAGGTCTTTCCAAAGTTCCTGCGCAGACCATGCAGAAGTAAACGTGGCCCCAACTTGTTGGTACAGCGGTGAGTAGGGCCGCACCCTGCCTTCTTTCTTTTTACTTTCATAACGAGGTAAAAATGGTTGAAACTGCCCCGCAAAGGATGAAAGAAAAAGGGCGGACGGGGTAAAAGCATGGGCATAATCAGAAAGACAGGTCATCGCATTTCCCTGAAACAGGTTGCCTCGGGCTTTGGCGCGGCGATGTTTCTTTTTGCTCTCCCCGCAATGTGTTTGGCTGAGCCAAATATGCCCGCCACATTGATGCAGGATAGTCCGCTTTTGATGAAAAAAGCGGGCATACCGGGGCTTTCCATTGCAGTCATTCACAATAACGCAATTCAATGGACGCATGAATTTGGCGTTGCGGACAAAGAGAAAAACACGCCTGTAATGGCTCAGACGCTTTTTAGCGCGGCTTCTCTCAGCAAGCCTGTTTTTGCCTATATTGTTCTGCAACTGAGTGATGAAGGAAAAATTGATCTTGATACGCCCCTGTTTCAGTACTGGCCGAACGAAATTACGGATGACCCAAGGCTGAAATCCATCACGGCGCGTATTGTGCTCAGCCACAGGACTGGCTTTCCTGACTGGCGACCCCATGGTGGGCAACTGAAAATCCATTTCCAGCCCGGCGAGCGCTTCAGCTACTCTGGCGAAGGATATGTGTATCTTCAAAAAGTTATCGAATATATTGAGAAAAAACCGTTAGCGGATAGTGCACAGGACCGTGTCTTCGGGCCATTGCGCATGGTCCATTCCACGTTTGTCTCCCACACCGTTCCTGAAACGGCCAAAGGATATGATGACACTGGCGCGCCGCATGATCCTTTTGAAAGCGCAGGCAATGCGGCCTATAGCCTCCAGACAACAGCCGAGGACTACGCGCTTTTTCTAAAGGCCGTTCTTGATGGAAAAGGATTGAAGCCAGCCACTTTGCGGATGATGGAAAGCCCCCAAAGCACGCTCACCATGCTCTGCACCTACTGCACGGATCAACCACCAGCACCGCCCTCCCCCACGCTATTCTGGGGGCTGGGTTGGGGGATAGAGCGTATAGGCGGTCACTCCTATCTCTGGCATTGGGGAGACAACATTTTTTACAAGGCGTTTGTCGCCATGGACCTGCAACATCATGATGCCATGGTGTATTTTACCAATAGTCAGAATGGGTTGGCCATTGCGCCCTCATTACTCAAGGCAACACTTGGCATAAACCCGCTTTCCCTGAAATGGCTTGGCTACGCAATGCTTACGCCTTAGACGCAGCCCCTTGTATGTGAGAGCCCAATTCTCTTTCCGAGCACAAGAAAAACCGGAAAGAGAATGCTACGCACCCCGCCCTTTGATGTTTAGGGCAAACCCCAAAGGACCGCGCCTGCCCACGGATATGCGCTTCTTCCGGTTGTTGGGTGAGACGGATTTCACACAGGCTCACCTCGGCCCAAAAAGCATCGATCAAACGCTCGCTGTGAAAAATCGAAACACTCTGCGTCGAACGGGGAAGCCGAACTGACAATCGCGCGGGGGCTCGAAGTAAGGGAATGGCTGACTGACTTCGGGATCATTGAGAATGATGATGTCTGGAGAGCAAGGCGACCGTGAGGAAGCAGAGAGCATAATGTGCCGTCGCACAACGCAACGGCCTCGGGAGAGTGCGGACCATTCCGGGTTGATGCCGTTCTACACCAGCCCGTTGGCGCCGAGCCTCCCATGGCGGCAAGCAAGCTCACCGGGCGTCCTTTTGCACTATCCACTAGACGGCAAAGCGCACGCTACCGACAGGCTGGATTTTCCGACGCCGTTCGCGCTGGCGACCAACGCCTGCTGTCCCTCCGCTCCTATGTAACCCTCCTGCACATAGAGAAAGCCCGCACGCCTTTGCCACACACGGATCATCAGATCATCAGAGCGTGAGAGCGTGAGAGCGTGAGAGCGTGAGAGCGTGA
>NZ_LHZU01000113.1 GCF_001580995.1 Acetobacter senegalensis
AAGGTGTTGCGACGACCGGTTGAATCCGCCGTCTGCTGCAACCCAGCGGAAGGGCACACCGGCCTCAATACTCCGCTCAATTATCATCGAGGCTAACGCCGGTTTGGTTGCAAACACCACCTCATCGGGAACGTGGGCCTGCTTCAGGCGCTCAGGCTTTGATGTCCAGTCTTTTGGAAGATACAGGGCGCGGTCAATAAAGGCATGCCCCCGTTCCGAAACATAAGCGCCAAACACACCAATCTGGCAGTTCGTGATCTTGCCGGCAGATCCCGTATACTGCCGCCCCACACCGCAGGACGCCTGACCCTTCTTCAGAAAACCGGTCTCATCAATGACCTGCACGCCCTCTTCAGTGCCCAGATGCTCGATCACATAATCCCTGACGACACCACGAAGGGCATCGGCATCCCAGTGCCCGCGCCCCAGAAGCGCCTGCTGCCGCCATGGACCAGGATCTCCTGCGGCTTCCGCTCGTATCCATCCCGTCTTGCGTGGTTCATTGCCAATCAAAATATCAAGAAAAGCACAGGCTGAATCTACGACACGTTTTTGCGTGAACAGCGGCGCCATTCGATCCTTGGCGGACCGGAGCGAGCGCGCCCATAATTTCAGAGTCTCTTCAACAGACGCACCGCCATTCATCATATCCTGAATCATGATTACCCATAGATTCAGAACTCAACACAAAATGCTACTGTAGTGCTAGTTTTAACTGCGTTGTGAAGGCGGCGGTTTCGTGCACAGACGGAGCTGACCTGCATGTTTGGCCCGCCTAAAGAGATTTACGCAGCCGAGGACGCAGTCGCAGGTATGAGTGGTTATGCGAATTTCCTACCACGCTCTGATCTGAAAAAATTGACCATTAATAGTGAAATCGTCTGTCTTTCTTTCCTTCCTTTCGCTCATGCGCTCGTTATGATTGTTTAACGGTTATTCGATTTTTCCAGATAATGGCCTTTAGCTGGTGTATCTTGGATCTGGGTAATGATATTCCGCACTGCTGGGGCGGCTTCACTCGCTCGGAAAACTGCAGCGACTTCTGATACGACGGGTTCCCCCGCAATATCGCGGAAGACAACGCCTGGCAGATTGACGATGATGCGGACCGCACCAGGGCATACTGCAATACCATTCCCGATTGATACCTGTGTCAGGACTGCCAAAAGACTGCCAGGTGTCGAGATGATCCGGGGTGTGAAATTTCCTCGCCTTGCGACCTGAAACGTACCGAATTTCTGTTCAGGCATGATGAAAGAGGCGTCACTGATCTGTTGCGGATGCACAGGAGCGGTTTCCGTAGCAGCATCAAAAGTGCCCGTTGGCATCGCCAGGCAAAAACGGTCACGGGCCAAGACGTGATGGCTCACTAATGGTGGTAATGTCATGGGTAAGCGCACAAAGCCGACATCCACTTCGCCGTCCGCGATAAGCTGGGGCAGACTCTCCATCGGAAACTCGCGTGCGTTCAGATACACGCCAGGATGCTTCCGGGCGAACCGGTTCATCTGATCTTGAAGCACGCCGGTATATGCCGCAGAACCGACATAGCCGATCTCTATACGACCCAGTTCCCCGCGTCCGGCTCTCCGTCCGGCATTTTCAGCTCTGGAAAATTGCTCCAATACCCGCCGAGCTTCGCCGAGAAATACTTTGCCAGCCGATGTCAGCATGACGGAACGTTTCGTCCGTACCAGCAACTGCGCAGCCAATGTTCGCTCGATTTCCTGAATTTGTACCGTAAGGGTAGGCGGGGAAATATTGAGCCGCTCTGCCGCACGCGTAAAATGAAGTTCCTCCGCAAGGGCCACGAAATAACGTAGGTGTCTCAATTCCATTGTAGTTTCCTGTTAGGCTGTGCCTAAGAGTGGAGCAAAATACTCGTAATGACGGCAACCAAAACGTGGCTTAGCCTTTGGACGTTGATCCTTGCAGAAAGCCAAAGAAATGGGACGTCCAGAGATATTGCCAGTCGTCTTCGGAATTATGGTCGCAATTTCGCATACTGGCACATTCGATCACGATGAGCTGAGTGTCAAAGTGCTCCTCGCACTGATCGACCAATGACCGAACACCTCCCTGCCGCACGGCACGTCAATCCGCTTTTCGTTCTTCTGACGGCCTCTGTCGGGTGCGCTCTAACTGTTCTCGATACCAATGTGGTTGCAATCGTGCTGCCGACGATCGCCCGGGAATTCAGGGCCAGTTTTGCGGATGTCGAGTGGGTCATCAGTACCTATGTACTCTGTTTTGCCTCCCTGCTGTTGCCGGCTGGCGCTATTGCGGACCGGTTCGGGCGCCGGCGCGTTTATCTTATTGGCATTGCGTCGTTCGCAATTGCGTCTCTGCTCGGCGGCCTTGCTCTGTCTGCCCCGGCTTTGTATCTGGCGCGTGCCTTGCAAGGTATCAGTGCGGCCTTCCTGCTTGCTCCGGCACTGGCAATTATTGGACACAGTTTTCATAATGCACAGGAGCGAAACCGGGCGTGGGCAATATGGGGCAGCATCATGGGTCTTACCATGGTGCTTGCACCGATTATCGGTGGGCTCATTGCCTCTACATTGGGTTGGCGCTGGGCATTTTACATAAACCTGCCCATCTGTGTTTTTCTTGCCGGTGCCGTATTTTTTCTTATCGAAGTGTCACGCGATGATGCTGCCAGAAAGCTGGACCCGGCCGGTATCGTCTTTTTCGCCGCTTCCATGTTTGGTCTCACATGGGGGCTCATCAACGGTCAGGCGGAGGGCTGGACGTCATGGAGCGCGCTGGGTGGTTTCATTGGGGGAGGTCTCTCCGCAGGTGCGTTTATCGCGGTTGAGCAGGCACAGGCACGGCCTATGCTGGATATTCGCCTGTTTTCCAGTCCACGGTTTTTAGGGGCGGTCTGGGCAATGTTCGCCTACGCAGCTGCGGCACAGGTCATGGCATCTATGCTCCCCTTATTTCTGCAGAACGGGCTGGGGCAGTCAGCCTTGCAGGCGGGGTTCGACATGCTTCCGTTTGCTCTTGCAATGCTGGTCTTTCCCCATGTTGGAAGGCTTCTGGAACGCCGTCTGTCATCGGCGAGTATCCTGACACTAGGTCTGCTTCTTGTTGCTGTAGGCAACACCATAACAGCATGGGGTGCCCATAGTGTTGCCTGGCATATCATCATGAGCGGAATGATCGTGCTGGGAAGTGGCGGGGGTCTGCTTAATGGAGAGACACAGAAAGCGATTATGAGTGCCGTCCCGCGCGAACGTTCCGGTATGGCATCAGGGATCAGCACGACATCCCGGTTTTCAGGCATTCTTCTTGGTTTTGCCATGCTCAGCGGGGTTTTGGCGACAATGGTCCGCAGTTGGGTGAGGACATTCGGCTGTGGTGTATGTCAGCACGCGTCAACATTTGCCGATGCCATTGTGGCGGGCGATCTGCCGGGTGCCCTTATCGGATTGAGCGGTTCTGCCCGGACAACAGGTCTTGAACAGGCCCATCAGGCATTTTCCCACGGTTTCTCATGGGCGCTTCTCACCGCTGCAGTTTTCGCATTCATTTCTTCGGTAATGGTTTTTACGTTAATGCGTACAGGCAGGCAGGATTAAATGTGTTGCTCCTTTGTCGAAACAGAATGTCTGTTTATTTTAAGACTGAAGTTTGGGTCGTGGTATCCAGCCATGCGCTGATTCGGGTAATGACCTCTGCCTCAATGCCGAAATAACCGTGTGTAGTCAGGGAACCACAGTTTTTCTCCGGACCGGGTTGTGCCATCTGTCGCCCTGAACACGGTGACGTCACGACTGCCTGCCATGGCCGCGCCAATTCGCTTTGCGTCTTGTGGCGGTGCAACGTTGCATCGGTCATCCCGATTGGCAACAATGAGGACGAGAGCCTATATTTTTTCTGGATCAGCACTAAAAACGGTTTTCCCGCTGCCTCCCATAACGGACACCGATTCAGTCAGCACAACACCGGCAATATCCCCGGGCACAGTCTGGTCCGCGCCATTGACGGCTGCAATTGCTCCCTGACTCTTACCGAGCAGAAAGACAGGACCTGAATCCCGCCTGTTCCACGCTTCACGCGTTCGCTCGACGAAGTTGTCGGCGTGCTGGATGCGTCCGGTCCTGCCCAAGGCCGATATCACCAGTTCCGCCTAGCCTGAAGTTCAGCATCGTGATTGCGCTGATTGTATGGCATGTGGTCAAATGGAGTTTCATCGAATGTATGGAAATTCCATCCTATGTCTGCATACCCTTATCTGGCGCACTGGAAAGAAGAGATTAGCCGGAGCCCGAGCGCAATTTACATGACACTCGCGGACGCTCTCGCGCTGTCCATCCGCAAGGGGGACTTGCGGGAAGGGGACAAGCTGCCACCACAGCGCACGATTGCGGAGTATCTTGGCGCCAATCTGACGACTGTCACCCGGGCGTTTACGGAGGCGCGGCGACGCGGCCTGATTGATGCGACGGTCGGGCGGGGCACCTTTATCCGCGTTGGCGCGGGGGAAAGCCATTGGCGCCATACGGGGCCGGCCGTGGTCGATCTGACCATGAACCTGCCGCCCATCCCGCAGGATCCGCCGCTGCAGCGCATTATCCAGAGCGACATTACAGCCATTCTCAAGCAGCAGGACCTGAACAGCCTTATGTCGTACCGGGTAACGGGTGGCACATTGGAGGAGCGTCAGCTCGGCGCGAAATGGATTGCACCCGTTATTGGTCAACGGCGAACAGACGAAATCCTTGTCGCACCGGGGGCTCAGAGCGCTCTGGCGGCCATTGTGAGCACGCATACGCAGCCCGGCGATGTTATTGTCACCGATCGTATTGCCTATCCCGGCATCCGGACCATAGCGGCGCAGTTCGATCTTATTCTGGTGGGGGTGGACAGTGACGTGGAAGGCATGATGCCCGAGCAGCTTGACCGGGTGTGCGCTGAACATCATCCCCGGCTGCTTTACTGCATTCCAACCATCCACAATCCCACCACAGCGACGATGTCCCTGCAAAGACGAAAGGATATTCTAAAGGTTGCGCAAAATCACCATCTGTATATCGTCGAGGATGACCCTTACAGTCTGTTGATGGACGTCCCGCCAGCTGCATTGGCGGCCCTTGACCATAGCCGTGTCAGCTATGTGGCGACCCTGGCCAAAACGCTCAGCCCCGGCCTGCGCACGGCCTATATTGCCTTGCCCAATGCAGACATGACCCGAAGAGTGACAGCCGCAATCCGGGCGATTGCGCTGACCAATGCTGGTCTGCTCAGTGCGCTCACGGCGCGATGGATGCAGACGGAACAGGCGCATATGATCCTGCATGCTATCCAGAAAGAGCTGCGACTGCGCCAGTCCATTGCGCGCAAGGTTCTGGGTGAAGGGCACTGCATGAACCCGGATGGGCCGCATGTCTGGCTAAAACTGCCGGACTGGTGGGGGAGTGCTGATTTTGTCGCCTACGCCCGCAGGCGGGGGCTTGCGCTGGTTCCCAGCACCGTTTTTACCATTAGTGGTGAACCTCCACAGCGTGCGCGGATTGCTCTCGGCAGTGCGTCGGATGCCGCAAGTCTCGAAGACTCTCTTCACGGGGTCCTCTCAGTTTTGCAGCACAAGCGCTCACCGGGTTTTACCGACATTGTGTGACCTCAGAACAACTTGGCAAAAGGTTGAAGGTGCGTGATTCTGGGACGTGACATGCGCGTAATTGGTGAAACAAGAAAGTCGTTCGTTCACGAATCCGTGATAAATAAAGTCATTAAAAACAGATGGTTAGGAGTGTCTTTCCTGATTGTATGGCGGAGTTATATTTCTTGTATGCCCATGTGCCCGTCAAAGAGTAGTGCATGATGTAATTTGTATTGTTTGTACCATTCAGTGGAGGCATACAATATTTTGCCTCTCAGCCATCCCGTGCCACGTTCGCTTTGGCAACGCGGTCCACTCCGTTTTCTCGCCGGAGACCGCAGCACACGGGAGATATACCATGCCGAAAATCGAACACGCTCCGCATAAAGATGGCGATTGCTTCGTCAATTATGAAAACAAGGTTTTCGAGGACGTTAAAGCCAATCCTGGCGAAAAAGCCCTCATCACTTTTCATACTGTCGCCAATGAAGGGTCTGTTGGGTTTGTAAATCTGCTGCAAGCCACACGCCTGATCCGCAAAGGCTTTGAAACGTCGGTTCTTCTGTATGGTCCGGGTGTGACCCTTGGCGTGCAGCGCGGTTTTCCCCGTCTGGGGGATGAAGCCTTTCCGGGACACATGAACTGCAACAAGCAGATTGCAAAAATTCTTGAAGAAGGTGGAAAGGTTTATGCCTGTCGCTTCGCGCTTCAGGCTCTTTACGGCTACGGCGAGCAGAACCTGATCCCCGGCATCACGCCGATCAATCCGCAGGACGTGCTCGACATCATCCTGCTGGCCCGCCGCGACAACGCCTTTATCCTCAATACCTGGACTCTCTGAAGGCCCAAGGGAGGACCGCACACCATGCCCCGTATCGTTCGCGCCGCAGCCATCCAGATCAGCCCCGTCCTTGGTGACGATGGTCTGGGGACTGCCCGGAAAGTCTGTCAGGCCATCCGCGATGCCGCCGAAAAAGGCGTGAAGCTGGTGGTCTTTCCCGAAACCTTCGTGCCCTATTATCCTTATTTCTCATTTATCCAGCCTGCTTTCCGCTTCGGCGGAGAGCATCTGGAGCTCTACGAGCGCGCTGTCATTATCCCTGGCCCGGTAACCGACATGGTGGCTGAAGCCGCCCGCGACACCGGCATGGTCGTGGTGCTGGGCGTGAACGAGCGCGATTTCGGCACGCTCTACAACACGCAGATCATCTTTGATGCGACAGGCGAGATCCTGCTCAAGCGCCGCAAGATCACGCCCACCTACCATGAGCGTATGGTCTGGGGGCAGGGCGATGGTGCCGGGCTGAAAGTTGTTGAGAGTGCTGCTGGGCGCATCGGGGCACTGGCCTGCTGGGAGCATTACAATCCGCTCGCCCGCTACGCGCTAATGACCCAGCACGAGGAAATCCATTGCGCCCAATTCCCCGGCTCGCTGGTAGGCCAGATCTTCGCCGACCAGATGGAAGTCACCATCCGGCATCATGCGCTGGAATCCGGCTGCTTTGTCGTGAACGCCACAGGCTGGCTCACGGAAGATCAGATCAGGGATATAGCGCGCGATCCCGCGCTGGAAGGACCGCTGCGGGGTGGATGCTTCACGGCCATCGTCTCACCTGAAGGCAAGCTGCTGGGCACGCCGCTGACGGAAGGCGAGGGGATGGTGATTGCTGATCTCGACTTTGCACTGATCACCAAGCGCAAGCGGATGATGGATTCCGTGGGGCATTACGCACGCCCGGAATTGCTCAGCCTGCTGCAGGACCGGCGGCCCGCATGCACGGTGCATTATGTTGGTGAGCATGGAGCAACTGGGCCAGTTGCTCCCTCCAATGACGAGGCTGCGTCATGACCGTCCCAACACTCGGCACGCTTTCCGACCGCAAGCTCGTCACTGACCTGCAATCCTTCGGGCTTCAGATCGGTGAGCAGACCGGCGGCATCGCCCGCAAGGGCGGAGCCGGTCCTTCCGACCACAAGACGATCACCATAGCAGGTCAGACCGTCATGGTCCCGGTTTATACATCTGGTGCACGACGGTCTCCGTTTCAGGCCAGTCCGCCTGACCAGAGTGGGACAAGCACGCTGCTGCGTGATGGCCAGACGCTGGGCACAATCCATTTTCCGAGGGCTCCGCGCTTTTATGGCCTGAGCACGGCGGACGGCATTCCTTACTGGAAGATTGCCCTTCTGCATGGCCGTGACACGCTGGCGACCACGGTGCACCAGACCTGCATCCGCTATGCCGACCGGCGTACATCCTGCCAGTTCTGTGCCATCGGCCAGTCGCTGGAGGCCGATCGCACCATTGCCTATAAGACACCCGCGCAGCTTGCCGAGGTTGCAAAGGCCGCCGTGGAACTGGACGGCGTGCGCGACATGGTACTGACCACCGGCACACCCAACGTAATTGATCGGGGTGCTGCCGTGCTGGCGGAATCAGCCCGTGCCATCCGGGCCGCAGTAGACCTACCACTTCAGGTCCAGTGCGAGCCGCCGCGTGACCACGGCTGGTTCCAGCGCCTGCGCGATGCGGGGGCCGACAGTCTGGGCATGCATCTCGAAGCCGCAACACAGGCGGTGCGGGAGAAGATCATGCCTGGCAAGGCCACGGTCAGCGTTGATCGCTATATGGACGCTTTCGCCAGTGCCGTGCCGATCTTCGGGCGTGGACAGGTCAATACCTACATTCTCGCGGGTCTTGGCGACAGTGCCAAAGACATTCTGGCTTTGGCCGAACGCCTGATTGCGCTCGGGGTCTATCCCTTCGTAGTGCCGTTCGTGCCTATTTCCGGCACACCGCTGGAAAATCACGCGCCGCCTTCAGCCGAGTTCATGAAATCCGTGTTGGCGCCACTGGGCCGGATGCTGCGCGAGGCAAACATGAAATCCACCGATATCCGGGCCGGGTGTGGCCGGTGTGGTGCTTGTTCCTCGCTCTCGGCATACGAACAATGAGTAAGGTCCTCGAAGGCATGGAAGACCGGCCGTTCATCCCCACGGAATATGTTGTGCGTCTTGCCCGCACGCCGTGGGAGCGGGCAGGGTATCATGCACTGCGCCGCAAAGTATTCTGCACAGAACAGCATGTTTTTGCAGAAGATGATCGCGATGCGATTGACGATGTTGCCATTCCCATCATCGCGGCCTGCTGCATGGCCGGAATGCCGGACAGGGTTGTGGGAGCGGTGCGTATCCATGAAGCTGAACCCGGTGTCTGGCGTGGGTCTCGTCTGGCTGTCCATTCGGATCATCGCAAGCTGGGGCGTATCGGGGCAGAACTGATCCGCATGGCGGTCAGCACGGCGCACGGTCTTGGGGCAACCCGGTTCCTGGCGCAGGTCCAGGAGCAGAACGTGCTGTTCTTCCGGCGTCTGCACTGGAAGAGCCTTGGCACCATAACCCTGCACGGCCTGCCGCATCATGACATGCAGGCTGACCTTTCGCGCTATCCGGCACACGGGCAGGACCAGACATGGTTGCTGCGCCCGCAGCCACGCACACGGCAGGTGGCGTGATGGCAGGGGAACTCGCCGCATTGCTGCGCACGCTCCGTAACGGTCGGGCTCTTGCAGCTAAGCAGGATATTTCTCAAGCCGTTGCGGTTCTGGGGCGTGATGCCTGTGAGGGTATTCGCCTGGGCGATGACTGCGCCGCGATCCCGGATGGTGATGGCTATCTTCTGCTGGCCAGCGAGGGCTTTCAGGATAGCTTTGTTCGCTCAATGCCGTGGTTTGCCGGGTATTGCGGCGTGATGGTCAATGTCAGCGACATCGCGGCGATGGGTGGTCGCCCCGTGGCGGTGGTTGATGCGTTGTGGAGCGATACGTCCGAGGCTGCGGCCTCAATCCTGACGGGTCTCCATGATGGTGCCAGCACCTATGGTGTGCCGGTTGTTGGGGGACACACCAACATGCGCAGCACTCATAACTCGCTGTCGGTGGCGATCCTTGGTCGTGCCCGTCATCTGCTGACCAGTTTTGACGCCCGACCGGGCGAGGTTCTGATTGCCGCCATCGACCTGCGTGGGCGCTGGCATGATCCGCACCCGTTCTGGGACGCCAGTTCCGCGCTGTGCGGCACCGAGGGAGCGGCCCGGCTGCGTGGAGATATTGAACTTCTGCCAGCAATTGCTGAGGATGGTTTGAGCCGTGCAGCCAAGGACATCAGTATGGCCGGCCTGCTGGGAACCGCCCTTATGCTGGCCGAATGTTCGGGCGTGGGTATGACGATCACGCTCGAAGACATTCCACGGCCTGAGGATGCGCCGATGGAGCGCTGGCTGTCAGCCTTCCCCAGCTATGGTTACCTGCTCACGGCGCGCGCCGAAGATGCCGAAGCGATCCTGGCCCGGTTTCGTGGACGTGACATTGCGGCTTCTGTCATCGGGCGGTGTGACAGCACGCAGCGACTGGACGTTACATGGGCGGCCGAGAAGGAAACCTTCTGGGATCTCGCCCGTACGCCGCTCATGGGGCTTGCGCCATGAGTCTGTCCATTGGCATCCTGACCCATTCCACCAATCCGCGCGGGGGCGTGGTGCATGGCATGGCGCTGGCGGAAGCCCTGTGTGACGCGGGCCATCACGCAACGCTGATTGCGCCGGACGTAACCGGAGCCGGTTTCTTCCGCAGCCCCCGCTGTGCGACCTGGTGCATCTCGGCCGTGCCTGTGCCTGATCTGCCAACACTGGTGGAGCGTCGTATTGGCGAGATCAGAAACGCACTGCGCGGACAGCATTTTGACGTGCTGCATGCGCAGGACCCGATCAGCGCCAATGCGCTGGCCGATCTGGTGGCGGAGGGGCAGATACCGGGCTTTGCCCGCACGGTTCATCATCTGGACCGTTTCTCCCACGCCGGTATCGCAGCCCGCCAGACACGAGGCCTGACGGCGGCGTCCGAGCTTTTCACGGTTAGTCAGCTCTGGGCGGACACGTTACGCACCGAGCATGGGCGGCATGCGTCTGTGGTGGGGAATGGTGTCGACCTGACAAGGTTTTTTCCAGAGCCTCGTCTGCGTGATCAGGCACTTCGCGCACGGTATGGACTTCCGCGGAACGCACGTCTTGTGCTGTCGGTTGGCGGGATCGAGCGTCGTAAAAACACGCTTGTTCTCCTTGAAGCTTTTGAGGTGCTGCATCGGGAGCAACCGGATCTGCATCTTGTGATAGCCGGCGGCGCGTCTCTGCTGGACCACTCCGACTATCGCCGTCTCTTCGAGGAGCGGGTGCGGAGCCACGGCCTTGCGAATGCAGTGACCGTCACGGGAACAGTTGCGGATGAGGATATGCCGGCATTCTACCGGCAATCTTCTGTGCTGGCTTATCCTTCAAAGACCGAAGGTTTCGGCCTGTGCCCGCTCGAAGCTCTGGCCTGCAGAATTCCCGTGGTGGTGCCTGCTGCACCGCCTTTCACCGAGCATCTTCATACTCACGAGGCATTCTGGTGTCAGCCCGAGAGTTCCGAGAGCCTTGTCTGCGCGTTGCGTGATGCTTTGGGCGTCCGGGGCGCGGCCCGTTTCCAGGCCAGCGGCCCGGCAACAGCTCGCCGTTTCGACTGGGGCGACGTTGCCAGTCGGCACCTCCCCGCATACCGGCGTCTTGCGGCATTGCCGCACGCTGGCGTCCCTACTTCAGGAGTTTTGTCACCATGCCCGAAATGACCTTTCGCGTGCGCTGGCCCGATGGGAAGGAGACCGACTGTTACTCCCCATCGCTGGTCATAAGGGACCACTTCACGCCCGGTCAGGATTATCCGGTCCGGGAGTTTCTGGAAAAGGCGGACACGGCCCTGACGGAAGCTAGCGAGCGGGTTCGCGCCCGCTACGGCTTTCCATGCAGCCGCGCTCTTGGTCAGCTTCACACCATCCGCCAAACCTGCACGCTTTTTCTCAATCGACCCGATGCGCAGGTGCGCGTCCTGTCTTTCAGATCCTGAGACGAAAAGAACGACCATGACACAGAACGAAAAAAGCATTCCCGTTACCATCGTGGGTGGCGGACAGGCCGGGCTCTCCATGAGCTGGTATCTCTGCCGCGAGAAGGTGGACCACATTGTCTTTGAGGCAAAGACGGCCTGCCATTCGTGGGACGATGAGCGCTGGGACAATTTCTGCCTGGTTACACCGAACTGGCAATGCGAACTCCCCGGCCATCCGTACAAGGGAAAAGATCCGCACGGCTTCATGGTGAAGCAGGAAATCATCGAATACGTGAAGGGCTTTGTTAATTCGTTTAACCCGCCTTTGCACGAACACACAGCGGTTACCTCCATCACACGTCACGAAGCCGGTGGGTATCGTGTAGTGGCGGGCGGTGAGACCTGGCACGCAAAGCATGTGGTCATCGCATCAGGCGCATACCAGGACGCGGTCATCCCCGGCTATGCCAGCGCGATCGACCCTGCCATCCATCAGGTTCACTCGCAGGATTACCGCAACGCGGCCCAGTTGCCTGAAGGGGCTGTTCTGGTTGTAGGGAGTGGCCAGTCTGGCGCACAGATTGTCGAGGATCTGTTCCTTGAAAAACGCAAGGTCCATCTCTGTGTCGGCTCCGCCCCGCGTGTCTCGCGTTTCTACCGTGGCCGTGACGTTGTGGACTGGCTTGCGGACATGCACTTCTATGATCTTACGGTGGATAATCACCCTCTGCGTGACGGCGCACGCGATAAGACCAACCATTATGTCACTGGTCGAAATGGAGGCCATGATCTTGATCTGCGCCTCTTTGCAAAGAAGGGCGTTGGCCTGCATGGCACGCTGGAGACCATCCGTGACGAAGTCGCGCACTTCGCGCCAGACCTGAGGGAAAACCTTGATGATGCGGACAGGACCAATGCCGACATCAAGAAATCCATCGACGCCTATATCGCTCGCGAAGGTATCAGTGCGCCAACCGAAACGCCCTACGTGCCCGTCTGGGAGCCTGATGGCAGCAACACGCCGCTCGACCTGAAGGCGGCCGGGATCACCTCGATCCTCTGGTGCATCGGCTTCCGTCCGAACTATCGCTGGATTGATGTGCCGGTCTTCAACGGGGCCAACAAGCCGGTCTGGCATCGTGGCGTGACCGATGCGCCGGGCTTCTACTTCCTTGGTCTGCCCTGGCTGCACACATGGGGATCGGGGCGGTTCTCCGGCGTCTCGCGTGATGCCGCGTGGCTGGCCAGCCAGATTACCGGCAAAGACGTGCCTGTAGCCTGAACGGAGGCAGGTGCCATGCTTCCATGGACAACATACGAGGCGATGTATGATGCGGCGCTAAATCAGCCCGAGCAGTTCTGGCTGGCTGCGGCACGGCGCGTCACATGGAAGCAGGCCCCTGTGACCGCATGCAGGACACGGTCGGATGGCTGGCATGACTGGTTTCCGGATGCCACGCTCAATACCTGCCACAACGCCGTGGACCGGCATGTTGAAAATGGTCGTGGTGAACAGGCAGCATTGATCTGGCATTCCTGTGCCACGAGGGAACGGCAGATTGTAACTTACCGGGAACTACAGGGCCGGGTAGCCGGATTTGCCGGTGGTCTGCGCTCGCTGGGGGTAGAGAAAGGCGACCGCGTCCTGATCGCCATGCCGACCATGATCGAGACGGCCATCGCCATGTTGGCCTGTGCGCGGATCGGTGCCGTGCATGTCGTGGTTTTTGCCGGTTATGCCGGGCCTGAACTGGCGCGGCGGATTGATGATGTGGCCCCGAAAGTCGTCATCATCGCGAGTTGTAGCTTTCATGGGCAGACGCCGATCGCGTCTGCGTCCGTCCTGAACGAGGCACTGGCCACAGCAACGCACAGACCACAAGCCTGCGTGATTGTGCAGCGCGAAGCCTGTCCGGCCCCGCTTCTGTCGGTGCGGGATCATGATTTTCACACGCTGGAACAGTCGGCGCCACCAGAACCGGTCATGCTGCGTTCCGAAGATCCCTTGTACGTTCTTCATACATCCGGGACGACGGGCAATGCGAAGGGCATTGTGCGTGAAAATGGCGGTCACGCCGTAGCTCTCGCCCTGTCTATGGACCTGATCTACGGGTGTAAACCCGGTGATACCTTCTTCACCACATCGGACCTTGGCTGGGTTGTCGGCCATTCCTATGGGGTTTATGCGCCGCTGATCAGCGGTTGCACCAGCGTGATTGTCGAAGGCGGCGCATCTGCTTCCGCCATCCGTGCGCTCTGTCACGAACACGCAGTGAAATGCCTGTTCACCACGCCGACACAGATGCGCCTTATGCGACGGGAGAGCCGTCACCTGTCAGGGGCGATCCAGCCTACTCTGGCGCGTGTTTTCGTCGCTGGAGAGTATGCAGATCCGACGTTGCTGGAGTGGGCGCGATCCTACTTCCGCACACCCGTGGTCAATCACTGGTGGCAAACGGAAACCGGGTGGAGCATCACCGCGCATTTCTTCGGTCTGCACGAGCATGAGCCAGCCTCTCTCATGAATGACATTGGGCGGCCTGCGCCGGGGTTTCGTCCGGCTATCGTGGCGTCCGTTCCGGGAGAACAGTGCGGTGAGATTGTCCTGTCCCTGCCGTTGCCGCCCGGCTGTCTGGCTGGTGTCTGGAAGGACAGGGCGATTTGTGTTCCCAAAGCTTATCTGGACGAAACCGGCCAGTATTATCGCACCTTTGACGAAGGTATGATTGAGGCCAGCCGCGCCGTGCATATGCTTGGACGTTCCGATGATGTCATCAAGGTTGCTGGTCGGCGGATTTCGGGTGTGCAGATTGAAAAGATCATCGCCACTCATCCTGCTGTTCACGCGTGTGCCGTAGTGGCAATTCCGGACGAACTGCGAGGGCAGCGACCTGTTGCCTATGTGGTTCCTGATACCGAGGCGGACTATACGCCGTCTTCCGAGGAAATCGTTGCGCGTGTCAACGAAGTCCTCGGGCGCTGGGTTGGGCTGAAGGAAATCCGCTTCGTCAGGCGATTACCAACCACCGTGTCAGGGAAGATCACGCGGAAACGTCTGCTGGTGTCCTGACGGTATCAACGTGGCCTTCTGTATAAGGAATGGCCCGCTCTTAGATAGCCTGACCACCGGAGACTTCAATCCGTTGCGCATTCACCCAGCGATTATCCTCGGACAGCAGCGAGGCTATCATCGGGCCGATGTCGTCTGGAAGGCCGGGACGTCCCAACGCGGTTGTTTCTGCAATGTGGTGGGCGACGTCCGGGTTATCTCGCACTATGCCACCGGAGAAATCTGTCTGGATCGCGCCGGGTGCGACCGTGTTGACGGCGATGCGGCGCGCCCCGAGTTCCTTGGCCATATAGTGTGTCATCACCTCTATTGCGCCCTTCATAGCCGCATAGGTAATTCGGCCGGGATAGGCAAAGCGCGTCAGGCCGGACGAAATATTGACGATACGACCACCATCCGCGATCAGCGGCAGCAACGTCTGCGTCAGGAAAAACGGACCTTTGGCATGAACGCGATAGGCAGCGTCAAAATCTTCTTCGGTTACTTCGCCGAATAGCCCCTCATGGGAGGTGCCGGCCATGTTGACCAGATAATTGAAATGCTCAGCGCCCCATTCGCGCAGCACGCGTCGGACTTCGTCTGCAAAGGCCGGGAAGGCGTGCGTATCGCCAGTATCGAGTTGCAGAGCGACGGCACGGGCTCCGCTGCGCTGGACACTTTCGACCACCTCATCAGCTGCGGATTTGTTGGTGTGATAGGTGAAGATTGAGGGAACGCCACGTCGGGCGAGGGCTTCAACCGTTGCGCGACCCAATCCACGGCTTCCGCCGGTGACGATGGCAATGGGGTTCGTGGTCGTTACAGGCATGGGACTCTCCATCTGGTGAAGGAGCAATTCTGCTCACACTGGCGTCCGTTCGATAAGAGCGCTCTTTCCGTCAGCATTGTTTTGCGCAATGGAATAATCCTATGGACAGACTTGCGACACTCGACCTCTTTATCCGCATTGTTGACCGTGGCAGCTTCAGTGCCGCGGCTGCTGCTTGCGGTGTCTCCCGCCCCGTTGCGACCGCAGCCATCAAGGCGTTGGAACAAAGGCTGGGCACGCGCCTACTGCACCGTTCGACGCGCCACGTTCGCCCTACCGAGGAAGGCGCTGCCTACTATCGCCGGTGTGTGGCGATCCTGGCGGACCTTGAAGGTGCGGATCGTGGTGCGAGTGGGGCAGTAGCGGGTTTGTTGCGTGCTGATGTTATCGGGCGTGTGGCGCGTATGCTTCTGCTGCCAGCGCTGCCTGACTTTCTGGCCCGGCATCCAGCGCTGACCGTTCATCTTGGCGAAGGCGAGCGGTTTGTCGATCTGGTGCGCGAAGGGGTGGATTGCGTTGTGCGGGCCGGAAACCTGCCGGATAGCGACATGATCGCTCGGCCGCTGGGCGTTATGGAAGAGGTGACGCTCGCCAGCCCGGCCTATCTGGCGCGGCACGGAATGCCTGCCTCTCCTGACGATCTCGAGGGGCACCAGATGGTCGGTTTCGTGTCTTCACGCACCGGCCAGCCCCTGCCATTGGAGTTTACGCGCGGAGAGGAGGTGGTCGAGGTCTTGCTTCCCGCACGCCTGCTGGTCGGGGGTGTTGATACCTATACCGAAGCGGCCAGGCTCGGCTTTGGCCTCGTGCGGGTTCCCCGTTATGGATTTGAAGATGACGTTGCGAATGGAACGCTGATCGAAGTCCTCCCTGATTTTTCACCCACGCCAACGTCGGTTTCAGTGCTTTATTCGAGCAACAGGCAGCTTTCTCCGCGTGTGCGGGTGTTTGTGGACTGGCTGGTGGAGATTATTGGTCCGAAACTTTGTCAAAATGCCGATGAACGTCCTTACGCTGGTGTAAAGGCGAGATAGAGCGAGATCGTTGCAATTGAGAACACGGTAGAGGCCAGAACGACCCGTCCGGTAAGGGCTGCTTCCCGATCATAGAATTCTGCCAGCATGAACGAGCCGGTTCCTGTCGGGAGGGCAGCAAGAAGCACGGCAACGTTTGTCATCGCCAGCGGCAGGTGGAGTACGGGCGCTGCGATGATCCACGTAACCAGAGGCTGGGCGATCAGCTTCAGGCCGACAAGAATGGCGGCAGTCGACGGCTGTGCAGACGCGGCATTGGCGGAATTTCCGGCAAGGAACAGACCGAGGGCGATCAGGGCGCAGGGGGATGCAGCCCCGCCGAGAAGCTTCAGGAAGGCATGAACGGGTCCCGGCAGATGCCCCCCGGATACCATGACAAGGCCACCAAGTGCTGGCGCCACCAGCAATGGATTTTTCACCAGAGAAAAGAGTGTTTTCGCGACGATATCGCGACGGCGCGCTTCGGTTTGCAGTCCGGCCTCAATCAAAACGATCGCTATGACAAACAGCACACAGACCGTCACGATCGTGGCGATGAGCGTCGGTGCCATGCCGGTATCGCCGACAAGAGATAGGACGAGCGGGAAACCGACGAACCCCGTATTGGCGTAGCTCGCATTCAGTCCGTCAATGGCGGCATCGGCAAGATGATGCCCAGTTGAGACCCGCCACCACAGCGTCCCGGCAAACACGATAAAACAGCCGAGTGTGAACGCCGCAATGAGTCCCGGCTCCCACAGATCAGTTATTTTTGCATTCGCCACGATGTCGAACAGCACTGCGGGCAGTGCGAGATAGACCACCAGCCGATTGACTTCACGTGTGGCATTGGGACCCAGCGCACCCGATTTGCGTGCGATCCATCCGGTAAGGATGAGGGCAAAGATAGGCAGGACGATCAGCAGATTGTTCAGCATCAAAAATCTCGGGAGGTCAGCAAAAACGTGACGCTACCGGACGCTATTGATATAATCCAATGCTCATATGGTTCACGATTAATGCTTTCAGGGTATCAGATGGACACGCGGCATATGCGCTATTTCATGGCCCTGGCGGAGACGCTTCATTTCGGTCGGGCCGCCGAGCGGATGAACATGAGCCAGCCGCCGTTCAGTCGCCAGATTGCCATGATCGAGCAGTCTTTGGGCGTGAAGCTGTTTGAACGAAACTCGCGCAATGTGGCGCTGACCCCAGCCGGAAAACACTTCATGAAAGACTGCCGAAATGTACTGGGGCAGTTTGAGGAGGCCTGTCGCGATGTCAGGCTCGTTGCCAGCGGCATGAAAGGCGAATTGCGGTTTGGATTCATGATGCATGCCGCCCACAGTGTCGTGCCACAACTCGTCCAGCTTTATGCGGAGGCAAGGCCGGATGTCCGCCTTGTGCTTGATGAACGCACGCCGACAGAAATCGATGAGATGCTGGTGGCTGGGACACTGGATGCCGCCGTAACATTTGACTGCGGATACGCGCCGCACCTGCAGACTGTGCTGCTGGCCAAGGAGCGATTACGCATCATCATGCGTAAGGAGCATCCTTTTGCTACGGTCGAGCAGATCGGTCCTGAGGAACTTCGTGAGGAGAAGATCATCGCAGCACCCGCCGCGACAGCGCCGGCTCTTCGATCTGCGATCAACAGCTATTTTTCGGCCAGAGGAATTGTCCCGCATGTCGTGCTTGAACCGCGGTTGCAGCACACGATTATCCAGCTTGTTGCAAAAGGGCTGGGCGTAGCCCTTATCCCCTCATCGCTGTGTAACGAACTAGGGGCGGGGCTGATGTCACGGGCTTTGACTGACGCTCCCCAACTCGACGTTGTCCTTCGAGCGCCGATTGCTACGAAAAACCCTGCGGTTTCGACATTCATGGAAATCGGGAAATCGATACAGCGGGCTTCACTCTGATCCATGGAACCAATGCAGAGAGCCAGTTTCCAATATCTTCACTATCCATATTCCATTATCATGAGTGGAGTAATTTTATGATGTCTTCCGACGCCAGACCCAGACCAAGCATAATCATGATTATTCCAGATATGTAGCCGGTCACGATGGACGCTCTGGGGCGGCTGCTTAATAGTGTCCGCGCGCCAAATCCGACCATCAGATATATGAATACGCAGTTCATTGTATGGATGATTCCCAAAATCCCGATCTGTAAAAAGATCGGCCACGATGAGCCCGGATTTGTAAACTGGGGCAGAAGGGCGAGAAAAAACAGAAGAGCCTTGGGGTTCAGGCCACTGATGGCGAACCCTTTGGTAATCCAGCGCCGCGCACCAGTTTCCCGTTCATGTCCTTCTTTCGGCAGGGAAGGGTGACGTAACAGGGAAATGCCCAGTTTTATGAGATAGGCCGCACCTGCAAACGTCAGAATGGTGACCGCAAGCGGCATGCTGGCGACAAGCGCACCGATACCGCCTGCGACCGTTCCGGTAATGGCGAGATATCCTAGAAACATGCCGCACACAGCGGGAACAACTGCGGCATGATCATGTATTCCGGCGGAAATAACATACGCCCAGTCAGCACCAGGGGTTGCGGCAAGGAGGATGGAGACCGTCCAGAAGGCAAGAAGTGTATGCAGATTCATCGAACATGCGTCGCTTTAGAAGAAAATTTACAAGGCCCCGCGGCGTTTTCATGCTCTCCGATTAGGTTTCAGATTGCCATCTCTGCGACGCGAGAGGGGGCAGGATAGCGCGGACCAGCAGATATGAGGTTGCGTTTATGCCAATTTATCCACCAATATTTGACATATGATTGCGTCGGAATTTTCATTCATGATATATGATGCCAATGAAACTGGATGCGATTGATCGGCGTATTCTTCGTGTTCTCCAGGAAGATGGCCGCTGCCCCAACAATGAACTTGCGAGGCGCGTCGGACTCTCTCCATCGCCATGCCTGCGCCGGGTGCGGATGCTGGAAGAAAGTGGCGTTATTGAGGGCTACGTCGCCGTTGTGAATCCTGCAAAAGCCGGGTTCGGCGTGACGGCTTTTGTCAGGATATGGCTGACGGGAGAAGACGAGCGGCAGTCCGAGCATTTCGTAGAGGAAATCGGAAAACTTCCACAGGTGACAGAAGCGCATGTCCTCGCGGGAGATTGTGATTTCCTGTTGCGCGTTATTGCAGAAGACCTTCCAGGACTTCGACGTTTTCAGAGTGAACAGCTTGCGCGGATCAAAGGCGTGCGGAGCATGAAGACCGACATCCCCCTCCTGAAGGTCAAGAACGCAAATTTTGCATAGGGTGAGGCTTATTCTTGGTGGCGAGATATAACTTTTCGGCCGCCGTCATGGTAATGTATGCGTTTGATGCAGTGTTCTAGGTATGAAGGCCCCCGCAATTCACGAACGTCCAGATCGCTCTGCAGTAAATAAACGACCGGAACTGGGATGTGGGCCGATCTCTACAGAATACAAAGGTCGGCCTGCTCGGTGAGAAATCAGAAGAACTCGTTTACGGTGCCATTGAGGGGAGTGGTCGTTCGCCAGTTCACAGGTCCCGCTGGCGTGATTCCCGTCTGCCAGCACCACCGCGGTAATCCTTGCGTAATCTTTACGCGCCGCCGAGGAGATATTCCGGAACTTCGAGCGCGACATCGGATGGTCTTCATGCAGGTTAGGCGCGCATATATGTCTGAAGGCGCGGAATAACGAAGTCAAGAAACACCCTCACGCGCTGGGGTGCCTGTTTGCCGCCCAGATAGAGCGCATGGATCTCCTCTTCGTCCTGCGCGTCCGCATGAGCCAGAACCTCAACGAGACGGCCGGCCTTGAGATCATCGTGCACATGATAGTCGCCAAGCCTCGCCAGTCCCGCACCCCGTAGGGTCAGGCGTCTTACCGTTTCCCCGTTATTGGCGAGCAGGGGGCCTCGGACGATACGATCGGCAATGCGGCCTTTCTCCTGTAGCGGCCAGACAGGGGCGGCACGCCGGAAATTAAAGCCGAGGCATTTGTGGCGGTCCAGATCATCAATGCTTTGCGGCGTGCCGAACCGGCTCAGGTAATCTGGCGATCCGACAATCTTACGTCGTGCCGTGCCGATATGCCGGGCTGTCAGATTTGAGTCCTGTAACGCTCCGACCCGAAAGGCGATATCAGTGCGGTCAAGGTAAAGATCCGTCAGTTCATCGGAGAGCGACAGATCCACGACGATATCCGGATAGGCATCCCAGAATTCTGGCAGGAGAGGTTCGAGCGCCAGCGCTCCGAAGGCCACCGAAGCGTTGATGCGCACAATGCCGCCCGGCCGAACCGATCCAGTTGTGAGCGCATGCTCCATGTCGTCAAGATCGGCGATCAGTGCCTGAGCGCGTTCGTAGTAAAGCTGTCCTTCCGGCGTGACGGAAAGGCGGCGTGTCGAACGTTCGAGCAGGCGTACGCCAAGGCGTGTCTCAACGCGGGCGATCAGTTTGCTTATTGTCGAGGGTGTTGTCATCGACAGGCGAGCCGCTTCCGAAAAACTGCCGCTTTCCACGACACGTAGAAACATCTGCATTTCGCCAATCCGGTTATCCATCAGCGCCCTTTGATGAAACAGGTTCACAAGTTCTATGGAGAAGCGACGGATTATCAAAGCCTGTCAAGTGCATCATGTTCCGTAGGGAACAGACGCTGCTCTCACTGCTGATGTGCCGAGAAGCTGTCATATTGAAAATTCTTCCGGACAATGGCTCTGAATTCTGGTCAGGCTTATCCGGGATGCTTTTTGCAGGACACGATTGCGATGAAAAACATTCTTCTTCTGAACGGCGGAAAGGCTTTCGCCCATTCCCATGGTCGTCTGAACGATACGTTACACGACGTTGCTTTTGAACTCCTGTCGAACGCGGGTTTCAACACGCGGCAGACAAAGATTGACGCAGGGTACGATATTCAGACGGAAGTCGAAAATATTCAGTGGGCTGACTTGATCATCTACCAGATGCCGGGCTGGTGGATGGGCGCACCGTGGACCGTCAAGAAGTATATGGATGAAGTCTTCACAGCCGGTCATGGCGCGCTTTACGCCAATGACGGACGCAGCCGCGCCCGTCCTGAACGCAAATATGGTTCAGGCGGTCTGCTGCAGGGGAAGCATTACATGCTCTCCCTGACATGGAATGCCCCGGAAGAGGCCTTTGTCGATCCGGCCCAGTTCTTTGAAGGGAAGGGGATTGATGGGGTCTATTTCCCTTTCCACAAGGCCAACCAGTTTCTGGGTATGGCACCGCTTGCAACGTATCTTGCATCAAACGTTATGAAAGAACCGGCGGTTGATCGGACCGTCGCGCGCTACCGTGCCCATCTAGCAGACGTTTTGAGCTTAGCTCCGCCTAAGAATGATGTCGTATCATGATGCAAAGCGCAGGATTGCCCTGGCGAGATGAAAACACGGGTAAGAGGTGTAACGTGGGGTAGTGTCGGAATGATCGGACTAGCGGTGCTCGGCGCGGCGACATAGAAGCTTGTGCTGCCTCCAGAAGCCCCATCCCTTTCTGTGACGGCAGGAACGGCTCCGTATCGTGATTTGCCGCTTCCCAACCAGACCGTGTTCCCGACCGTCAATGTCGCGACGTCCGTAGACGTGGGGTGCAGGTGCCCATAAGGTTTCTCTGGACTATCTTTATTCAACCCTTGGCGTGGTAATGATGAGCATCCTCGTTCACCAGTTTCACTTAACCACGGGGAACATTTGTCTTACTGAAGAGGGAATTTCCGTCCCGGACAGGAGTTTACCCGGGACAGGAAACTGCATCCTACCTGTCAGGCAACGCGGATCAGCTTGCGGTTGATGAACTCCTCAATACCCAGGAAGGACAGTTCGCGGCCAAAGCCTGAATTCTTGATCCCGCCAAAAGGCAGTTCAGGGGCCGCAGCCGTGGCTGTGTTGATGAACATCATGCCGGTTTCGACCGCTTCGGCCAGCCGTTCCGCCCGGCCAAGGTCACGCGAGAACACGGACCCACCGAGGCCATAGGGTGAATCATTGGCCATTTCGATGGCTTCGTGTTCCGAGGCGACTTTGTGTACGACGGCAACCGGCCCGAAAATTTCCTGATAGAAGACCGGGTTGTCCTTTGACACATTGGTCAGAATGGTCGGCTCCATGAAGAAGCCCTTGCGCTCCATCCGCTTGCCGCCAGCCACCAGTGTTGCCCCAGCCTTAACGGCTTCATCGATCTGCGCAAGTGCGGTGTCCAGCGCCTTTCTGCTGCTCATCGGGCCATGGGTGGTGCCCTCAGTCAGCGGGTCGCCGATGCGGAACTGTGTGATCGCCTTTTTCAGCCCCGCGACAAAAGCATCATAGACCTTTTCATGCACGATCATCCGCTTGGCCGCCGTGCAGACCTGCCCGTTATTGGCGAAGCGACCCCACGTTGCCCATTTGACAGCCAGTTCAAGATCCGCGTCATCCAGCACGATGAAGGCATCGCTGCCACCAAGCTCCATGGTGTCCTTCTTCAGCGCCGCCCCCGCTTCGGCCGCGACCGTCTGGCCCGCGCGTTCGCTGCCGGTCAGGGCGACCCCACGAATGCGGACATCCTTGATCAGTTCGGCCGACTGGTCGTTATCGAGGAAGATGTTGGTATAGACACCAGCAGGCGCGCCCGCATCATGGAACAGCTTCTCAAACGCCAGCGCGCATTGCGGCACGTTGGGCGCATGCTTGGCGATGACCACGTTGCCCGCCATCAGGTTCGGCCCCGCCACGCGGGCAAGCTGGTAATAGGGAAAGTTCCAGGGCTCAATGCAGTAGATTACGCCAAGCGGCTGGTTGATGATCTTTGCATGGCCTTCCTTGACCTTCAGATGCGTGGGGGCGAGGAATTCTGCCGCACCATCGGCATAGAAGGACAGGATATCGGCCGTGATGTCGATTTCCTCCAGCGCGTCAGGCAGCGCCTTGCCCATTTCGGTCGCAATCAGGCGCGCATGCGTCACGCGGTCGCGGCGCAGCAGGTCGGCGGCCTTTGACATGATGACCTTGCGGGCCGCGATATCGCGCTTTTTCCAGTCGGTCTTCCACTCATGGTCCGCGCGATCGACAATCGCCTTCATCTGTTCGGATGTGTGAAGCTCGAACGTGCGTTCCACGGTTTCCGTGGTCGGGTTGAGGGTCTGGTAAAAACTCATTGGTCCGTTTCCCTATTTATTGGTTGTGGAAAGGATAGTCGGTGTAGCCATGCGCGCCGCCGCCATACATCGTCGCCGGGTCCAGCGGATTGAGCGGCCAGTTATGTTCCAGACGCGCAGGCAGGTCGGGATTGGCGATGAACTTCCGGCCAAAGCCGATCATGTCCGCCCATCCATGGCCCAGCACATGCTGTGCCTTGTGCAGGTCGTACCGGCCTGCGCACAGGATGCGGCCGCCAAAGATGTCGCGCACGCTGGCGCGGAAGGCGTCCGGCATTTCGGGTGCGTTGTCCCAGTCAGCCTCGGCCAGCGAGACATAGGCGATGCCCGCATCCGCCAGCACGCGCACGGCCGCGGTGTAGGTCTCCGCCGGACTGTCCTCCAGCAGGCCGAGATAGACGCGCTCTTGTGTGGTCGTGCCGAACAGCGGGGAAAACCGCACGCCCATCCTGTCGGGCGTGACGACGGCGGAAACGGCCTCGACCACTTCGCGCAGGAACCGCAGGCGATTGGATAGGCTGCCGCCATAGGCATCGGTGCGGAAATTGGCCCGTTCGGATAGGAACTGGTTGATCAGGTAGCCATTGGCTGCATGGATCTCCACCCCATCGAACCCGGCTGACAGCGCGTTGTGCGCCGCCTGTGCATACATCTCCACCAGTTCATGGATTTCAGGAATGGACAGCGCGCGCGGCATGTTGGGTGGCACCAGCTTTCCTGTACCCGGCCCCGTGGGGATGAAGACGTTTACGCCTGTTGCCGCAACCGCCGACGGGGCGATCGGTGCCTCATGACCGGGCTGCAATGCCCGGTGGGACACGCGGCCCACATGCCACAACTGTGCAAAGATGGGTCGCCGCTCTGCGTGGACCGCATCGGTGACCAGTTTCCAGCCCGCGACCTGTTCAGGGGAGTAGATGCCCGGCGTCCAGGCATAGCCCTGCCCACGAGGTTCGATCTGCGTGCCTTCGGTGATCAGGAACCCCGCCTGCGTGCGCTGGGCGTAATACGTGGCCATCAGCGCGTTGGCGATGTCCCCGGGCTGGGTGCTGCGGCAGCGTGTCAGCGGTGGCAGGAAGATCCGGTTTTCAAGGGACAAATCGCCCAGCCGCACAGGATCGAATAAAGAAGACGAAGACATGATCAACCTTGTTCACAAATACAGGCCTTCCGTCCGGCCTGCATGTAAACATTGACCCACCCTCTAGTGTGCGCAAGAACGCACATAAACCGCCACTAGTGTCAGGAATGATACCATGCCCCGCATCCGTCACACCACGCTGGCCTGTAGCCCCGGCTGCACGGTGGAAGCCACGCTGGAACTGTTCGGGGGCAAGTGGAAGGCGCTGATCCTGTATCACCTGTTCGAGGACGGGGTGCTGCGGTTCGGCGAACTGCGCCGCCGCCTGCCCAATGTCACGCAGCGGATGCTGACCAATCAGTTGCGCGAACTCGAGGCGGACGGGCTGGTCTCACGCACCATTTTCCCCGAGGTGCCCCCGCATGTGGAATATGCCCTGACCGAGTTGGGCAAGACCCTGAAGCCGGTTATTCAGGCGCTCAAGACGTGGGGGGATCAGTATGCGCGTTCGGTTCAGCGGAACAAAGCTGCTGATTGAGATTAACGGCGAAGCGTTATGGACAATTCCTGCAGCAACCTGCCTGTCGGCATAGCAGAAGCAGAGCGGACAGGCAGCAATCGCCTCATGACGGACACGAGAAGCATCATGCTAAATTCTGAAAAGCGGACGTAAGTATCTGTATCTGCCGAGCTGAAAAAAGCTGAAGAGCGCTGCCAGTGAGGATGGTAGAAATAAGAGTCGACCGGCCCAGATACTTGCACCGGCTCTATCTTACTCCTAACCCTTTCCGAACCCCGATTTCTCGCTGTCGAGTACCTCCATCTGTTTCGGATCGTAGCGTTCCCCGGCAGCAGACCCTTTTGGAACTGCCTGCTCGATAGCAGCCAGATCGTCAGGCGTCAGCGCAAGATCAAGCGCACCCAGCGCCTCGGAGAGCCGATCGCGTCGGCGGGCTCCTACAAGTGGTACGATGTCGTCACCCTGTGCTGCCACCCAGGCAATTGCGAGTTGGGCCACGCTTGCGCCCTTGGTGGCTGCAATTTCGCGTAATGTCTCCACAAGGGCCAGATTGCGCTCGACATTGCCTTCCTGAAAGCGGGGACTACGAACCCGAAAATCCCCTGGCCCCTTAGCCCCTTGCCAGTGCCCACTGATTAGACCACGCGCGAGCACGCCATAGGCTGTTATGCCGATGCCAAGTTCACGACAGGCAGGAAGAATTTTGTCCTCGATGCCACGCGAAATCAGCGAATATTCAATCTGAAGGTCACTGATTGGGTGGACGGAAGCCGCGCGCCGGATGGTTTCCGGGCCAACTTCCGAAAGACCGATATGCCGGACATAACCCGCCTGAACCATCTCGGCGATGGCGCCAATCGTATCCTCGATAGGCACAGCCGGGTCCAGCCGTGCAGGCCGGTAGATGTCGACATGATCAAGCCCGAGCCGTTGCAGGGTATAGGCCAGGAAGTTTTTCATGGCAGCAGGCCGTGCGTCGTAGGAGCCCCAGTTGCCACCCGGGTCGCGCATCGCACCAAACTTGACGCTGACGAGGAATCTGTCGCGAGGAATATCCTTGATCGCCTCACCGATTAGCATTTCGTTATGGCCCATGCCATAAAAATCGCCGGTGTCGAGAAGCGTGATCCCAGCGTCCAGCGCGGCATGGATGGTAGCGATGCTTTCTTTCCGATCAGCCGGACCATACATGCCGGACATGCTCATACACCCAAGACCGATTTCGGATACCTGAGGGCCGCTCTTACCAAGTTGCCGCAATTTCATATTTCAGAAAAATCCCTATTTCTTGAAGCAGAACCCTACCACACAGGCTATCTTTCGATAACCTTTCTTCCGTGCAGCTTTTCGTCCTTTGGAACGGAACGAATTTTCCGTTTGATGGAGCAAGCGGACAGGCTGTAGTCGCCTTCATCTCGGTCATTTGAGCGTTTATAGTGGTTGCCCGAAAGCGGACATTGTTACGCGAAGCGCGACAGACGGAACGTGGGACTGTCGTCTCTGACAAAGCTTATTCATCCCTTGTAACGCAAAGCATCCAGAACAAGGCTAAATGCTGGCGAGGGCTGACGCCTGCTTGGGTAATATAGATAATAGCCGTCGAATGGCTCGCACCACTCTTCAAGAATTCGCACCAGGCTTCCGGAAGAAAGGTGATCTTTGACATGATCCTCAAGCATGAAAGCAATGCCGTGCCCGGTGAGGGCGGCTTCCATAATCAGATTGATATCATTGAACACAAGCTGTCCTCGTGTTTTAACCCGGATATCTTTGCCATCGCGCTCAAACTCCCAAGCGTATAATCCACCAGCAGTCGGCAAGCGCAGATTGATGCAGTTATGTTGCGCCAGATCGTACGGCGTTTCCGGAATGCTCTTTCCGCTCAGATATGATGGGGAGACCACAGCAGCCATCCGAAGACGTGGGCTGATTGGTATCGCAATCATGTCCTGCTCCAGTCTTTCTCCAAGCCTTATCCCGGCGTCATATCGTTCAGCCACGATGTCGACGAGGCCTCCTTCGATATTGATTTCTACATGGATGTCAGGATTTTCGGCAGTGAGACGATCAATAGCTGGCCAGAGCACTGCGCGCGCCGCATGAGCACTTGCTGTGATCCGAATGTTACCAGCCGGGCGGTCCCGCAACTCGGTCAGAGCGGCAAGCTTCTGATCAATCTCCTCAAGGGCAGGACGTAGTGTTTCTATAAGGCGCTCACCAGCCAATGTAGGTGCGACACTCCTGGTTGTACGTGTAAGGAGCCGGAGGCCCAATCTGGCTTCGAGCCGCCGAAGAGAATGACTGAGCGCAGATTGTGAAATGCCAAGCTTGCCTGCGGCCTTGGTAAAACTGCCTTCATCAGCAACTGCCATGAACATAGCCAGACTTCCAAGCTCTTCACGCCGCATTATGCTCAGGCCTTCTCACAGGTTTCATGACTAAAAGTCATAGACCCAAGAAATTTACCTTGTCTAATCGATTTATAAGTCTGGGCTTATGATTGGCGTGTTCAGAGCCTTGGCAGACGCCCAAGGATAAAACACGCGGGATCAAGAAACATGCAGAAACGTCTGTTAGGCCAGAGTGGTCTGGAAGTATCAGCGCTTGGGTTCGGCTGCATGGGCCTGAGCTATGGCTATGGCCCTGCCACCGATCGCAAGGATGCTATTGCCCTGATCCGCGCAGCATATGAACGTGGGGTCACTTTCTTCGATACTGCCGAAGCTTATGGACCTGGCATTAATGAAGAAGTAGTTGGGGAGGCGCTAGAGCCGGTTCGTGATCAGGTCGTGATTGCCACCAAGTTTGGTTTTGTAAACGGCGTGCCAGCACAGGGATTGGATAGTCGGCCGGAGCGTATTCGACAGGTTGCAGATGAAGCCCTGAAGCGCCTGCGGACTGACAGAATTGATCTCTTTTACCAACATCGCGTCGATCCAAACGTGCCGGTCGAAGATGTTGCCGGAACGGTGAAAGACCTTATCGCAGCAGGCAAGGTCAAGCATTTTGGCATGTCTGAAGCCGGGACGGATTCAATCCGTCGTGCACACGCCGTACGGCCGGTTGCCGCTCTCCAGAGTGAATATTCGATGTTCTGGCGCGAACCTGAACTGGAAATCCTGCCGCTTCTTGAGGAACTGGGTATCGGCTTCGTGCCATTTGCGCCTCTTGGCAAAGGATTTCTGACTGGAAAACTCGACCCGAAAACCGTGTTTCCCAAGGATGATTTCCGCAGCACCGTTCCTCGTTTCCAGGCTGAGGCACTGGCCGCGAACCAGGCTCTTGTTGATCTTGTCAAAGCCATCGCATCTGAAAAATCCTGCACGCCTGCGCAGATCGCCTTGGCGTGGCTTTTGGCTCAGAAGCCCTGGATTGTTCCCATCCCCGGTACAACCAAACTTCACCGCCTAGAAGAAAATCTGGGAGGGGCTGATGTCATTCTGACGCAGGATGATCTGGCCCGCATTGAACGGTCCCTCAATGACATCCCGCTTCAAGGGGCTCGTTATCCTGCTTCATATCAGAACCTGATCAATCGCTGAGCCACGACCGCGGAGAGAATAGTTATGACAATCACCACTCCTGCCGTGATGCTGAACAATGGGATCCAGATGCCCTCTCTTGGCTTCGGCGTATTTCAGGTTCCTGACCCTGCCGAGTGTGAACACAGTGTTCGGGACGCCATTGATGTCGGTTATCGGCTTCTCGATACAGCAACGTCCTATGGCAACGAGGAAGCAGTCGGTCATGCGATTCGCAACCACGGGATCGACCGTAGCGATTTATTCGTCACTACCAAACTTTGGATTGAAGATGCTAGCTATGAGGGAGCCAAGGCTGCTTTTGAGCGCTCGTTGAACAAACTTCAGACGGACTATCTCGATCTCTGGTTGATCCATCAACCATACGGGGACGTCTATGGGGCATGGCGCGCAATGGAAGAACTGTATCGTGCGGGCCGTATCCGCGCGATCGGCGTCAGCAACTTCTATCCTGACCGACTGGTGGATTTCGTGCTGCACAACGAAATCCCACCAGCGATCAATCAGATTGAGCTCCATCCTTTTCATCAACAGGACGATGCGCTGAAAATTCTGAAGCAATACGATGTTCAGGCGGAAGCCTGGGGACCGTTTGCAGAGGGACGAAACGGACTGTTCTCGAATGATCTGCTTCAGTCAATTGCGCAGAAGCATGGCAAGACCATCGCTCAGGTTGTGCTGCGTTGGTTGAACCAGCGCGGAATTGTCGCAATCCCCAAGTCAGTACGCAAAGAACGTATGGCCGAAAACTTCGCTATTTTCGACTTTATGTTGGACGATGCTGATGTTGAGGCAATTGCCACGCTTGACCAGAAAGCCAGCAGTTTCTTCGATCACCGCGATCCGGAGAAAGTCCGCTGGCTGGGGACAAGAAGTTTAGGGTGAGAAGTATCGTCTCAGGGGTGTCTGTGTGAATTGAGATTGTTGCGGATCTTATTCAAATCAAGTGAATGTTTTTTCGATCCATACGAGTTAAAGGGAATGTCCTGGTATCGACAATTTCGCGTCATGTCGGTCGTTTGGACCACAAGGTTGTTTGCCAAATAGCGGACATCAGCGCTTCAAAGCCTCGTTGCAGAGATTGTCTGGATCTCACTAATTGTACCTCTTGAATGATCCCAAGACACAGACGGGCAACCCATGGACGTTGCGATGAAAATTTCAGCGATACGGAATTGTGATCGGATCATATGACAAGCACGCCCTTATATCCTCGTCATACTGCCCTATAGTATGACAAGGATACTCAAGGGTAGTATATTCGGGAGTAAGCGTTCGTGCCGCACACACCAGCTGAGAAAAAGCGCGTTCTGACCCGCGTGCGCCGTATTCGCGGGCAACTTGATGCGCTGGAACAGGCTTTGGAGAAGGGAACTGATTGCGGTCCGGTGCTGCAACAGGTGGCGGCTATCCGGGGAGCGATCAACGGATTAATGGCCGGTGTTCTCGAAAGCCACCTGCGGGAAGAATTTGTTGAGTGTGCCGGTGATCGTGATGCTGCCAGTGGTTCGATCGAGAATGTGGTGTCACTCGTTCGATCCTATCTCCGGTAATGCCCTCGATGCTGGCTGATAGGTTATTTGGAGAAAAAATCATGAAATCACGGGCCGCAGTTGCTTTCGAGGCGGGTAAGCCCCTTGAGATTGTCGAGATCGATGTAGCGCCTCCTCGTGCTGGTGAGGTGCTCGTGCAGATCACGCATACGGGTGTGTGCCACACTGATGCGTTTACCCTGTCAGGGGATGATCCCGAGGGACTGTTTCCAGCCGTTTTGGGTCACGAAGGCGCGGGAATTGTCATCGAGGTCGGAGAAGGGGTCACCAGCGTTGCCCCCGGCGACCATGTCATTCCGCTTTACACGGCGGAATGCGGTGAATGTCTGTTCTGTAAGTCGGGAAAAACCAATCTCTGCATTTCAGTGCGCGCCACACAGGGTAAAGGTGTGATGCCGGATGGCACGACACGCTTCTCCTACAAAGGTCAGCCGATCCATCATTACATGGGGTGTTCGACGTTCAGCGAATACACGGTTGTCGCCGAGGTTTCTCTGGCAAAAATCAATCCCGCATCCAATCCAGGGCATGTCTGTCTGTTGGGATGTGGCGTCACCACAGGGATTGGTGCGGTACACAACACGGCCAAGGTGCAGCCGGGAGATACGGTTGCCGTCTTCGGTCTGGGCGGGATCGGTCTGGCGGTCATTCAGGGAGCGCGACAGGCAAAGGCTGGCCGGATTTTCGCTATTGATACCAACCCGGACAAGTTTGAACTTGCCAAAGCATTCGGCGCCACGGAATTCCTCAACCCCAAGGATTATGACAAACCGATTCAGCAGGTTCTTGTGGAAATGACCGGCTGGGGTATTGATCACACCTTTGAATGTATCGGAAACGTCAACGTCATGCGCGCGGCGTTAGAAGCCGCGCATCGTGGGTGGGGGCAGTCGATCGTCATCGGAGTGGCAGGGGCCGGTCAGGAAATTTCGACCCGTCCCTTCCAGCTTGTGACGGGGCGTTCGTGGCGCGGCTCGGCTTTCGGTGGGGTCAAGGGACGCAGCCAGCTTCCCGGCATGGTCGAAGATGCCATGCGTGGCGATATCGAACTTGCGCCTTTCGTAACCCACACCATGCCGCTCGAAGACATCAATACGGCCTTCGATCTGATGCATGAAGGAAAATCCATCCGTTCCGTCATTCATTTCTAAGGTCTACGTCTCACCGCGCAACATCATTTCCAATGGTTGGAAATTACAGGAGAACGATCATGGCAGTTATTTCCGGTGACGGTGTTTTCTCTCACGTTTTTCTTGGGGCAGTGGATACTGCGGTATCCGCGAAATTCTATGACGCCGCGCTTGCGGCTCTGGGCATAAAAAACCTGGGGCCGTTCGGGCATGGGTGGATTCTGTATGGCCGCGAAAAGCCAGCCTTCATCATTGCACGTCCTGGCAACGGTGAAGCGCCCTCAAGCAACGGTGTCACCATCGGTTTTGCAGCAGCGACACCCGCCGAAGTGGAGGCTTTTCATGCCGCAGGTCTTGCCAATGGGGGAACCGATGAAGGCGCACCCGGCCCGCGAAGCCACTTACCGGGCGCTTACGCTGCCTATCTCCGGGATCCGGCAGGGAACAAGATCTGCAGTTATACCTTCACGGACGGTAACTGACATGCGCAAAAGGCAGTGAGAGCCATGGAACGCAAGGAAACACACGCCTCTTTTGGGGGCGTGCAGGAAGTCTGGCGACACAAATCCGTGTCGTTGGGTGTGGAAGCAAACTTCGCGATCTACCTGCCGCCGCAGGCAAAAACTGAAAAGGTTCCCGTTCTTTACTGGCTCTCCGGTCTGACATGTACGGAGCAGAACTTCATTGGCAAGGCTGGCGCGCAACGCGTGGCCGCAGAACTGGGCATCGCCATTGTCGCGCCGGATACCAGTCCACGGGGCGTGGGTGTGGCTGATGACGATGCGTACGATCTTGGACAGGGTGCCGGATTTTACCTCAATGCGACGCAGGAGCCGTGGGCTGCGCATTATCGGATGTATGATTACGTCGTCACGGAACTTCCTGCGCTGATTGAGGCGAGCTTTCCGGTTACGCAGCAGCGAGGCATTGCGGGACATTCGATGGGTGGATTTGGCGCCATCATGATCGCACTGCGTAATCCTGGCCGCTATCGTTCTGTGTCAGCCTTTTCACCCATTGTGGCGCCAACGCAGGTACCATGGGGTGAAAAAGCATTCAGTGCTTATCTGGGTCCGGATCGTGCCAGTTGGGTAGCCTATGACCCGCTTGAACTTGTGCGGACAGCGAAGGAAAGACTACCTGTTCTGATAGATCAGGGTCTGGCGGACCAGTTTCTGAAAGAACAGCTCAGGCCAGAACTGCTCCAGGAAGCCGCACGGAATGCAGGGCAGGAACTTATCCTGAATCTTCGTCCTGATTACGATCACAGCTATTATTTTGTAGCCAGTTTTATTGCAGATCATCTCAGATATTTCGTGAGTAAACTACGATGAATAGATTGTGAGTTTTTTGGATCCGGAATTTTCTGGCTTTGAGTGGAGATGAAATCTGTTAGGGGCATCTTTCAAACTGTAAAATCAGCTGACAACTTTCTGCTCCTTCTATCCGGAATCAGACATGCAATGCTGCTCAAAGATCAGAGATGTCGTCATTGAATGGTAGGATTGAAGCGATCGGTATGGACTGGTTAACAGAGAGAACTTGATGTAACGGTGACACATGACTCCACGTGCTCACAGTCCAACTTACCTGCTGGCCTTCTGGCCTCTCGTATTGCTTGCACTGATTGCACGCCTGACATTTGGCGGGATTGCTTCCCCAGCGGCACTGGTCGACGATCCTCTCAAAACTTTCACGAAGCTGAACATTCTTTGCGACGATCAGAGCGCATCGTCTGATCCAGACGGACAGCACCATCGCTCAACCACCCCCGATGATGACGGCTTTCTTCTGTCCGAAGCATTGGACCTGCTCGTTGTAAGCATCATTTTCTGTCTTTTTGTGGGATTATGTGTTGCTGGCATTCGCCAGACATGGATGTTCACATCCATCCGGGGGCCGCCAACACCGAAACGGACTTCTCTCTGCCCTCAGGGGCCTCCTGCCTGATCTGAATTGAAAGAGCCGCTCACCTGCCATGCATGTGAGTATTTTGTGCTGTCTCTTCAGGTTCCTTCACATGTTTCGTATTGTTTATTTTTCACTCCCGTTTTACGGGACAATGGTCGCTGCCGCCATTTTCTCGGCTACCACTACCTACGCTGCCGTCGGCACAGAGAAACCTCGCCCACCTTTGAGTAACCGGGTTCTTCCTGCGTCTAGAACTAAAAAAAATCCCGTCAAAACAGAACAGATGCTTGTAACGGGATTAAGTCGATCCTCTGCCCTTACGCGTCCGGCAGGCCAGACGACTTATAGTTCCGACAGAAGTAATTTCGCGAACCAGGTTGGTCAGAGTGTTGCCGATATGGTTGTGACTATTCCCGGCGTCAGCTTTACTCAGGGGAATGGCCCTCGCGATACGAACGTGTCCATTCGTGGCTCAGGAGATCGTCAATCATGGGGACTTAAAAATATTCAGGTTCTGGAAGATGGGTTCCCCATGACCCAACCCGATGGGACCGCCCGGGCCGATCTGATTGATCCTCATGCCTATCAGGGTGTGGATGTTTTCGAGGGGCCTGCCTCAACCCTGTATGGTAATTACGCCATTAACGGCGCCATCAATTTCCGCACGCGAAAGGGCACAGACATCCACGGACTGGAACTGGGCTCCGATTTCGGCAGTTTCGGGATGTTCAACAATTACGCCACCCTCGGCTTTGGCAACAGACACTACGATCTGATGATCTTTGGCAGCGATGTGCGTGGAAACGGCTTCATCGCCAATAGCCGTTATAATACCTCGACAGAAAATATGCGGCTTCGTGTCAATCTGACGTCATCGGATCGTCTTATCCTGAAATTCGTCAACAACGTCACGGATGCTTTTCTGCCAGCAAGAGTGTCACTCAACCAGTATCGGGCCAATCCCTACCAGCGGGGGTGCACCAATGCGTCCAGTGCTGCGGCAGGTTGTGCGTCTGTCAATCTGCTGGTCAATGGCCGCTATGGCGCGAAGATTGCCATGAGCCCTGAAGAAGCCGGGTTGGGGCGCTTTGATCGGCGCACGGTGGTTGGTTTGCGCTGGGAGCATGATTTAAACAGCTACACAATCTGGCGAAACCAGTTTACATACGATCAGCGCCATATCGACCAACCAACGTCACCTATGGCGTATGTCGGTCCTTATAATTCCTATAATGTAAGCAGCGATATCACCAACCATGCGCAACTTGCTGGCAGATCGTTGGAAACGTTTGCTGGCGTCAGTTTTGATTATCTCGATTTTGGTTCGCAGACTTACAACATCATGCCCCTTGGCGGTGCGACACGAGGGGCCATGAATTCGGAAAGTTATGGGCACCAGTGGAATCTTGGCGCGCGCTTTCAGGAAGACTGGCATTTTGCACCCGACTGGCACATCGTCGTAGGGCTTGGCGGCACATATTCCGATATTGGCGCAACCGAAACACTCTATGGCTACTCCGCAACGGTCAACACCCAGCGGGCCATCACAGCCAATCGTTTCTATTTCAATCTCGCACCAGAAGGCGCGTTGATTTATACGCCTTCAAAAGACTGGACACTGCATACCCGTGTTGGCACAGCCTATGGCCCGCCATCCTCTTCCAATCTTTTCATTACGCCACAGGGGGAATACGGGAACAATACACAACTGAAAAGCCAGACAAGTGTCGGCGTTGATCTGGGAGCCGATTGGCATCCCTCCTCGACGATCAGCATTCAGGCAACAGGTTTTTACGAGTTTTATAAAAACGAGTTGGTCAGCCAGTCTGCCGGGGTCAACACCGTTGGCTCCTACACTTTCAACGCACCTGCGTCAGAACATCGTGGTGTTGTTCTGGGGGTTGAGTGGAAGCCGTTGCCGAAAATGCTTCCCGGTGGTCGGGTTAAACTGAGTTATACCTACGATAATCAGGTTTATACCAATTACACCGAGGTTCTTTCCAACAGCACGCTCTCACGCAGCTTCAGTCGTAAAGGGCACTATATCCCCGGGGTCATTCCCAATTTCCTCAATGCCCGCTTTCTCTATGATCAACCTGACGGTCCACTGGAAGGACTGGGTGGATATGCGGAAGTCACATGGCGGGATTCTTACTGGCTGGATAACGCCAATCGCCTGAAGGCGCCGGGTTATGCGCTGCTTAATCTTGAAATGCATTATGACCCTCCCGTCCGGTTCGGCTGGGCGCATCGTCTGCACTGGTATTTCGAGGTGCAGAACGTTGCCAACCAGACCTATATCGCAGGTGCCACCAACATCAGCGATAAACTGCAATCAGATGGACAACAAGTTGGTGCAGCCACACTCATGGACAGCACTGGTTCCATCTACGCAGGTACGCCCCGTGCGTATTTCGGCGGCGTGCGCATCAGGTTTTGAGGGATAGTACCATGACCATACACAGAGCCACTCTCTGGCCAGACCGTCGCACGCTCTGGCGCTGGCATTTCTTCTCAGGGCTGTTCTGCCTGCCTTTTGTGGCTTTTCTCTCGCTGACCGGGGCTGTTTATCTCTTCAAACCTCAGATTGATGACTGGATTGACTGGCGATATGACCATTTGCCCATAGTCCTGTCGCCCTCTCCCGAGCAGGACGTTCAGACAGCCGTAGCAGCCGTGCCGCAGGGGGCTTTTCTGGCTTATGAACTTCCCCGGACTGAGCAGAGTGCTGCGCGTGTTCTTGTTAGTAGGCCAGACGGCGAAGCTGTGCGGGTCTATGTGAACAGGAACACCCACACTGTTGTGAAAACTGTTCTGGAAGAAAGCAGATTTGAGCGGCTGGTTTTCCGGCTGCATGGGCAGTTGCTGTTGGGTAATGTGGGTTCTGTCATTATGGAAATGGTTGCATCATGGACCATTGTGCTCATTGTGACAGGCGTGCTGCTCTGGTGGCCACGTAATCAACGCGGACTGGCAGGCGTTATCTATCCACGCCTTGGAACAAAGGGACGAACCCGCTGGCGGGATCTCCATGCGGTCACTGGTATTTGGACGTCAGTGTTTCTCATACTGTTTCTGGTATCCGGTCTACCGTGGTCTTTCGTCTGGGGGCACGCCCTGCAATCAGTCGAGAGCACGGTTGGTCGTCTGACCTCTGTCAAGGACTGGGAAATTGGCGCGGTTCCAGCCGCCACGGTTATAGCAGGGCTCCCGGTCGGACAACCACATAGCCTTCCCGTAAAAGACAGTATGGATATGCCCGGTATGGACATGCCAGCCGCCTCCCCCTCTTTTCCTGAAGGAGACTTGTTAAGCAGTCTGGATACTGTTGTACAGACTGCGAACACTCTTTCCCTGCCAACTCCGGTAATCATTACACCGTCTGGCTCTCTATGGACTGTGCGTTCCGACACGCAAAACCGACCTTTGCGGGAAAGTGTGACGGTAACACCCGACGGCCATGTGATGACACAGGAAACGTTTGCCCAGAAAGGCTTTATGGATCGGATCATTGGCTACGGTGTTGCTGCGCATGAGGGCCAACTTTTTGGAGGGATAAATCAGGCTATCAACCTTTTAGTGGCAGTCGGCTTACTGATGATGAGCACTGCAGCATCAGTGTTGTGGCTTAAACGCAAACCTGCGGGCTCTTTGGGTGCTCCGGCCGCCGTGCCCTCTCGGAAATACGGCATTGTCGGTATTACGACCCTTGTCATTCTGGGGCTGCTTCTACCAGAATTGGGGGTCGCATTACTTGTTCTGGTTCTCGCAAACCTGATGTTTGCGAGATTACATCCGACCTGACATCAGGAGGAGGGTAATAGCCGTCTGAGTTCGCTTGCAATCTGATGGGCACTGGCATCAACGGGGATCATGCCAACCAGATGGTTTTGTCCGTCCATGAGGTAAAGGAGCGAACTATGATCGACGAGATAGCCTGAACCATTGGGGGCACGACGTCGTGCTGAGACATGAAATGCCTTCATAACTGGCTGAAGCTGTCTTTCGGAGCCAGTCAGGCCGACAATATGAGGGGAGAAACGTTCAACATACTCTTGTAACACTGCAGGAGTATCACGTTCGGGATCAACTGAAATGAACAAGGGAATAATGTTTTGTCCCCGCTTACCAAGCTCATCAAGAGCGGCTGACACGGTCGCTAGTGTCAACGGGCAGACATCCACACAGTGTGTATAACCAAAATACAGAAGCGTATAACGTCCCTCAAAAGCCGCCTGATTGACGGTCTGCCCATGGCCATTAACCAGAGTGTAAGGGCCGCCAATCTGTGTATGCTGCTGCGACGTCAGAAATAGTCTTAGTCCCACAGCCCCAGAAAACAGAAACATTATGATACAAAGAAGAGGAAATATCTTTTTCCACTCCTGTCGTCTCGAAAGAGGGACTTGCTTGGTTAATGCAGTTTTTATGGGTTTCTTGCTATTCATTGTGCCATCATAGCAAACAGTATGCCGAACGACAGCAAGACATCTCCTTTCAATTTCCATGGCCGCTTTTTATTGCCTTCAAACATAAAGCCGACCTTCCGTTCTCCTGAAGGGTTTCGGGCGCCGCGAGGCGTACGAAAGTCTG
>NZ_LHZU01000059.1 GCF_001580995.1 Acetobacter senegalensis
GACTTTCGTACGCCTCGCGGCGCCCGAAACCCTTCAGGAAACCGGTCGGTCCGGTTTTGGGTGGAATTTCTTTGGAAGCGGACGTCTCCGCCAATCCCTAGGCGGTTCACTCATGGAATTGCTGTTCGCCCGGACATCCTTCTGGTCTGATGCATTGACACTGGATGACCTTCTTCCGCAGCTGACATCAGGCCGGATGATTCAGGTTCATGACGAATACCGGAAGGCAGGTCTGCCACTCAATGTGATTGCAGAACACGTTCTCTTCTATAAAAGACCAATCCGATCCGATGAGCAGCGCGATGTTGCTTGCGCTTTGAGGGATCTTGGTCGGACACAGCATCGCACGGCTAAGGCCCGACTTTGGATAGCACCCCCTGATTTTCCATCGCGAGATCGAAACAAGCCCCGATGGCATCACAGGTGAAGACATCTCGCAAAGTACTACGATTTCTCCAGTGTCTTTCTTTGCCCAGCCGTCGTTTTCTTGGTCATCTGCCTCACTGCAACCATATGTTCTGACGCTAAGTCCTGAGCCTAGGGGACGCATATGTTTACATGCCAAAGGGCATTTCGTAATAAAAAGCGTCACTACATAGGGTTCTAAAGCGGATGTCGTCGAAGCCAAGCCATCATTCGGTCCTTTCGTACTGGCATTCAGCTCTTCTTGATGATGCCCAGATGAAGATCTCCTTTAGCCGGGATAATCTGGTTGCTCTTGACGAAGAGGGTTTTGAAAAAGGCCAGCTGCCGCCTAACAAAACCCAGGCACTGAGAAAGATGCATCCTGCCTCCCGTGACCTGGCTCCTAACGATTCCATTATCGCGATGGCCGGTATCCGCATTCTTCTCGGACAGGTCAGTCATTCCACCGAGCATTCGAAACAGCCTGCCCTTTTCTGTATGGCCATGCTCGTCAACGTCAGTCCGGGAGGCACCATCCAGCCGCTCAAGGATGCCCCGCCCTGGATAAATCGAGAGCTTCTCGAACCGTCGGATGGTGACATCCTGATTGGTGATTTGGCCACCATGGATACCTGGCTCCAGCTCAATCCGTTTGAAGGAGGCAGTCTCGGCAAGACCCTGGAGTGGGCGGAAAAGCTTTGGAACGCAGTGACCGGAGAAGACGGATTACCCGACGGCTACGAACTCTGGGAGCGCGTGGCCCTTCAGCCTGCGGAGGCCAGCATCGGGATGATTGCGACCCTCCATCAGCGACGGTTTTACGATACCGTTCTGGCTGACACCGATCTCGTAACACCTCTGCTCGCACGGTATGTCGATGGTGGACCGGAACCGGCCGTCGTGGATGAGTCCCAGAAGTGGGCTGCAGCGGGCCGAGCCAGGGGAACGATGACTTTCGCCTATGGAATGTCATCCAGCCAGTCTGAAGCCATGACGGCGTTCTGCTCGGTGAAAGATGGTGACATTCTCGCCGTGAACGGCCCCCCGGGCACCGGCAAGACGACACTTCTGCAAGGTATCGTCGCAACGGAGCTGGTGACACGTGCCCTCGAGGGTGGTGATCCGGCTGTCATCGTCGGGACCTCGACCAACAACCAGGCTGTCACCAACATCATTGATGCCATGAAAAAAGCCATGGCTTCCAAGGACAGCCGGCCATGGGCGAGAAGATGGATTGAGGGTGCCGATGCGCTGGGTCTTTATTTCCCGTCCGGAGAGAAAGAAAAGGAGGCTCTGAAAGCCGGCTACCTGATCGCGTCTCCGGGAAGAGGCTTGGGCACGATGGAGTGGAAAGGCTTCCCCGAACGTGAACGGGACACGGTCGATGCCTGGGCCTCCCGTGACGCTTGGATCAACGGCTACTACAGTTCTTTCTATCCGGGCGTCACTCCGCCAGTCCGCAAGGAGCACCTTTCAGGTCACGGTCCTCAGGGGGCGCGTCACGACATCAGCCTTGTTGAAGATGGCATCGCGAAAATCCGCGCCCGGATGAAGGTGCTTGTCGAAACAGGGCGGGTCTGTGCTGGAGAAGCCAGAAAGCTGAATCAGCTTTACGTGGCCTCGGGCTATGGAACATATCCCGACATCACAAAGGCCATCGCCCAGCGGGAAGCCCTTCTTCAGGAGCGCAGGCCAAGGGAAGACGCTCTCAAATCCGACCTCAAGGAAAAAGAGGCCGCTGCCGCCGTTCCGCGCGCCAGGATCAATGAGGAGAACCGGAAAACCCGGGACCTCCTGAAGCAGCGTGATGATGCCGTGCATGCTGCCGGGCAGAAAGTCGAAGAGGTGGGAGCACATGCCGTCGCGCTCATTGCTGCATTGCCGGAGGGCGGTTTCTTTTCGAACCTGATGAGTGGACGCAACTGGGCGAATGTTGAAAGGCTTGTCGCCGAGGGTAGACAGAGCAGCTTCTTTCGGTCGCTCATGCAGACTCAGGTCAAGTCCAAGCTCGAATGGATGAATGCCATCAATGAGATGACGGCATCAGCCGAGAGGGAGCTCGCAACAGTCCGGGAATCCCGGGAAGAGACGCGTCAGGCTCGAGATACCCTGGTCCAGAAGTTGGAACGCGAGGTTGCCGCTGCCGACCTGGTGAGCAAGACCGCCCGAGCAGAGTACGATCACTATGTGGAAGGCTCCTATGTTCTGGCCGGTCGCGAGCTTGAAAAGCTCGTCACCCTCAAGCATCAGATACTCCAGCAACTTCAGGATTGCTGCACGTCCATTGAAACGGTTCTGGCACCGTCCGACTGGGCCGCGATGTTCGACATGCCGGAAGAAAAACTTCCCTGGCGCCAGAGCAACTGGACAGGAAGGCTAGATGTCATCGAGGATTTCCTGGACCGGACAATACGCTACGCTCTGTTCCAGTATGCTTTGCGCTACTGGGAAGGTCGGTGGGTCCTTGAAGTTCAGGCTCTTCAGGATGCGCTCGAGCAGAACGACAACAAGGTCTATCCGTTCAAGGTTGGCGGCAGAGCCATGGAGGCCATGTATCGTCGATGGGCGATGCTGACACCGCTCTTCATCGTGACGGCAGCCAGCCTTCCGAAGTTTCCCAAATGCACGATGATGGAAAACGGCAAATTCGTCGAACGTTTCATGGCAGGCTTTTTCGACCTGCTCATTGTTGACGAAGCCGGACAGATAGCCCCCTACCAAATGGTCCCGGCCATGGCCTTCTCGAAGAAAGCCGTTGTGGTCGGGGATGTCTTCCAGATTGAGCCGGTCGTCACCAGTTCCCATGCAACGGATACTGGCAATGCCCGAAAGGCCGGCGTTCAGGAATACTTCTGGGATGACGACGGACCGGTTGATCCCCGCGTCGTCACGGCCGCCCCGGGAAACAATAACATCATGGGCTCCGTGATGCGCGTGGTCCAGACAGGCACCAGTCACTCCTCACCGGACAGCCCTGTTCCCGGCATCTTCCTGACCGAGCACCGCCGTTGCCGACGGGACATCATCGAGATCTGCAACGAACTCGTTTATAACGGCCGCCTGAAACCCATGACCGCAGAACCGGACAGGAAACCTCCTCTGCCGCCTCTTGCTTGGGCCAATGTCAATGGAACGTCGGAGCGTCTGGGGCGCAGTCAGCGCAATCCCCGTGAAGCGGAGGCCATCGCGCGGTGGATTGTCAGTAACGCGGATGAATGGAAGGACTTCTACGACAAGCCGGTGAACGAGATTGTCGCGGTGATTGCCCCCTATGGACCGCAGAGAGACGCCATCCGGCGGGCCTTACGCAAGTTCAGCACGGCCCATACGGACAAGAACATCTCGAAAATTAAGGTCGGCACGGTCAACGCCATGCAGGGCGCGGAACGGGACATCATCATCTTCTCGCCAACATGCGACCGCAAGGCGAGCACGGGATTCCTGGATGGCAAGCGCAGTCTTCTCAACGTCGCCATCTCACGAGCCGTCCATTCGTTCGTCGTCATTGGCACGATGGAAATCTTCGAGCGGAATCCTGCGTCGGCCCTGGGAATTCTGGGGAGAGCCCTGTTTTCCAAGGGCTATGAACTCGGGGATGTGACTGGCAACTGGGCGGCAGATACGTCTCTCATCCTCCGTGGCAAGAGGCTGTCATCCGTAAGCGAGCACCACGCGCAACTGGATACAGCCCTCGCGGACCTGAAAGACGGCGAGGAAATTGTCATTGTCTCCCCCTTCCTGTCCCTGTCCGGCGTCAACGCACCTGAACTCCAGGACAGCATCCGCGAGGCCGTTGGCAGAGGGGCCGTGGTCAATATCGTGACGCGCGTTCCCAACGCTCCCGGTTATTCCAACGGAACATCACCTGCGTGCAGAAAAGCACTCGAGGAGACGGGAGCAAGGCTGCACGACATCAAGCTCCTACATTCGAAGACGCTGATGACGCAGAGCTTCATTGCAGAAGGGTCCTTCAACTGGCTGAGCGTCATGCGCGACAAACCTGAGGGCGCCAACCTGGATACGTCATGGGTGCTGACCGGGGAGGATGCCCATAAAGCCGCCCGAGAAGCCATTGATGAGCTCAACCTTCTTCTGAAAGAGAGCAAGCCCCCGTCCGAAATAGGGCATGGAATAATGGCGGCCTTTGTCTGTCAGGGGAAAGACTGACAGATCTTCCCGGAGTAATGCCAGCAGTCATGATGCCGTTTTTCGATGATAAATTTCAGCGCTATTCAGTTTTGTGTTCGGTAAGCGCTCGTCCACGAATACAAGGTGGTCGTGGATAAGAAATTCGTAAGCGTTCGGATGTCGCACATTCGTATTTAATTTGAGAGCGAGAGAGCGAGAGAGCGAGAGAACGAGAGAGCGACTACGGACATGATCTAGCCGTTCGGTCCACCCTACCGATTGGCCAGGTCAGCACAGTTGCTTGCCAGCATCTCCGTAGAGATCGTATCAGCCAGTCGGGGGAGGGAGAACGAACCCGCTACGCGGGATTGGTGCGGTGTGCA
>NZ_LHZU01000077.1 GCF_001580995.1 Acetobacter senegalensis
TCTGCTTCTGCTTCTGCTTCTGCTTCTGCTTCTGCTTCTAAAGCCGTGCTGGTTTGGGTTGAGGCGTCAAGCGAAGATGAGGAGGGGGCCACTCTTTTTTCGGCGTCACCTGCTTCGGGTTGCGCAGGGTCTGTCAGTGCCGCGTGGGTGGGTGCGGCTTGCGTGTTATCCGCCATATCGGGGTGATCCGGGGTGGCAGGGGTGTTCTGCTGCGGGGTCTGCGGCATGGGGGGAACATCCGGGTTGGTGGTGGTCATGCGTTGTGTCTCCCCCGCTTGCCTTTACGCCGCTTGGACGGCTGCTGGTCTGATGCTGCCTGCACTGCTGCATCGGCGCCCTGCTCTCCCTCCGCCGGACTATCCTCGGCGGGTGTGTCTGGAGCGGGAGGTGTTTCCTCATCCTCCACAGGGTCAATTGGTCCTTCATGGGGGCGAAGCAGGATCTGGCCGAAAGTTTCGTCCTGACGCAGTTCAAGCCTGCCGCTTTTGGCCAGTTCAAGCCCGGCAATCAGTGTGCCTGCCATGGCGGCACGGCGCTGGCGGATGGCGTCCTCCCCCACAGCGGCCTCTGGCAGGGCGTCTGGCAGGAAGGCGTCAAGACTGTTCCAGCCCGGCGGCGTTTCTCCCAACAGGCGGGTCAGGCGGGAAAGCGCATCCTGCACAGTCCAGAACCGGATGGTGCGCGGGGCATAGATGCGCTTGCGGGCCGTGCGGCGCATGGCGGCCATATAGGCCCGCATAAGCTGCGGCATATCCAGCGCCAGACCGGAGCGATCAATTTCTATCAGGGTTTCACTCTCGCCGCGCGCCCAGACATCGCGCCCCAGCCGGGGGCGGGCATCCAGCCAGCGGGCCAGTTCCCCCATGCAGGCCAGTTCAATCAGCCGTTCCTGCAACAGTTCGGCGGCTTCCTCGCCCTCCATGGCCAGATCATCTTCGGCGGGCAGCAACAGGCGGGATTTCAGCCAAGCCAGCCAAGCGGCCATCACCAGCCAGTCCGCCGCCAGTTCCAGCCGCACCTTGCGGGCGGATTCCACCACGGCCAGATACTGTTCCACCAGTTGCAGAATGGAAATGCGGCTTAAATCAACCTTTTGCGCCCGTGCCAGATCCAGCAGCAGATCCAGCGGGCCTTCAAACCCATCCAGATGCAGCACGGGTACGCGGGGCACGGCCTCTTCCGTGCTTGCACTGGCAGCGCCGGGCTGCTCCGCTCCCGCTTCAGGAGACGGTGTTTCCTGCGGTGCCGGAGAAGCGCCAGTTGCCAGCGTCTCGTCCGGGGCCGGGGCATCAGGGTGAAGTGCAGGCCGCTGATCGGCGTCCATCTGTCAGGTCTTGCCTTATCTGTGGCTTACAAACATGGGGTAAGGTGCTCTTTGCTCAGGCGGCCTGTTTGGCTGACCATCCGGACTGGGCCCGCAGCAACGGCATCACGCACGGGCTGACACCCCCAGAGCCGAAACGCCCAGACCAATACCGGCTGAAAAAAGCGTTGCTCCCGGAAGCGAGCATCCGGGACGGCATAGCCCGCTTTTGTGACAGCACCGCATGGTCTTTCATGCAAGCAACCCGGCTTTTACGCCGGGAAGAGCCGAGCACCCCGTGAGAACCTTGGCCTTTAGCACATGCGGGCCGGTTGCCGCGCAGCGGTTACTGGTGCACCTGCGCACAGGCCAACCCACGTTCCCGCACCGCGTTGCAGAAGGTCCGTGTCTCCGCTGTGGAGGCAAAGCCAGCCACCCGCAGACGATAGAACACTGCGTTATCACGCTGCACTTTTTCCACCATGGGCGTGCGGTCTGCAAACAGAGTGGGATACCGCGTTTTCAGGCGGCTCCATTCCTGCTGTGCCTGCGCTTCAGACTGCAACGCCGCAAGCTGCACGCGATATTTGCCACCGGAAGAGGCCGGAAGCGGCGCAGCGGCGGGAACCTGTTCCACCTTGCGGGCGGCTGGCGGTGCTGCGGAATCGGAAGCCGCTTTGCGGGCCGGAGTTGCAGGCGCCGCCGGAGTAGTCTGCGACTGGGCGGCCTTGCCGGTAGCCGCGCCGGAGGCCGCTGCGGCATCACCGGCAGCGGATTCATCCGTTGTGCCGTTGGAAGAATCGGGCAGGCTTGTGGGCTGCTGATCTTCCGCTGTTGGCTGCGCACCGGCAGCACCGCCTGCCTGAGACTGATCTGTGCCCTGGGCACCAGCATCTGTCCCTTTGGGTCCCGCTTCCTTGATGTCCGGGTCATCCCCCGTGGCGTCTGCCGCTTTTTTCGCGTTGTCCGCGGCCTCCGTGCTGGCGGCCTGCTGCCCGTATTGCTGGGCCAGCGCGGTGGGGTTGGGTTTTTCAGGCGCGGGCACCGGATGAGCCTGCCCGTCATCCGGCGTATCAGGCATGGCCACGCCATCAAGCTGCATGCCACCCGGATCAACCGGCTTGGTGCGCATGGCAACAGGCGGTGGCCCCATGACGGGAATACCGCTCTGGTGGTGGCCCAGCAGCGCCCAGCCGCCAATGCCCAGCACCAGCAGCCCCCCAAGGCCCGCAGCGCCATAGACCAGCTTGCGGGTTCCGGCATCACTGCTCAGAAACTGGGTGAGAACACTGGACGCAACACCCCCCTTGCCTGCTGGCCCTGCGGGCCGGCGGGGAGGCAGGGTGTCATCATAATCCGTGCTCATGCGCTCACGCGCGCGGCTGATCCGGTTATCTGACGAAAAATCCTTGTTATCGTCACTCATCAGCGCATTTCCTCTACGGGTTCCACGCCCATTACAGCCAGACCAGACCGGATAACCGTGGCGGTGGCGGCAACAAGCGCCAGCCGCGCACGGGTTGCCTCTGGCGCATCCGGCTGAAGGAAGCGCAGGGATGCATCATCCCGGCCACGGTTCCACAGGGCATGGAAGTCACTTGCTACGTCTGCCAGATAGAAGGCCACGCGATGGGCCTCCCGCGCAAGGGCTGCGGACTCAATCAGGCGCGGCCATTCCGCCAGACGGCGCAGCAGCGCCATTTCCGCATCGGCTTCCAGCGTGGTCAGGGGCACCTGTGCCAGTGCCTCTGCCGTTACGGGGCCGTAGCTGCCATCTTCCTGCGCCATGCGCAGAACGGAGCGGCAGCGGGCGTGAGCATACTGCACATAAAAGATCGGGTTATCACGCTGCTGCGCCACCACCAGATCGAGATCAAACTCCATCTGGGCATCGCTCTTGCGGGTGAGCATGGTGAAGCGCACGGCATCCTTGCCCACTTCATCAATCAGGTCCCGCAGGGTGACAAAGGTGCCCGCGCGTTTGGACATTTTAACCGGCTGGCCATCCCGCAGGATGTGCACAATCTGGCACAGCACCACTTCCAGCGGCACGGTATCATCCGTAACGGCACGCACGGCGGCCTTCATGCGTTTGACGTACCCACCATGGTCCGCGCCCCACACGTCAATCAGCACCTGCGCGCCACGGGCCACCTTATCCGCATGGCAACCGATATCATTGGCGAAGTAGGTGTTTGTGCCGTCAGACTTCTTCAGCGGGCGGTCAACATCATCCCCGAACTGGGTGGAGCGGAACAGAAGCTGTTCACGTTCTTCCCAGTCATCCGGCAGCTTGCCTTTGGGCGGTTCCAGCACGCCTTCATACAGCAGGCCTTCCTTGTCCAGCCGGGTGATGGCGGCATCCACCACACCATCGCGCAGCACCTGAGCTTCAGACGTGAAGACATCATGATGCACGCCAAGGGCGGCCAGATCTTCCTTGATGGCCGTCAGCATATGCGCCACGGCAAAGCCGCGTACGGTTTCAAGCCATGTTTTTTCAGGGGCCGGGCGTGCGCCGTCTTCAGCCAGTTTGTCCCCATATTCGGCCACCAGTTCAGCGGCTACGGGAATAAGATATTCACCCTTATATTGCAGCCCGCCGGGTGTGAGGTCTGAAAACGCATCTTCCGTCAGGGTGGTGCCCAGCGCCTGCAAATAACGCCAGTAGGTAGCCCAGGCCAGCGCCTTTACCTGTGCGCCGGCATCATTGATGTAGAATTCCTTGGTGACATCAAACCCGGCCTTGGCCAGCAGGTTGGCCAGCGCATCCCCCACCACGGCGCCACGGCAATGGCCCACATGCATGGGGCCGGTGGGGTTGGCGGACACATATTCCACATTCACCCGCACGCCTTTGCCAGATTGCGAATCGCCATACCGTTCACCCGCCTTGAGCACGGCAGGCAGAACGGAACGCAGCACATCCGGGGCCAGTGTGATGTTCACAAAGCCGGGGCCAGCAGCGGCCACCTTGGCCACGCCATCCACCTTTTGCAGGGCGGCAACCAGATCAGCCGCAATATCAGCCGGTTTGCGGCGGGCAGCCTTGGCCAGCAACAGGGCGGCGTTGGTCGCCATATCCCCATGCGCGGGGTCGCGCGTGGGGGTTACTTCAACGCGGGCCAGTGTTTCTTCCGGCACGTCGGGCAGCAGCCCTCGCACGGCGGCCAGGACATGGTGACGATAAAGCTGGAACAAACACTCAGACATGCCGACAAAATTCCCACTACAAAAGCGATAGAGCCGCGTTTTCAGCCCGGTACTGACAGATCAGTCAACCGGCGATGTTCTTCCATGGCGTAGCGATCCGTCATGGAAGCCACGTAATCCGCCACTGTACGGCGTATGGTGGCGTCATTACCCGCCAATGCAGTTTCACGCCAGCGGTCTGGCAACAGCTTGGGCGACTCCACCAGAATGGTGAACAGTTCCGCCGTGACATGCCGGGCCTTGTACGTCATGCGGTTGACGCGCCAGTGCCGGTACAATTTGGCGAACAGGAACTTGCGGATCCCCTTGTTGGCCTCCGCCATGGCGGGGCTGAACGCCACCACCGGCGCGGATGCAGCGCGGATATCTTCCACACTACGCGGCGCAAGGTCCTGAAGGTTCTTGCGGGTGCACACCAGCACATCCGTGGCCAGCGCATGAATCACACGGCGCACCATTTCATGGCGGATACGCTGGTTTTTCTGCGGCATGTCTGCGGGCAGATCCGCCGCCAGCGCCTGAGCCTGCGCCAGCGCATTCCCCACCAGCGGCACGTCTTTCAGGTCTTCCAGCGTCAGCAGGCCGGATTTTACACCATCATCCAGATCATGCCCGTGATAGGCGATATCATCCGCCAGCGCCGCCACCTGCGCCTCTGCAGAGGCATAGGTGTGCAGGTCCAGCGGCCACTGGGCATCAAACTCACGCAGCCACGGCGCGGGCTTTTTGACCGGCCCGTTATGTTTGGCCAGCCCTTCCAGTGTTTCCCATGTCAGGTTCAGGCCATCAAAGGCCAGATAACGGCGCTCCAGCAGCGTCACCTGCCGGAGCGCCTGCGTGTTGTGGTCAAACCCCTCCCACGGCTGCATCTGGGCGGCCAGCGCATCCTCCCCCGCATGGCCGAAGGGCGTGTGGCCCAGATCATGCGCCAGAGCCACGGCTTCTGTCAGGTCTTCATCCAGTTGCAGAAAGCGGGCCATGGAGCGCGCGACCTGCGCCACTTCCAGCGAATGGGTCAGGCGGGTGCGGAAAAAATCACCTTCATGATTGATGAACACCTGCGTTTTATATTGCAGGCGGCGGAAGCCTGAGGAATGCACAACGCGGTCCCTGTCCCGCTGCCAGGGCGAACGGGTGGGAGATTCATCCTCCGCATGCAGGCGGCGGCCACGGCCTTCGCCCGGCTGCACTGCATAAGGGGCAAGAAACAGATGGGCTGCGGCCTGTGCTGGCATGGGTGTGTAATCCTGCTCCGTCACGGTGTTCCGGGGCGGGCGTAGGCTGCCCCGCTGGTGCGGCAAAACTGCGTTTCAGGCAGGTTCCACCACATAAGATGCGCCGCACCCTAAGCCATTACTTGAAAATTGACCATCTCTGCCCCCATGCCCCTTCAAACTGCCCTCCCCCCGCGCTATCTAGTGGAGTATGACCCAGCCCCAGCCCTTTACCGTGTCTGAGGCCGCCGCCACGCGGATTGCCTCGGTTATTGCCAAACGCAAGGCCACTGCCACCCCGGAGGGCGCACCCCCGCCAGCCGCGCTGCGCGTGGCGGTGGAAGCCGGAGGTTGCAATGGCTTCCAGTATCAGTTCACGCTGATCGGGCCGGAGGCGATTGCCCCGGATGATACGCACATTGAAAAAGGTGGCGCGCTGGTGGTGGTAGACCCCGCCAGCCTTGATCTGCTGGCCGGGGCGGAACTGGATTTTACGGACAAGCTGATGGGGGCGCATTTTGCGGTGAACAACCCCAATGCAGCGTCCTCCTGCGGGTGTGGCACGAGCTTTTCCGTCGCATGAAAATAGCGACCTGGAACGTTAATTCCGTTCGCCAGCGCCAGCACCTGATTCTGGACTGGCTGGAGCGCGAACAGCCTGACGTGCTGATGATGCAGGAAATCAAGTGCGAGACCGCGCAGTTTCCTGCCGAAGCCTTTCAGAAAGCCGGGTATGATTGTGCCGTTGTGGGCCAGAAATCCTATAACGGGGTGGCTACGCTGGTTAAAAGCGGGATGGAGATCACCACGGATCATCTGCCGGGGTTTGACCATCCGGTGGCCCGTTATGTGGAAGTACGCACGCAAGGGCTGACACTGGGCAATTTGTATCTGCCCAACGGCAATTCCGGCGGGGAGGATGGTTACGCAACCAAGCTGGCGTTTTTTGATGCCCTGACAGCCCGCGCCCGCGCATTCTTGCAAACGGATACGGATTTCATTCTGGCTGGCGACTACAATGTCTGCCCGACACCGGAAGACTGCGCCCCCGGTGCCCTCGGCCCCGATGACGCACTGGTGCGCCCGCAAAGCCGTGCGGCCTACCGCCGCCTGTTGTGGCTGGGCCTGACAGACGGCCTGCGTGCGCTGCATCCCTCTGGCCCGGCCTATACGTTCTGGGATTATCAGGCCGGAGCCTGGGCCCGGGATTGCGGGCTGCGGATTGACCACGCCCTGCTCTCCCCCCGTGTGGCGGAACGGCTTGAAACCGCCTGGCCGGACCGGGATGAACGGGCGATGGAACGCCCGTCCGACCATGTGCCGCTGATTGTTACCTTGCGGGACAAGGCTCAGGCTACGGCCTGAGTCCCTGCTTCCTGCGGGGTGGCGGGACCGCCAATATCGCGCAGGCGTTCACCGCGCATCAGGTTATCTTCAATATCTTCCAGTGATGTGCCTTTGGTTTCTGGCACAAACAGCAGCGCCACCACCAGAAACAGCATGTTGAACCCGGCCAGCATCCAGAACGTGACGGAATCTCCCAGCACGGTCATGCAGGACAGGAAGACGGTGCTGATCAGCCAGTTGGTTATCCAGTTGACAAAAGTGGAGCACCCAATGGCGAGGCTACGCCCCTTTAACGGCTGAATTTCCGAGCACAGGGTCCATGGCAGCGGTCCTTCCCCCAAGGCGTAGCCCAGAATAAACGCGACCAGCGTGCCAATGATCAGCACAGCGCCCAACGTGCCTTCCACATGCAGTTGCAGCACAAACCCGAACAGAACCAGGCTGAGGCTGGCAATAATGCAGCTTGTTACCAGCAGCGGACGACGCCCCCAGCGGTCGATCAGAAACAGGGCGGCAACGGTGGCCGCCAGATTAGCCACGCCCAGCAATGTTGTGGCCCAGATGGCGGCTGCGCTACCAAAATGGGCGCGTTCCAGCACTTTGGGCGCGTAATACAGCAGCACGTTAATGCCTGTAAGCTGTTGCAGCGCCTGAAGGGAAAGCCCCAGAAAGAAGCTGCGGCGGAAGGGGGCGCTGGTTTTGAACAGTTCAAACCCGCTCACATTTTCCTTGTTCACCTGCTGGCGGATACGCGTAAGTTCACGCTTGGCTTTCTCGCTACTGTCGCGCAGCATGTGCAGCACGCGGGAAGCCTCCTTGTGTCGCCCCTGTGTGACAAGCCAGCGCGGAGAATAAGGCACCACCAGCGTGCTAAGCAGAAAGAATACGGCCGGGATGGCGGGAATACCCAGCATCCAGCGCCAATGACCGCCGCCAGCCAGCAGACTGTCTGAAAAATAGGCCATCAGCATGCCGATGGTAATGGCCATCTGATACAGGGAAATCATACGCCCGCGGTCTTTTTGGGCAGTAATCTCAGAAATATAGAGGGGGGCGGCAAAAGCAGCCAGACCAACGCCCAGACCCAGCACCACACGGCCTGCCATCAGCACGGGCACGGAATGGGCAAAGCAGCACGCCGCCGTGCCTGCCAGAAACAGCACGGCCGCACAGGAAAGCGTGACACGCCGCCCCCATTCCCGCGCCAGAAAAGAGGCCAGCAGCGCACCAAAGGCTGCCCCCAGCATCAGGGTGGAGACAATCCATTCATCCGTAACGGTTGTGGTATGAAATTCCAGCCCAATAAAATGCAGAGCCCCGGCAATAACACCGGTATCCAACCCAAACATCAATCCGGCCAGCCCTGCGGCCAGAGCGAAGAGCGAGGCCTGCCCCAGCCATGGGCCGGCATTGTTACTGTTATTGTCTTCTGTTTTTTCTTCATTACTCCTGTTCAGTTCAGAACAGTTTGTTCCCTGCACAGTGGACCTCCATTTTTTCTTTTTATGACGTCTCACCACCACAACGTTCTATGCCTGCAGGGGTTGTGATTTTTTTTGTAAACACGCTTTTATTGGGTGTATCTCCCGCCCACTGCGCGGCTTACATGATGGAGCCCTCTTATGCCTGAGCCCTCAGCTTCTCTTCTGCACACAGCCCGCGCCCTGGCGGTGGGCGACACCAGCAGCCGGGCGCTGGTGGAACAGGCACTGGCGCGTATCACTGACCCTGCGGGCGAGGGCACACGCACCTTTACGGAAGTGCATGCAGAACAGGCCCGCGCCACGGCTGATGCCTATGACGCACACCGCAAGGCGGGAAATGCCCTGCCATTTCTGGCGGGTATTCCTGCGTCTGTGAAAGATCTGTTTAATGAGGAAGGGAGTATCACCACCGCAGGGTCCCGCGTGCTGGCTGATGCCGCACCCGCGCAGCAGGATGCGCCCGCCATTGCCAACCTGAAGCAGGCCGGGCTGATCTCCATTGGCCGCACCAGCATGACGGAATTTGCGTTCTCCGGCGTGGGTATCAACCCGCACACCGGCACGCCCGCCAACCCGTGGGACCGCCCCAATCGCCGTATTCCGGGTGGCTCTTCTTCCGGTGCGGCCATTTCCGTCACAGATGGCATGGCCGCCATTGGTATTGGCAGTGACACAGGGGGCTCCTGCCGTATTCCCGCCGCCCTGACGGGCCTTGTGGGTTACAAACCCACCGCCAGCCGCATTTCTACCCAAGGCACGGTGCCGCTATCCTTCACGCTGGATTCCATTGGCAGCCTTGGCCATACCGTGTCCTGCTGCTGGGCGGCAGACCGCGCCCTTTCCGGGCAGGAGGTGACAGCAGCCCACGCCCCTGCACCTGATGCTCTCTCCGCCCCACGGTTGGGCGTGTTGCAGACCTACGTGCTGGACGGCATGGATGAACCGGTCTCCACCGCCTATCATGCTGCCCTGCACAGGCTGGAACAGGCCGGGGCTGTGCTGGACGATGTGCATTTTCCAGACCTTGCCACGCTGCCGGAACTGAACCGGCTGGGCGGGTTCCCTGCCCCGGAATCCCTGACATGGCATGCAGACCTTATTGTCCATAAAGCTGATCTGTATGATCCCTTTGTGTTGAAACGGATTTTACGCGGCAGAGAACAGAGTGCTGTTGATTACATCACCCTTATCCGCAACCGGAACACCCTGATTGCCAAGGCAGCGCAAGTTCTGGGGGGGTATGATGCCATTCTGATGCCGACCGTGCCGATTATTGCCCCCCGCATGGCGGACCTTGCCGAGGATGACATCTACACACGCACAAACCTGCTGCTGCTGCGCAACCCGACTGTGACCAATTTTCTGGATGGATGCGCCATCAGCCTGCCATGCCATCCGGCAGGCACGGCCCCCGTTGGTCTGATGGCAATGGCCCTGCACAATCAGGACACCCATCTTTTTCCACTTGCAGCCTGGATGGAACAGGCCTTGCAAAGCAGCCGCACATAATACCTTACCAGCCGAAGAGAGATGATTTTTTCATGACAATACAGAACAGGTGATGCCAAACAGCATTTCTGGTGCATCATCTTTCTGAATACTGAACAGGAAAGCGCTCTGATGCCTCGCTCGGTCAAAAACATCGCCTGTGTTTCTGCTCTTTTGGCCTGCGTTCAAATGCCGCAGGCAGCAGGGGCACAGCAGACCGGGTGGGGAAAAATCGATACTGCAAACAGCTATGATCTCACCATCACACACCATCCCGAGGGTGACGCATCAGATGATACCATCACGCTGCACAGTGACACTGCTCCACTGGATGCTTTTGCCGCTGCCAGCCACGCCGCTCCCGCCACGGGGCGACAGGGAAAAGCCGTTCGCCTAAAGGGCATTTTAACCACAGACAGTACCGCTACCGGCGCAGCGTTATGGATAGCCGCCTATGCAGGCACAAAACAGGTTGCCTTTTCCAACACACAAGCTGCCCCTGTGCCCGCCAGCAGCCAGAATGTGACACGCACAACATTGGTTCTGATTCCGCGTGACGCGAACAGACTTGTGTTTGGCGTATTGCTGAAGGGAAAAGGGAAAGTAACTGCCAGTTCCCTGACATTATCCGCGCTTGATGATGAAAAACTGCCAGATGGCACCCCCCTGCCGGAAGCTGTCATGCAGAAAGCGCTGTCTGATATTAAAGAAAATGCGGTCAATGCGTCACACATTGACTGGAAAACAGAAACGCCGCGCCTGCTTGCCCTCTCCCACACAGCGCTCCTTGCCGATGTTTATGCGAACCTCAGAGCACTTATTAAAAATCTTGATGATCACCATAGCCTTGTCATCCCGCCGTGGAAAAAATCGGGCTTTGAACAGATGTGGCGTGCTCCCCCTGAGGCCAAAACCCTTTCCGCTGGCATAAATACAATTGGCCTGACAGGCTTTACCCCACACTCACCGCAAGAGATGTCCGCTTACAGGGACGCCCTTCTCTCCACCATTCGGTCCCTTGCCCCCGCCAAAGGGTGGGTGCTTGATCTGCGGAAAGATCAGGGTGGCAACATGTGGCCTATGCTTGCCGGTCTCAAACCGTTTCTGGGTGATGCGCCCTTGGGATATTTTGTGACCATATCAGGCGAAAAATCGCGCCCATGGAAAGAGACCCTGCCCATAGACCATCAGGACATAGCCCAGCCTGACCTTTCCACAATCCCCGTTGCTGTCCTGATTGGTCCCCATACCGCAAGTTCAGGCGAGGCCGTTGCCATCGCCTTCAAGGGGCGCCTCAACACTCGATTTTTTGGAACCCCTACGGCGGGCCTGACATCCAGCAACCGTACATTCAGGCTGCCGGATGGCGGTATCATGCCTATAGCCACCAGTTTTGAAGCAGACCGAACGGGCGTGATTTACAAGCACGGCGTAGAGCCTGACGAACATATAGAGGATGAGACAGCTACAATTCAGGCTGCAACTCTATGGTTACACAACCTGACAGTGCCTTAGAAACGGCGGCCAACGCCACAGCACCGAGCACCGAGCACCGAGCACCGAGCACCGAGCAC
>NZ_LHZU01000062.1 GCF_001580995.1 Acetobacter senegalensis
ACCTGCACACCGCACCAATCCCGCGTAGCGGGTTCGTTCCCCCCCCCTGATCTGCCTTTCCGCTCAGTGACGCAGGAGCAGACAGGCGGCAGGCGCCCTCATCTCGGTCAAAAGAAGAGCCGTTCCAGTTTCCGAAAAGCGGACGGTCGGCAATAATTCTCGTTATCCGCCGATGTCCTCCTCCAGACTTCTGATTGCTGCATGTGCAGCTGATCAGGAGAAAGTATCATGGAAAAGAAAACGCGTTTTCCATCGCCTACGCTGAAGGCGTCCGTGCCTTGGAATGCAGGAAAAATGGTTGGCGCCAAGCGGGCGCTCAAAGAAAAGCACGTCTGGGCTATTCGGTTCTGGCTGGGGAGCGAACAGCGTGTCAGAGACAGAGCTTTGTTTGATCTTGCTCTCGATAGCAAACTCAGAGGCTGCGATCTTGTCAGCCTTCGTATCGGCGACATCGTTACCAGTGGTCAGGTGCGCCACCGAGCCATGGTCGTCCAGCAGAAAACCCGGCGACCTGTGCAATTCGAAATTACAGAAACAACGCGGGAAAGCGTGCGGGCGTGGCTGGAACATCGAGGTGGTGGCTTGAATGAGTATGTTTTTCCAAGTCGCCTAAGCGCCAAAGCTCACCTGAGCACAAGGCAATACGCCCGGCTTCTGGATCAATGGGTTCAGGCGGTGGGATTGATCGCCGGGGAATATGGAACTCATTCGCTCCGCCGGACTAAGGTTGCCATGATTTACAAACGAACCGGTAATATCCGGGCCGTGCAGATCCTGCTGGGTCATTCAAAACTGGATAGTACGGTTCGATACCTTGGGGTGGATGTCGAGGACGCTCTGGCACTGTCGGAAGCCACTGATCTCTGAAATCGAATATGCCTCAGGAATTCTCTACCTCCTCCCTATGTGTACATGTTATGATGACACATGGGGAGGAGACCATGAGCCAGCATCTTTCAGACAACGCACCATTACCACAGAAAATCGGTGTTCGGGAGTTCCGGGGAAACCTGACAGCGTATCTGCGTCAGGTCAGGCAGGGCAGTACGATCTTGGTGACGTCTCATGACCAGGTCGTAGCCGAACTGCGACCGCCAGCCTCTTCCTATCGCCCCCGTCGTCAACCCGGCGCATTGCGCGGACGGATCAGAATAAGCGAAGATTTTGATGAGACACCGACGGACCTTCTTGAAAGCATGGAACGCGACCTGTGAAGGTTCTGCTTGATACGCATGCGTTGCTGTGGTGGCTTTCGGACTCCGACCGGCTGGGTGAGACTGCACGGGAAATCATCGCAGACCCGGTTCACGATATTCTGGTGAGTATCGTGTCACTCTGGGAAATTGCGATCAAAATCCGTATCGGAAAGCTGGATGCGGATATGAACGATATTCTGGCAGCCATTCCTGAAGAAGGTTTCTCTCTATTACAAATACAGCCCGAACACCTGCAGATCCTGATGTCTTTGCCTCTGCATCATCGTGATCCGTTTGACCATCTCCTTATGGCGCAGGCGCAAGCTGAACACGCCACATTTCTTTCGGAAGACGGACAAATGGATCATTACCCCATCAAGAGAATACGCTGTTCGTGAAGCAGAAACTGCCTTCAGAACACGCCTCATATTTGACATACACACCGACGAACAGCTTTCCGCATAACGGACATGAGCCGCACGATCTCTTGCAGGCGGGTTGGGCCGATAGTGAGATTTATAATTTTAAGGTAAAATCGGGGAGATAAGCACGCGTTTCGTTAAGGCGATGCTGTTTGCCGAATCCCCAAGCCTCACAGGCATGTCTCATTATTGCTTATATACGCAGAATGATGCGAAAAATCAATCAGACCGCTTTTTGAGTCAGGCTCTCGGGTAAACATGGTGTTTGCCGTTCCGCCGCAGAAAAATAGTGAAAGTCGTCGCATTTATGAACGCTGACAATCTGACAGGGCTTATCGGATATCTGAAGCAGGATCAGTGGCAATCCTGCTTTGAAGAGGTGTTGGGTGAGCATTTGGGACCGGCTTTAGAGGCGGCGGATATCAGCTTCGAAGACCTGGAAGATATCCTAGGGCAGGGTGCGGCGATGTCACTCTGGGGCTGTGCCTTCGAAGATTTCTTGGGACAGGAATGGGATAACGAAAATTTCGTTGAAGTCTATCTGAAACGACGGGGCTGGAAAGAAGGTCCACGTAAAAGTACTTATATGCGGGGCCTCAAAGAGGCCGTCATGAGCCTGTATGAGGTTTCGCAGATCGTGCCGGGTCAAAGCATGATGGTGCGTGACCTGTTGCGGGGTGGTGACCCTGTTCTGGTTCATGAACGCTCAGCCACACAGTCCTTGAAGCCTTGGGCGCGCATCGCGGCGCGCCTTGTTCCCGAAGACGGTAAAATGGTTTTGGCAGGGAGTCTGTTGGCATATTCGCCGCAGGCTTGCGAATATCTGGCTGAGAATTTGCGCGATGTTCTCAAGCGTAAGCGAGGTCAGGCTGAGTTTCCAAAGATCAAAACAGAGGTGCTCCGCGATCTGGCTCCGGTCTTTACGTTGACCTGGCTCTTTAGAACCATGGAAAACATGGTGAGCGCCTCTGAGCCACCCGTTCTGTTTAACGGCGATGGCGAAGACCTGGTCTTTCATGACGTGTGTTTTCCTCTCAGCAAGGGAAGCACCCAGAAGAGCATTGCCAAGGTTTTGAAGACGATACCCTGTTTGCAGCATGCGGGGCGCATGATCTGGAATTGGACGCGTCAGGCTGGGGACCATGTTCCTGAGGCCCATTCTAAGGCAGGCGACAGCAAAGCTCAGTTTTTGAGCACCACGTTGGATGATGGTGGTCTTGTTCTGGGGACTCTGGAACTGAAAGGCCATCAGCTGAGATTGCAGGTCAACTCAAAAACACGGGCTGAGCAAGGCACGGCTGTACTCCGCAACGCCTTGGGAAGCCTGATTGGATCTCCTCTAACACAGATTATGACCGCCGAGCAGGCTTTAGAAGAACAGCGGACCTCTGGCCGAGGGGACGTGCTTGAAGACGAGATCCCGCTCGAAGAGGAAGCGGAAATTTTGGCTGCTGTTTTTGAGCAGCATTATCGCCGTGTTCTGGATGAGGTTGTTCCGGGGCTTGGGCATGTCACGCCGAGGCAGGCTGTTAAAACAGCGGCGGGGAAGAAGAAAGTCGCGGCCTGGTTGAAGCAGATTGAAGCCACGACAGCAGGCCTGGGGCGTGAGGAGGCAGGGGCCTCTTTCAGCTTTGACTGGATGTGGGAAGAGCTGGGTATCAAGGGGTTGCGAAAGTGAAGGGGAGCGCTGCTCACAAACGCAACCAGTCGGGCCAAAGATGTGTTTTAGGTCGCCACTCCATGAGAGGCACGCGCCTCGTTTTAGGTGGGATAGTCGCGGCGTTGTTGTGCATGCCCATACCCAGTCATGCCGCTTCGTCTCGCTGTGATCCTGTTACCTATGGTGCACGGCATGATGGCCGCACCAATGACGGTCCGGCCATTCAACGTGCCATTACAGCCTGTAGCGAGGCAGGCGGTGGCATGGTGTCGTTGACGTCAGGAACATGGTTGAGCGGACCTTTATCTCTCAAAAACCATGTCACGCTGAATCTGGGGCAGGGAAGTACCCTTCTGGGGAGTTCGGACACGCGTCTATTCCACTGGGCCTTTCTGGGGAAAGCAGCGCAGCCCGGTGAAGCCCTTGTTTCTGCGATTGATGTTCAGGACGTGGCTATAACCGGTCAGGGCCATATTGATGGGAATGGGGCTGCTGTCTGGTGGCCTCAAGCGGTGCGGGCGCACAAGACGCAGACCTCAGGTCCTTTACCTTACGGGCCAGACTATCCGGGGGTTCCTGCTGCTAATGGCCTACCACGTCCTTGGCTGATTGAGTTTTCGCATGTGCAGCATGGACGGATCTCAGGCGTTACGGCGACCAATTCTCCGATGTGGACGGTCGTTGTAAGGGAGTCCAGCCAGATCAAGATCGATCATCTCACGATCCGCAACCCGGCCTCGTCTCGGAATACCGATGGTATTGATCTTGTCTCCTCGGATCATGTCACGATGAGCACTCTCGATATTGCGACGGGGGATGACAATATCGCCATCAAGTCCGGTTTGAGGCAACCGGGACGAGCCGTGAGTGATATCAGCATTACACAGTCTCGCTTTGGCGAAGGGCACGGTCTGTCTATTGGCAGTGAACTGGCCAATGGGGCCCATCATATCAGAATTTCTGACGTATCGTTTCAGAACACGCTGTCCGGGCTGCGGATTAAGTCTGGACGAGATCGTGGGGGAGATATTGGCTGGATTAGCGCGGAACATGTGATGATGAATCATGTCCGCGCTCCGCTGTCGATCAGTGATTATTATGCAGGGCAGCCCGGTGGAACCCAGAAGACTGTCTCAATGACCGATCCCGCTGCTCCGGTAACGTCAACAACCCCGCATATTCACGATGTCACCATTACCGATCTGACGGCGAAAAATGCGGAGACTGCGGGGGTTGTGTTGGGATTGCCCGAAGCGCCGATTGAGGGACTGACTTTGAGAAATATTCGACTATCGGCCCGGAAGGGGCTTCAGTTTAGTCATGTTAGCGGACGGGCCTCTGAAAGTACGTTTGCAGTCCAGACGGCTCCAGTTCTTCAGTGTGGATCTGCTGTGCATATTGACGGATCAGATCTGCGCTGCCCAGATGAGAGAAGCGTTCATGAATGAGTTTTTGCTCGTCATGATTGACCGTCTGTCGACGCAAAACAAAACAACACAAAACAGACAGGCGGCAGTCGCCTACATACCAGCCGTTCAGGCTGAGATCTGGGGTTCTCGATAGCTGTCATTGATTATCGGGCAGGAGTTCCGGTGTCGGGAAGCCAAAATGCGAAAGAAACGACCTTATTGTATGTAATTAAAACTGACTCCCGTAGCTTTATATTGCCATTGAGATTTTCTTTGCACTTTTCACAATAGCGGTTTGAAAATAGGGATAGATTCATGAGCTATGAAACTACAAACTATCTACCGAAGGGCGTCACCCAGCGGCACGCAATCGAATTCGCCGAACTCTTAGGTTACATCCGGGATGGCACTTATGCCCATTTAGGCTCACCCGGAACATTCTCTCTCATCTATTACGAGGGCAAGGACTACAAATCTTGGGAGCCTATCGAGATGTCGATTGGCATCTCATCCGAGCGCAATGCTGTTTATGTCCACACGCGAACTCGCGTTGGCCGAAGCCACTATGATTTCACGATGCAAAACAAGACCGTCCGTGAATTTCGCCGCCGATTTGGCGGATCGGCCGTCAGGGACGGCGGGAACGGCGATGGCTATGATCCCGGGCCACCGGTGCCGCCAGCAGCATCTGGATGCTATCTAGCGATACAGAGATTTGACCGGAACCTGACTAGAGTGAACATGTATCTCCATCAAGGCTTCAGCCTCCCAGAACATAACTGCCTACAGCCGATGGAAAAGATCTGGCCTCAGATGCGCGAGCTCAATCCCGAGGTTTTCATCAGTAACATCATACCGATCTATTTGGTTAGCGCGCTGGAGGACTATTTCAAAAGCACATATATTGCGCTTCTGACCTATTCGTGTCGAAAGGCGTCGATCCTTAAAGGTATTCGATTATCAGGCGAGCAACTATCACTCATCTCTGACGGCAGATTAACCGTTGAAGAAGCGGCCGCGGAAACTCTCCCATTCCAGCGTCTCGCAGCAATTGGACGTAATTTCAACGATATAGACAGCAAACTTGATGTTCTGGCCCCTTTAAAACGACCTTATCGTCATCGGAAGGTAAACCTTCTGGAGCGGATGGAACATCTTGTCACTCGTAGGCATGCCCTGATTCACGGCATGCAATTCGACATTAATCTTGATCGAGAAAAGCTCGAAGCCGTCATTCACGATCTGACCGTTAGCGTGAGCCGCGTCTATCAGCTCATTACTAACCATTTCGTTTGGCCTTTTGAACTGCCGCTATCGAGCAATTTTTGTCTGAAATCTCGTCGAAAACCCCGTGCAACTACTCGCAATGAGACGAGCGAATCGCCGGGCACGTCCGAACTTAGCGACGATATCGAAACAGCATCAAAGCGAACGAGCAGCCCTAAGTTATCTGGTCGCCATTCGTGATTAATAAAGTCGGGTGTAGTCATGCGGATAGCTAAAGCGGACGAACTGCTTCCCCTGAAGGGTTTCGGGCGCCGCGAGGCGTACGAAAGT
>NZ_LHZU01000034.1 GCF_001580995.1 Acetobacter senegalensis
CTGTTCAAGGACTTCTATGTAGTGGCGGGACAGACGGGTTAATGTGGTGTTGTCCAGACGGGATCCATCACGTTCCCATTTGAGGCCAAGATTTTGCCGTCCTGGCATGATGGCCAGCGTCAGCGGATAATGAGCCTGCTCCTGCCCCTCGCTGGCAGCAATGGTCAGGTCGGGTTTCTCTGTCGTTTCACGGAGTTTCTGGTCAACCGGATAGTTTTCGAACACCAGCAGACTGTCGATCAGGGCATCGCCCCGGCGGCCTGACCAGCGCTGAACATCCGGCAGGGGTGTATACTCCCGTTCCCGCAGGGCTGCATTGACCGACTGGATATCACGGAGCCATGGCCCGGTTGTTTCTGATGCCGGGATATCCACCCAGACCGGAAGACTGTTGATGAACAGGCCAAGCATCCGTTCCATACCCGGCAACGATGCCGGACGACCGGAGACGGTCACGCCGAACAAGGCCTGCGAGCGGCTCCCATAGCGGCCCAGCAGCAAGGCCCATGCGCCCTGCATCACGGTGTTCAGGGTGACATGCGCCTTGCGCGCTAATCCTTCCAGGCGGGATGTCAGCTCAGCATCCAGATGCTGACGGATGGCATGGGAACCTGGTTCAGGATGGAGTGTCCGTCCCAGCGCTTCGGTTAGCGTCGCGGGATCATCCAGCAGGGCAATACGTTCCCGCCACCAAGGCTCGGGGTCTGGTTGCGCCTGCAGCCATGCCACATAGTTCCGGTAAGGCGTGACAGACGGGAGTGCCGGCTCCTTCCCTTTGGCCCGTGCCTGATAGTCGGCCATGACCTGACCGAACAGTTCGGCGGATCCCCAGCCATCCATCAGGGCATGGTGATCGGCCCAGACGAGATCGTAGGCCCCGTCGGGGCGATCAAACAGGGCCAGACGGACCAGAGGTGCCATGGTCGGATCAAAGCCTTTGGCCCGATCCTGAGCCAGCCAGTCTGATAGACGGGCTTCATAGGAGGACTGGTCAAGGTCGGACCAGTCCTCTTCTGAGAACGGCAGCACAGCGTCTCGTTGTACAACCTGCACCGGGTCTCCACCATGGGCTGAGACAAAGCGGGTACGCAGGATGGCATGGCGTGAGACAGCATCCTGCCACGCGGCCTTCAGGGCCTTACGATCCAGTCGTCCCTTCAGGGTCAGACGTTTCTGGGTGACATACAATCCCTCGCCTGCAGCAAGCTGACTGTGGAACAGCAATCCCTGCTGCAGCGGTGTCGCTGTATAGACGTCTTCAATATCATTGCCCGTCAGGCCGAGTTCTTCCAGTTCCGCCTGGCTCAGACGCGCCAGAGGCACATCAGAAGCCGTACGTTCCGGTGTTGCAGTTTCACAATGAGCCACAAGGTTCCGCAGAACTTTATCGAAGCGCTCCGTCAGATCCTGTACCACGTCAGCAGAGACGGCGTTCGGAGAGAAGCTCCACGAGAAGGATAGACGACCGCCCCCCACCATGCCGTTGAGATCAAGGACGTAGTCCATGGTTCCATTGGCATCGGTGGAAGAACCGGCGTTCTCGGATGCGAAGCCCAGGGAACCTCCCTGCTTCAGGGTCTGGTCAAACTGCCCCAAATAGTTGAAGCTGACCAGAGAGCGCGGTAGCGCGCGGGCTTT
>NZ_LHZU01000110.1 GCF_001580995.1 Acetobacter senegalensis
GCACACCGCACCAATCCCGCGTAGCGGGTTCGTTCCTCCCCCTGATAGTGTTGAAAAAGTCGCGCTTGCTTTGAGAGTGAAGCACTGATTCACTCTTCGCAGGAGGAACCTGCAAATGATGGGTGATCGAACGAAAATACAGGAGGCACTGTTCTACGAGTTCCGTCTTGAAGATCATGTGCCAGCTGGCCACCTTTTGCGTTCAATTGATCGCTTTGTTGATCTGGACGGCCTGCGTGAGCATCTTCGCCCATTTTACAGCGGCACGGGGCGGCCTTCGATCGATCCCGAACTGATCATCAGGATGTTAATCGTTGGCTACGTGATGGGTATTCGATCCGAGCGACGGTTATGTGAAGAAGTCCATCTTAACCTGGCCTACCGGTGGTTCTGTGGCCTTGGTCTCAACGGCCCTGTGCCTGATCATTCGACATTCTCGAAAAACCGGCACGGACGCTTCCGGGAGAGTGATCTGCTTCGCCAAATGTTCGAAATGACCGTCCGGCAGTGCATCGCCAAGGGGCTGGTGGGCGGTGAAGGCTTTGCGGTCGATGCCAGCACGATCAAGGCCGACGCTAATCGGCAGCGCAGTGTTCCGAGCCCAGACAAGCTGCCAATCGAGGCAGCCCATCGTGCTGTGCGGGAGTATTTCTCGGTGCTGGACGATGCTGCATTTGGGTCTGCTACGCCCGTACAACCAAAATATATCTCTCCGGTCGATCCTGCGGCACGTTGGAACGCTGCAAGCGGTGGCCAAGCTTATTATGCCTACTGCACAAATTACCTCATCGACCTTAAATCGGCTGTCATCATGGATGTAGAAACCACGACAGCCATCCGGCAGGCCGAGGTTACGGCGCAACGCCGAATGATAGAGCGTACGCAGGAAATATTTGGAATATGGCCCGAAAGGCTTGCTGCGGATACAGCTTATGGATCCGCTGAAAATCTTGCGTGGCTGGTTCATGAGCGTGGCATAGAACCTCACATTCCGGTCTTCGACAAATCTGCCCGGCAGGACGGGACTTTCGAACGCCGAGATTTCACATATGACCACGTGCACGATCTTTACGTCTGTCCTGGTGGACAGGAACTGAAGCAGCTGTGGCGCAAGATCAACTCGGATCGACCAAACACCCCTCCCGACAACCTACTTCGATACCGTTCGTCGAAACTGGCGTGCGACGTATGCACTCTCAAACAAAAATGCTGCCCCAATCAGCCCAATCGTAAAGTTCTGCGCTCTGTTCATGAAGGTGCTCGTGATATGGCCCGCGACATTGCCTTAACCGACGCCTATATTGTCACCAGACGAGAACGAAAGAAGGTCGAAATGCTGTTTGCTCACCTCAAGCGCATTTTGAAGATCGATCGGTTGAGGCTCAGAGGACCAAACGGCGCCCGTGATGAGTTTCATCTCGCCGCAGCTGCCCAAAATCTCCGCAAAATGGCGAAACTGATACCTTCCGGAGCGCCTGCCTTATCCACCTGAGGCAAGAAAGCCGCAGGCATATCGAAGTGGTTTGGCAACACCTTCACTCTTCACCATGAGTTTTTCAACACTATCCCCCCCAAAGCAGCCTACGATTTCTATACGCGATCTGTGCAGAATTGCTCCCATTGCTTCATCATCTCCTGCCGCTTGTTGAGTAGATCTCCTCGCCGATAGGCGGCCTCGACCTTGTTACCAATGGCGTGGGCCAGTGCCATTTCTGCGACTTCCCGCGGGAAGTCGGTTTCTTCTGCTGCCCAGTCGCGAAAGCTGGAGCGCAGTCCGTGAATGGTTACGTCTTTAGTCCCAGCTGCACGATGGAGTGCTTTGGAGATGGCGACGTCACTGAGCGGTGATCCGATTTTGCCTCCGGGGAAAATCAGACCATCTGCAGAGGGAAGGGGGCGCAGTATTTCCATTCGTCGGAGCACGTTCAGGGCGCCTGTCGTCAAGGGCACGCGATGTTCCCGCTTTGCTTTCATGCGTGCCGCTGGGACGACCCAGATTTGCTTTTCGAGGTCAATCTCAGACCACCGTGCATGACGCACTTCACCAGAACGAGCCGCCGTCAGGCAGAGAAAACGGGCGGCAAGAGCCGCAGCGCCGTCTTGTCGCTCAAGTTGCGCAAACACAGAAGGAAGATCGTGATAAGGCACGGCCGCATGATGCACAACTTTTGCCACGGCTGTTGGTTTGGGAAGAATGTTGGCAAGATGACCGCGCCAACGCGCAGGGTTGTTGCCTTCGCGCCAATGATGACTGTGCGCGTAATCCAGAATACGTTCAATGCGCCCACGCAGGCGACTGGCTGTCTCCGTGGTGGTTTCCCAGATCGGCCGCAGTACGGCTAGAACATCCTCAGTCTGGACCTGAGCAATTGAGCGGTTGCCCAGGAGGGGGTAGATATGCCGGTCGAGCGAACTCCGCCACATGGGTGCGGAACGTGGGTCTTTCCAGGCGGGTGTCTGTTCTGTGATATAGTGTTCAGCAACCTCTCTGAAAGTCCGCTCCTTGGTAGCGCTTCGCTTTCTTTGGGCCTGTTCCTCCAGAGGATCACGTCCCTCCAGTAAAAGACGTCGAGCGTCGGTGGCTTTGCTGCGTGCTTCGGAAAGGGAGACGTCACGGGCTGGACCTAGTCCCATTTCCCGGCGCTTGCCGGTTAGCGGGCTTTTGTAACGAAAGGTCCAGGCACGTGTGTCACCTCGGATTGTAATCCATAGGTTTCCACCGTCGCCATAAACACCATCTTTCAGGGTCGCGATCTTACGCACGGTTAACTGGTTCGGCGGAAGCTTGCTCATGGTCTTTTAATCCCATCTTCAGTCCCACCTTATATCATGCGGTTCGACACGTCTATATGCGGCGTCAGGTGGCGAGGATACAAGTTAATATACTGTTTTAACATAGAAAATGTATCTTTAGGCCCCTTGGGGTCTCGTCGTTTTGGCGGACACCCCTTCCGCCATCAGGTGATAAATTCTCCGATAAAATTTAAGAATAAGCTGGTCGGCTGAAGAAGCTCGTTCTTCTCATGCGTCTTTTTGTAAAGGGTTGCTGGGTAGCAATCTGGCAAAAGAGGTTGGTGCTTTTTAGTCCAGTTGAATCTGCGCGTCCTGGTGGTTTTGGGCAGATTGGTAATCCGCACGCCTCCTGCCCAAATAGTCGGGGTTGAGGGGAGCGGGGCATGTTCCGGCTGCCAAGAGATCAGTGCAATGCTCCAATTCTTCTCAACTCCGGGTATTTGTGCAACGCTTTCCGGCAGCAGGATGAGCGTCTGCCCGTTCTGCATCCTTCGGAAGCGTTGAAACTAAAGGGCGTCACTATGAAGCTGTATTTCTCACCAGGTGCGTGTTCTCTCGCTGCTCACATCATGCTGAACGAGACCGGATTGCCTCATGAGCTTGTGAAGGTGGACCTGAAAGAGAAAAAGACAGCCGATAATCAGGACTACACAGCAATCAATCCGCGTGGTGCTGTTCCGGCACTTGAAATTGCTCCCGGCGTGGTTTTGACGCAAAATGTTGCCGTTCTTACCTATATTGGCCAACAGTCTGACAACACGGAATTTCATCCGGTCCCAGATAGTCTTGAGTTTTATCGACTGCTTGAAGCCTTAGGATTCTGTGAAGACGTGCATGGCGCGATTGGGGCATTGTTCGCCCCCAATGTGCCGGATGCCACGCGCGAAAAGCTGATGGGCCTTATTGGGCGTCGTCTTGCGCAGGTAGAGGCCATTCTTGATCGTGGCGATAATGGCTACCTGTTGCCCGTTGGTTTTACACAGGCCGATGCCCTCATGGCGGTCATTCTGAATTGGACGACCCCTCTCAAAATCGACATCTCGGCTTATCCCAAGGTCAGTGCCCTGCGGGATAAAGTCTTCGCTCGGCCAGCGGCTCAAAAAGCCCTGAAAGAAGAAGGGCTGATCTAACTACTCCATGTCTTGGGCCTGAGCCGGATAGGGTAGCCTCGGGTCAGGATTTTACGGCAGCCAAAAAGTAACGGTTGCCGTAAGGCTGTGGACGGAAAAGCAGGCAGCGGCGCTTATAATGTATTGCGAGTGGGCGCTCGCCGGATGCCAAACCACCCGATACTATGTGTGACCGCAATACGTCAGCCAGCGGGGCCAGATGGCCTCGACGGCATTTGTGCGATTGGCAACAAAAGCGGGGAGAGCAGTATCCTCAGTGCCCTCGGCATATCGGCGGTCTCCTGTTGGAACGACGATCACGGGCGCAGCGCCGAACTGATCGGCAGTAATATCAATGATGTAGCCACACGCTTCCACCCAGGCGTGACTTTGCCACCGTCCATTTGCATAGAAGCCAATAGGCCCAAGTTCAGGGCCCTCTTCAGAGTGGCGCGGCACTCCTGTTTTCCAAGTTGCTGTTATCCCAACGTGCCTGAGGGCTTTCACAACAAACAGACTGCTACGAGCACACGTATATTGGGACGGAACAGCAGGAAGCTTGCCTCCCCAAGCGGTGTGCCATTCGATCCACACCGGTTCAAGGAACGAGCGTGCCGTGGTTGCCATCTCTATCAGGTGCTTTTGCATATCAATAAGCTTACGGCGGAAAATGGTCTTATGAAAAGATCGTCTTGCAAGCGCGTCTCTTTTGGTCAGGGAGGAGGCGTTGCGGTGGACGACATGAATTACCCAAAGAACAGAGCCCCGAATGCTTATTCACCGCTATCCTACTCATGGTTGAGAGGAAGACAGGAATGTTTGTGAGACAGTGGACCGGGGAATGATACGCCGGAGGGAAATTGCAGACGCAGATAAGAGGCTGATTGAATAGTCAGCAGGGGGGCTAGTGAGAGATTTTTGAGGCTGAAAAGGCGGATATAAAGGTGCGACGCTGGCAGGCTGCACGAAATTTAACGTATTCCACCCTTAAAAGACCTGCATACTGACCTCGCAGATTGTTCAAACCACCGTTCAGGTCAAATTGTATCAAGGAAAGGGGGCCACTGAATGTCTTACGGGAAGAACGCGTTTTCATTACTTCTCCGCTATTCTCTTGCTCATGAAATAGATGAGTGGGGGTGGGAAATTGGCCCACACAGTTACGGTGCTAACGGTTCACCTGTTGTTATTGAAGCGCAGTATGCCCGGCTCAGAATTGGCGATTATTGTTCCATTGCCCAAGAAGTGCTGATGATTCTGGGAAATCATCGGCCGGATACCGTGACAACGTACCCTTTCAAGGATCTGAGCAGTTTCTGGCCAGAGGCCGCAGACGCAACGGATGATCATTCCACCAAAGGAGATATCGTTCTTGGTAATGATGTCTGGATTGGAGCACGGGCAACCATTCTCTCCGGTGTTACCATCGGGCACGGAGCCATTATTGCAACGGGTGCAGTCGTCACCAAAAACGTGCCGCCTTATGCAATTGTGGGCGGCAACCCGGCGCGTGTTCTCAAATATCGTTTTCCCGAAAAAATCATTGAACGCTTGCTGGCAGTGGCGTGGTGGGACTGGCCTGAAGACGTGATACGCGAGCGGATGCCAAAATTGATGAGCGACGATATTGAAGGCTTTCTCAAAGCTTTTGGGTAGTCAAAGCCACCGACCATTACGCAAATCACCCTTTGCGAAACTGCCATCATAGTGGCCCTTGGCAAAAAAGGAGGGGAGGGGTTAGCCTGAAGCGTGTGACGGGGGGGAGTGTTTTTTCTCGCCATCCTCTTACCTTTCATAGTCGAAGGCATGATCTGCTTCCTGCGAGAGAGACTTGAAAAATCGCCAGTTGAAGACAGGCACAGGCTTGTTGAGCCTGACAAGACCGCTCAGACGGCGTGAGGTGGACGCGGAAGGGTGGTGATCCAAGCCGTCGTTCACGTGGAAAGAGGACGGTAAGCTCGGTTGGACCGCTTTCTCCATCAGACTATTGCCTGGCTGCAAGACGCTATCTGCAAAAGATACGACTGCACAAACAGGATCAGATGAAAGGAAAACAGCCTGAACGGACTTGATTTCCTGCCTCGTTTTTTCTGGCAGTTTGTTCTGGGCTGTTTTGTCTTGTCGTGGTCCTTGCGCCGGATTGGCCCCTCAAGCGTGAGGCTTGAGGGGATGCGCGGTCAGGAAGGCGCCATTTACAGGTTTGTAAAGATGGCCTGTTCCGGCAGGCGTGATTTGGGAAGCCGGGCGTTGAAATCTGCATCGGAGTGGTATCCAAGCGAGACAATAACTACCGGTGTCAGGTCTTTTTCTTTAAGGCCGAGTTCTTCTTCAAGAATGGACGCCTCAAAACCTTCCATCGGGGTGGCATCCACGCCAAGGAACGCAGCAGAAAGCAGAAGGAACCCTTGCGCAATGTATGTCTGCTTTTGCGCCCATGTTGCCACGTCTCCAGCCTGCTCATGAAGGCCGACAAAAGTTGCACGGCCCTTCTGCGCGACATCCCGGGCTTCATCGGTCGCAAAACGGCCGTCAGCCTGTTCCTGCGCGCCCAGTGTCTGAAGATAGTCGGGAGAGAGGGTGTTCCGCGCGCAGAGCACGATAACGTGGGAGGCATCCAGAACACGGTTTACATTGAAGGAAAACACGCCACTGGTTGCTTTTGCAATCCGGGCTTTCCCTGCATCATTGTCAGCAACAAAGAAATGCCAGGGCTGCGAGTTAACGGAAGACGGGCTGTAGCGCAGCGCTTCCAATAACTGAGTTACGATACTGGCAGGAATTTTGCGGTTCTTGTCGTAAGCCTTGGTTGTGTGCCGATGGGTCAGGGTTTCCAGAAGGGTCACAACATATCTCCTCGCTAAAACAGAATGGTCTGGAGAACCAGAGCGTTCAGGTTAGAAGATGCGGGACAGGAGAGATAGGGGGGATAAAGCGGGTCAACACCACGGGAAATGGAGGTCTCCTGTCTCTTTCTTCCCTCTCGCCATTTATTTTTTTCGCCGTGTAAATCCGTGCCCGGTCTTTGCCGTTAAGGCCTGAGGGTCAGCTACTCGGCATGTTCTCCTCCGACCCTTCTTTTCAGAACCAGACTACGCGTTTGAAAGACTTATTACAAAAAATAGCAGGCGTTTCCGCACATAATAAAAACCGTGGGCGTGTGAGTATTTCAAAATGGACATTGCAGGAAAAGTGGTGAGTAACCGCCGGGAAGAGCTTGATGCCCTGCGCGGTATTGCGGCCGTTGTTGTGCTGCTGCACCATGCACACTGGTTGTGGCCGCCCCCTTGGGCCTTGCCAGACAGTCTGCTGCTTCACACGCCTTTGCGCATGATTGCAACAGGACGGGCACCGGTATTGTTCTTCTTTGTGCTGAGTGGCTTTGTGCTGACACTGGCTGTTCAGCGGCGCAAATCCTTCAGAATGACAGACTGGTACTGGCGAAGAACGCTGCGCCTTTGCCTGCCCATTACCGCGGGCCTGCTGCTTTCCCTGCTTCTTTATCATCTATGCAGGTTTCATCCCATTTCTCATCGGCTTAATCCCTTTTTCTGGCAGGCTCAGTGGGGGCGGTTGCCAACTTGGACGGACTGGTTTGAAGAAACGGCTCTTCTTGGTGATGCCACAGGAACAGGATACCCGCTGGATGCCGCAGTCTGGTCTTTAGCCCATGAATGGCGAATTTCTGTTTTACTGCCGTTGGTTGTGATCTGGCGCCGGGCCTGGATACCCACCATTGCGGTGTCTGCCCTTGTGTCCGTGGTGCTTATTTTTTCGGGGGAGGTGGCGCCTGATATCACTCTGGGCAGAGGCCTGATGAACGGGCTTGCATCGACGCTTTATTTTACGGTCTTTTTTGCTGCGGGTTACGCTATGGCGGTTTCGTGCGCGCGGTTGCCCAAAGGAAAGACTATCCGGTTTATGGCCTGGATGATGGTTCTGGCTGGCTGTTCCATAGGGCGGGATAGTGTGGTGCTGCTTGGCTCCTGTGCCCTGATCGCGCTGGTCAGTGATCCCGCCTCCCGGTCATGCCGTTTGTTGCGGGGCGGTATCTGGCAGGAACTGGGGAGAATTTCCTATAGCCTGTACATTACCCATCTGCCGGTTTTTCTGACTGTTGTGGCGTGGTGCGGGCTGTTTATGCCCCCGGTGGAACTGGCCGTTGTGAGTATTGTGTGTGCTCTTCTGGTTGCCACGATTTTTTTCTGGACCGTGGAAATGCCAGCGCATCGGCTTAGCCAGTTTCACCGCAAAAGGATCGCTCCTCCTGTTCTGGGGGGCGACCTGCCGCCCACCGGCCCCACGCCATTGTAAGGCTTTTCAAATACGGTGTACGGCTGGACGGTTTTTCTTATGACTGCTCTGTGATCAATAGAGGATTCATGGCGTATGTTGCAGGCTGGCTTTGGAGGGCGGAATGGTCTGAACTGTCGTGATGTGCCCCCGGTGGACGGGAAACGCATAAACAGTTGCCGGTCAGGAGCCTTCCGAGGATGCCTTCACACTCTTTGACGTCCCCTGAAATTTTTCAGCATGTTCGCATCGTTATGGGCATGGTTGTCGGGTTGAGTGTTACCCGACTGCTCAATGGGCTGGTTCGTATCATTCAGCATCCGAATCAGACACGGATCTACCCGGTTCATATCGGCTGGGTTCTGACCCTGCTGCTGATGCTCCTCCATTTCTGGTGGTGGGAGCTGTGGTTGGTTGAGCTGCCGGTCTGGACGTTTGAGACTTACCTGTTTCTGATTATCTACGCGATTACTCTGTTTTTTCTAAGCGCGTTTCTATTTCCAGACTCAATTAGTGATTATACAGGGTATGAGCAGTTCTTTATTGCTCGCCGCAAATGGTTCTTTACCTTTTTTGGGCTGACAGTTGTGTTTGACCTGATCGATACCTTGATCAAGGGGGCAGCCCATTACGCCATGTTTTCAATCGAATACTGGTTTCGGGTGCCCGTTTATCTTGTTTTGTGCGGTATTGCGATTGTGTCTTCCAATCGCCGGTTTCATCTGGCTTTTGTCATGCTTGGACTATTTTATGAAATGTCCTGGATCATCCGCCATTTTGAAACATTGCAATAACGCCACGGCACAGTGGAACGCGGGACGCTCCGCCGTGCCTGTCTGGCAGGGCTTTAATGGCCCGTTTCTTAGTTACAGGTCTGGATGACAGACTTTACACCGTCACGCGCCTCAGGGTTTTCACCATAAAAGCCGGGGCAACTGCTGTGATAGAAATTTTTGCAGCCAGAGAGCGCCAGCGCGATCAAGGCCATCAAGACGGTTTTCTTTCCTGTGCTCATGATCACGTTCCCTCCCATGAATGCCCTTTGGTCCCATCGGGGGAGGGCTGATTGCGCCACCATTGCGCCATGAGGGTGAGAAAGCAAGGGGAGAGCGGCGGCAATGCCACCTAGAGGGGCGTTTCGTAGGACGTGCGTGACCTTCAGGCCATAACATATTCGTCACACCGCAGGACTATGCAGCCAGAGGCACAGATGCGCTGGACCATGCTTGGGCAGAGAGCACCGCCTGAGTACGCCGTAGGGTGCGTTATGGCTGGCATGTCGGGGGGCTCTATCTCTCTTGGTAGGTGCACACTAAACAAGGGGCTGGTTTGCATAAAGTGGAGATGGGGGCGGTTCCGCATGGCCGTGACGTGGGGCGATTTTCAGGCTGTTGTTCAACTTTCAGCCGGGTTGAACGTGGCTATTCTCAGCTTTGTGGATATCAGTCTGCCTGCCATCAAGGAGCGCAGGCGTGTTTTTGCCAAGGCGCGGCAGGAGCTGGATATCTACCGTAAAAACCCACACAAGCGTACTGTTGAAGACAAGGCTGTGCATGCTGAAGCAGTAGGAGAGGTGGATCGTCAGCTTTTTGATTTGTGGAAGGAGACATCCGCATTTGAAAGCATTGAAGACTCTCTTATGAAATCTACTGGCGTATTCGGGTTTTTTGGTGCAGTGCTGAGTATCAGTCTTCTATGGTATTCCGCCCTACATTATGAAGAAAACATCTCCCTTGCAGGGGAAATTCTGACTGTTGTGTCATTCTTTTCTCTGGCTGGTGCTTTTCTGATCAATTTTTTCACAGCGTCCAAAGCCTCCCAATATGCCAAACGCTGCAATGATCTGCGCGAGCATATGCGAAAAAAGCTTTAGGGAAAGGACGTTTTTTAATACGTTACTCGGAGGTTCTGGCTGTCCTGATGGTCTGGTGGCTTCATTCTGGTCAAAAAAGACATTTATTCATTTTTTCTCCAGAAAAACGTCATAACGTGTAATCTTTTTTTCTGCTTCTGCGTTGCTGCAGTTGTGCAAAGCTGTGTTTGCTGAACATCATGGCCGATACAGCGTTTTTCTGGGGGAGAAAGAGGAATGCGGTCTGTCTGGCTGGGTATGGCGTGTGGTGTGGCAGTTCTCCTGCCCTTGTCTGAAGCAATAGCCGCTCCCCCTGTGGATCGGTTGGAGGTGCCTCCCGGCTTCCATATTTCGGTTTATGCCGCCCCGGTTCCAAGCGCGCGGGAAATGGCTTTGGGGGCGCGGGGAACCGTTTTTGTCGGGTCCATGTCGGCGGGAAAAGTTTACGCGCTCTCCGACTTTCAGGATGGCAAGGCCACCAAGATACGAACCATCGCTTCCGATCTGAGCATGCCCGCAGGCGTCGCCTTCCATAATGGGGATCTGTATGTGTCTGACATCACCCATATTCTGGTGTTACGGGATATAGAAAACCATCTGGATGATCCGCCGGAACCAGAGGTTGCGGCCGATAACCTTCCGTATGAGGAAGGAGATCACTCTTGGAAATTCATAGCGTTCGGGCCGGATAACCGCCTGTATGTGCCTATTGGGTCACCGTGCAATATCTGTAATGTCGGGCAGCAGTTTGGCCGCATCATCAGCATGGAGCCAGACGGGACGGACCGGAAAGATGTGGCATATGGTATCCGGAATACGGTTGGCTTTACCTGGCGACCACAGACAAAGGCTTTGTGGTTTACGGATAACGGGCGGGATATGATGGGGGATGACCTGCCGTCAGATGAACTGAACACCGTAACAACACCCGGGCAGTCCTTTGGGTACCCTTTCTGCCATCAGGGCGATGTGCCAGACCCGGAATTTGGCAAGAAATATGCGTGTTCGGACTTTACGCCGCCCGCCGTTAAACTGGGGGCGCATGTGGCCGCGCTGGGGCTGAGGTTTTATGAAGGAACCCAGTTTCCATCATCTTACAAAGGGGCTCTGTTCATAGCCGAGCATGGGTCATGGAACAGAAGCAGGCTGTCTGGTTATCAGGTGGTGGCCGTGCCGTTCGGCAAGGATGGTAATCCGCTGGCACCGCAGACTGTGGTCAGCGGCTTTCAGAAAAATGAGCATTCCTGGGGGCGCCCCGCCGATGTGCAGCCTTTGCCCGATGGAAGCCTGCTGATCAGTGATGATAAAGCCGGGGCGGTGTATCGGCTGACATATGGTTCCGGGCAGTAGAAAACCGTAGGAAGGCTAACCCGCCTTTCACCTGTGTAAAGGAGAAAGGCGGAGGAAGCGTGACGGTCTATTTGGTGCCGAACAGCCGGTCGCCCGCATCGCCCAGACCGGGGCGAATGTAGCCGTGTTCATCCAGCCCGCGATCAATGGCGCAGGTAATAACCGGCACATCCGGGTGGTGTTCTTTCAGGCAGGCTATGCCTTCCGGGGTGGAGAGCAGGCATACAAACAGCAGCCGCTTTGCTCCTTTTTCCTTCAGGCGTGTCAGGGCTGCGGCCGCGCTATGCCCTGTGGCCAGCATGGGGTCCACCACCACGCACCGGCGTGAGGAAATCTGGCTGGGCAGTTTGAGGTAATATTCCACCGCTTCCAGCGTTTCCGGATCACGATACAGGCCGATATGGCCAACCGGAGCAAACGGCACCAGATCCAGCATGCCATCCAGCAGGCCGTTGCCCGCGCGCAGAATGGAGATAAAGCACACATCCGGGCCCGCAAGCTGTTCTGCCTGCATGGTTTCAAGCGGGGTGGTGATCTCCACCGTTTCCATGGGCAGGTCCCGCGTGGCTTCATAGCACATCAGCAGGCTGAGTTCCCGCACCAGACGGCGAACCCCTGCTGTTGAGGTTTCCACCTTCCGCAGACGGGTGAGTTTATGCCGGATAAGGGGATGGTCCAACACAATAGGGGAGGACGCAAAGGGAGAAGGCTGTGTTGTCATGCCCGCTCTTTTAGCGGCAGACGCGTGGGGGCGCTATGGCAGAAAAGCCGCGCATGCAGGCAAAATTTCTCCTCTTACCCGTTTCGATATGAGAAAGACTGGAGGGGAGAGGCGTTTTGCTCTTCCCCTACAGTCTCAGGGCCATTCTGCTCAGAAGGCCGGAACCCGACGAATCGGTATTTAACGGTGACGCTGTGATGGCCGCTGCGGCGTGGTTGCCGCGCCAACCGCGGCTCCCGTTGCACCACCTGCCAAAGCCCCGACAGCCGCCCCACCGCCGCCGCCCGCAATGGCGCCAATGGCCGCGCCGCCCCCTGCACCAATCAACGCGCCGGAGCCTGCGCGGGCACCTGTATTATAACGGTCTCCGCACCCGCCAAGAGCTATCACTATTGTCAGAATGGCAGCGGTTGCGACGTTCTTTGAGATCGCAGGCATGGTTTTTCCTTTGTTCCGCCAGTGCAGGCGGCTCTTTCGGCCGCTCTGTGTGTCATCAGCAAGTTTCATAACTGTATAAACAGATTTTGCAGGAAGACGTTTCATGACAAAGCGGAAAACCATTGTTTTTCCAGCGTTTGAGCCGCCTCTCTCAGCTCCGTTTTTAGCGTTGTCGCCAGATCGGCAAGGCTCATATCCCTGCCCAGATGCACAGCCTGTCCGGCCCAGAGGGAGAGATGCTCTCCGTCCTGCTGGGCAGAGGCCCGGCGCAAGGGCTGGGTCAGGGCATTCTGTATGGGGTAGGGCAGTGTCGGCTTGCCGCGCCCGGTTCTTAAAAAGTCATTCTGCAGGCCGCGGGCATAGCGGCCGGAGAACGCGTTTGTCAGTTCCGTGCTTGTGCCAAAAGGCCTGTTCAACAGAGCAGCGCGATAGGGCGAAGGCAGGGAGAGGTCACTGCTGGGCAGCAAGGCGGTGCCGATCTGGGCCGCGCAGGCCCCAAGGGCCAAGACCGCCAGAATGGCCCCGCCCGTGGCAATGCCGCCTGCCGCAATAAGCGGAAGCGGCACCGCACTACGGATTTCCTGAAGCAATGGCATAAGCCCCATGCCTTGCTCCTGCGCGGTCAGAAAACTTCCCCGGTGTCCTCCGGCTTCAATACCCTGTGCACAAATGGCATCTGCCCCTACCTCTGCCCACGCCAGCGCTTCCGGTGTGCTGGTGGCCGTACCGACCACGGCGATGTTGCGGGCATGGCATGCAGAGACCTGCTCCTTGGCAAGCAGGCCAAACGTGCAACTCAGCACGGCAGGCGCTTCCGCAAGAACAGCGTCAAACTGGGCAGGGAAGGACGGCGCAAATTTCTCCGGAATGGAAAAAGGAACGTTGTGCCAGGTATACAGATCAGTCAGCCAGCTAAGGGGCGCGAGATCGGGCGTTCCCGAAGCGGGGTCTTCCAGCACGAACAGATTGACGCAGAAGGGGGCGGGCGTGGCGGCGCGAATGGCGCGGATTTCCTGCCGGATTGTTTCTGGCTCCATCATGCCAGCCCCCAATGCCCCCAGAAAACCGGCCTGAATGGCCTTAATCACAACCGCACTGCCTGAAACGCCAGCCATGGGCGCCTGAATAACCGGAAAGTCAGGGGTGAGGAGGCTGGATATGTGAGCGACCATCAGATGACCTATAAGGTGTGTAAAATATATACCTATTGTAACGTGAGCAGCCTTGTAAATGTTCCCCAGAGGGGCTGCTGGAAAAGTTACAGGGTGAGGTCAGGAAGAGGAATTTGAAGCCTGAAAAGGCGGATATAACGGTGCGATACGGGGCTATCGGGACAAAAGAAGCCCGTGCTTTCAGTTTCAAAAATCTTGCGGGGCCGCTTCGGCAGGCTGTTCAGACAGCCTCGACGGTTAAAGGAACTCGATCAGCCGCATGCTCCAGCTTTTATTCCCCTCAATCGGAGGATATGGCAGAGACAGGGCTGACGAGAGCACTATGGAACTGGCGTAAGGGGCAACGAGTGACCCTTTGCGCAGAGGGTAAAAGGGAGCGTGTTTCATGCAGCAGGAGCCAGTGCGCATCTGGATAGATGTGGAAGACCTGTTTGTATATGCCCGCACCGCCACACGGCCCAGCGGTATACAGCGTGTGGTTCTGGAAATCTGCCACGCCTTGCGGAATGATGCCCACATATGGCCCACTATTCGCTTTGTGCGCCACACTCCCACAGGCACGGATTTTGTGCCGGTGGCGTGGGCGGAGGTAGAGGCCATCAGCACACGTCTGGCAGGGGGCGCCGCTGCGCAGGTTACGGGGCAGATGGTGACAGCAGGCACCGCCCAGAACGCGGAGCACGTTTCCCGCTTGCGGCGTATGGCGCGGCACATCCCGACCTCCCTGCGGGTTCCGGCAGGCCAGATGGTGCGGAGCCTGCTTGCGGCGGGGCAGGCGCTCGGTGCTTTGGGGCAGGCTTCAGGCATCTTTGTAAAGGATGTTGCCCAGGCCGAATGGCGCAACCGTCAAGGCAGAGGGAACTCCGTGCAAGAGAACGGTGCATTCACGCCAAGGGCAGGCGATGTTGTGCTTACGCTTGGTGCCTCTTGGACGCATGCGGCTTATGGAGCGTTGCTGCATCGCAGCAAAGAGCGTTACGGCGTGCGTGCGGCTGTGTTGGTGCATGATCTGGTGCCCCTGCTGTGGCCGGAGTGGTGCCGCCCCGGTCTACCATCCGTTTTCCGCCGGTGGTACGCAGCCGTTTTGCCAGAGTGTGACGTCATTTTTGCGAACTCCGAGGCGACGCGGCAGGATGTTCTGGCGTATGCTGCGCAGCACGCGCAGACTTTGAGGGCACCCGTTATCACGCTTCCCATGGGCAGTGGATTTGTGACGGATACAGCGCGCCCAACAGCGGAAGAAACACGTCTTGTGGCCGGGTTGGGGGCATATGTGCTGTGTGTTGGCACGCTCGAAGCCCGGAAAAACCATGCTGTGTTGTTCCGCACATGGCGTCGGCTGTTACAGGAACGTCCAGCTGAGGAGGTGCCCAAACTTGTAATGGCGGGGTGCCAGGGCTGGCTAGTGGATGATCTGATGCAGCAAATCCGTAACAGCGCCTGGTTGGAGGGGCATGTGGTGTGGGTGGATGCGCCATCTGATGCGCTGATGGCCCATTTGTATCAGAATTGTCTGTTTACGGTTTTCCCTTCTTTTTACGAAGGGTGGGGCCTGCCGGTTACGGAAAGTCTGGCATGGGGAAAAGCTTGCCTGATCTCTGATCGCTCCTCTCTGCCCGAGGCCGGTGGCGGGCTGGCGGAGGCGTTTGATCCGGATAACGGCACGGACCTTCTGGCGCGAATCAGACGCTGGTTGGATGACCCACAGGCATTGGCGGCGCAGGAAGACGCTATTCGGGCCGGATTCAGGCCTGTTGCGTGGGGGAATGCCGTTGATGTGCTGAAACAGGCCCTGCTGACAGAAAAAACGCCCGAAAAGCCGGAAACGGGTTTGCAGCAAAGCCGCCACTAGTGGCAGAAGGACGCGGAGGGGCCGGGATCATCTGGTCACGATAGATATTGAGTAGGGAAGAAGCGCCAGATGGCCGTAAATTACGCGACTGTCACGTGGGATCAATTGCACCGGGATGCCCGCCTGCTGGCTGAAGAGCTTGTGGCGAACATGCCGATCAAAGGCATTGTGGCCGTAACGCGTGGCGGGCTGATTCCGGCTGCCATTATTGCGCGTGAACTGAACTGCCGCCTTGTCGAAACCATTTCCGTGGTGACGTATGACGAGGAAGAACGTGGTGAGCCGCGTATCATCAAAGCACCGGAAGCTGCTGGTGATGGTGAAGGCTTTCTGGTGATTGATGATCTGGTTGATTCCGGCGTCACCGCCCGCGTGGTGCGGGAACGTCTGCCCAAGGCCTATTTTGCCTGCCTGTATGCCAAACCTGCCGGCAAAGGGCTGACAGACCGTTTTGTGGTGGAAGTGCCGCAGGAAACCTGGGTTCTGTTCCCGTGGGATACGGCGCCGCTGTTTGTTCCGCCGCTGGCCAGCAAGCCGATTGAAAGCGATAGCTGATTTTTTACCGTTATGGGCTTGCCAGCCGGAAGAATGCCGCTTAGGTTCCGCTGCATTCGGGGCGTGGCGCAGCCTGGTAGCGCGCTTGTTTTGGGTACAAGAGGCCCCCGGTTCGAGTCCGGGCGCCCCGACCATATAACATCTGGAGGCATTGTGATGCCGGCACGGATTTACAGGCAGCCTAAGCCAGCAGGTCAGTCAGGATTGGTAGGCACGCGGGAGTGGGTGTTTGAATATGGGCAGAGCGCCCCACGGCATCAGGATAGCCTGATGGGGTGGACTGGCAGCAGCGATACGCGTGCCCAGCTTAGGCTCTATTTTTCAAGTTGTGATGACGCTGTAGCCTATGCTCAGCGGGAACATATCGCGTTTGAGGTTGAAAAGCCTGCAGAACGGATCCGTGCTCCTAAAGTCTATGCTGATAATTTTGCTTCCAATCGGATTCAGAACTGGACCCATTGATTTTCCGGTTATTCCTCGGTATCCGGAACGAACATCACGCGCCCTTAGCTCAGTTGGATAGAGCAACAGCCTTCTAAGCTGTGGGTCGCTGGTTCGAATCCAGCAGGGCGCGCCATTCTTTTCAATGGACCTGAGCGAGATAGGTGTCCTTGAAAGAGACCTGTCTTCCTTTCGGCTGATAAAGCATTTTCCCATCTGCAAGCGCAAAGCATCCGCCGGGCTACCTGTGTGTATGGCGGTGGGCATGTTACGCTTCAGGAAAATAGGTCGTTTGCCGTAAAGCCCTTTTTCTGGTGCAGAGGTCTCTGCGGAGGAGCGAGATATAGTCGCTCCGTCTAAAAGGCCTTCATTCAAGGAAAAGGTTTTTGTCGCTTTTAAAATACTCCTGAAAAAGCGCCCGATTGCTTTCCTCAAATCGTTTGAGAAAAATCTCTTTCTCTCTGGTGTCTGATTTTTTGGGTGGAGGCCCCGGTATCTGGCAAACAAGCCAGATCAGCCTGTCTCTTATCCATGAATACTGCCCATTCTTCCTGTATCTGGGAAAAATCCTGTTAATGAGTCGTGCAACGCGTATTTGAGGCTGAGAGAGACTTTTATTCGGTCTTTCTTTCCCGAAATGGAATTCTGTTTTGTCGGGAAGGTGAGGGTCAAGGAAAGATAGAAAATCTTTCCTCAAATCATATCCTCGCCAGTTTTTTTGTTCAAAAAGTCTTGGGTGAATGTTTTCCTGGCAGAATTGATCGGCCCATTTTGAAAGCATTAAATGGTAATTATAATAAGGAACACTGTCATCCACATCATCCTGAAACAAGGCGTAAGGTGTGGTTTCTCCGTGTTTGATGGCCGTGCTGAACAGGCTGTGCCTTAAAGAATACTGATCCCGCAGATAGCAGATGATTTTTATCTCTGAAAATAAAGGCTGAAGAAATAATTTGAGGTTTTCAATATCTTTTGGATCTTGCAGGCGACTGTGAAAATGTTCGGAGCTTATGACTAAAACGGTATGGTTTTTCCGTAGCCTCTCAATTTCTTGGCTGAACCGTTCCAGAAAGCCGGTAAAATAATCTGCTTTTCCTTCTTCAGTCCTGATGCCTCGGTCCCACATGGCGTCATCCAGATAAGACTGGAAATAGCTGCATAAAGCCCGGTTATTATTGCACCATAAGACGTGGCTGAGTGCGATACCGTGCCCGGAGAGTGCAGTTTCATTCTGGTACAGCCAATCCTGAATGGCTGTTGATCCGGTTTTTTCCGTGCCGATGTGCAGGATGCATTTCACCTGCTTAAGCCTGAGTACGTTTTTGAGGGAAAGGGATGCACTGCTTGTGTTTGTAAGTCATGACAATTTTCGCCATCAGAACCACGAGAATTCTAGACAGACATTAAGGCTGAGATGGTGCTCATTTGTTTCTGATATGAAATTAAATCTGATAAATATTTCTCTGGTATTGTTTGCGTGGTTGTTTGTAGAAAATAAATTCAATGGTAATTTGATGTATTATTTATAATTGTATGTAGGAATTTAAATTAAAAATACAAATTCAATTCATTGTTGTGTGATTGCCTCAGGTAATATCGAAGAGGGTCTCAGAAAAAAGAGCCGCTTCTTCGGAGGGAGCTTTCCCAAACAGACTCAACGTTCTGAGGGGGCGTGAGTCCGGTCTGGGTGCGCGTTCGTTGTGTGGTGTGCCATCAGGGCATGGGCGTTGCGTCCTTGAGGAAGCAGGGTGCGAGAGCGAACAGTCCTGCCACGGTCAGAAAAGACCCCTGTTGCCTTTAGGACGTTTTGCTGCGTGCTGAGAAAGTGCTCTTTTGATTTTTCTCAAACGGTTGGAAATATGCTTTTTCAAGCAGCGTTTCAGGCTCTGTGGTAAACACAGGCCCGCTTTCGTGCGTCGCCAGGTGGTTTGATCAAAGGGATAGTCGTTTTCATGCTCACTGTTCTGCATACTCTTATTTGCCCTGAAGCAGATATTGAGCATTGCGCGGAAATGTATTTTCGCGGCGGCATGCCTGGCGTGGAAGCTTCAGGAACAGGGTTCTCCTTGCCTGATAATGTGCTTCTTTCAGCCGATACGTTTTATAATGGTCTGTCTGTCGGGAAATGGAAAAGTCTGGGCACGATCAGTTCGTTGAGTCTGATGCTTCGGGTTCGGGGGCAGCTTGTGCTGGAACTGTGGCACCATGCTGCAGATGGGGCATCATCCTGCTTGCAAACCCATGAATTTGAGGAGCCGGAAGCCCGTAATCATGTGCTTCCCGTTCCGGAATGGTCTGGTATGGCAGAAGGCATGCTCTTTCTACGCCTGAAAGGGAAGAAGCAGGCCGTTGTAGAGCAGCTTTGTTTTGCCACCGATGCTCCGCCATTGATGCAGCCGAAACTTGGTGTGGTTATCACGCATTTCAACCGTGTTGCGTACGTCACCCGTTCCATTGCCCGTGTGCGGCAAACATTGCTGTCTGATCCTCGGTATCAGCGGGCCATTGATTTTATTGTTGTTGATAATTCGGACACTCTCGACCCGACTGAATTGAAAGGGGCGCAGATCATTCCCAACCAGAATTATGGGGGGAGTGGCGGTTTTGCACGCGGGCTTCTGTATCTGAAAGATCAGAACACCTACACACATTGCCTGTTCATGGATGATGATATCTCGTGCGAGGTGGAATCCATCAGACGCGCTTATGCTGTGCTCTCTTACAGCCCAGACCCAAAGATCGGGTTGGCGGGCGTGTTGCTGGATGCACAAAAACCTTGGAGCGTGCAGGAAAAAGGGGCCGAGTTCCATCAGGGCCTGTTCCGTCCGCTGCACCAGAACGAGGAAGTCCGATCAGTCCCGTCTTTGCTGGCGCTGGAAAAGGACAAGGGAAATCCGGTGTATGGCGGATGGTGGTTTTTTGCCTTCCGGCTGGATGCGGTGGACTACTATCCGTTTCCGTTTTTTGTGCGCGGGGATGATGCTCTGTTCGGGCTGATTAACCGCTTCAATGTGTTTACGCTGAATGGTATTGCCTGTTTTTCAGACCATTTTCTGTCCAAGGAAACTGCGTTCACGCGGTATCTGGGGTTCCGGGCGTCTCTGGCCGTATTTCTGATGGAAGGCGGTGGGAGCCTTACAGCGGCGTTGAAACTGCTGTCTGCCAGCTTCCTATGGTGCGCGCTTTCATACCGGTATCAGAGCGCAAAGGCCATCACTCTGGCATTGCGGGACGTGAGCAAAGGTGTTTCCTTCTGGCGGCGTACGCTCACTTACCCACCAAGCCTGAAAGAGATTGGCCGGGAACAAAGCCGGGCGGAAGAGGCCGCTTATTTCACGGCTCATCCCTTTGTGGAAAAGGCGGGTTCTGAATCACGGTTTCGTAAAATGGCAAGGGCTGTCACGTTGAATGGCCACCTGCTGCCAGATGCGTTCATGCGTAAAGCGCCTGCTTATGTCGGGGAGTATACGCCGGGCCTGTTGTCTTCCGTTTTTTTGCGTCAGCGGGTTATCTATCGCAAATACGAAACGCAGAGCGTGTTTGAGGAACAACTGAACAGAAAAACGTTCTGGGCCAATGTCTGGGCGTTCGCATGGCATGCCGTGTGGTTTGCCGTGCGTTTTCGTGCGCTTGCCCGTGAGTACCGGGTAAACGCCGAACAGTTGTGTTCGGAACATTTCTGGCGGAGTGTTTACGCTCAAAAGAAGCCGTAAGCGCTTGTGTCTTACGCAGGTATGCTATGGTTCATTACACATGAGGCATTATTTTATCTGAGCAAGAATTGAGGATAGACATGACGCAAAGCACGGCAGGAACAGACCGCACGATGTATTGGGAAAAATCCTCTCGCAAGAAATCGCATGCTCGGGCGTGGCATCGTACGGCGGCACTGTACCTGACCACTGCTCTGGCTGTATGGGGTGGTGGTGGTGTGCCGGGGGCCGTTGCTGCGTCTGAACAGCAGGTCTCTCCCAAGGCGTATGCGCCCATAGATCCGCAGCGGATGTCTGATGTGATGCGTGTTCTGGCGTCTGATGCCTTTGAAGGACGCGCTCCCGGCACGCAGGGGGAGGAGCGGACTGTTGCGTGGCTGATAGAACAGTATCAGAAAATGGGGCTGGAACCGGCAGGGGAAAACGGTGGCTGGACGCAAACTGTGCCATTGCTGCGCACCCGCGTGGGCCAACCTACTGTTTCCGAGGTACGCTTTCCCAAGCAGACGCTTCCTTGGCAGCAGAACAAGGATATTTATGTCTCCACGGTGCGGCCGGTCAAACAGATCGCGCTAAGCAACGTGCCCATGGTGTTTGTCGGTTATGGCGTGCACGCACCAGAACGGGGATGGGATGATTTCAAAGGTGTTGATCTGAAAGGCAAGATTGCCGTTTTTCTGGTCAATGATCCGGATTTTGAAGCAACGCCCCAAGATGCCGCCTATGGTCGTTTTGCAGGCCGTGCCATGACCTATTATGGCCGCTGGACTTATAAATATGAGGAAGCTGCCCGCAGAGGGGCCATTGGGGCGTTGATTGTGCATGATACGCCCGGAGCATCCTACGGTTGGCAGACCGTTATTGCCCCCGGTGGAGAAGCCTTCGATATTGTGCGTAATGGTGATGACCAACCTGTGTTGATGCAGGGCTGGATTTCAGGAGAGGCAGCGGAAAAGCTGTTTGCCGCTGCGGGCCTTGATCTGGCTGTGGAACGTTCCAAGGCACGGCAGACCAGTTTTGCGCCAGTTACGTTGAAAGACGCCACATTTTCTCTGAAAGTGCCGGTGCAGACGGAAAACCTGAAAAGCCAGAATGTTCTTGCAAAAATAACCGGCGCAAAACAGCCTGATCAGAGCGTGATGTTTGGCGCACATTGGGATGCCTTTGGCACCAGTACCAATGCCGAAGGCCAGATGGTGATGCGGCGCGGCGCGATTGATGATGGTTCCGGCATTGCGGGTGTTCTGGAAATAGCACGTGTGTTCAAGGCCGGGCCACAGCCGGACCGGACTGTCGTGTTTGCTGCGTGGACAGCAGAAGAGCGCGGGCTGTTGGGCTCAGTCTGGTATGCCACACACCCCTTGGTTTCTCTTGAGAAAACGGTAGCCAATTTTACAATGGACGTTTTGCAGATGGCCGGACCATCCCGCACGGCGTTTATGGTTGGCGCGGGCCAGAATACGGTTCAGGAGGATGTAGCGGCAGCGGCCCGGCGGCAGGGGCGTGTCATGAAGCCGGAAGCGATGCCGGAACGCGGGGCGTTTTATCGGGCGGACCACCTGCCGTTTGCGCGGGCCGGCGTGCCCGTTGTAGCCATGATGGATATGGCCGGTTATCCTGATCTGCTCAAAGGCGGTGTGCCCGCAGGCAAGGCATGGCTGGAAGGCTACATGGCCTGTTATCATCAGGCGTGTGATGCCTGGAGCCCGGACTGGGATGTGCGCGGCGCTGCGGAGGACGTAGCGTTGCTCTACCGTGTGGGGCATGATCTGGCGTTTTCGCAAAAATGGCCGCATTGGAAACAGACATCTGAATTTGCGGCCATTCGGGATGCCAGCAGGGCCACGCGCAGGGATTAAGCGTTTCTCAGCGCGCCCGTTTCCAGCCTTTGTCTTCCTGCCGCCAATAGGCCAGTTCATGCCCGGCGGCTTTCAGGCTGGACCAGCGGGCGCGGGCTGCGGCCACGGCGTCTTCATCATGACCGTCGAACAGATCAAAAATCCGGTCAAAGCGGGCGCAGTCCTCACAGGCGCGGCTTTCCAGCAGAAACAGGAAAGGGGCGTTGTTCGGGGTATCGTCTTCCAATGTCAGCCAGATGGGCTGGCGCTCCGGCAAAAGCACTCCCGCGCTGCCATGGGGGAGCCATGTGGGGGAGGAGACTTTCCAAAGGGCTTTATCCACATCATCCAGCGTGGCTTTGCTGGCGCACCACACGGCGGCTTTCTGGCCGCTGGCCAGTGTGCGGGACAGAAGCTGCGGCAGGGCTTCTGTCACACTGGTGCGGGTAAGGTGGTAAAAGCCGATCTGCGTCATGATCCCGGGTGTCCTGTGCTCTGGCGGGCGGAGTATAGCAATCTTGCTGATGGACAGAAGGGGGGACGGTGTTTTGCGCCCTGCGTGAAAGGCCCGGTTTCTCCCATGTGTGACAGACATGCGAGCGTCCCTGTGGGGAACGATCTTTTTCCGTATGCGCTGGCATAGCATGAAATGACTGATGGCGTGCGCAGACCATAGCCCTCAAACCCGGGGAGCAGCCCCTGCACGAGACCGGTTGAACGGCCGTATGGGGGTGCCGGGAAGAGGGATGATCTGCGCACGCCGTGTGAACAAGGAAGATGAGACACCATGCAAAAGACCGTCACGCTGGCCGATGGCACTGTTTTGCCTGCACTGGGAATGGGCACCTGGAACATGGGGGAAGGAGATGCAGACAAAAGGCGGGCGGAAATGGCCAGCCTTCAGTATGGCATAGATGCCGGGCTGAAGCTGGTTGATACCGCTGAAATGTATGGAAGTGGTCGCTCGGAAAGCTTGGTAGGGGAGGCTCTTTACCGCGAGCGTGACAAGGTTTTTCTGGTGACAAAAGTGCTGCCCTCCAATGCGTCGGAAGAAGGAGTGGCCAAGGCCTGTCGCAATTCCCTCCGCCGCTTGGGGACGGACTGGATTGATCTTTACCTGCTTCATTGGCGGGGTGGCGTGCCGCTTGAAGAAACGGTGCAGGGGTTTCGCAAGCTCAAGAAGGAAGGGCTGATCCGGAACTGGGGTGTTTCAAACTTTGATGTGGAAGACATTCTGGAACTGGAAAACTATGTGCAGCCCGGTGAGTGCCAGGTGAACCAGATTTTATACAGTCTGGAACATCGCGGTGTTGAATATGACCTGCTGGATGCTGATCGGTACCGCAATATTGTGACAATGGCTTACTCACCCATCGGGCAGGGTGGAGCCTTGTTGCAGAACAAGACGCTTCAGGCGGTAGCCAAGCGGCATAAGACCTCAACGGGCCCGGCAACAGCCGCACAGATTGCTCTGGCATGGGTGCTGCGGCAGCGGAACATGATTGCCATCCCCAAGGCTGGGTCTATCGACCATCTGAAGCAAAATATTGCCGCGCAGGAAATCACGTTGAACGATGCCGATCTGGCTGAACTGGACCGTGCATTTGCACCGCCGGAAAAGAAAGTTTCTCTTGAAATGATCTGAGAAAAACGAAAACCAGTCACCCTTGTCTGCGCAGATAGTGGCCCAGACAGGGAACTGGCATTTGTAAGCCTGACCGCCAGTGATAAGCACGACAGTTCTTGCAGGGGCCGATTTGAAAAAAAGCCTGGTTAAACCAATAAAGAGCGGTTTAACCAGGCGATGTTGGTTGCTCAGAGCGTGACGTTCACACCGAACTGGAAGGAGCGGACGACAACCCCTTTCTGAGACCAGGAAGAGTTGTAAAGGTAAGAGCCGTACGTTCCGAAATCATACGGAGAGCGGAACCCGAGCAGGTTGTAAACCGTGGCATAAAGACGCCATTTCTGATTGATGTTGTAGCTGACATTCAGGTCAACATCCCACCAGTTGCGAATATGGCACTGTGTGGTGGGGGCAGCGGAACTGCCCACCAGCAGATTGGCGCTATCCGCGCAGCTGCGGGTGCCGGGGCCGTTGGTGTCTTCAGCAACGTTCTTGTAGCCGCTGGTGTAATATACGGTTGGCGTAACAGACAGGTTTTTCCAGATAAACGTGTTGGACCAGTTGGCACGCCAGCGTGGTGTGCCGGAAGCCGCAACCGCGTTATAGGGGGCCAATGTGCCCGCCCAGTGCTGTACCTGCCCATCAGCCATGGTCAGGTTGAAGGAGCGCACAAAAGTTGCCTGCCCTATACTGATCAGTCGGACATCATGCAGGATGCCGGGCAGACGGGTATTGGCGTGAATCTTCATGTCAACACCATCTGTTACCAGACTTCTGGTGTTCACATAACCAAGATTCACCATGTAGGGGCGGACCTGCCCTGTTGGGTTCTGGGCATCCACCAGGTCTGGTGTCACGCTTACGCCGCTGGGGAGTGCGGCATCTCCGCCTGCAAGCCAGGCGTTGGCAATGGTGGAGGCACCAAGCGGATTAGCTGCGATGTAGCGGTTCTTTTTGATGTAGTAGTAGCCAAAGGTCAGGTTCAGCCAGTTGGTCGGGCGGATGACGGCATCACCCGTGAAGTTGGTGGAAATTTCCGGCTTCAGGTTGGGGTTGCCAGCGGTGTTCTGCCCCAGAGAATACGCCTGAGCGTAGCTGTTGGGCGTGCCATTGGCGTTCAGATGCTGGTTGATGAAGTTCTGGTTGGTGATGTTGTATGTGGTGTACGCCACGTTCATACCGTTGGTTTCCGCAAAGCTGGGCACGCGGAACCCGCGGGAGAACGTGCCGCGCAGTGTGAACTGCCTGACAGGCGTGACGCTGAGCGAGGCTTTGGGAGAATAACGGCCAAAGCCTGCGCCCTGTGCGTAATGGTCATATCGGCCAGAGATGTCCGCAGTTACCATCTTGTGGAACGGTAGCCCCAGTTCCCAGTAACCGGCTTCTACCCAGCGGCTGCCTTGCGCGTTGAAAGGGTTGATGTAGCCCGTCCACTGGGCATCTGGGTTGTTGCGGTCATAGGGGTTTGCGCTTGGGTCATTCAGGGCTTCCCAACGGATATTGCCGCCAATGGCCAGATTGGCCATGCCGCCCGGTAAGTGGAACAGCCCTTTGGTAACATGCATGTCACCTGAATATTCCTGAGAGCGGGCGTTCATCACGTTCTTGGGGGCAATGGAGTTCAGAACGGCTTCACTGTTTTGGGAGGGATCAACAAAATTGTAGGTCCCGTTCAGGATGGCGTTCTTTATTCCCGCAATGGTTGGTACGCCGGTAATGGTCTGCTGGAGCATGGTGTTCATGCCCGTAAAATTGACATCCCAGTTCCAGTCAGACCCCCAATGAGACGCTGCTGAGCCAGTGTAGCGCAGGGCCCCGCGAAAGTTCTGGCTGTACTCATTTGTGGTGGGCATCAGATCGCCAAATTTGTAGTAAATCTGGGCTTCTTGCCCCTGTGCCGCAAACGGGTTGTTGGGGTTCAATTCCCCATTTGGTAGGTAAACTGGCAGAGGAGTGCTGTATGTATCAGCATTGCGGGACTGAGAATATGCACGGGCGTTATACGGTGTTCCCGTAAACTGGGAGAGTGCCTGTGAGTAGGTGAACATCGCAGTGAACTGAGAGCGCGGGGTAACATCCACGGTCAGGTGAGCCGTAGCGCTGATACGCCGCAGCGAAGGGGAAACCTGATAATAATCCTTGGCAAGATTTTGCGAACACGCCTGGCTGGTGCCGGAAGCCCCCGCCACGGAGCCTGTCACGACGGAGCCGTATTTGCCGCAGCCTGCGGCCTGATTGAGAAGCTGCCACGCACCCGTGCCGCCATCGCTACCGTCACTGGGGCGTACAAGGGCTACGGGCGTTGCCGCAAAGTTGGAAATACCGCCCGCACCGTCTGAGACGTTGGTGATGCCGTTGATGCCGCCCAGGCCAGAAAGATCACTGGTGTTGTAAGGATAATTCAACTGCCGGTTATAGATGGCGTCGTCCTGCTGGTATTCGGAGTTGACGTAGAAATTGTAGCCATCCTTGTGCAGATCACCCACGCCATAGGTTGCGTACAGTTTCTGGTGCCCGCCATAGCCGCCCTGTGTCAGGCCGCCTTCAGCGTTTCCTTCAAACCCTTTGATTTCCTTGCGCGTAACATAGTTGATGACCCCGGCCACAGCATCCGCACCGTAGAGGGAGGAGCCTGCGTCTTCCATGGTGTCCACTGTTTCCATAATGGAAGAGGGCATCCAGTTGGTATCAACAAAGTTCCGCTCTCCATCATCAGAAAGCGGATAGTAGGACAGGCGCATGCCGTCCATCAGCACCAGGGTTGAGTCGGTTGAAAGGCCACGCAGGGAAGGGGCGGAGGCCCCGCTTGCAAACGCGCCGTTGGCCGAAAAGGAGTTGGTGAGTGTACCCGACCCGTTGGAGGAGAGGGACTGCAAGGCATCCGTCACGTTGGCAAAACCACGGCGCTGCATATCCAGGCGGGAAATACGTGTGATGGGCGACATGCTTTTCAGGTTCGGGTCCCGAAACAGCGAGCCCACAACAGTCACGTTTTCCTGTTCTGGTTCTGGTGCCTTGATGGATTTTGCTTTTGCAATGGTTGCGCGCGCATTGTTCGGGGCGGCAGGTGTGGCTGGCTTGGGTGTGGCTTTTGCCTTGGTGGCGGCACGGGCTTTTTTGCTTGGTGCAGGCTGGGCTGTAGAAGCGGCAGGGGCAGCCGTGCTGGCCGTTTGGGCGTAAGAAGCTGAAGAAAAGACAAAGCTGCTCATGGCTGAAACAGTCAGCAGGATTAGCTTTTTATTATAGAGACCACGGGGGGGCTCGTGGCTCAGAGGGTACACGCCCATATAGTCTGTCTCCCGAGCTTGTAGCGGGTTTACGTTACGTTATTGAGTTGTTTTTCTTCGCGCATCAGAACAGAGCGTATAATATTGAGGAGAGGGAATACTGTATGCTTCCTGTCCAGAGGAAAGTATGACTTTGCGGAAGGACGGAAGACGCGAAAAAGTTCTCAGGCAATACCTGCCTGCTCCATATAAAGTACATTCAGTTTTGATGTGCAACGTTCTGAAATTTAGGAAGAGATCAGCCATTCAGTCAACACACGTTAGGTATGCAGAAAGATAAAAGCTGCACCCTGTTGCAAAGATGAAACAGGGCGCCTTGATCGTGCCCTCTTTGTGTCAGGGTTGAATCAAAAGAGATCTGTGATGAAATCTAGATGAATAGAACAGCAATTTTTGAGATTTTGAGCGCGCGAAAATTGCCTCGACATGTGTGCAGAGGGTTATGGGACCAGATTTTTTTGACCATTTGGTAAAAGCGGGAAGAGGCGACTCAGTCTTCCGAGCGTGGGCGGCGGCCAATATGCACTGTCAGCACCACCGGCTGGTTTTTACGCTGTACGGTAACCTGAAGGTCACTGTTAGGGCGGGCAGCGGCAATGGCGCGAATCATGCTGCGGGCCGTATCCATATGTTCGCCCGCCATGGCGGTAATGATGTCACCTTTTTTCAAACCCCCATGTGCGGCGGGGCCGTTGCGGTCCACTTCTGCCACCAAGGCGCCGTTATGGGTGATGATGTCCTCCAGCGTGGCGCCAAGCCAGCCCCGGTCAAGGTGGCCATCATGCCAGAGCGAGTTGACAATGGGGATGACAATTTCGGACGGAATGGAAAATCCAAGCCCTACGGAGCCTCCGGTCGGGGAGACAATGGCGGTATTCAGCGCAATCACCTGCCCGGCCAGATTGAAGGTGGGGCCGCCGGAGTTGCCGGGGTTGATGGGCGCATCAAGCTGAAGGAAATCATCAAATGGCCCGGTGCCGATGTCCCGCCCGCGTGCGGAGACAATGCCCGCCGTAACGGATGAGCCCAGACCGAAGGGGTTGCCGGCTGCAACAATCCAGTCCCCCACCTGCACAAGGCGGCTGTCACCCCACTGCACGTAAGGCAGGGGGGAGTTGCTTTGAATCTTGATGACGGCAATGTCCGTCAGGGTATCAATACCAAGAAGCTGGGCGGTGTATTCCTTGCCGTCCACAAGGGCGACGGTGATTTTGTCTGCATCTTCCACCACATGCCCGTTGGTGACGATTACGCCGGATGGGTCAAGGATAAAGCCTGAACCCGCGCCCAGCACTTCATCGCCATGCTTGCGCATCCGTTCACGGAAGCGGCGTTCTAACGGTGTGCCTTTTACGGCTGAAGGCAGTTTTTTTCGTTTGTCAGAATCGGAATCCCGCGTGACGGCAATATTGACAACCGCAGGCACAACCTTGCGCACCAAGGGCGCAAAGGAAGTGGGGCCGGGCGGGGCGACCAACGGGACTGCAGGTGCAAAGGTGGGCAGAGGTTGCGCCTGGGCAGTGCCTGCTATGCTCGGTATTGCGGGCAGGCAGGTGGCAGCAAGAACAGGCAGGCTGCGCAGGAGTGTCTTCATCGTGCCGTGGTCAGGTTTCCAATCATGGTTACTTCTGCCCTTGTTTCCTGCTCTGACGCAATGGTGATGTGTTCTTGTTGTAACAAAACCGCATGAAATGTCATGAAAACATCACTCGTCACTGGCAGCATTATCGCTTTGGTGTGCGTGGTTTTGCGGGGGCAAGGGCCGGGTTTTCGGGCCATTCGTGCCGGGGGTAGCGGCCGCGCATATCGCGCCGCATGTCTGCCCATCCCCTTTGCCAGAACCCGGCTAGATCCGCCGTGATGGCCTGAGGCCTGCCTGCGGGAGAAAGCAACGCCAGACGCAGCGGCACACGTCCACCCGCAAGTTGGGGTGTTTTGTCCGTGCCGTAGAACACCTGCGCCCGTGCCTCGGCTACCGGAACGGGCTGAGTGTAATCCACCTTGGCTGAGCCCCCGGGAAAAGGCAGGCTTGCGGGCAGGTGGGTATCCAGCCAATGAGTGCGGGCGTAACCCAGATGGTTGCGGAGCAGGGTGGTCAGGTCCAGCCCTTTGAGGTCCGTGAGGGAAGAAAGTCCTTCCAGCCAAGGCGCCAGCCAATCCTCCATGCTTGTAGCCAGTGCGCTGGCTGAAAATTCCGGCCAGTCTTCTTCCACCCCGTGCGTGCCGCCGGGCAGGGTGCGCGCCCATTCCACGCGGGCTTGAAGCTGGCGTGCGGAATCATTCCATTCAAGTGCGGTTTCGGGGGATGCCTTGGCTTGGGCTAGCAACAGCGCGCTGGCGTCTCCGCTCTGCACCTTTTCCGTGCGGTCCCGCAGGACAAGGCAGCCAATACGGGTGCGGCGACGTGCGAGAATATTGCCCGATACGGAATCAAGCGAAGTTTCAACCTGTTCCTTCGTGCGGTCCAGCAAGGCCGACGGCAATGCGTTGAGGTCGAGTGGCGCGGCCATCCGGATTTCGGCTGAAGTGCGCAGGTGCAGACTGGCCACCGCCAGCAGCTTTTTCTCTGCCAAAGTGTCATCACGGCGCAGGCGGGCATTGGTCCCGCTGGAAAGCCGGAAAGTGCCGGCCTCCCCGCGCGAGAGGGCAATGCGATCAGGAAAGCCTGCGGCCAGCAGGGCGGCTGGGTCTCCGCCCGCCGGGTGTCGGGCTTTCAACCCAAGCCGCAGGCGGAAGCGGGCGGCTGCCTGCCGAATGCGGGCCAATGCGCCCCGGTCTGCATCGGGGTGATCTCCACCTGCTATCAGGTCCAGGCGCAGAGAAATATCAGCCGGAGGAATGGGCGGAGGGCCAGCACGGCCAGCAGCACGGGGGCGCAGTGGGTCACGCTCTTCAAGCAGGGCGGCAAGGTCAGCAGCCAGCGCGGCTTCTTCTTCTGTATTGGCCGCCAGCATCATGGCGGCCAGACGCGGGTGCGTGCCCAAAGCGGCCATATTGCGCCCAAGTTTTGTAATTTTACCGGCGTCATCCAGTGCGCCGAGCATGGTCAAGAGCTCCCGCGCTGCCGCTACGGCGCTGCCGGGAGGTTGATCTGGCAGAGGGAGGGGGGCGTCATTTTCCCCCACGCTATCGGCCCACAGCGCTGTTGCCAGCACAAAATCCGCCAGATCGGCTTCCAGAATTTCCGGGCGATCATGTTGGGGCAGACCGCGCTCTGTGGCAGTTGTCCATAAACAGATAGCGGTGCCGGGGGCTTCTCGCCCCGCGCGGCCTGCGCGCTGACGGGCCGCAGCTTTGGAAATGCGCACCGTTTCAAGGCGGGACAGCCCGGCCCCGGCGTCAAAGCGCGGTGCCCGTCTGAAACCGCCGTCAATAACCACACGCACGCCCGGAACGGTCAGAGATGTTTCAGCAATGGAGGTGGCCAGAATCACGCGCCGTTCTCCTTCCGCGCCGGGGCGCAGCACGCGGGCCTGTTCGGCTGGGGGGAGTTCGCCATGCAGGGGCAGAACGGTGGCTGCGCAGCCATCCAGAAGCTGCATGGTGCGCCGGATTTCGCCCGTGCCGGGCAGAAAAACCAGAATATCGCCTTCCGTGTCCGCCAGCGCCTGCCGCACGGCGGCGGCGGTCACGTTTGTCAGATCACGTATGTGGGGAATATCGCGCTTGGCGTGCTGCACCGTCAGGGGGAACATGCGTCCCTCACTGGTGAGCACCGGTGCATTCATCAGGGCGGCCAGCCGTTCCGTTTCCGCTGTGGCGGACATGGCGACAAGACGCAGATCTGGCCGCAATGTACGTTGCAGATCCAGGCAGAAGGCAAGGGCGAGGTCTGCTTCCAAAGACCGTTCATGCACTTCATCCACGATCACGCAGGCCACATTTTCCAGCATGGGGTCACCCAGCAGGCGACGCAGGAACAAGCCTTCCGTAAGCACTTCAATGCGGGTGCGGGCGGATATGGCGGCATCCAGCCGAGTGCGATAGCCCACAAAGCCGCCGACCTCTTCACCCATCAGCGCGGCAATGCGTTGCGCTGCGGCGCGGGCCGCAAGCCTGCGTGGTTCCAGCATGATGATGCGATCTGCCTCAGCCCGCCACGGAGCCTGCGCCAGAACCGGCGGCACGGTTGTGGTTTTACCCGCCCCCGGAGGCGCCACCAGAATGGCGGAGGGAGGATGCGTGTCAGACGGTTCCCGCGTGAGGGCGGCGTAAAGGCCCGGCAGCGCTTCCTGCACGGGAAGGCCATCAGCCAGAGAAAAGAGATCCTGAGAGTGAGGTGACGTTGGCATAGCCGCTTTATGACGCTCCACCGCGAGGGCGGCAATGTTTGCACGGCACGAAGTGGGGACGGAGTGAGGAGAAAAAATCGGAGCAAGACGTGTTGTTGTTGCTATTTGTCACAAAAATGTTATATGAGAATAATTCTCATTCACTAAAAGAAAGCAGGGGCACGGTGGCACTCAAACGGTCGGCGGCACAGACGGCACAACAGGAGAGGCAGAAACTGACGGCGCGCAAGGCGTGCCATTATGGTGTTTTTCTGTGGAGTATGGCCACTGGCCTGCCTGTTATGGCGGCACAGGCGGCCGATACGGATGAAGACGCCAAAAAGAAAAGCCAGGAGCAAACCGCCGAGAGCGACGTGCCCAACAGTGTGGAAAATCTGGTGGTGCAGGGGGAGCGGCACAAAAACGCCACAACGGATGGCACCGGTAGTTACGTTGTAAAAGCCGTTTCCATGGGCAAGATGCTGTTGCGTCTGGATGATATTCCGCAGTCGGTTTCCGTTCTCAGCCGTCAGCAGATGCGTGACCAGAACCTGAATACTGTGGATGATGCGCTCAAGCAGGTGCCGGGCGTGAATGTGAACCTGTATGGTGATGGCACTGCAGGGATAACGGCACGCGGTTATACGCTGACCCCTCAGTTTGATGGCGTGCCCTCAACAGGTGGCTTGCAAATAAGCCAGCAGTTTGATGTGGCAATTTATGATCGGCTTGAAGTTCTGCGTGGCCCCAACGGCATGTTTCAGGGATCAGCCCCTCCCGGCGGCAGTGTGAATTTTGTACGCAAGCGTCCGCTTGATCATTTTAAGGCGCAAGGTTCTTTTAGTGGTGGGTCATGGAACAACCTCCATGCCGATGCAGATGTGACAGGCCCCCTGACGGCGTCAAAGCGTGTCACGGGCCGGTTGGTTCTGGCGGGCACGGATCGTGACTATTTCTATCAGAAAGCGCATGACCGGCGCTGGACCGCGTATGCGGATATTGATGTGCATGAGACTGACCATACCACCGTGTCTCTGGTGGCGATGGGGCAGAAAAACGATACCACCCGCTTTATGGGCCTGCCCCGTGCTGCGGATGGCAGTGATCTGCATCTGAGCCGGAACAGTTTTGTGGGGGCGGACTGGGGGCGCACCAGTTCTCCCATGTACGAACTGGGCGGCGAACTTGAACACCGCTTTGGCGGAGGCTGGCGCGCCCGGCTGAGTGGCCGCCACCGGATGACAGATAATCCCCTGCATTACACCTATCTGAGCAGTGCCGTCACGGCACAGAAGCGCGGTAACTTTGTTGTCGCCAACTCGTTAATTCAGGATCAGTATGACGGTGCGGACCTGTATTTTACCGGCCCCGTACGTGTGCTGCACCATAAGATAGATCTGCTGATTGGCGGCAATTATGATTCTGATCTGACGGTGGACGGTGGCGCAACGCGATCATGGCGGACGGATACATCTCTGGCAGGACTGGATATTTTCTCGCCTGCCATTTCAAGCACGATCCAGCCGGATATCACGACCAAGTATCGGGAGCCGACAAAGCAGGGCGGTGTGTACGGATCAGCCCGTATTCATCTGTTGCCGTCGCTAGAGTTGCTGATGGGCGGTCGGCTTAGTTTTTACGAGTATAAGTATAAAAATATCTCGCAAAACACGCCTTATGTTATCAGTCAGAAAAACAACGCGGTGCCAACGCCGTATCTGGGGCTGGTGTGGCATTTTGTGCCCAACCTTACCGCCTATGTCAGCTTTACGGATACGTTTTCACCCCAGTCTGCCTATAGCCTGTCCGGGCGTTTGAAGCCCGTGCTGGGGCAGCAGATTGAAGGAGGGCTGAAAGGGAATTTCTTCCACCGCAACCTGAATGTGACCGTTGCCGGGTATCGGGTGGTTGAGCGGAATAAGGCGATTGAAGACGGTGATCAGGATCCCATTTGCGGTCGTTCTGGTACCAGCACCTGTTACAGGGCCGCAGGCAAGGTGCGCAGTCAGGGGGCGGAAGTGGAAATGATAGGCCGCCTGCTGCCGGGGTGGGATATCAATGCCAGCTACACCTACAATGATAACGTTATTCTGAAAGACAGCACGGCCTCTCTGGTCGGGCAGGCTTATACCCCCAACTCACCCAAGCATCTGTTCAAACTCTGGACCCATTATCGTTTTGCCCCGCCGGAGGCAACGCGCAATGTGTGGAGCGTTGGTGGCGGCCTGACGGCGCAAAGTGGCACTTTTGGAACCTCCCGCACGGTGACACAGGGGAGCTACGTTGTTGCCAATGCGCAGATTGGCTATCAGCTTCGGCCTGATACCAATTTGTTTTGGCTGTGACTCAGGGGGGGTACACAT
>NZ_LHZU01000030.1 GCF_001580995.1 Acetobacter senegalensis
ATACCAATTTGTTTTGGCTGTGACTCAGGGGGGGTACACATAGGCGTTGAATTGTGATTCACAGGATACCGTCATTGAAGGAAGGTATCCCTGATGAGCAAGGCGGTCGCACTCCGAGAAGATTATGATGCAGCGAGCATGCGAGGTCTGGCGCGACGAAGCAGACATGCGGCCCAGTCGCGGCGCCTTCTGGCGCTTGCCGCGATTTATGACGGGGCAACGCGTGGCGAGGCGGCCCGTCTTGCGGGAACGGATCGACAGATCGTTCGGGACTGGGTTTTGCGCTTTAACGCGCAAGGGCCTGCGGGGCTGATTGATCGTCATGGTGGGGGTGCTGCCGGCCGCATCACACCTTCCGTCATGGAGGCTCTGGCGCAGCGGATTGAAGACGGTCCCATTCCTTCGGCTCATGGCGTGGTGCGCTGGCGATTGCGTGATCTGTGCGCCTGGCTTCATGAAGAGCACGGGGTCAGCCTGTCTGTTTCCTGGTTGAGCAGGATTGTCCGCAGTGAGAATTTTCGTCTGCTGACGCCACGCCCCCGGCATTATGCCCAGAACCCGGATGCCCAGGACATTTTTAAAAAGATTTTCCTGATGCCCTTGCCGCAATCAGCGCCTGTCACCCCGGAGAAAATATCGAACTGTGGTGGGCGGATGAAGCAAGGATCGGCCAGAAAACGAAGCTGACACGGCGCTGGGCGAAGCGGGGAACCCGCCCCCGGGCGACAGCCGACCTAAGGACCCGATCCGCCTGGATTTTCGGGGCAATCTGCCCCGCTCAGGGAAAAGGGGCTGCTCTTGTTCTCCCCGTGTGCAACATTCATGCGATGAATTTCCATCTCAAGGAAATCGCCCAGGTCGTTGCACCGCAAAGTCACGCCGTCCTCATCCTGGATCAGGCAGCATGGCATACCAGTCTGAAACTGACGGTTCCCCCCAACATCACCATCATGCCGCTCCCGCCACGCTCTCCCGAACTCAATCCTGTGGAAAACGTCTGGCAGTTTATGCGCAATACATGGCTCTCAAACAGAATCTTCAGAACCTATGACGATATCGTCGATATCGCCTGCCATGCGTGGAACCAGCTCACCGAGCAGCCATGGCGCATTATGTCCCTCGGATTGCGCGACTGGGCTCATGGGTCATAGCAAAAACAAATTGGTAT
>NZ_LHZU01000083.1 GCF_001580995.1 Acetobacter senegalensis
ACGGCGGGCAGCGTGGCGGACCCATCGCCCACCGCCGTTATTGCCTCGCTTCAGCAGGCCATGGGGCCTCTGGGGGCTGTGGCGCTGGCAGCCATTGCGCTGTCTTCCATCACCGGCAATTCGTTCAATGATAACACTGCCAGTTACAGCCTGATTTCCGCGGGCCTGCATGTGCCCCGCGTGGCCGCCGCCATTCTTACCGCCGTACTGGGCTACGTGCTCGCTGTAGCAGGCGCGGGCCGCTACACCACGCTTTACACAGATTATCTGATGGTCACCATGTACTGGATTGCACCGTGGATCGGCATTGTGCTGGCGGACTGGTATTGCGGAGACCACACGGTGCATCCGGTTCCACCCGGCTGGACATACGGGGCCACCATTTTTTCCGTGACCGCCGTGCTGACCATCCTGCTCTTTTCAAGCAGTACGCTCTATACCGGCCCCGTCGCAAAATGGCTGAATGGGGCCGATATTGGCTATTACGTTGGCTTTTTTGTTGCTGCGGGCTGGTATGTGCTGGGCATGCGCACGCGGGCCAACTCATAAAGGCCCACCGCCGCCGCGACAGAAACATTCAGGCTTTCCATATCACCGGGCATATACAGCCCGGCAATTTCATCACAGCTTTCGCGCGTCAGGCGGCGCAGGCCCTTGCCTTCCGCCCCTAAGACCAGCGCCACACGGCGGCCTTCAAAAGAAGGACCGTCCAGCAAGCCGCCGCCAGCATCCAGCCCCACGGTCCAGCACCCGCCTTTCTGCAAGGCTTCAATCGCACGGGACAGATTGACTTCCCGCACCATGGGCACGGTTTCCAGTGCTCCTGAAGCAGCTTTGGCCAGCACGGCGGTTTCTTCCGGTGCGTTGCGATCCTGCACCACAAGGCAGGCGGCCCCAAAGGCTGCGGCAGAGCGTAGAATGGCCCCCACATTGCGCGGGTCTGTCACCTGATCCAGCACCAGCACTGGCCCCGGCCGTTCCAGTGCCTCATCAAGTGTAAGATTTGGCAGCAGCTTGACCAGCGCAGCCACGCCCTGATGCACGGCCTCCGCCCCCAGAAGCTCATCCAGTTTGGCGCGCTGCGCAAGCTCGGGCTCAATAGTCAGTCTGGCTCCGGCCTCACGCGCGGCAAGCAGAGCGGGGTGATCGCCCTCCGTCACCAGCAGACGCTGAAAGACACGACGAGGATTAGCCAGCGCCGCCGCAACGGCATGCGTGCCGAACAACCAGCAGCTCCCGGCTGGTGCGCCGCCCCCTTCCCGTCCGCCAGAGGACTGGTTGCGCTGATGACGGGACGAACGACCGGAACGGGGATTACGCATAAGAACCTTTGATCTCTCTCACTCTTTCCCCTCCCCTACCGCATGTTCCGGTTGCGGGGCTATCCCTTTTGCCGCTGGTTTTGCAAACATGCCCGACGCTCGGCCAACGCACGCAAGGCCTGCTGCGTAGCCTCCGTCAACGGAGCAGGCAGAGCATCCAGCGCAAACCAGCCTACTGCTGCCAGTGCCTCCGGCTCCCGCACCGTGGGTTCACCGCGCCATTCTTCCACCAGATAGACAGGGGCAACCCAATGCTGCCCCTGTGCCTGATCTATCTGGTCCACCACGCATAAAAGCGTCTGTGGCGTGATGCTCAACCCGATTTCTTCCTGAATTTCACGGGCTACGGCTGCGGGCACTGTTTCAAACGGATCAACCTTCCCACCCGGCAGCCCCCAATGATGCGCTTCCGGGTTCCGCCGCCGCTGGACCAAAAGCAGTTTGCCCTCCCGCAGGATGGCCGCACCGCACCCAACGCGTGGAACTGTCATTTGATCTCTCCCTCCAGCCACGGCTGGGCTTCCCGCTCAGATTTCCATTTTTCTTCTGCTCACCGCCCTCCTTCAGGGCAGAGGCGGCAAGGTGGTATCAACCGTAATCGGGTGGTCCCCGGAAAGAATGGCTTTGACTTCTGCCTCTGTCGCCACGGCAGGCGGAGAGCCACGCAAAGGCATGCGTGCTGTCTCACGCACGGTCAACATGGTCAGGATGCCAATAACGGCTGCCCCCATCAGATAATAGGCAGGCATCATCAAATCCCCGGTTGTGCGCACCAGCCACGCTGTAACCAGCGGTGTTGTGCCCCCAAACAGGGAAACGGAGAGGTTGAAAGCAACAGAGAGCGCCGTGTAGCGCACGGGCGTATAAAACAGAGCTGGCAGCGTTGAGGGCATGGAACTGGTAAAACACACCAGAGAAAGCCCAAGAAGCATAAGACCAAGAAAAATAAGAATATTATTGTGGCTCCGCACCAACAGAAGTGAGGGAACAGCCAACAGCAGGATCGCCAGACAGGCCCCGATGATCATGGGCCTGCGCCCCAATCTGTCACTAAAGAGACCACCCACCACGTTCAGCGGCATCATGATCAGCATGACAATAATGATCAGCAACAGGCCTTTGCTTTCCGGGTAACCAAGCGTCACACTCAGATAACTGGGCATGTAGGTCAGCAGCATGTAATCCGTTACGTTGAAGACCAGCACCAGCCCCACGCATTTCAGCAATTGTGGCCAATGTACACGCAGCAGTTCCGTCCAGCCGGGTTTGTCATGCTCGCGGCTTTCGGCCTGCTCCGCATACGCCTGGAAGGCCGGAGTTTCTTCCAGCTTCATGCGCATATACAGCCCCAGAAGCCCCAACGGCCCCGCCACCAGAAACGGAATACGCCAGCCCCACGCCAGCATCTGGCTTTCTTCAAGCCCCAGTTGAAGGGCGGTTACCGTACCCGCTCCGGCCACGTATCCAGCCAGAGTGCCGAACTCCAGCCAGCTTCCCATCAGGCCCCGCCTGCGGTCCGTGGAATATTCAGCAATAAAGGTGGCAGCACCACCATATTCGCCACCTGTAGAAAACCCCTGCACAAGCCGCGCCAGAAGCAAGAGCGCCGGAGCCCCTAACCCGATGCTGTGATAGGAAGGAATAAGCCCGATGGAAAACGTGCCCAGCGCCATGAGAACCATGGTGAATGCCAGCACTTTCTGCCGCCCATACCGGTCCCCCAGCGGGCCGAACACCATGCCCCCCACAGGCCGCACCAGAAACGCGACCGTAAACGTTGCAAATGTTGCCATAAGCTGGGCGGTGGGATCATTGGACGGAAAAAACACACGCCCCAATGTGACGGCAATGTAGCCATAAACCCCAAAATCAAACCATTCCATGGCGTTGCCCAGAGCCGCTGCTCCTACGGCACGTTTCAGCATATCGCTATCCACCACGGTAATATCATCGGGCTTCATCTGCCTGCGGCGCTTGAACCATCCAAAATGGGCATGCGCCGTGCCAGAATCCTGCATAAGGTTTTCTTCCTCCAAAATTTATCGTGGGTGCGGCGCCTCCGGCTTGCGCAACACCCAACTCAACGCCAAGCGGCCTTTCCTGTTTGCAAGAAAAGCAACTTTTCGCTTCAACTTAATGATTAAAGATAGCGCGCTTATGTGACATAAGTTCAAAAATACGTAAAGGAAAAGAGAGTCATTTTATTTCATGAAAACATGCAAATCAATAACTCCACAGAACAATACAAACTACTTATTGACCACATCTTTATTTCATTGATTTCCGGTTAATTATTTTCATAATGCTTATAAACAAACATGAATTACTATATGCTGATTTTTTCAGACTCTCCAACCAGCACGAAACGAAGCCTCTCCAAAAGAAATCATGACAAAGAGTATCCTGCACTCACCATCAAATCGCCTGAAACAGGATGCAGGAGCGCCAGAATGGACAATCCCTTCCCTCGGCGGTATCGCTCTGGCCAGATTAACAGAAAGATATGGAGCGGGTCATGACCTCATCCCGGCCCCCGTCCGAAGGTGCCATTACATTACATCGGAACGACCTGCCGGATGACGTGACGTTCTCTGGCTCCGTGGCCGTTGATACGGAAACCATGGGCCTTAAGCCTTATCGTGACAGGCTCTGCCTTGTGCAGCTTTCCGCCGGAGATGGCACTGCTCATCTTGTGCAGCTTATCCCTCCTTCTCTGGGCGGAACGGGATATGACTGTCCCAACCTGAAAAAAATTCTGGCCGACCCGAGCGTGACCAAAATCATGCATTTCGCACGATTTGATGTCGCCATTCTCCAGCATGCGCTGGGCATTACGGTCAGTCCTGTGGTGTGCACCAAAATTGCCGCGCGCCTTGTTCGCACCTTTACAGATCGGCATGGCCTGGCCGCTCTGTGCCGGGAACTGCTGGGGGTGGAAATGAGCAAGCATCAGCAGACCTCTGACTGGGGTGCGCCTGACCTCAAGCCCGAACAACTGGCCTATGCGGCGTCCGATGTTCTGTATCTGCATGCACTTTGGGAGAAGATGGATGCCCTTCTCCAGCGGGAAGGTCGGCGGGAACTGGCGCAGGCCTGTTACAATTTTCTGCCCGCCCGTGCCCAGCTTGATCTTCTGGGGTATGAAGACCCAGATATATTTTCTCACCGGTCTTAACCCGTTTTAACCCGGACCTCCTGACGCATGACAGAGCTTCTCGCCTCGGAACACGCCTCCCCAACCGCAGCACGCCAGCAAGCCACGCTGACAGCAAATGCTGTGGCCGTTTTGCGGGCAGAACGCGCCGGGCTGGATGCGCTGGAACAGGCCCTGCAGAACCCAAACAGCCTTGGGCGCGCATTTGCGCAGGCGGTGGCACTTATCAGTACTCTACCGGGACGGCTGGTTGTAACGGGCATTGGCAAATCCGGGCATATTGCGCGCAAGGTGCAGGCCACACTGGCTTCTACCGGCACCCCAGCCCTGTTTGTGCATCCGGCTGAAGCCTCCCATGGGGATCTGGGCATGGTGCAGAATGGTGACGCCGTTCTGGCCTTTTCCAATTCAGGTGAAACTACGGAACTGGGCGATATTGCCGCCCACACCCGCCGCTGCAAACTGCCTTTGCTGGCCGTTACCAGCAGAGCAACCTCCACGCTGGCCACGGCAGCCGATATTGCGCTCACCCTCCCCTCCATGCCGGAAGCCTGCCCCATGGGGCTGGCCCCAACCACCAGCACCATCATGCAGCTTGCCCTGGGCGATGCGCTGGCCGTTGCACTGCTCCAGCAACGGGGCTTTACGGCGAACGATTTCGGGAATTTTCATCCTGGCGGGCGGCTGGGCATGCGGTTGCGCACCGTGCAGGATCTCATGCGGACCGGCAATTCCCTGCCAATCGGGCAGGAAAATACGCCCATGCGGGACGTGATTGTGGAAATGACATGCAAAGCCCTAGGCTGCATTGGTATTCTGGACCATAATGGCAAGCTGGCGGGGCTGATCACGGATGGCGACCTGCGCCGGGCGTTGGACCTTGATCTTACCATCACGCAGGCAAAGGATGTCATGAACCGCACTCCGCTCACCATCGGGCCTGATGTTTTTGCGGCGGACGCCCTGCGCCTGATGAACGAGCGTGACCGACCCATTACCTCCCTGTTTGTGCTGAATGCCGAGGGTAAGCCTTTGGGCGTGGTGCACGTGCATGACCTTTTGCGGGCCGGTGTGGGATGACAGAACCGCCCAGAAAATCCCCCCAGCGGGATGATTTTGCCCGTTCGGAAGAAACCATTCGCCAGCAGCGCGAGCGGCTGGCGCCTGCCCAACAGCGCCGGGTTGCGCCTGATGCCGGAACACTTGCCCGCCGCCGCACCCTGTTGCGCTGGGCCAAATGGGTTCTGCCCGCCACCGCCCTGCTGCTGCTGAGTTCCATTGCCGTCTGGCCGGAGGTGGACCGGCTGATCAACGCCAACAGCGCCGCCATTCGGGAAATTTCCAAGGTGAAGATTGAAAGTGGCAATCTGGTGGGCGCCACCTACAGAGGGGTAGACGAACACAACCGCCCCTTCATGGTGACATCAGACAGCGCGCATCAGGTCAACCCGGAACGGATGGACCTGACCAACCCCGCCGCCGATATTCTGACACAGGGCGGAGACTGGATTCTGGTGCGCTCACAAAAAGGCGTATACATGCAGCACGCGGATATTCTTGATCTGACAGGAGAAGTAACCCTGTATCGTGATGATGGCCTGATGATGCATAGTCCGGTAGCGGATATTGATATCAAACGTAGCATTATTGCATCGGATTCCTGGGTACGGGCGGAAGGGCCATTTGGCGTGCTGGACGCAAAAGGCTACCTGCTCTCCCAGCATGAAGGCATTGCCCAGTTTCGTGGGCCGGGCCGCCTTATCCTGAATGATGATCGCGGTAGTCATCCCGCTGATGGGAAAGCATCCTGATTATGCCGTCTGTTGCTTTGGTGCGCCTGAAGGCCGCCCCCTTTCAGCTGCCTCGCTATTCTCCTCTGGCATTCGGTGCTGTTCTGCTGGCAACCCTTCTGCCGGGTATGGCCTACGCCCAGTCCATTGATCTCTCGCACGGTGGCCAGATTACTGTTACCGCCGTAGGAGGATTTGACTGGGACCAGAACCAGAAAAAAGTCACTGCCTATGATCAGGCAAAAGCCATCCGTGGCGATGTTACGGTAACGGCCGATAAGCTGATTGCCTATTATCGCAAAAAAACCGCACCCGATGGCCCCGCCCCCGGCCCTGATGCCGGGACAGACCAGAAGCCTCCCGCATCAGCCAATACAACGGCAGGCACGCCCCCTGCCGCTCCACCCGCGTCAGGCCAACCCGCCGCAGGTGGTGATCCAGACTCTTCCGGTGCGAATGAAATCTATCGGCTGGAGGCCATTGGGCACGTACATATCTACACTCAGACCGATCAGGCCTGGGGGGATAAGGCGGTCTATGACATGGATCAGGCTGTGCTGGTCATGAACGGGAAAGCCATGAAACTGGTGACCCCACAGGATCTGCTGACAGCACGTGATTCCATGGAATATTATTCCCAGCAGCGCATTTCCATCGGGCGCGGCAATGCCACCGTTACCACCAATGATGGACGCCAGATTCGGGCGGATGTGCTTGTAGGGTACAGCGCGCCACCTGATAACACCGCTCAACCCCAGAATGGGCAGCAGGATGCTGGTAAACAGACGTCCGGTGATCCACTGAGCAACGGCTCCGGCAAGCTGGAAAAAGTGAACGCATTTGGCCATGTCTGGGTCAGAACACAGACGGAAATCGTAACCGGGGATCGGGGTGTTTACGTGCCGGATACAGGCATTGCGCGGATTGTGGGGAACGTGCATATCACCCGTGGTGCCAACCAGATCCAGGGTGCGGCCGCCATTATCAATATGCATACAGGCCTAGCCACCATGACCGAACACCCCGGCAGCCGGGTAAGCGGGGTTGTGGTGCCCAATAACGGCGATGGGTCAGACAGGAAATAAGGATGACTCAGGAAATTACCTGGACCGCTGAAGAAACAGTGGAAGAACGCATCATCGGGCCGGAACCGGCTTTCTTGAATGCCCAGCACAAACCGGGGCACGGGCTCTTTGCGCACGGAATAGGCAAATCCTACAAGAAGCGCGAGGTGGTGAAGAACGTCTCCATTGAAGTGCATCGGGGTGAAGCCGTTGGTCTGCTGGGGCCAAACGGGGCCGGGAAAACCACCAGCTTCTACATGATTGTGGGCCTTGTGCAGCCAGATACAGGCTCCATCACGCTGGACGGAGCCGATATTACGCAGTTGCCCATGTATCGTCGGGCGCGGCTGGGCATTGGCTATCTACCGCAGGAGGCCAGCATTTTCCGTGGCCTGAATGTTGAGCAGAACATTATGGCGGCTCTGGAAGTGGTGGAGCAGGACCCGGACAAACGGGAAGTGATGCTGGATGGCCTTCTGAGCGAATTCGGTATTTCTCACCTTCGTCGCTCTCCTTCTCTGGCGCTCTCGGGCGGGGAACGTCGGCGTCTGGAAATTGCGCGTGCGCTTGCCAGCCAGCCGCATTACATCCTGCTGGACGAACCTTTGGCCGGTATTGACCCCATTGCCGTGGGCGAAATTCGTGACCTTGTGTCCCACCTGAAAGACCGTGGCATTGGCGTGCTGATTACAGACCACAACGTGCGCGAAACACTTGAGGTCATTGACCGTGCCTATATCATGCATAGTGGGCAGGTGCTGATGCAGGGCGTGCCAGAAGAAATTGTGGCCCATGAAGACGTCCGCCGCGTCTATCTGGGGGAAAGCTTCTCGCTGTAATAGTCAGGGAAGCTGCTTGCAAAACCTGCTGGATCGCTCTGGCCTGCAACGGGCTTCCTGCATGCCTTTCTCTGGCAGGTATGTATTCCGACCCCAAAAGCCCTGCCCGCCCGAATGGTGGCCGTTTCCGTAAAAATGATGAGGAACAGAAGCCTCTAGGGGCGGGAAACCACCCGACTATGCTTTTTCTCCAGGCCCTATCATGCTTCTACCCCACGTAGGACAGCATGATTTTCAACAGGTGCTCGACACTTGACCGCTAACCCATCGCAACATTGCCCAGACGGCGGAAATGCTTAGCGATGGATAACCGGCGGCGGAAGATCCACGTGTGGAGGCTGTATCAACGGGATAGGCGGCACGGGAGGCGCAGGCGGCTCGGCCTGCTTTTTCTCTTTCACCACATCCACCGGAATAAGCACCCGTTCCATAATAACGGGTGGCTTGCTGTGCATCATATGCCACATGAAGGCACCGTAGCCTGTGGCCAGAACACCAAGCACGACAAGTTTGGCCCGCCAGCTACGACGCATTTTAGGCATATTGGCAGGTGGGCTTGAACGTAAAAGCATGATGTCCTTGTCTGGCTTGCAACTCTGCTTCGTTTGTACGCGGTAGCCGTTGTGGGCAGCAACCCCACATCAGCAGTTTTTTGCGCTGCCTGCATAATCATTGGAATGGCGAGGGAACTGTCAGCCTTGGTGATGCATTAAATCTGTAACAAAAGAATGGACACACCCGCGAGAGCGTGCCCAAATAAACTTCAGATCGTGCAGACTCCATGGCTGCATGATTGACGGTTAAAGCCGCCAGCGCCTGAAAACAGGCCGCAGCACCGTGTGGCTCATGATTCAGGCGCGACGGTCCTGCTTGTAACAGACAAGGAAGGACATCCGAATGCATATTCATGTTTCCGGCAAACAGATTGATCTGTCTGACGCACTCAAGCACCGCGTCAATACCCATATGGGCAATCTGGCGGACCGGTATTTTGACAAGGCGCTGGAAGCCAAGGTCACCTTCAGCAAGGCGCGTTCCTTTTTCACGTGCGATATCAATGTCCATGCTGGCCGTGGCCTTACGTTGCGTGGTGAAGGGGAAGCAGCGGACGCCAATACCGCGTTTGATGACGCTGCCGAGCATATTGCCAAACGGCTGCGCCGTTACCATCGGCGCGTAACGTCCCACGCTCGTGCCACCAAGAGTGATGCAATTCCCGAAACAGGCCGTTCCTATATCCTGCAACAGCCTCCGCCGAACAAAAAAGGCAAAGCAAACGGACACGCCAATAAAACACAGGCCGCCACAGACGAAGCCGAGGAACAGGAAACATACGCCGCTATAATCGCGGAACACACCACGGACATCCCTCACCTCAGCGTCAGCGAAGCCGTGATGCGACTGGACCTTGCAGCAAGCACCATCCTTCTGTTCCGAAACCGCAAAAATCAACAGATCAACGTGGTCTTCCGCCGAGATGACGGAAATATCGGCTGGGTAGATACGGGGCCTGGTTGAGTTTGTGCTTGACTGGATAAAGCCTTATTAGTCGAGGAATGCTGCCTATAACACGGCATCATTCCTTCATGGGCTGAGGACGTTCACAGTCGCACGAAGAAGGAAAATCCATCCACAGAATGGTAGGGCAACAACTCTTCTCCTTCGAGATAACGATCAAGAACGGCCTGATAGTTCTTTTTGATATGCTCTCAAAGAGAGACAAGCGAAGTTGTTGCTCGCCATCGGGAAAAATATTGGCTGGGGTAGCCTTACCCTAATTATGTTTATGACTTTTCCAGATATGGTATCCAGAACAAGATCAAATAGTAAAATCGAATAACTCACCCCATGACAATGATGAGTCAAAACGCAAGCCGTTTTCAACTTGGGGGCTAAAAAGCCCTATTTTTATTTTCCCAATAGTAGCAATATCAATTGGGATACGGTTTTTATACAGGCGAAAGAGGGTTTTTAGAACCCTCCACTTATACGACAGAGATATTGCTCGCCCGCTCTCCTCATTTTTCTATACCAGCCAATACCTTTCTTACTATTTAAGCAAAAAATTTGAGAATTTTTCTTTGTATTTTTCAGAAATATTTATATTGCACTTACTTAAGTAAGATATAAAGTTTTGAGTGTTGTAGTTATATTTTTTTATAAAATTATCGTAGTTTGTGGAATCCCTATAATATTCCATCGTTCTGTATTCATCGAAATCCTCAAACTCAAGAGATGGTAGATCAAAAAAATTAGTCATCTCTTTTGTTCTACTATCAATAGCTAAAAACAATGCAGGAACACCTGATAGAATTGCCATCACGTTCCCGTGAAACCGAGACCCAATACTAAAATTATATTTTTTGCTATTTAATAGCCACGTGTCCACATCAAAATAAATACTTTTACTGTCCTCAATCCATTTATCTATCTCACTATCTGAACCATTTATATTTTGTATGTAATCAAAAGTTTGCTCAACAAATCCATCGCAATTTTTACTTAGATATTTCAATACTTTATATTCTTTTTCGGTCAGATCCGTATCAAATGTCCGAAAATTGGAAACAGCTTTTCCATATTTATAGTCTTTTAGAAAATCAAATGAGTTTTGGTAGAGAGGGATCTGATATAATGAAGGACACCCAATTACTTCCATATTCCTTATGCCGTTTTTATATAAAATATCATATGTATATATTCCTCTTACTGCAAAACAGGTTTTCTCCTCCATTGCTTTTAATATGCTTATGATTTCCGGATGGAGACAAAAGTCTTTTTTAAAATATTTTGACTGCAAGCCAATGCTAATCGGAACAAGGGGTTTATCTCCTGCCTTTTCCAATTGCTTTGTTAAACTAAGCCATGGCTGCACATTTTCACGCAACCATATCAGTTCTGTCGTAATAAATTGGTCAAAATTACTGAGTGTTTCCTCTTCTGCATCTTCTGAAACAATTTCACATTCCAGGAGATTTATTATTGAATTCGTGAACACGATATTACCCGTATTCCATCCAACAGCTTCTATTTTTTCTTCAAGAGAGGAATATTGTTTTACAGTTTTTGCAAAAAACCCGGTTTTCATAAGATTACCTACCCTCTTCAGACAAACAAAACATTTAGATCTACAACCTTAGACCCATTTCGTTGTTACAACCACTCAGAAGAGAGTGAGAAAAAATCGCATTTGTGACAGGTAGGAAGCCAGATAGATAGTGAGGACATCTGGCGCAGGTAGATGTCGCAGCTCTCTATTCCCGAGAAAATACCGACCACCGAAACTATGTGCCAGAAGGCTCAAGCCTATAGAAAAGTTTCAAGAACAACCATCTAGACAGATGCCTTCGCCCCCGCTCTTGCTCTTTTCTTCCCAAGAAAAGAGCAAGAGCGCCTAGGTATTAATGACGTGATGCTTTTTCTATTTCCGTATTCACTTTTTCCATGATTTTTCGGCGTGCTTTAGGGGCAAGCATTTTGTATCCATCATGCAGAGACCGCATGGCACGGGATTTATAATCTTCCACAAGATTACTATCCAATCGCCCCAGAGCCCATATGTGGGTGTTCACTTCAACCATCATAAGCTGCTCAATAACATCATTGCGCATTCGCGATGTTACTCTTGGCTTCAAGTAATCAAAAATATCAAAATGTACAAACAATTTCTCGTCTTTTGCAAGGATATCCTGCCCTAGCCTTCCTTGCCTATAATAGTAATAATCCTTCGCCGTCGTTACAATGCGCCTTGCCAAGCTCAGAGCTTCAAACTGAAAAGGAAGATCATCAAAACGTTTTATATGTTCCGGAAAAATAATCTTGTTTTCAGTCAGAAGTTCTTTCGCATAGATGCGCCGCCAGATAGTAGGCTGGCCTGTCAGCAGACTGAGCGGATTATCAACAATACCAGATCTTTTAAACAGGCCATCACGTCCTGCGTAAATATCGTTGCTATTGGCAATTAGGCCGCCTTCATATGCAAGGCAGTACCCTCCCTGGGCAACATCTGCTGCATTTTCCACAGCCATTTTGTACAGATCGGAATACATGTCTGGGGTAACCCAGTCATCACCGTCCACAAACCCGATAAACTGCCCACGTGCAACGGCCATCCCTGCATTTCGCGCAGAAGCACATCCTCCGTTGGCCTTGTGCACAACAACAACACGCTCCGGAAATTTCTGGGCATAACTGTCGGCTATTTCTCCGCAGGCATCTGGAGAGCCATCATCCACCACAATAATTTCCAGCCGCTCCAATGTCTGCTCAACCAGACTGTCCAGACATTGCGGAAGCTGAGCGGCAACACCATAAGCCGGCACAATAACAGAAACAGCTATTTTAGGCTGAGGCTTATCAAAGCCCCGCCCACGTCCACTCGCGTGAGCAAGATAGAGAAAAGAGACGTGAGGACGTAATTGTTCCGAAATATCATAAATGCTGCATGAAAATGGGATCTCTGTCGTGAGCGCTTTAATTCTAAAATGTTTGATCAGAGTCCAAACAGTCGGATAATACGCATCATCAATCCGCACGAAATCAAGTGTTTCAACATCTTTTGCTGCGGCAAGAAACGCATCCAGACTTTCATAAATCGAAACACGAGGATCCGTTCCAAACAAGCCGGTCAAGGATGCACGAAGGAAAAAATCCGGCTCGACCACATAAACAGAAGCTTCCGGAGCGTAATGAAGGTGAAGCAGACATTCCAACCCGGATCGACCACCAACAAACAATCCGACACCATTACGTTTCTGAGAACAGAAACGTGGACCGAACCATGAATGTTCCAAGCGCCCGACATCCTCGTCTCTAATATGCGCTGGAACAGAAAGTGGTATTTTACGAATATGACTATGAAAATTGGAAAAACGGATCATCAGCCTGTTCTCGCTATCAGGAGCCGGAAATGTTGGACATTTTGTTCATCAGATTGCCCAATCGCCTTTTGGCCGCTCCCACCAATCGCTTGGGATGTATGACTGGACGCGCGTCCCCGCTGGCAAGCAGGCTGGACTGGGCTTCAGAAGAGGCATCATCTTCTTTTTCGTGCGCAGCAAGCGTGTCTTTAACCAGAGCAAGACGGTCATTATTTTTCAGGAAAAGAGACTGTCTGATCTCCCATGGGTTCTCAGAAAAAACTCTATGATACGTTGCAAACCAGTCTTCAGGGATGGTCGCATATAGTTCACAGGCCTGCGTGAAAAACTCCTGCCTTTGCGGGAGGAGCACATTTTCTCCGCACCAAATAATCATACGTGTCATCAAACTGACAAGTGCAGCGCCTGCTTCATTATCGATCGAATATTGCTTCCCATATTGAATTGCAAGTTCAACACTTTTGAAAATATGGAACCTGCGCTGACTGCGTTCCTGTGTGATTTTCCCAGGCCTGTTAATCCGATAATGATAGCCAGTTTCATTCAAAAGACCGATGCGCCTGGCGGCCGCTATTTCGTGAGTATGAGGGGGCAGATCTTCAAAAATCAGCCCTTGTTCAAAACAAATTCCCTCTGCAACCATGAATGCACGGCTCATAACCCGTGTATTGGCGTTAGGCTCCAACCGAAGCAACATGGGTGAGTCTTTCAGCGATGTTGTTTTTGATGGAGCATTCTGCAACAGATCATTCCACAGCCAGTCATCATAAAAGTCACTCAGATGGCTATTACTGTCATCAAAAACCGCGCTTCGGCAGATCACAAGCTCACACTGCTCCTCTGCGGCATAACGCGCCATGCGGGTGTATAGACCCGGTGTCACCACATCATCACTGTCGAGAAAGGCAATATAATCGCCACGTGCATATGACAGACCCGACATTCGGGCTTGAGAAAGACCCGCGTTGGCCTGGTCAATAATGGCAACAGGGTTTTCAACAGTCTTTGCCCACTCAATAGCAAGATTTAAACTGTTGTCAGTTCCGCCATCATGTACAACAAGAATTTCGTGGCGGCCCTGTTCTTCGCCCATAAGGCTGTTCAGAGTTTCAATAACATAATTTTCTGTATTATATACTGGAACGATAATACTGACACTCCCCGCCTGAAGAGGAGAAGAGAATTGTTCGTTCTTGAAAACAATCTCGTTTTTCTTCATTTTATCTATCTCTCTTTTTCAAACGTCTTTGTTCGTATCAAACGTAATCTTGTTGGCGTTCCACGTCAGCTCAGGACATTACATCTGGAAGGATGAAAAGAATTTTCCCACGCTCAAGAATGCATAAACGTGCCACTAAAAGGCTGCACTCGTCATCTCATCGCGTTGAAATCCTCTTTCATCAGAATCATAATTTTTCCTAAAATCATAAAACATTCTGAGGACTCTTCTCTCTTTCTGGACAACACATTTTATAGCACGTTGCACAGCGTAGTGTTCCTGTATGGAAGCATCATGGTGGGAAATATTTTCGTATCCAAATCTCTTACGGATATAGCCCCAGAAGCTCTTTGGACGCAAGAACTGCCCCCTGCTTTTGCAAGTGAGACATACGACCGAACTGAAGCCTCTTTTTAAACAGGATGCAGCACACCAAGTCTCGCAGCCCCCCTCCCGAGACAGTCCGCTGTGCGCACCTTACATAAGGTTGAAGCGCAGGAATGCTCAGAAAAACGTCCTGATCGGGATACTAGGGCTAATCGACATTCAAGCGCTCCAGATCATGACT
>NZ_LHZU01000069.1 GCF_001580995.1 Acetobacter senegalensis
CCGGAAACGGGACAGCCCCGCACGGCGATGAAAGACGAAGACCCTCACACCCCTTTCCCGGCCCGCCTCAGTGCGCGACGGGCTGCAGAAACCGCGCTACGTCCTGCGGGGCAAGCTGGGGATGCAGGATCGCCCGCATCGCCCCGCGCCCGAGATAGCGGAGATCATCGTTGAAGTCCGCCAGACGCGGTGACAGCACGAGGCACTCGACCCCGGTCTCCTGCGTCCGGGCCAGCAGGGTCGTCACCGCATGGTCTCCGGCCGGGTCGTCATCACGCAACACGTAGAGGCGACGCAGCGTGGGCGGAAACGTCATGGCGGCGAGATGCGCCGAGGACAGGCAGGCGGCCAGCGGCAGATCGGGCATGATTTCGCGGAGCGACAGCACCGTCTCGATCCCCTCACCTGCCGCCAGAACGTCGGACACAGTGCCGAAGCGCACGGCGTTGCCAAGTAGGTCGCCCATCGCCCGACGGGGAATTTCGACAGGCGCCTTGCCGCGTCCGTCGCGCGCCAGCCAGGTGCGATGAACGCCGGTCACGCGGCCTTCAAGATCGGTCACACCGGCGATCATCGCGGGCCAGGTCTCGGTCGGACTGTGCTCGTCCGGACGATAATAGCAACGTGGATGGAAGCGCAGGGCTCCGGTTCCGTGCAAAAGCGTCATGTCGCGTCTGCGGAGATACGCTTCTACGGGCGTGCCCGTGATCGGCCCGGACATGGCCCAGAGCCGACGCGCGGCCTCGGAAGAACTGGCAGGTCCACGTTCCTGAACCGGACGATCCCGCGACAGCGGTCCCGGATCGGGGCGCGGCCGGCTGAGGAAGACGCGCGCCTCATCGGCCACGTCGCGGAAATCCACCAGGCCGAGGCTTTCGCGGATCACGTCGAGCAGGTCGCCATGCTCGCCGGACTGCGCGTCGGTCCATTTTCCGGCCCTGCCGTTGGCGGTGTCGTGCAGCCGGACAAACAGCGACCGCCCCGGCGTGTTGCGCACATCACCAACCAGCCAGTAATTGCCGTGACGGCGACCGGCGGACAGATACCGCCGACACACTGCCTCTGCGTTCTCCGCCAGACGACGGGCGAGATCGCCCGCGTCATGCAAGGTCATCGCCCCGCCCTCCTGTGTCGGGATCGCCTCTGTTCAGGGCGATCGCCAGCCAGCGATCGGTGGTCATCCATGAAATCGTCCTGCGCCTGCCAAGGTCAAGCAGATGCGCGCCGCCGCTGAAGGCGCCAATCCGGGCACGTGAGGCCGTATTGGCCCATTGAAATCCCCATCGCCCCCGCAACCGGAATGTCCGTGCGCAGCGTAGCACGAATTCCACGACCTGATGCGGATCGCCGGTTGTCTCGTCGTGCATCCAGAGCTTGGTGCCACCATATTCCGGTTCTACGGAAAGCCGGAACCCGTCAGAGGGCGGATCTTCCGCCGCCAACTCATCCATGAACGCGTTGTAGAGATCGAGCGCCTTTGCGGCATTGCCCACGGTGCCTACATCGAGCACGCAGGAAAAATGCGTGAAGAAATCAGCCATCGGAAAAACTCCCGAAACGAAAAAGCCCGGCGCAGTGGCCGGGCTCGTAAAAACGTCTTTGCGGAAAGACAGAAAAGCGGCTTTCAGCACGCACGCTCCATCAGCCTGCGGGCCTTCTCCTCCAGATCCAGCCGCGTATCCTGATTGGCCTTCGTCCGCGCCAGTGCGGTAATGCCCTGCACGAAATCGAACACGCTCTCGGGCTTGCGTCCCTCCTCGTTCAACACCGTCTCGATGATCTTCGTGGTTTCCGGTTTAGAGAACCCACGACGACGCAGGAACGTTTCCCGATCATCATCGTTCTTCGCCACCAGAGCGCGGCGCGAGGCCTGAATGCCCGAAACGAATGACGCCGGACTGGCCGTGGCGAAATTTCGCAGGGCCGGTGTCGCCTGATGCACGAAACGCGAGGCCGCGAACTTGCTATGCCGGATCGTAATCTGTTCGAAATTCTCCACGCCCCAGAGCATTCTGTTCTGACACACTCCGCGCAGATAAAATGACGCGATGCCAAGGCTCTTGCTGCCGACTTCAGAATTCCAGGCATAGAAGCCCCGGAAATAGAGATCGGGATCGCCATTGGGCAGGCGTCCGGCTTCAATGGGATGCGTGTCGTCGACCAGAAACAGGAACACATCCCTGTCTGACGCATACAGCGTCGTGGTTTCCTTCGTGATGTCCACATACGGATTATGGGTCATGGTCGCCCAGTCGATGACACCCGGCACCTTCCAGTTGGTGTCGCCCGTACCGTCGCCAGCGATCTTGCTTACCGCGCCCACCAGTTCATGGTCCCAGATGCGGCCATAATCGGGACCGGTTACGGCGCGCAGCTCGACGCGACCGTCTTCCGTCTCCAGTGTTTTCACCAGTTCGGCGCGATGCGACAGCAGCCCGTGCTGCAGGTTGATCGCCGCCAGTGGCGCTGGAAGGTTGCGCAGATAGGACGACGGCGCGCCGACAAGGCTGCACATCTGGCCGAACGACCAGTGTGTCGGTGCGATCGGCTCGTTCTGTCCCGGCACGGTCAGGGTCACGCGCTCGGCATTATCGCGCGAGGCCTCGACGCGAATGCTCCGGCTTTCCACCGTGCGAGCGGTGGCGCGCTCGGCACGGGCAAGTGTGGCCGCATGCAGGTCGGACAGTGACAGGTAACGTTCGTCGTCGGGACGGGAAAACCATTCGGACGAGACGCGGGCGCTGCGGCTGCCACGCGAAGGATCTATCTTAAAGCCGCCGGACGCAGCACCACGGGGTGCTGGGGGCAGGATGGTGGTCGTGGTCATGGAAAACTCTCCTCTAATGCCGGTTATTCGGCACCAAAGGCGAAGCCGCCCTCTTCCTCCCATGACTACTTCCCGCACAGTATCCCATCCGACTACGGAGACACCCCGCCCCTCGTCCCGGAACACGGCGAGGCCGCTGCCTCGCTGACATCACGGCGGCAATGGAGGGGTGAATGGGAGGCCGGTTATCGGGCCGCTGCCACCTGTCGGCTTGATGCCATCGTCATGCCCATCGCGTCCCTCTGTGGCGGATGGCGCTCGGAGCAATGACAGTTCAGGGCGAAATTCATTTCAACGCCGGGAAGGCCGAGCGTGTTTCCCCTTCTAGCGCTTGGCGATTGCGGCCCGGTTACGGAGGGCTTCGTAGATAGGCGCCTCTTTCATCCCGTCCGCGACGAGCATCGCCGCGAAGCTCCCCGAAAGGAGCGGCAGCAGCAGGCTGGTGGCACTGGTCATCTCCGTGACGAGAATGATCCCCGTCAGGGGAGCGCGGACGGACCCCGCGAACATCGCCGCCATTCCGACAATAACGAAGGGAACGGTATCGCCCGCGAGACGCGGATCAAGCGCATGCGCGATATTGCCGCAGCCGAGCCCGGCAAGTGCGCCGAGCGCCAGCATAGGCGCGAACAGGCCGCCCGGCGTCGCGGCCGCATAGGAGAGCGCTCCCAGAGCCAGACGCAGGACGAACAGCCCCGGGATGACCGACCATGTGATGGTGCCGTCGATCGCCTTTTGCGTGAGCCAGTCTCCGCCTCCCGCCAGATGCGGGGTCAGCCAGACGACGACGCCTGCCAGAGCGCCGATCAGCGCCGCGCGCGTCTCCACTCCGACCGGCAGACCTTCCGCGAACCGCAGTGTTGTAAGGACAGTCCGGTTATACAGGACGGAGAGGACACCCATCGCGAGCCCGGTCAGCAGGAACAGGAGCTGGGTCGAAACATCGATCACTGTGGGCGCTACAGAGACCATGAAATCCGGGTTGCCGCCCAGCATGGCGCGGGCCACGAGAATGGCGGAGACGGAGGCTCCCAGTGCCGAGCAGACCGTGCGGGCTTCGAACCGGCCGACGAGTTCTTCCAGAACGAAGATGGCCCCTGCTCCCGGCGCGTTGAACGCCGTCGCGAGACCCGCCCCGGCGCCCGCCGCCAGCAAGACCCGACAATCCGACCGGCCGAGCCGAAGCAGGCGGCCGATCGTGTTCGCCGCCGAAGCGCCCATCTGCACGCTCGGTCCTTCGCGCCCGAGCGCCAGCCCGCCGCCGATCGCGAGCAGACCGCCGACGAATTTCACCGGGACGAGGCTCGCCGAGGAAGCGGCCGTCGTGCCGGCCAGAACGGCCTCGACATGCGGAATACCGCTGCCGGAGGCGAGCGGGGCCAGCCGCCGCACCATCAGCGCCGCAAGGAAGGAGGCAAGGCTCGATGCCGGAATCAGGAGCAATCCGGCGGGAAAGCCGTGCCATGGACCAAGAGCGAGCGCCGTGCGCAACCCGTCAGCCCATTCGAGGAGCAGCCGGAACGACCCGCAGATCGCGCCCGCGACAAGGCCCGTCAGGATGGACAGCAGGGAAAGAACCGTCAGGCCGCACGGAGGATCGTTTTCAGGCGTTTGTATCACGAGGTCTTTCCAAGCCGAAGCGCGTTGGTGATGACCGTGACGGAAGAGAGCGCCATGGCCGCGCCTCCGATCATAGGCGACAGCAGAAGCCCGAATACCGGGTAGAGGACGCCCGCCGCGACCGGGATGCCGATCCCGTTGAACAGAAACGAGAACGCCAGATTCTGCCGGATGTTGCGCATCGTGTCATGCGCCAGTGTCCGGGCGCGGACCAGTGCGCCGAGACTGCCATGCGCCAGCGTAATGCCCGCGCTCTCGATGGCGACGTCCGTCCCCGTACCCATGGCAATGCCGACAGACGCGGCGGCGAGCGCGGGCGCGTCGTTCACGCCATCCCCCGTCATCGCCACATGCGCACCCGCCGCCTCAAGCCTCCGGATAATGTCCGCCTTGTCCTGCGGCTTCAGTCCGGCGTGGATTTCGGCAATATTCCCAGCGACCTTCGCCACAGCCGCTGCAGTCGCCTCATTGTCGCCCGTGAGCATAACGATGCGCAACCCGTCGGCGTGCAGGGCCGCGAGCGCCGCCTTCGTATCCGCCCGCAGGGGATCGGCCACCGCGATCAGCCCGGCCAACCTGCCATCAATGGCGACGAACATCACGCCCGCGCCGTCCTGACGCCGCGCCCCGGCCGTCGCCTCCAGCGGCGCGGTATCGGCCCCCGCCTGCTTCAGCCGTTCGGCATTGCCGATCACCACCTGATGCCCGTCCACTCTTCCGCTGACGCCCAGACCGGGCTGCGAGGCGAAATCCCCGACCGGCGCGGGTTCGCCGTGGCGCTCCTTCAGCGCCCGGACCACGGCCTGCGCCAGCGGATGCTGCGACTGCGCCTCGACCGACGCCGCCAGACGCAGCACCTCATCCTCCCGCCAGCCCTCCGCGACGTCCAGCGCGATCAGCTTCGGATGCCCCTCGGTCAGCGTGCCGGTCTTGTCCACGACCAGCGTGTCCACCTTGTCCAGTGCCTGCAATGCGCCGGCATCGCGCACCAGCACACCCTCGCGCGCCCCGCGCCCGGTGCCGACCATCACCGACATCGGCGTCGCCAGCCCCAGCGCGCAGGGGCAGGCGATGATCAGCACCGAGATCGCGTTGAGCAGCGCGTGACCGAAGCGCGGCGCCGGACCGACGGCATACCAGACGATGAACGTCACGACGGAGACGGCCAGCACCAGCGGCACGAACCAGCCCGAGACGCGGTCCGCGACGGTCTGGATCGGGGCGCGCGAGCGCTGGGCCGAGGCGACCATCTTCACGATGCGCGCCAGCATCGTGTCGCTGCCCACTGCCTGTGCCTTGATCTCCAGACTGCCTGTGCCGTTGATGGTGCCGCCTGTCACCGGATCGCCGGCTTTCTTCTCGACGGGCGCGGGCTCGCCGGTGATCATGGACTCATCCACGCTCGACGCGCCGTCCAGCACCGTGCCGTCAACGGGGACGGATTCTCCCGGCCGGACGCGCAGCCGGTCGCCCTTCATGACGTCCTCGACCGGGACATCCTGTTCCCTGTCGTCGGCACCGATGCGGTGCGCCTGTTTCGGCGTGAGGTCCAGCAGGGCGCGGATGGCATTGCCGGTCGCCGCACGGGCGCGCAGTTCCAGCACCTGACCGAGCAGGACCAGCGCCACCACGACGCCCGCCGCCTCGTAATAGACAGGCAGCGTGCCGTCCGGCATCCGGAAGGTCGCAGGGAATACATCGGGCACGAAGGTCGCGGCAAGGCTGTAGCCGAAAGCTGCGCCGACGCCGAACATGATCAGGGTGAACATGTTGAAGTGCAGCGTGCGCAGCGAAGCGAGGCCGCGCTGGAAGAACGGCAGTCCCGCCCAGCAGACGATGGGCAGGGTGAGCACGAGCTGAACCCAGGGCGAAAGCGCGGGCGAAACAAGGTGCAGCCCGACATCGCCGCCCATGGAGACGATCAGCAGGGGAATGGCGAGCGCTCCAGCTACGATCAGGCGCCGCGTGAAATCCTTCAGTTCGGGGCTTTCCTCGGACTGACCCGTCGGTTCCTCCGGTTCGAGCGTCATGCCGCAGAGCGGGCAGTTTCCCGGATGGTCCCGCCGGATCTGCGGGTGCATCGGGCAGGTCCAGATGGTGTGCGATCCGGCGGAAGCGGGCGCGCCCTTCACGGGACGGCGGGACGCCTGTTCATGGTCATGGCGCATCATGTCGTGCGCCATCCCATGATGATCCATTCCCGGCATCGGCGGCATGGTGCCGGCCTCGTTCGCCGGCTGAAGCGTCATGCCGCATTTCGGGCATTGGCCGGGATGCGCTTCCCTGACTTCCGGGTGCATCGGACACGTCCAGACTGTCTCATGCGTGGAAGGATTCGGATCGTCCTGCTGATGCGTCTGCTGCATGCCGTTTCTCTTGAATGATCTAGTAGGAGTAGCCGAGCGTCAGCTACCGACTAGCACGTTTCGAAGGAAATGGCGGAACGACCGCTTGCGAGAACAGCTTCGCATTTCCGCGATGGCTGACATGTAGGCGCAAGCTGCCACGACATCTCGCTCTCCCGGACTGCGCCAAAGTTCTTAGGTGGTGTGTCGAATACTACATAAATCCGGGAAATTATGGTTGTGCGTCCGTTATGCCGTCTAAAGCGCGTTGATACGGCGCTAGCCTGTCGGCAAGATAAAGACGGTTCATCCGCCTTAACTCGTCAGGCGCGCCCGGCGTCGTGGGCGCGTCCTTCGTGATCATGCCGCGCAACACTTTCATGGTGTTTAGAACGACCGCAGCAATATCTCTCGCCAATGCCTCATCCAACCCTGGCGCACAGACACGCAACGCTGCGGCAATTCCGGCTATGGCATGTCCTCGTGCACGATCACGGATCTCCATCCTGTCAGTCCGTGCCTCCATCAGCGCGGACAGGGATTTCACGCAAGGATGAAGCGTGACAAGCAGTTCGATGAGAACGTCCGCCAGAGCGTCCGGCGAGAGCATGGCTGCACGTTTGGCGAGCGCCGCGTATTCATCTTCCAGAACAGCGATATGCCGCTGCACCAAAGCGTCCGCCACTGCCTCCTTGTTCGGAAAGAAACGATAGAGCGAGCCGATCTTCGCCCCGGCACGCGCGGCGATCTCCGTCATGGTCGTCGCCTCGTAACCTCGTTCCGCCATGAGGTCGGACGCGGCTTCCAGCAATTCCTCGACGCGCTGACGCCCAGCCGCGCGCAGCGGCTGAAGAGATGTTCGTTTACCCCTTGACGAATTTGAGTCCATCCTCAAATAATACCTCTGTTTGAGTACCTACTCAACTTCTTAACGTTTCCGCGTGTTCCCGACAACGGTTCGGGATGGCGGTTCTAACGCCGATAGGGAAGGTCTTGCCATGATTTCACTTCCGGCCACTAAGACGGCCCTCGTTCTGATCGATCTCCAGAAGGGTATCACGGGGCTTCCTCTGGCTCCGACACCGGGGGATGCGATTGTGGAGCGCTCGAAAGCACTCGCAGCCCGCTTCC
>NZ_LHZU01000049.1 GCF_001580995.1 Acetobacter senegalensis
GGCGGATTCAACCGGTCGTCGCAACACCTTCGATTATATGTTGTTTGAGCAGTTGGTCGAGTGCCTCTGCTGGTGTTTTCCAACCGAGTGTTTTGCGTGGCCGTGTATTCAGGGCATGAGCAACCGCATTTAATGCATCGGTATCATGCCGGCTGAGATCCGTTCCCTTGGGGAAGTATTGACGCAGCAGACCATTGTGTTTTCGTTGCTGCCACGTTGCCAGGGGCTTTGTGGATCGCAGAAGTAGATATCAAGACCGGTATCGATCTGGAGTTGGGCGTGTTGTGCCATCTCCGCTCCCTGATCCCAGGTCAAGGATCTGCGCAGACTGGCAGGTAGCTCCATGATGGTCCCTGCAATCGCGTTACGAACGGCCTGAGCCCCATGACCGGCAAGGGCTGGACCATTCCTGATCACTCTGGTTTTTCCATGCCCTTCCATCCGCGGCAGATGCAGCAACATCGTAAAGCGCGTGGTGGAGACTGTGTAGAATTTTGTGCGGTGGCACTTTTTCAGGCCATTGGGAAACGATCATCGAACATGATGGCGAGCTGGCATCTGACAGCATACCATTCGCTTACTGAGCGCTTCCACTCTGAGGAGGTAGCATTGAGCGCCAGATAAATCAATTTTGCTGCGGCCTCGTCACTGGGGAAGTGGCCGCGGGTGCGCACAGCACGACGGATCTTTGCGTTCAGGGCCTCAATGGCATTCGTTGTGTAAATCAGTCTGCGTACTTCCGGGGGGTAATCGAGGAACGGAATGACCTCATTCCAGGCCCTGCGCCAACTGGGTGCGATGGCCGGGTATTGTCTGGCCAGATCGCTTTCCTCAAACCTGCCGAGGGCTGCCTCGGCCTCGCTGGCGTCCACTGCCGTATAGATTGCCTTGAGAGCGGTGGCGACGGCCTTGCGGTCCTTGTAGCTGGCAAAGCTCATGGAATGACGCAGCAGGTGAACGATGCACGTCTGAATGCGGGTCCTGGGGAAAGCCGCTTCGATAGCCTGCGCAAAGCCCTTCAGCCCGTCGACGACGGCGATCAGGATATCCTGCACTCCCCGATTGCGCAGGTCACTGAGGACCTTGGCCCAGAATTTGGCTCCTTCATTTTCCTGGAACCACAGCCCCAGAATGTCCCGTGTGCCGTCAGGCAGGATCGCGAGCGCCACAAAGACGGCCTTGTTCGAGACAGCCCCGTCACTGCGGATATTGACCCGGATCGCGTCCATGAAGACGATCGGATAGCACGGTTCCAGCGGGCGGTTCTGCCAGGCGGCGACCTCCTCCATCACCGCGTCGGTAATCGCGGAAATGAGGCTCGGGGAGGCCTCAACGCCGTAGATTTCCTCGATATGCCCCTGGATCTCGCGGGTCGTCATGCCCCGGGCATACATGCTGATAATCTTGCGGTCGAACTCGGGAAAGCGACGCTGATACTTTGCGATCAGCATCGGGTCAAACGTGCCATTCCGATCCCGGGGAATATCCAGAACAACCTTGCCGCTCTCCGTGGTCACGGTCTTCTGGCTCCTGCCGTTTCTGCGATTGGGCGGCAGATTACCCTCGTCAGGTGCACCATCGGCGCGTTCCTCATCAAGGTGAAGAGTCATCTCCGTGTTGAGCGCTCGCTCCGCCAGAGCCTTCGTCAATTCCGAGAGTATGCCGGTCTTGCCAAACAGGTCGCCGGGTGAACGTCCTTCCATCAGGCGGTCCAGGAGGTCTTTATCAATGCTCATGCAGGGGCTCCTCTTCGAGCAATTTATCACCACACCGCACAAAATTCAGGATAGTCCCGCGTGGTGCGCTCGACCAAAGTTCCGATCGCTGAACTGCCAAGGCCGAGAATGAGGTCGCCTTCCCAATGACCCGGCACAGCTCTGTCCGCAACCTCTGCCGGACGATCACTGATCATCAAGGCATCTTCGACAAAAGATCTGCCTCGCTTACGCGCACGTTCCCGAGGAAGACGGAGTGCCCGCCCCGAGCGCAGGCAGGCGGAAAGTTCGCGTTTCAGAGCGCCACGCCCCTGAATGTAGAGTGCTTGATAAATCGCTTCGTGACTGATGCGCATGCTCTGATCCTCTGGGAAATCCATCTTCAGCCGTTGCGCGATCTGTTCCGGGCTCCATGCAAGGGACCAGCGTCGACTTTGACGATGAACTGCCCGTCGCTTTTTCCATATCACGACAGGCCCTTTCAGTGCGACACCATCCGGCGTGGCGATCAGGCCTGCAAGGCGATCGTGGACATAATCGTGCAAGGTAGAATTTTGTGCCAGCTTACTCACTTTGGGACGTTGGGCCGCACGATCCGCATGCCATTGTGCGGTGGTGGCACGGTAATTGAAATCCCCGTTGCGGGTCGCGGAATTGCGCCTGATCTCACGAGATATAGTGCTGGGCGAACGTCCCAGCTTGCGGGCAATAGCACGCACCCCGGTCTTGCGTGCGCATTCCAGGGCGATTTCTTCACGCTCGGAAAAAGAAAGACTACGGCCCTGTGGGCGAGAGGCCGAAGGGGTTAAATGTGTGGGTGGCATCCCGCCAGAACTCCGAAACCAACGGCTTCCAACTGGAGCAGAAACACCGGCTTCGATACCTGCCTCTTCGCTGGAAAGACCTGCCGCGATACCCTGCCAGAACCGACAAAGGGTCTCACGCTGCCAGACAGGCGGCCGTCCTGGCGAGCACAATTTGCGCCGTGTGGACCGCTCCGATTTCCGTTTCCCTGTCATCGTCTACACCTCCAATATTAAGGTGTTGCGACGACCGGTTGAATCCGCC
>NZ_LHZU01000087.1 GCF_001580995.1 Acetobacter senegalensis
GCGTTCCTGCGTTCCTGCGTTCCTGCGTTCCTGCGTTCCTGTTTCGGGACAGTCGGCTTTTTATGCCACAATTCTATGCTGTTATCTAAAAAGGGCATGCCTGTTTTTATGATGGAGCGCGTTCTTGGGAGTCGCTTTGACACGCCTGATACTGAACGAATGGCTGCGATTTAATTGTGAAATTCGCATATTTTATAAGAAGAGTTCCATTTTTCGTCGTAGGCTGTCTTCCGTCTATGGAGCTGAGAGCGGGATTTTATCCTTTCACTTATTGTTGATGTTCTTTGAAAAAAAGGTGTCACAAAAATTCCTTTTCTGGGGTGTAGGTCTTCCTGCTTCAAAACCGTTTCCGAAAAAAGAGGGGCGTTTCTGGGGAGGTTCAACGAACGTGCTGTTTGGGGGCTGATATGAAATTTTCGGAAAAACGAGCAGGAAGGAAAAGAGGCGATGCGCATTGCTGTCATAGGGGCAGGAGCCGTTGGCTGTTACGTGGGTGCCCTGCTGGCCCACGCTGGGCATAATGTTACATTGTTGGGTCGTGCCGTGCATGTAGATGCGATCAAGGCAAACGGGCTCCTGCTGGATATGCCTGATGGCAGCAGGCGGATTGAGGTGGACGCTGTCACGGATGCTGCGGATCTTTCTCCTGCCGATCTTGTGCTGGTGTGCGTCAAATCCGCCGATACGGAAGACGCAGGACGTGAACTCCTCCCGATCTTGCGGGAAGGGACTGTCATTCTCAGTCTTCAAAATGGCGTTGATAATGCCGAAAAACTCCGAACCGTAACCGGGCATTCCGTTGTGCCTGCGGTGGTCTATGTGGCTGTGGACATGAAAGGGCCTGGTCATGTTGGTTATCATGGGGGAGGGAGATTACTGATTGGCGCCTGCCCGGAAAGTGAGGCTATTGCGTCAGCTTTCACGCAGGCTGGGGTGCCGACCATTATTTCAGAGCGTGTGCTGAATGCGCTGTGGACGAAATTGACAATAAACTGTGCCTACAACGCACTTTCTGCCGTGGCGCAGATTGCCTACACGCCCATGCTGGAAGTGGAGGGGGTAAAGGCAGTCATGGCGCAGGTGGTGCAGGAATGTCAGGACGTGGCGGCTGCCTGTCAGGTCTGGTTGCCAGAGACAATGCTGCAACAGGTGCTGGATATTGCAAAACTCATGCCAGACCAGAAATCCTCAACCGCGCAGGACATCAAACGTGGTCGGCCAACGGAAATTGATTACCTGAACGGCTATATTGTGCGCAAAGGGGCCGAGTTTGGTATCGCAACCCCCACCAATCAGGCATTGCAGGTCATGGTCAAACTGGCAGAAAAAAGCCACTGCCATGTTGAAAGATAATGGAGACGGCATAAGGAAGTAGGCAGAGTTTTTTCGATAAGCCACCCAAGTGTCTGGTCTTATCTTATCAGATGGTGGCCGGTGAGCTGCATCCTCAGCAAAGAGCCCTATCAAATGCCTCTTACCTGCGTTTTGTTGAGGTTTCCCATTTGAGGCTGAGGCGGGAAAAGACAAAGTTGCTTCATGATACGTGAAGCAACGTTATGTTTTGAGGGAAGCTGGTATTTCAAAAAACAGCACCCAGCAGGATGTTGGTTCAAGACGTGAGCAGAGTGCGTGAGGTGCGCCGGGCAGTCTGCTTTCTATTCAGTCAAATTCAGTTGGTAACTGCGGGGCTGCGTGGTGCGCAAACAGGCGTTCAATCTGGTGCGGTAATATGCGTCCGGTAGAAAGATCTTGTGGAATCTGATCTTTTGCAAAGAAGCGAACTTCACTGGTCTCAACACTGGTTGTAGCTTTTCCGCCTGTAATGTGGCCCAGAAAGAAAAGTTTGGTTATGGAAAAACCTTCCGGCGGATGATGATTTTGGGTTGAGCGGTCAAGCACCATAGCCAGTTTGGTTATGTGCACAGTGTATCCCGTTTCTTCCCACACTTCCTTGGCGGCACATTGGCTTGCGGTCAGGTTCACATCTGTCCAGCCGCCTGGCACGGTCCACCGGTTTTTATCCAGCACTTCACGTACCATCAGAATGCGGCCCTCAGCGTCAAACACGCCAACACGCACTTCCAGCTTGGGGGTAGCGTATCCATCCTGCTGGCTGAACAGGGTGAGAAGCGTATCTTCCAATTCTGCACTGCCTGCCGTCATCATGCGGGCAGATAAAGCCCGCAGCATTTCATAGCGTTCTTTGTCAAAGGGATCTGTGGCGTATGTCAGCCCGGTTTGAGAAATGGCCTGAATTTCACGTGCCCAGACAAGCCATGCGGGTTCTGACATTCTTCTCTCCTTAAACAGGTCAGTGGTGCATCATGGTGTAAGGCAAGGATACGGCACTTGCGCGTTACAAACAAAAACGGGAAGGCCGAGGCCCTCCCGTTTCACTAGACATATCTGGTTGATCTTATCAGGCCATAACGGCAGCGGCTTCCTGACCGTTGATCAGCAACCCATCTCCGTTAGCCGAGATGGTGATGGTTTCACCATCATGGATGGTGCCTTGCAGCAGCAGTTCAGCCAGCGGGTTCTGCAGGCTGCGCTGTATAACCCGTTTGAGCGGACGGGCACCGTAAACCGGATCATACCCTTCATTGGCGAGCCATGCGTGGGCCAGTTCATCCAGCTTGAGCGTAATCTTGCGATCATCCAGCAGTTTCTGAAGACGACCGATCTGGATATCGACAATCTTCGTCATGTCCGCTTTCTGCAGGCGCGAGAACAGGATGATTTCATCAAGCCGGTTCAGGAATTCCGGGCGGAAGTGCTCACGCACCACCTTCATGACCTGCGCCTGCACCATATCCGTAGATTCACCATCTGGCTGATGAGCCAGAACATCCGAACCAAGGTTACTGGTCAGCACAATAATGGTGTTACGGAAGTCCACTGTCCGACCCTGACCATCCGTCAGGCGACCATCATCAAGAACCTGAAGCAGAATGTTGAAAACGTCCTCATGGGCTTTTTCAACTTCGTCAAACAGGATGACCTGATACGGCCGCCGCCGCACGGCTTCTGTCAGCACGCCGCCTTCTTCATACCCCACATAACCCGGAGGGGCACCAATCAGACGGGCTACGGCGTGTTTTTCCATGAATTCACTCATGTCCACACGCAGCAGTGCTTTTTCGTCATCAAACAGGAAGCGGGCCAGCGCTTTGGTCAGCTCGGTTTTCCCGACACCCGTTGGGCCGAGGAACAGGAAGGAGCCAATCGGGCGATTAGGATCCTGCAAGCCTGCACGGGCACGGCGCACCGCGTTGGAAACAGCCTTGAGGGCGGGTTCCTGACCAACCACGGATTTCCGAAGTTCATCTTCCATACGGAGCAGTTTGGCGCGTTCGCCTTCCAGCATGCGGTCAACCGGCACACCCGTCCAGCGGGAGACAACGGAGGCCACACCCTGATCTGTCACGGCTTCAGATACAAGATCGGTCTTGCCGGCTTCAGACTGGGTTTCCTGAGCCTGCGCAATCTGGGCCTGAAGGTTGGGAATAACGCCATACATCAGCTCGGATGCTTTGCCGAGATCGCCTTTACGTTGCGCGACCTCCACTTCAGAACGCGCCTGATCAAGCTGTTCCTGAAGTTTCTGCACCGCGTTCACACGGTCTTTTTCCGCATGCCAGGATGCGCTCATGGCATCGGATTTTTCTTCAAGGTCGGCCAGTTCCGCTTCCACGGCTTCCAGACGGTCCTTGCTGGCGCTGTCATCTTCCTTGCGCAGAGCTTCCCGCTCAATCTTGAGCTGGATGATACGCCGATCAAGTTCGTCCAGTTCTTCCGGCTTGCTGTCAATCTGCATGCGCAGGCGGCTGGCTGCCTCGTCAATCAGGTCGATAGCTTTATCCGGCAGGAAACGGTCTGTGATGTAGCGGTTGGAAAGCGTTGCCGCTGCCACCAGTGCGCCATCCGTAATACGGACCCCGTGATGGAGTTCGTATTTTTCCTTGATGCCACGCAGAATGGAGATGGTGTCCGCAACCGAAGGCTCACCCACAAATACAGGCTGGAACCGGCGGGCAAGAGCCGCATCCTTTTCAATGTATTTGCGATATTCATCCAGCGTGGTCGCGCCAATGCAGTGCAGGGTGCCACGGGCCAGTTCCGGCTTGATGAGGTTGGAAGCATCCATGGCGCCATCCGTCCGGCCAGCACCCACCAGTGTGTGCATTTCATCAATAAAGAGAATGATCTGCCCCTCGGCGGATTCAATCTCTTTCAGCACGGCTTTCAGGCGTTCTTCAAACTCACCGCGGTATTTGGCACCTGCTACCAGAGCGCCCATGTCGAGTGAGAGCAGTTTCTTGTTTTTCAGGGCTTCCGGAACGTCACCGTTCACAATGCGCTGGGCAAGCCCTTCCACAATGGCGGTTTTACCCACACCGGGTTCACCAATCAGCACGGGGTTGTTCTTGCTGCGGCGGGCCAGAACCTGAATGGCACGACGAATTTCTTCATCACGACCAATAACAGGGTCCAACTTGCCTGCCTGAGCAACTTCCGTCACATCGCGGGCATATTTTTTCAAGGCATCAAAATTGGCTTCAGCGTTTTCGCTGGTCACGGTGCGTCCTTTACGGATGGCGGCAACGGCTTTTTCCAAAGCATCAGGCGTTGCGCCGTTTTCTTTTAAAGCACGGCCTGCTGGCGTGTCAGACTGGGCAATACCAATCAGCAGGCGGTCTTGTGCAACAAAGGAATCCCCTGCTTTCTGGGCGGCCTGTTCGGCTCCATCCAGCACGCGCACAAGGTCAGGTGTGGCCTGAGGCTGGCCTGCGCCGCCGCCCTGTACCTTGGGCAGCTTGGCCAAAGCCTGTTCCGTTGCGGCCTTTACGGCTTCCGGCTTGCCACCTGCTGCGCGGATAAGAGAGGAGGCAGCGCCTTCCTCATCATCCAGCATGGCTTTCAGCAGATGTTCGGGTGTGAGCTGCTGGTTGAAGTCACGAATACAGATGGTTTGCGCAGCCTGCAGAAAACCCCGTGACCGTTCTGTAAATTTTGCGATATCCATAGTTCCCTCGTGTCCCTTTCTCTTAGGCGACTGAAGGCCGTATCACCGCCCCATTCTGGCAACGGCAACATGGTCTTTTCTCGCTAACAAAGATTGGAACGCTCGTTGCAACAATCAAGAGGGAAGTGGGCAGGTCTGACCAGAAGAAAATGAGGGCAAAGGCATACCCCATACCCTGCGCGATTCTGCTTCCGGCCTATTCTGCGGGCCGGAAGTGACTGAGATCATAGAAAAAAAATTCCGACACGCTTGATAGTCAGAAAATCAGGCGTGTTACCGACCGGGCTCTCCAAACAGGGTGCCGACAATATGCGCGATATCTGTTTTGCCGGGCTGTAACCCCTCCGGATTGACCTGAGCCAGAAGCATTATTCCCTCTACACATGCCAGCAGAAATGTGGCGCGGGCGGCGTCATTTTCCGGGCTTTCCTCCGGGTTGGAGACAAGGCGGCTGTTTATCCATGTGGTCCAGGACCGCACGACCGTTCGGGCGATGTCATCATAGGGTTGTAAGCCACGTGCGCCATGGGCAATGACATCTGTCCATATCTGCATGAAAGGCGCAATGGCGGGATCAGACACCATGGGCATAACGCGGGAGAGAAACTGGGTAGCCGTTACACGTGGCCCGGTGCTCTGCGCTGCAAGGATGGCGCTCAGCCGGTTATTGACTTCGTCCAGAACTGTACGGACCAGAAGATCTTTGGTCTTGAAATAGTACAGCAGCATTCGGTCGCTAGTGTCCATCCGTGCGGCCAACGCCCGCAAGGACAGATTATTGAGCCCCTCGGCCAACACGATATCCGCCATCTGCATGATCATCTGTTGCTTGCGCAGCGTGGGGTCCGTGTCTGACTGATGGCTTGGCGAGGTGGGAGAGGAGGATGTCTTGTCCATCGGAATCTTGTAGCACGTGCTACATGGCGTGTGCTATGTAGTGCCCGCTACATTGAAGGGAAATGATGATGACGCTCACATTCCGGCAGGTCTGCATCTGCGTTCTTCTGGCGACCATTTTCTGGGGGCTGGCGACGTTGTTCATACGGTTTGTTCCAGACTCGTTCACTGATCCTGTCTGGGGAACAATGGGCTTTATAACGGCGCTTCCCGTGGGGTTCTTATGCGTCTGGCTGATATGTCGACTGGCGAATCTGTCACCCGAGCAAAGTCTTGCCGGATGTTTTGTGGTTATTGCCGATTCCATGCTGATGGACGGCATTGCCCTGCGCTGGTTCCCGGCCCTGTATGCGGCAGATGATCATGTGGCGCGGCTGGGGGCTGCCTGGTTGCTATGGGGTTACGGTGCCAGTGCATGGATTGGTTTGATGAGCGCAACCTTCCGGCAGAGGATGGCATCAAGTGGGGCCCATGCAGGTGGATGACCCTGTTCCACCTGCTTGTTGGTTCCAGCACATCCATGGACGGCCCACATCAGGCTTGAGGTTCTGTGCTGTAGCGCGGCAGGAAAAATCCTGCCCGTTGGCAGAGCAGGAAAATGCGTCTGCCCTGTAAACTGATGCCAATCATGACGCCAAGGCTGACAGTGCCGATAACGGAACGGAGCATCAAGGCGTGGGGCAGTGGAAAATAGGTTAAAAGCCAGAAATACAGGATGGCCTTGGCTGCGAAATAGAGAGCCCAGACAAGCGTAAGAGATTTAAAATAAGCACGGATTTCCTGCCGCTCACGTGGAAAAGGAAAACCTTGCTGTTCCTCTACCAGTTCCTGAATGGGCGTAGTTGCATCGAACGCACCAATAGCAAAGGAGAGGGCGATAATCAGGTTTGTCAGCACGCCTTCATACCGGATCATGAAAGGGGTGATCGAGATCAGATCAATCACCCCAAACACGATGGCCAGTGTATTGCTGATAATCCATAAGCGCGGAAAAGTCCGCTTGCCCAGATAACGGTGCAGGCCATCACACAGAATGAAAACAAATGTGCCGGCAATGGCGATACGTACGGAATAAAACGAGGCCAGCACCCAGAACACCAGCAAACTTCCGAAATCCAGTACTATTCTGGAAAAAAGAAAAAAGCGGGCCATGACTATCCCTTTGACGACTTTGAGGCGTGCCTGATTCCTCGTGGCGCGGGGTATGGAGATGTGACCGTATGTCTGTCATATTTACATTGTAAAGATTACTGTTACCTTGATGGGTGTCAAGAAAAATATACACTGTAAAGTTTGGGGGAAGCTGAAAAAATATGGTCAGAGCGACGACGGAGCGTAGCAAGGAGGGGTATCATCACGGCAATCTGCGGGTTGCCCTCTTGGCTTCAGCGCGGGAAATGCTGGAGACGCAAGGGGTCGCTGCGCTGAAACTGCGGGCCATTACCCGGCAGGTGGGGGTTTCTCCCATGGCCGTAGCGCCGCATTTCGGGAACTTATGCGGTCTGCTGACAGCACTTGCCACCCAAGGGTTCGAGGAACTGGCTCATGCCATAAAAACGGGGAAGGCTCGGTCCCTGAAAGATGCGGGATTGGCCTATATTTATTTTGCCATCCGTAATCCGGGCTTGTTCACACTGATGTTTCGGGGAGATGCAATAGACAGAAGCGATCCTGCTTTTGCTGGGGCTGCGGGTGACAGCTTTGCGTTACTGGGCACTTGGGCAGCCACAAGTGGCAAAGCAGCAGGGTTTGCTCCTCAGATTGCGGAAGCGGTGATGTGGGGAAAAGTGCATGGACTGGCGATTCTCGCCATTGATGGGCTGCTTACACCGTTGGTGCAGGCTACAGATCCACACATTGATCTGGAACAGTTTCTTGAACAGGCGCTGGATTACATGAAGGCAGCAACCAGCGGGTAATCCGCCATCAAGATCAAATTATCAGAGAATAATAATACCAAGGACACTTATGGCCCCGGAGGGGCCGGACTCCGATAGCGGAGTCCGGCTTTGACTCAAGCAGCGCTCAGTTGCGCTTCAGCGAATTCATAGTTCGCCAGCTTGTCCAGATAGTTGGTGATGTAGTCCGGGCGACGGTTGCGGAAATCAAGGTAGTAAGCGTGTTCCCACACGTCCAGACCCAGCAGCACCTTGCCCTGACCTTCGGCCAGCGGGTTGGAGCCATTGGCCGTTTTGGTCACAGCCAGCTTGCCGTCCTGACCCAAAACCAGCCATGCCCAGCCGGAGCCGAACTGCGTGGTGGCGGCCTTCTTGAATTCTTCCTTGAAGGCATCAACGCTGCCGAAGTCACCGTTGATCTTGGCGGCCAGTTTGTCCGGAATGGCACCACCAGCCGGAGAGAGGTTCTGCCAGAACAGAATGTGGTTCCAATGCTGGCCAGCGTTATTGAAGACAGGAGCCTGGCTGCTGTCGCCTTTAACGGCCAGAATGATTTCATCCAGGGACTTGCCCTGAAGTTCCGGCTTGGCGGCAACAAAGTTGTTCAGCGCCGTGACATAAGCCTGATGGTGCTTGTCATGATGCAGTTCAAGCGTTTCCTGGCACATGCCACGTGCGGCCAGTGCATTGTAGGAATAGGGAAGAGCTGGCAGTTCAAAAGCCATGACATACTCCGTTAAAAATCAGGGCGGAAATGCGCCGTCTCCCAGAGCTATGGGGCGACGGCGGATGCGTCAAGGGACTGCGGCGTGACAAATGCCGCATAATGCTCGCCTCACACATTCTTGCCCGTCATGTGTGGTGTGCCCCAGCTAACGCATGAGGTAGAAAAAGGATGCGGCAGGGCTGGTCTGCCTTTGGCGCGGTGGGGGAGGCGCTCCTTCCGCAGAGACTTTCAGGTAGCAGAGGTGGAATGACGGCGGCCATACAGAAAAACAAGACTCTGCCAGCTATGCTGCCTGAGCGCGAAGTGGAAGAACGGGTGCGGAAGGTTGATCCTGATCGTGCTCTGTGTGCTCGCTTCCTGCCGGATGCCGTGCGGCGGGACGTATTTGGCCTTATTGCATTTCATGATGAACTGGTGCGGGCGCTTGCTCCTGCGCGTTCCGCTGCTGTGGCAGGGCCAATGGCGGGGTTTATAAAGCTGCAATGGTGGCGGGAAGTGCTGGAGGGCACGCGCGCGCCTGACCATGAACTGGCCCCCCTGATGGTGTCAGCAATCAGGAAGGGCACATTCCAACAGGCGACTCTCTTGCGGGTGCTGGAGGCTCGTGAAGCCGAATTATCGCCCGAGCCCGATGAGGCCACATGGCGGACCATGATGCGGAACGGAGCCGGTGCCCTGCAACGCGCGGTGGGAGAGGCCTTGGGCTTACAGGACGAGGCGTTACTGGTAAGGCTTGAGGCTGTAGGCGCGGCCTATGGTGCTGGGGCCATGGTGCGGCACTGGCCCAAACTTCAGCAAAGCGGGCGCTATCTTTTTCCGGGTGGAGAGGCCGCATTGCAGCAGGCTGGTCGCGCCTTTCTGGCAGAAGCAGATGTCAAATCTCTTCCACGCAAGGGGCGGCTCGCGGCTTTACCGGCTGTTCTTGCTGCGCGGGATCTGGCGTGTAACAGTGAGCAGGCAGGCCAACCTCGCGGGATAGGAGACAGGCTGGCCGTTATGATGGCGGCCTTGAAAGCGCGCTAACGCCTAGGCTTTTTTCGGGCCAATAAAGTTTCTGGCCGCATCCAGCGGATACGGCCAGCAAGTCTTGCCAATGGGTAAGTGTGTCGTTTTTTGAGTGAACCGCTGTTCTCTGGGTAAAGAACTGTAGCCGCTTCAATCAGGCGTCGTTGGCGACAATTTTTTCCATCACGCCAATCAGGGCGGAGTAGTCAGCGTCCTCGGCTGCGCGGCGGGTGAGGGAAAGCTGTTGGGTGGTGGCCGCCAGTGTGGGAGCCGGTACAGCCAGACGGGCGGCTGCATCCATCAGCAGGCGCATGTCTTTCTGCATCAGGCGGGTTGGGAACTGTGGGGAGAAATCACCCGCCTTAGCGGCCCGGATCTTGCGTTTGTGGTGAGGCGAGATCACAGCCACTTCGTCCAGCGCATCAAACAGCATGGAACGATCAAGGCCTGCGGCCAGACCGTAGGCAATGGTTTCTGCCACGGCAGCAAGGCCTGTCCCCATAATGCCGTTGATAACCAACTTCAGCCGCGCACCGCTGCCAGACGGGCCAGCGTGAATGGTGGTTTTGCCAATGGCATCAAAAATAGGTTTGGCGCGTGCCATGGCGGAGTCTTCTCCCCCAGCAAGCACCACAAGGTTTCCGCCTTCGGCTTCCGGTGTGCTGCCGGAAACCGGACAGTCGATCACAATAATGTTTTTTTCCTGCCCGGCTTTGAACAGGGCATCTGCTGCTTCTGGCGAGACAGAGCTGGTGTTGAGCAGAAGCTGATCTGCCTTCATGCCTGCCAAAGCCCCTGATGGGCCGTACATGGAGGCCGCAAGTGCTTCATCATCCGGAACGCATACAAGAACGATATCTGCCTTCTGGGCGACTTCCGCAGGGGAGGAAAAGAAAGGCGTGCTGCCATCACCACCTTTGCCGGAGGGCGTATAGGCAATGGCTGCATATCCGGCCTTTTGCAGGTTGGCGGCCATACGGCTGGCCATGGCACCAAAGCCGATGAACCCAATGGTTTGTTGAGTGCTCATTTTTGAATAAATCCTTTCTCTTTCATCCCTGGTTTGTGTCACAAACGAAAAATAAGCGAGCGGAGTCTCTGGCCCTTCTCGTCAGGGTGGCGTGCGTACGTCGCTCTCTGATGCACGGTTTTATACTGAAAAGGGGATTCCAGCTATGGAGGCGTATCGATACCCCCAGCCTATGGCATCAGAAATCACACCTCGTTCTTATTTTCTCTCCCGCCGTACCCTGATTGCGGGAGCCGCCGGCAGTATGCTTGCTGTAGGACATACAGACCAGACGGCGCAGGCTGCGGCGGGGCATGCAGGCGGAGAGGCTGGCTGGCCAGCACCAGAAAAACCCACACCCCGTAATGATGTAACGCAATATAACAATTTTTACGAATTTGGTACAGATAAGTCAGACCCTGCGGAATTATCGGGTGCGTTTAAACCATTGCCGTGGAGTGTGCAGGTTGATGGTATGGTTGATAACCCCCGCATCTGGCCGCTGGAGGATCTGACCAGACAGTTCGGGCAGGAAGAACGCCTTTATCGCATGCGGTGTGTGGAGGCATGGTCCATGGTTATTCCGTGGAACGGTTTTCCGCTGGCTGCAATGTTGAAAGCGGCTGGGCCCAAAATAGGTGCGCGATATGTCGCGTTTACGTCCGTGTTCCGTCCTTCCGAGATGCCGGGCCAACGAGGGGGATTATTCGCGCTGAAGTGGCCTTATGTGGAAGGGTTGCGGCTGGATGAAGCCATGCACCCACTTACCTTGTTGGCAACCGGTGTTTATGGGGAGGCTTTACCTGCCCAGAATGGTGCGCCCATTCGGTTGGTGGTTCCGTGGAAATATGGTTTCAAAGGGATTAAATCCATAACCCGCATTACAGTGACGGACAGACAGCCGCCAACAAGCTGGAATTTGATGGCACCGGAAGAATACGGATTTTATGCCAATGTGAATCCTGCTGTGGATCACCCACGATGGAGCCAGGGCAGCGAACAGGTTATTGGAGAAGGCAGCCTGTTCCGCACGGCCAGAAAACCAACACAACTTTTTAATGGATATGCTGAACAGGTTGCAGACCTGTATCAGGGAATGGATTTGCGGAAGGACTTTTAAGCAGGATGCCTTCTTTTTCTTCCTCGCGCCGCAAGCGTTCGCGTTTTTCGCCCGTGACGCGGCAGGTTTTGCTGTATCTGTTTTTTCTGCTTCCGGCCGCTCTGGATATTGCACAGGGCATGGCAGGCACATTGGGGCCTAACCCGACTTCGGTCTGCCTGCATGATTTTGGGCGATACGCGTTTCGTTTTTTGCTGGCCTCTATGGTTATTTCACCGCTCAAGCGTTTTGTGAGCGTGGATCTTATGCTGTACCGGCGGCCGTTGGGGTTGCTGGCGTTTACCTATGCGGCATTGCATGTTTTCTTTTACGTGGTCGTGGCACGGCATCTCGATACGCATATTCTGTGGCAGGATTTCACAACGCGTCCGTTCCTGACCTTTGGGGTAATCACTTTTCTAATTCTGGCAGCCTTGGCGGCAACTTCTACGCGCCGTGCCATTCGGGCGTTGGGCCGCAAATGGGTTCCTTTGCACCGGTTGGCTTATCTGGCCATGCTTCTGGCAACGATCCATTATACCATTGCTTTTAAAACTTGGCATGTGGAACCTTTTCTTTACGGTGCAGTCGCTTTGTTTGTTCTGGCGTTACGGCTGGTGCCCAAACCGCCTCGCAGGAGTGTGCGGTAAGAGAAATTCTCAAAACAGATTTTAGCATATGCGCTATAAAAAGAAGCTGATTACCCTCCTGCACGATGATCCTGTCAGGATGGATATGGTGCGGTTGGTGCGCGCGCTTGCCTTACCGGACTGTTGGATTGCAGCAGGTTTTGTGCGCGACGCTGTATGGGATGATCTGCATGGTTTTCCGGCCTCTCGTCCCATTGGTGATGTGGATGTCGTGTGGTTTGAAGCGGAACACACACAGGCGCAAACAGAGCGCACCATAGAGCGGGCGTTATGCAGGCAGATGCCCGATACAAGCTGGTCCGCCAAAAATCAGGCCCGGATGCATAGACGCAATGGTGATGCGCCCTATCACAGTGTGACTGACGCCATGCGGTATTGGCCGGAAACAGCGACTGCCGTTGCAGTGCGTTTGGGTGATGATGGCAGGATCGCGGTAAACGCTCCGTTCGGATTAGCGGATCTCTTTCAGTTGAAACTGCGGCCCGGTCCGTCCTTTTGTGGGGCAAAGAAATCAGTTTTTGAAGAGCGGGTGAGGCAGAAGAAGTGGCTCCAGCGCTACCCGCTGCTTGAATACGAGCCCGATATGCCCTGATGGCGCGCGCGCGAGGCAACTCCTTTGCTGCATGGGCGTCCTTGTTGAGGGATAGTGAGCACAGAGAGGGCTGTCATGAACAAGGCGTATGCGTATGACCTGATTGTTATTGGCAGTGGTCCATCAGGACGGCGGGCGGCTGTGCAGGCCTCCAAGTTCGGGAAGGCCGTTCTGGTGATAGAGCGGCACCAGAAGATAGGCGGTGTTTCGGTTCACACAGGCACTATTCCGTCAAAAACCTTGCGAGAGACGGTGCTGAACCTCACGGGCTGGCGGGAACGGGGCATTTATGGCTTCAGTTATCGCGTCAAGCACCATATTGACGCACAGGATCTGGGGCGGCGTCTGGATAAGACGCTTTCTGATAAAATTGATGTTCTGGAACATCAGTTTTCACGCAATGGAATTGACGTGGCCTACGGTGTGGCCCGGTTTGTTGATCCGCATACAATTGAAATTGTGGGTGAACAGGGACGGTCCCGGCAGGTGAGTGGCAAGGCTATTGTGATTGCAGTCGGCTCTGTTCCGCATCGACCCGATCACATTCCTTTTGATGGAAAGTATGTGATCGATAGCGATGCCATGGTTTGTCTGGAGCATATCCCGCGTTCTCTTGTTGTGATTGGTGGTGGTGTAATCGGGATTGAGTATGCCACCATTTTCAGCGCCCTTGATGTGCGTGTCACCATTGTAGATCAGCGTGACCAGATCTTGGATTTTGTGGATCGGGAGATTGTGCAGGATTTTGTGCAGCAACTGCGTGATCGTGGCGTGAATTTTCGTCTTGGGTGCACTCTGGAATCCATAGTGATTGAGGATGACCAGCCCGTGGCGCTGCTTGAAGGTGGCCGACGAGTGCGCGGCGAGCTTCTTCTTTATACAGGGGGACGTCAGGGCGCGACGGCGGACCTTAATCTGGCAGCAGCAGGCCTGAGCGCGGATGGACGCGGACGTCTGAAAGTGGATGCCAACTCCTTTCAGACAGAGGTGCCGCATATCTATGCGACGGGGGATGTGATCGGGTTCCCGGCTTTGGCTTCAACATCCATGGAGCAGGGACGCATAGCGGCCTGCCATGCCTGCGGGTACGCTGTGCCGCCAGCCCCGGCGTTTTTCCCTTATGGCATTTATTCCGTGCCGGAAATTTCTACCGTTGGTTTGACGGAAGAAGACGTTCAGAAAAAGAAAATGCCTTATGAAACCGGTATTGCCCGTTTTCGTGAAACATCACGCGGGCAGATTATGGGAGAGACAGCCGGGTTTCTGAAAATTATTGTCTGCCTTGAAACGCATCGGCCGCTAGGGGTGCATATTGTTGGGGAAGCAGCAACCGAGCTTATTCATATCGGGCAGGCTGTTCTGAATTTTGGTGGTAGTTTTGAGTATTTTATTGAGGCCACATTCAATTACCCCACATTTGCCGAGGCCTATAAAATAGCAGCATTGGATGTATGGAACCGGATGACCCCCCGGCAGGATGGTGAGCCTCCTGCCGTGGCTCCGGAAACATTGGCTCCCGAGCGAGCAGCAAAAACAGACTGAACCATACCTGCCGGAAATAAGGGGCTGTTTGGATACCCTGTCAGACTGGTCTGGTGGGGCTTTTGCGGCTGAACGCGCTGGGTTTTTGAACTGATGGTGACGCATAACGCTTGTCATAGTCGTCTATTCAGCCCCAAAAGATATGTCACGATTTCTCAACCGCAGACGTTTCAAATAGGAAGCATAAAAAAAGCCGGACCATGCGGTGTGCGTGGTCCGGCTTGTTGCAAGAAATGTATCTCTTCTCGTGGTTTTACGCAGGTTGCGTATCATCCAGCAATGTATCATGCCCCAGCGCCTTTAACAGGCGGGCAGCGCGTTCATCCGCGTGGATGATATGCACCGTCTTGCCGCGTGTTTGCAGGCGGGAGACAAGTTTTTCCAGAGCATCTGCTGCACTGATATCCCACAGGTGGGCGGCGCTCAGATCAAGCACAACGTGCGGGGCGGCATCCTGAAAATCGATGGCGTCTGTCAAAAGTGTTGTGGACGCAAAGAAGAGTTGCCCTTGCACATAATAGGTTCGTGTCTGGCCGTCCGGGCTCAGGCTGGAGTTGACCTGCAGAAGCTGCATAACCTGAAAGGAGAAAAACAGGCCGCTCAACAGTACACCGCACGCTACGCCAGCGGCGAGGTCATGCGTCAGCACCACCACAATCACCGTTACCAGCATGACGGTGGAAGATAGCCGTGGGTGCCTCACCAGATCTCGGAGAGAAGACCATGAGAAGGTGCTGATTGAGACCATGATCATGATGGCGACCAACGCAGCCACCGGCACCTGCGCCACAAAATTATGCAGGACAACCAGCAACAAAAGGAGAAATGCTCCGGCAGTGAAGGTGGAAAGGCGACCGCGCCCGCCGTAGCGCAGATTGCCGACCGTCTGGCCGATCATGCCACACCCGGCCATGCCGCCAAACAGGCCAACAAGAATGTTGGAAATGCCAAGGCCGGTACATTCCATGCGCTTGTTGCTGTGCGTGTCCGTCATTTCGTCAACGACGCCTGCTGTCATCAGAGATTCCAGCACACCCACCATGGCCATGGCGAATGCGTAGGGCAGCACAATTTTAAACGTTTCCAGAGTAAACGGCACATGCGGCAGGACAAAGGAGGGCAGGCCTGTTGGCAGGGGGCCAAGATCAGCCACCACATGTACAGGCATGGGGTACGCCATTGTCAGGCCAGTGAGAACAATGATGCAGATGAGCGGGGAAGGGATGCGTGTTGTAAACCGCGGCAGCAGATAAACAATGGCCAGCCCCAGCGCGATCAGCGCATAGGTCTGCCAGCTAACATTCACCATTTGCGGAATTTGGGCGGAAAAAATCAGAATGGCCAGCGCGTTCACAAAGCCGGTTGCAACCTCGCGCGAGACAAACCGCATCATGTTCTGAAGTTTGAACAGGCCGAATAACACCTGAATGGCACCGGCCAGTAATGTTGCCAGCAACAGGTAGTCAAAACCGTGGCCATGCACCAGATCCGCAGCCACAAGTGCTACGGAACCCGCGGCCCCAGAAATCATGCCCGGTCTGCCGCCTGTAATTGCAATGGCAACGCTGATGACAAAAGACGCATACAGCCCGACGGCGGGTGCCACCCCTGCGGCATAGGAAAATGCAATGACTTCCGGAATAAGTGCGAAGGTGCCCACCATGCCCGCAAGCACGTTTCTGACGGGGTCTTCCGTCCACTCTTTCAGGTATTGGCTAACAGTCACGGGCATCCTTTCTCAGGCAATGGTGCAAAAGGTCATGGGATAAAAGCCCGCCCTGTTTATCGTGGAACGACACGGAATGTAAGGGAAAGGGCCAGCGGCCTGGTTTCGTTGTGCCTGATCTCAAGCAACCCACGCCTCGCCGTTTTTTCGGATGATCCCACCGGGTTTGAGGGATATGTGGTTTCTGCTCTGCGCGTGGTATCACAGCGCATGGAAAGGGCGGTCAACGTCTGACCCCATTGTGCCGGGGTGGACACCTCTTTATGCGTGAAGGCATGGCAGACCAATCTTCTTCCCCCCTTATCTGGATTCTGGCTGGCGAGGCCAGTGGTGATGTGCTTGGCGCACGTCTGATGCAGGCACTGCGGGCGCGTGAGCCTGCCGTACGGTTTGTTGGGGTGGGGGGTGTGCGGATGGAGGCGCAGGGGTTGACGAGCCTGTTCCCCATGCGTGATCTGGCCGTGATGGGATTGGTGGAGGTTCTGCCAAAGCTCCGTGCACTTTCGGCCCGACTGAACGAGGCCGTAGCGGACATTGCCGCCCGAAAACCAGATATGGTGATCACCATTGATAGCCCCGGTTTTGCATTGCGGTTGCTTCGCCGCATTGCGGATAAAGGGATTTTGCGGGTGCACTACGTGGCACCGCAGGTGTGGGCCTGGCGGCAGAAACGCGTAAAGGAATTTCCCGGTCTGTGGGATGAACTGCTGTGTCTGTTGCCATTTGAAGAGGCGTTTTTCAGCCGCCATGGATTACTGACGCGTTTTGTCGGCCATCCTGTGCTTCAGTCTGGTGCGCAGGATGGAGAGAGTGCCCGCTTTCACCAACGGCATGGGCTGGCGGCCAAGGCGCGCGTGCTGGTGTTGATGCCGGGCAGCCGACGCTCCGAGGTGCCACGTCTGTTGCCGGTGTTTGGAAAAATGCTGGCTCTGCTCCGCAAGGATATGCCTGATCTGGTGCCGGTTATTCCCGTCTCCCCTGTGGTGGCTGCTACTGTTGAGCGTGAGACTGAAAACTGGCCGGTGCAGCCGGTCATTGTGACCGATGGGCAGGACAAGCATGATGCTTTTGCCGCAGCAGGGGCGGCGTTGACCAAATCAGGTACCTCCACCCTTGAACTGGCTTTGGCGGGCGTGCCCATGGCGGTAACCTACAGGGTGAACCCTATTACGGCCTTTATGGCGCGGCGGCTTATCAGGGTGCCGTATGTGGCTATGGTTAATCTGCTGGCGGGGCGGGCTATTGTGCCGGAACTGCTGCAGCAACACTGCAAGCCTTCCGTTCTGGCCAGTGCAGTAAGAACTCTTTTTGAAAACCCGGATATAGCGAACCGGCAGAAAGAGGCCTTTAAAACGGTTCTGAACGGTTTACAGGGGCCAGAAGGAAAACTGCCTGCTGACGCGGCAGCCGATGCCGTGCTGGCCTTGCTGGCTGAGCGGCAGGCGGGGGGACAAAAATAAGGCTCGCTCTATGGTAAAGGAAAAGGGGGGCTGTGAATTGAAACAGGCCAATAGCGCACATCTATAGGGTGATAAAATAAATATTTCTGTAGGAATAGTGTATTTTCATGACTCTTTGTAAAATGCGCTTTCCTTTTCTTTCGCATATCAAATCTGAGAAATGTTTTGTAAGCTCGCAATACTTAATTCTAGCTTTGTGCTGTTATTGCGGGATGTTGGGGTTACAGGCCGCATCATAATGCGAGAGGATACGCTCCGGTCCATTTTCTTCGGTCAGGAAAACGGGTTGGGACGTAATTCGCGTGATGGTTTTCAGAGTGCCCTGAAACATTTGGAATGTTTCAGGAGCATGGATGTCTCTTGGGTCCAGATCACATTCCGTCAGTTCTATGCCAAAAAATGACGGTTGATTGGGAGATGTCCCGGGGGAAAAAGATGCAGTGACGGCATTGTTTGCTTTGATCGCAAAAATATGGCGGACCTACCCAGCAGCTTGCATAACCGTTCCATCTACCTGAAACGCAGCTTTTTATGAAAAGATAACAGGAAAGATCAGACCTGTTGCCAGTCATGAAGGGTCGTTTCAAAGATATAAATATCCTGAAGAGAGCCGTCCCATTCAAATGTGCCAGTGTAGTCGGCCCATTTCATTTTTTATGCGATCTGGCCATGAAGTGTTTCTGTCTGGGCGGGAAATTGTGAGAATTATGCCATTACAGGACTGATGCACCTTTTTCTAAAATTCTTTTGTAAGAAAAACTCTTTCATAATCCGGTATTGACGGTGGGGGTGGCTTCACGATCCCCGATCAGGACAACCAGCAGATTGGAGATCATGGCAGCACGCTGTTGGGGTTCCAGCTGGTGACCCATGCGGGCTTCAAGGTCTGCCAGCGCATCATCAATAATGGAGACAGCGCCCTGCGTGATGACGCGGCGGGCGGCGATAACGGCGCTGGCTGCCTGTTTGCGCAACATTGCACCAGCAATTTCCGGTGCATAGGCCAGATGGGAAATACGGGCTTCCACCACGTCTATGCCAACAGGTGCCATCCGTAATTGCAATTCCTGTAGGAGAATGCTGGCCAGAACATCGCTTCCGTCACGCAGGGTTATTGACGAAAGGGCGTCAGCAGGGGCGGGGACGCCAGTGCCAGTGCCAGTGCCAGTGCCAGTGCCAGTGCCAGTTGTCGGCTGGGCGTCCTGTTGTTCTGTTGGGTCATAGGGATGGCGGCTGGCAAGCAGGCGCAAAGCGGTCTCACTTTGGGCTGAGACA
>NZ_LHZU01000139.1 GCF_001580995.1 Acetobacter senegalensis
TCTGCTCCCACTGCGCTGTGCTCAATTCGTATCGCTTGATCCCCATCGCCCGTTCCCCCCATCAACACGGAGACCTATGAAGCAGCGATTAGCCTATTTGGAAATCCTGAATGTCGATTGGCCCTAGCCTTAAGAGGGTGCTTTTGGTTGTGTGAGCGTAAAATGCACGGTGCATCTGACGCCTTCTTTTGTTTCCTGTGCGGTTTCCCTGCATTCCCGCATCATATCCTGGGTGTGTCCGCGCGACATTTCCAATATGGTGGCCCAGTTTTTCACGTCCCGCTCGTTCTGGGAGACGTCGACTGCAATATCGTTGATATCCCGCAGAAAAAGAGGATGCTCGTAGGCGGTCTGAACCAGACCGCGCTGGCGTTCGCTGAGTGTGCCCAAGACAAAAACCAGACCTGCTACAGCCAACAGCAACAAAAAAGAAAACAGGGCATCTCCCATTGAGTTGCCGAAGAAGCCTCTGATCGAGAAACCTGTCATCCTCTGACTGATGAGGCGTTCTATCTCACTCCTGTTCCGATTGACGCGCAACTCGTCCTGTCTGCGGGCCTGCTCCAGAACGACGGCCAGTCTTGTTTCAAGCAACTGATTGCGATCCCGTGTCGCCTGGACCATCACGGAAAGGGTGGCAACTTGACCACGCACTTCCTGCAGAATGATATGCAAGGGATCCTTTGGTGGGAGATTGGCTTCGCGACAGGCCTCGTCGAAGAGGTCTTCGGCAGATTTCTGCCGCAACGGCGGCAGGGCGGCGGGCAACTTCATGGGAGAATGTCTGCTATGTGGCCGAAGGAGTGATCCATCTCCGCCAACCAGCGTCTCACCTGGAAAGATCGTGTCACACCCAGCCTGAAGCCATCCTCCGCAGGGTGATCTGCCGCTGCCTGTGATAAGGTCAGCCGGTGTTCGGCCAGGACTCTGGCCCCAGGCAGTTTCGGCACAAACACGAGCTGACCGCCCATCTTCCGGATGGCTTTTATCTCAGGAGCGTCTGCAAGGCTTTTAAAGCCAGCAATACCTGTTGAGGATTCATCTGCCAGAGCACCGTTAAGGGCCATAATGATATCAGCCCCATCAAGAAGGTTCATGTCTAAAAGACGGGCGACAGGTGCCAGATAGTCGGGGTCGCTTCCTACGGGAAACAGGAATGTAACCTTAAAATTGTTCGCTTGCAGCAATTCTACGATTGAAAGTTCTGTCAGTATTTTCAGACCGATGAAGTCGCCACCACCGATATCCATGACGGCACTTGTCTGTGCAGCAATCATACTATCGAGGAACTGAATGCAGCTGTGCATGACGGCGGAATCCGAAGCCTCCTCGCATGTGAAGGCTTCGGGGTAGAGCTGGCTTAGCGTACGGTTCGTTCGGTCCAGATCAGCTATCAGCGGTCTTCGACTATGCTGAAGACACCGTTCAATCATATAGCTGAGACAAAGGCTTTTGCCGGAACCACCTCGTCCGCTTCCCATAAGAAAACGCGGCTGCTGCTGTTTGTCGTTGTCGGAGGGCGCCGCTGATTTGCGTGAGGACATGCTTGCTTCCTTTCGTCGACAGTTCAGCATGAACTCTGTCTTTGAAAGCAATAGAAATATTCGGAGAGAAACCCGCTCCGAAGGATGGCCCTGTCAGGCATCGTGATCGTCAGTGATACAGGATGAGAGAGAGTGACAGTCAGTGATAGACTGACAGAAGATGAAATAAAGTATTAAAATTTCGTAGTCTTTGTTAGCGCTTTTTCTGACGGCCTGGCATGGGCAGTGTATGGCGGTCAATTGTCCGGAACAGGTCGTCGATTCCCATATCGGCAGAAGGCTGGGGAGCAGGTGCTAAGGGTGCCTGAGGGGATGCTTTACGCTCACCCTGAGGCTCGGCTTCTCCAGCACGGTGGCCCGGTCTGTTTTTCACGGTTTGGGAGTGCTGCTTTTTTGCGAGAGCGGACGTGAATTTTTTCTCGGCTTGGCGTTCGGCTTTTGCGCGCTGCCATAGTTTTTTGACACTTCCTAGAGAGGGAGAGTGCCCTCTGGAATCTTTCAGGTCCAGATTGGTGATGACCTCCATAAAAAGGGGCAGCAGACCCGGCCATTCTGCCATTGGCTGTCGAGTTCATCGAAATTCTGTCGGACCCATCGGATGAGAGAACCCTGGTCAACGGTAAGATCGGCCTCGTGAAACACCTCAGCGACAGGACGCCGTTTGCGTGGAACACCGCCTGAAGCAGCTGGTCTGATAACGGCTTTTTTGTTTTTCGCATTCATGATGGGAAGCTTCATTGGTCAGGAACAGACATGAAACGGGATGAGACTATCACATTCTGTCAAGCCGATTAAGGTCGATAAGAGTAAAAAATAGAGACATAAAAGAGACTTTTAGAGCCTTACATGGGAACCTGTTCTCGGGGTGTGTGAAGGCACGCTACCGCAATTTCATACGCACCCTTCGGATGCATATGAAATCGCTACGCTTTTTCTCTTTTCTTCTTTCCTCTATCGCCGAATAAATTCGGCTCCCTTTTCGATGCGGCACCGTAACACGCAACACACCATCCCAACCGAGCGGGGGCAAAAAAGGCACTTGCCCTGTATTTCATGTACCAAATCCGGAAAAAAAAAGTGACGGTTTTCTACCCCCCCCTTTTTGGGGCGTCCCAGCGGTAGCGCTTAAAATCTGCCTCAAATTAGACTTATCCACAGGCTGAAATGTGGGAATCACAGATCCTGCTCAGGTGTGATTCGAACTGCTTGTGCTCAGGGCGAAACGGCATAGTTCGACCACGAGATCGTTATGCGACGTGACCAGATTCGTGCTAACCCGCAACGCTTGGGGGAGAAGGTGCCAGCCTGATCGAGGCCATTCTTCCCGGTGCCCGGGATCGTCTCGCGGGAACGTTGGCCCAGGGTCATCGACGTTTAGACCGAAATGCCGCGCAGGATGCAGCGGTAGCGGAAATCTTCAAAACGATCATGGTGAGACGGCTCAAGGCTGATGTGCTCGATCTGCCGGACAAGATCCGGCAATGGATGGAGATCGCACCACAAGGGGAAGCCCTGTGGCGCTATGACGAGGTTATGGCTCAGATCGCTCAGACCCTTGGGCAGGCGATTGCGAGGGGCGCTACATCCGGCGGTATTGCAAAGGCCATCATGGGTCTCCTCTCATCTGCTCGCAAATGGCTGGGTCTTGCCAAGATTGCCAATCCGGCCACGGTGGATCTGATTGATGACGTGGTCGAGGCGAAAGGGGCATGTCTAGTCTTCGCGCATCATCGTGGCGTGATTGCGGAACTGGAAAAACAGCTTCGCAGGCGCGGCCGATCCGTTGTGACGGCCCATGGCGAGACGCCCGATCGTGAGCGCGCGGAAGCGGAACGAGTGTTTCAGAAAGGGGAAGTCGAGATCTTTCTGGGTTCGATCAATGCAGCGGGTGAGGCTCTGACCCGACATCGTGCTGATACTTGTGTGTTTGTCGAACTGGACTGGGTGCCGGCAACGATGCATCAGGCCGAGGATCGCGGACACCGGGCAGGTCAGACGGCGAAAGGCTATCACATCATCACTCTGCTGGCGCATATGCCGGACAGGCAGAATCTGGATGAGTATGTGGCCAAGGTGCTGATTGAAAAACTTGCCAACATCAACACGATCCTCGACGAAAAGGCTGGGATTGCCGGCAGGCGTATCGAGGGGACGGATGCCAGTGTACGAAACCGTGTGATCGCCGCCCTGATGTCTGAAGCCCTGCGGGCGGAAGTTGCAAAGAACGCCCAGTTCGCGGCAATGCGGAAGCGGGTAGTCCCTCGCTCCAAAAAATAGTAACGCTTTTCAGGTCGGCACGATCAGTTCGAATCTATAACGGATTAAGAAGGTATTTTTCAGAAACGAGTCTTGTGAGCTCTGGTACGGTTAACGGTGTAGTATTTCTTGGTCTGTTTTTATTGTGTGATCTGATCATGGTTTTTCCGGGACTTTGAGGTCTCACACCCTAAATTCCCCAAAGGATTTTGTTCTTTTCCGATCTGGTATCGGTTTTTGGCGTGTGGGTTCCTCCTCCCGCAATACTTGTAAACGAGAACATCAATGTCTGATCATACAACTACTTCTTCCGCTGTAGAGGCGGATCTTATGCAGCTTGTAGCACTGCACCGGTTGCTCGACTTTGCCATCAGTCAGTCCCTTGCCGGCAACACGGACGACCGCATCCTGGAAGGCGTCGTTATCCTGACCCGCATGATCGGACGCAAGGTCCGGTGCGTGACCAGCAAGATTCTGGATGGCGAAGGCTCCGGCTGCGACTGACGCACTCCTCCTCACTCATATCCCTTTCTTCCATTAACAGGCGCGCTCAAATCACGCCTGTTCTCGTTTCATTGGGAAAATAAAGAATGTTTCGCTCTTCAGACGACGCTATGCCGTCCCGTTTTTACCCCACCGAAGCTGATCTCATCACCTATCGGGATCTCGCCCGTGCGCTCGGCGCTCCACCGAGCGAGGCCATCTGCCGGTATGTCGGCCCGGCCGGCCAACATTTGGTCTTCATTGGAGAATCCGGCCAGCGGGACTGGGCCCGCGTCGATGCCCAGGCAAGGGCTCGCTGGCCTGATCTGCCGCCGACAGGGAAGATCGCGTCCAACGGCAAGACACTGGAATCCCTTCCCGAACGTGTCGTTTACCAGATCCTTGAGTCTTTGAAGCACGACGATATGGAAATCGATCTCCATCAGCCGATCATGGCTGACCTTGGGGCGGAGAAGGCGGACCTGACATTGCGCAGGAGAAGTGCTGCCTGCTTTATCGAGGTTATCGCTTCTTGTGGATCCAACCGCATTACCCGGAACGGCCACGAGTTGCGGGGGCTGGAGCGGTTCGAGAGACGGGAAGCCTTCTACCGCCGTGTCGGAATCACTCCGGTCTGTATCTTTCTCGACCTGCTTGCGCGTCCGGAAGACCTGAAGGCGCTTTGTCAGTCCCTGGTGGGCCGGATCGCTGACGATGGGCGTGACTGTGAGATGCCGCTCTAAGGACAAGGATCGATGTCTGAGGCGTGGGATGACCGGAACCGGAGTCCCCGCGCCAGGAATGGTAGCGCACGACATCGGGTTTGGTATCCGGAGTGGAGCCAAACGGTGTCAGAAATTGCGAAAAAACCGTCTTGCTGTTTCAGGAAGGTCTCATACCCTGAACAGACCAGTGGAAGTGGTGGTTGATTCGATGTTCAGGCTCCAGCCATCGGTTGAAGCCAGTTTCTCATCGTGGAGGCTGAGGGAATGTTCAATACAAGAATAGATAAATGGAATCTGGGAGGTGCGCTCTGCCAGCGCATATCTCTGACCATATCTTCAAAACAGGACGGGATGTACTATGTCGTCGGATAAAAGCACAGTTCCGGCAAGAGAGTTTCGTGGTCTGCTGCGTTACTCTGCCGCAGCGGCGTATGTTGGTCTTGCAGAAGGGACGCTACGGAACCAGCATGAAAATCTGGGAATTCAGTCGGTGAAAATTGGTCGGGTACGGTGTTTTCCGGTGGCGGCGCTTGATGATTTTATTGAACGGAAGATTCTGGAAACTGAGAGAAAGCAACTCCGGAAAAAGCGGCGGGGTCGCGGGGAGAGTCTGGTCCTCAGTTTGGATCTCAGCTTCTGGATTGTGATTGTAGCACTCCTTCTTCTGGCTCTGATCAGGCTGTCATTTCTGACAGCCTGACGGAAACGCTATTCTTTATCGGAAAAGTTATGTTTCTCATATGCGATGGCTTTTGCGGCCAGATCTTCCGTGTGGGGTTGATAGTACCTGTCCAGGGATTTGATATCCTTGTGACCTGTCACGCGACGAAGTTCGAGTAGGTTGGTGTAAATCCGTGCGAGGCGGCTTGTCGCCTCATGTCGAAGGTCATGGAAGGTAAGGTCCCTGAGGCCTGCTTTCTTTGTCATCCGCCCGAACCGGACGGAGAACGCGTCCTTGCTGCCAATATCAAAGACGAGATCTCCGGGGCGACTGAATTTGCGTTGTGCCTGAAGGGCCCGCAGCAGGCGGGCCGCACCGGGGGTTAGCGGGCGGATTTCCGGACCACGTTCAATGGCGCGGTGCATGGTCTTCGTTTTTCCCAAGGACAAGGCATGACGATCAAAGTCAATGTCACGCCAGCGGAGTGTCAGGGTTTCCTCCCGTCGGGTACCTTGTTCAATGGCAAACTGGACGAAGGTTACATCATCAGGCCAGGGCGATGTTGCCATGGCTTCCAGAAGGCGGTCGTATTCATCGCCAATGAGACGGCGGTTGCGTTTCTTGTCTGCGCCAGCGGGTCGCTTGACCGCCGTTGCGGCAGCCGGATTTTTTGAAAAGGGCAGGTCCCACTCTGCGATCGCATGCTGGCAGATCGCAGCGAGCAGGTTGAGACGTTTGACCACCGTTGCAGCGCTGTATTTCTCAGCCATCCGATCCCGGAACCCCCGGACTGCTGTGGAGGTCAGATCGACCAATGCAAGCTGCGCGATCTCGTCCTGAAGGATAGCGGGGATGTGACCTTTGCGATCATTCTCCCGGGTCTGCATCTCTTCGCGCACATAACGGTCGACCAGTTCGCGGACAGTCTGACGTTCCAGCGGTCGCGTGTCCTCAAACTGTCCGAGTTCCAGTTTGGCGGACGTCGCGTCCAGCCAGCGCCGGGCCAGTTTGGCCGAGCCGAAGGTCTGATGGATCCGCTCTCCGCCTGCGATGCGCTTGCGGGCCCGATACTGGCCCTTGCCGCGATATTCAACTCCGGCGGGGAGCGGACGGCCTGTCGCCGGATCAATTTTGGCAGAAGTGATTCGATCTTTCATGGTGAGCCTCGCCTGGGCCCAGCATAGCCTTTTCATGGGCCCATTGGGACCATGTGCTTATCGTCTTTTTTGGCGATGGGCCCGAGGTGGGCCCAAAAGCAGTCAATCATTCCGTGACCAAAACTCTAAATCATTGGAAAGATTGGCGTCCCGTACGGGATTCGAACCCGTGTTGCCGCCGTGAAAGGGCGGTGTCCTAGGCCTCTAGACGAACGGGACTGGAGGCTGCGTTGGGCTTTGATCTAGAGATGTTTGAAACGGTCGTCAAGCCGTCTTGTGTGGTTTTTGTCAGAAATAGGAGAGGTGATGGTTCTGAGACGGTGATGGGGAGTAATATTATGTATATTTAGGGGGATATGATTATATGTAAATAATAAGCGTTATATTGTTGTGAATTTGAATTATTATTTAAAATAAATAAGGATGAAAATTTTTCTGATGATTTCGGAAGGTCTACAATACTTTTTCTGAACAGAAGATCGGTCATACTGTGGTCCGAGGCATGTCGACCAATTTGCGGCGGCTGACGCTGTTGTTCATCACGCCTGGATGATACGACATAATGAAAATGTAACTTGCTGGTATTGTAAGAGGGAGGTGCAGGAGATGGTCTTTTGGGGATGGAAAGATGTTTTGTTTGGTTGAGTGGGGATCGCTTACGTAAGCAGAGAAAGGGGGCGTTTTTATAATGGTCCCTTGTTTCGGGCGTTTGTCATGAACTGGCTAAGATCCGCGTTAATGGCTGTCTGGAATGCAGCAAGAGTTTCTGCTCCCACATAATGTTCCAAGCCTTCTGCATCAATGCGTGCGTTTTCAGGACTTACACCAAGTGCGAGGAGGAATGCTTCAACAATACGATGACGGTTGCGGACTTCTTCCGCTAGTTTTCGGCCGGTAGGCGTGAGAAAGATGCCTCGGTATGGCTTACGGGCGACAAACCCTTCATCTGTAAGGCGAGTGAGCATTTTGGCGACTGTTGGTTGGGAAACACCAAGACGTTCAGCTAGATCGACCTGCCGTGCTTCCTGGCCTTCATCCAGAAGGTCGGCAATCAGTTCCACGTAGTCTTCTACCAGAACATTCTGCCTTGCTGCGCGGTTGGCGCGAAATCCTTCCGAATGTGTTTCTGCATCGGGGAGAATATCGAATGAATGCATACCGTGTTGCGACCTATTGATCTTAGTCTGTGGAGGACGGACGCCGGAGAACGTGGAGAGACAGCCTGTCCATCATTATTCCCGAGAGAATAATTTATCACGCATGGAATATCAAGCTGAAGGAGATGTGACGTCATTTTGATGGTGCTTTGCCAATACTTTTTAATATAGCATATTGCATATCATGGCGAGTTAAGCTCTAGTCTGTCATTATGTCTAACTCCTCTCCTCCCAATTGTGCTGCTTCAGAAAAATCTGGCTGGCGTTTTGCCAGGCCTACTGAAGCCGATAGCAGTAGCCTGCCTGAAGTTTTTGCCAGTGTGCGGCTGCCGGGGGAAAATGCGTCCTGGTTCCGGCGTTTTCTGGCATTCGTGGGGCCGGGTTATATGGTTTCCGTCGGGTATATGGATCCGGGAAACTGGGCGACAGATCTGCAAGGTGGCGCGCAGTTTGGCTACACGCTGCTGGCTGTGATCATGCTGTCCAACCTGATGGCTATTCTGCTTCAGGCTCTATCTGCACGGTTGGGGATTGCGACGGGCCGTGATCTGGCGCAAGCCTGCCGCGACCATTTTCCACCCGGCCTGAATATTGTCTTGTGGCTGGCATGTGAACTGGCGATCATTGCGTGTGATCTGGCAGAGGTCATTGGTACGGCTGTGGCCCTGCAATTGCTTTTTGGTATTCCCTTGGTGGGTGGTGCCGTTATTTCTGTGCTGGATGCCTTTATTGTCCTGTTTCTGATGAACCGTGGCTTTCGCTATCTGGAAGCCTTTATCATCGGACTTTTGAGCATTATTGCCATCTGCTTTGCGGTGCAGGTTGTGGCGGCGGCTCCACCATTGGCGGGAATAATGAAGGGGTTTCTGCCGTCTTTGCAGATCGTGACCAATAGCCGAATGCTTTATATTGCTATTGGTATTATTGGGGCGACAGTTATGCCCCATAATCTTTACCTCCATTCCTCCATTGTGCAGACGCGTGCGTTCGAACGTACATCTTCCGGGCGGCGTGAGGCCATTCGCTGGGCAACATGGGACAGCACCATAGCGCTGATGCTTGCCCTTTTTATTAACGCTTCAATACTGATTGTCGCTGCCGCTGCCTTTCATACGACTGGCCATCAGGATGTTGCGGAAATTGAGGATGCCTATCGGCTTCTTTCACCCATTCTGGGGCTTGGTATTGCGTCTACCCTTTTTGCAGTCGCTCTTCTTGCCGCAGGGACCAACTCCACCATAACCGGCACATTGGCTGGCCAGATCATTATGGAAGGCTTTCTACGCCTGCATATTCCGCATTGGGCGCGCCGTTTATTGACGCGGGGGCTGGCGATTGTTCCGGTGATTGTGGTGACAGCTCTGTACGGTAGCAAGGGGGTAGGAGAACTGCTGCTGCTCAGTCAGGTTATTCTGTCCATGCAACTGCCATTTGCGGTTATTCCGCTGGTCATGTTCGTTTCTGACCGGAGAAAAATGGGGGAGTTTGTTATCTCTCGTAAAAGTGCCGTTCTCTCTTGGGTTGTTGCATCGCTTATCTTGCTTCTTAACTTCAAGCTGCTGTACGACACGATTTCCTAGGTGCGCCATCCTTTTGGGTTTCTTCTGCAAAGGGGGCTGTGTTGCGTCCATCAGAAACCGTAGTGGCTGCTATTTTTTAATTGGGGCTTCTTTGACAGATATTCTGGTGGCTTCATCAGTAGCTCAGGCGTAGGCCACGCGTTTTTGTTGTGTGTCTGGGTGATCGGTAGGGTGTCGGTCATGAGAACCCAGATGTAGAGACGGTGATCAGGAGCGCCCCGCTTTTTGCTTCTGAACTGGTGACACACCTACCGTTTGCTCTTTGTCGGGCGCGGAGCAGGATAGTCAGGCAGCTTATGATGAGGCTGGTTTTTTACGGGAGCCTGACGGATGGTTGTTTGGGGAAAGACCTGTTTCGGCCGAAAGAGCAGAGTATGCTGGGGAATGAACAGCATCTTGTTACGTTGGAACCCGTGGGACTTTTTGTTGCTCGCACATTTGCTTTTGATAATGGGTGCCAGGATACCCGCTTATGCCGAAGATATTTTGCGTAACGTCCCTATACGGACGTGCCACTTTTCTCTGGGGCAGCCTGTTTTCTGCCAACAACCCTATTCTGGGCAGGCAGTGATAAAACAGTCAGGTGTATTTCGTGTTTGCAAGATCAGCCTTGGGGCTGTTTCTTTTTGTCAGGCTCCGTACACAGGGCGAAGTCTGATAAAAGTGCAATCAGGCCTTTATGAGCAATGCGATATGACGCTAGGCCAGATCCGATTTTGCTATGGTCCTTATACAGGAAGGGCGGTCTTGCAACCGGAGTTGCAATGACCGCCTTTGTGTGCCTGAACTATTTTTGGGTGTCGTCAGCCAGACCGCGAGAGGCCAGCATGGGGCCAATATCTGGATCTTTGCCATAGAAAGCGCGGAACATGGGGCCGTAGTCCTGCGTATGGCCACGAGAGAGGATCATGTCACGGAAGCGTTGACCGTTCTGGCGTGTCAGACCACCGTGCTTTTCAAACCATGCGAATGTGTCGTCATCCAGCATCTCTGTCCACAGATAGGCGTAATAGCCTGCGGAATAACCGTTAGCCCAGATATGCAGGAAGTAGCTGGAGCGGTAACGGGGAGGAACGTTTTCTGTATCAAGACCCATTTTGGCAAGGGCTGTTTTTTCAAACGTATCCACATCCTGTTTGGGTGCTGAAGCGCTTAGGCTGTGCCAGTCCATATCCAGTTCCGCTGCGCTCACAACTTCACCAAATTTGTAACCCTGATTGAATTTTGCAGCCTTTTTTAACTGCGTAACGAGGGTGGCGGGCATGGCTGCCCCTGTCTTGTAATGGCGGGCGTAGTGATTCAGCACTGTGGCATCTAGCGCCCAGTGTTCATTGAACTGGGAGGGGAATTCCACAAAGTCTCGTGCCACGGATGTGCCCGAAACAATCGGGTAGGTCTGGCTGGCAAACAGCCCATGCAGCGCATGCCCGAATTCATGAAACATGGTTGTGACATCATCAAACGAGATGAGGGCAGGCTGGCCTGTGGCTGGTTTGGCAAAGTTGGCGACGTTATAGACAACCGGCTTTGTGCCCAGCAGAGTGGACTGGCCAACAAAGTTGGACATCCAGGCGCCGCCATTTTTATTGTCACGCTGGAAGTAATCAAAATAGATCAGCCCCAGTGCCGAACCATCTTTGTCAAAAACTTCAAAAACCATCACATCGGGATTATAGACGGGAATATCCGTGCGGCGTTTGAAAGTAATACCGTATAGACGGTTGGCGGCAAAGAAAACACCATCCTGAAGTACAGTATTCAGTTGAAAATATGGTTTGACCTGATTTTCATCAAAGTTGAACTTTTCCTTGCGGAGCTGGTCTGCATAGTAAGACCAGTCCCAGGGCTTGAGCTGGAAAGACGTGCTGCCCTTGGGGGTGCTTCGCTCTATCAAGCTTTGTAGGTCACGGACTTCCCGTTTTTGCTCTGTGGCAAGGGCAGGAACGATTTGTGAAATGAAGCTGTGAACGGCTTCTGGCGTTTTGGCCATCTGGTCAAAAAGAACATAGCTGGCGTAATTCGGGTAGCCGAACAGAGCCGCCTTTTGCGCGCGCAGTTGCTCCAAAGTGGCAATGGTTTCACGGGTGTCGTTCTCCCCACCCTTTTCTGCACGGTTCCAGGATTGCTCGAACAGCGCCTGACGCGTTTCCCGGTCTGTCAGCGCTGCCAGTTGAGGTTGCTGCGTGGTGTTCTGTAAGGGCAGGAGCCATTTGTCCGTTAGCTTGCGGTCTTTGGCGGCGTTCAGGGCATTGGTCAGGGCAGCATCATCAAGCCCTGCCAGTTTGGCTTTGTCTGAAACAACCAGAGCGGCGGCTTTTGTGGCTGCCAGAAGCTTTTGCTGGAAGAGTGTTTCCAGCTTGGAAAGCCGGGTGTTCAGATCGCGCAGTTTGGCTTTGTCTGCATCAGAAAGCTGAGCACCTGCGTGGATGAAGGCCTGATAATAGACATCCAGCACCTGCTTTTGTTCGGCATTCAGGCCCAGCGCGTCCTGCCGTGCGTGCAGATATTGTACGCGGGCGAACAGTTTGGGGTTGAGGTAAATACTGTCCTCATGCGCAGAGAGCTTGGGCCCAATGATTTCCTGCACTTTGTCCAGAGTCGGATTCGTGTTGGCGGAGTACACGCCGCTAAAGGCTTCATTCACCCGGTCAAGCAACCGCCCGGAGCGCTCCATGGCGGCAATGGTGTTTTCAAAGCTTGCGGCTTCCGGGTTGTTGGCGATGCGGTTTATTTCTTCCGCCTGCACCACCATGCCCTGTTCAAACGCGGGTTGGTAATCTGAATCCTTGATCAGATTAAAGGGAGGGGCGTGGTAGGGGAGGGTGCTTTCTGCCGCGAACGGATTTGAGGCCGGTAGGGGGGCGGCATTCGCAGTGAAAGTCCAGCCTGTCAGGCAGGTGGCGGCTGTCATGGCGGACAGCCAGGAACGGCGGATCATACTGTTCTCCTTGAGGCCCGGACCCTTGGTCAATCCGGTATAACGTCAGTCATTCCAAGGCATGCTTCCTCCGAGTTATGGGGCAGAAACAAGGGTGTCAAGGCAGCCCTGTGTCTTTTATGATACAGGATAAAAGAACGGAGAGAATCAGGCCTTTTGGGCCTCGCAAAAAGCAGAAAAATTGAATAAAGACGCTCTGCACACTCTATTTCGAGCGTTAGATGCTTCTCGAGACATGAATAGAGTGCATGAATTCCCTATAGCTATGCATTGCGATGACGAAAACTGTGTCAAAAATGCAGCATTTCTTGAGCAAAATATTGCACACCCGGAATTTTGGGATCGACCGATTGGGAAATTGCCTCTTAATAGGGGCACCGCTTTTTAAAAAGCATTTAACCTTTAAGTTTCGGGACTGTTTTGAATGATACATGGACATCGTAGGAAGAAGGGGAGTTCGCTTTCCTTCTCTTTGCTCTACGTTTTGCCCGTTCTGGTAGCTGGTTTGCCCAGTGCAGTGAATGCGGCTACGACTGCTACTGCTCAGTCTGACAGCACAGCAACGTCGGCTTCTACACCTAAAAAATTGACTGCGAAGAAAGTAGCCCCGTCAAAGGTGGTCCCCTCTTCTTCTAAAACAATCCAGCAGGCTCGTACTGCAGATAGCGCAGCGGGCGGTACTGAAGCTGTAACGGTTACAGGTTCTTTCCTGCGGCAGGGGCGTAATACTAGCCCTAATCCCGTGCAGATTATCAGTTCAAAAGATATTCAGCAGACTGGTATCACGAACGTAGGGGACTTCTTGCAGCGGATGCCTTCCATTGGTTCCAGCGGTCTAGGCAATGCGGATACCAACGGTGGCGATGGGGTGTCTTGTACAGATTTGCGCAACCTTGGCAGCAGTCGTGTTTTGGTCCTGATTGATGGTAAGCGCGTAACTCAGACCGGCATGAGCGGCGGCTCCTGCGTAGACATGAACACCATTCCTGTTATGGCGATTCAGTCTATTGAGATCCTGAAAGATGGTGGTTCTGAATTGTATGGTGCTGACGCTGTTTCTGGCGTTATTAACATCAAGATGCGCCATAATATCAACACCGGCGGCATTAACGTGCGTGGCAACATCACGCAGCGCGGCGATAATCGTACAGGTCTGATTTCTGGTTACAAAGGCTGGAATTTTGACCATGACCGCGGCAACATCACCATTATGGGGCAGTACGACACCCAAGGTGGCGTGATGATGAAAGATCGCGCTTGGTCCCGTAATCCGCAGTCAAACGATCCAGCCGATCCTGCCAGTGTCAGCTACGGGTCTATCATTTCAACTCGTGGTACTTACTTTGGTAGCGATACGTGGAACAGCAACAACCAAGGTGGTTTGGTGCCGTATAGCGCGGCTAACCGTTACAATTACAACAAAGACACGTCTCTGCTGAATAATACGCAGAACGGAAGCCTGATGGGTGATGCCCATTATGACTTCAACAAGCACTTCACGCTGTACTCTAACGTTATGTACAGCCACAAAACCTCTTGGACCCAGATGGCCCCTATGCCTGCAATGGGTAGTGTGGCGCCTTCTACGTTGCCAAGTGCTATTTGGATCCCAGAAAATTATCCTGGAAACACGTCTGGTGAAGAACTCCAGATGTACCGCCGTATGGCTGAGTTTGGTAACCGTAAAACCGAAACGGCTGTGGACAGTCTGACCGCCAAAGTCGGTGCCAGTGGAGAGATCATTGCGAACTGGATGTATGATGCGTCCTTTACCTTTGGTTCCACCATGTCCAGCTTTCAGACCTCTGGTGTGGGTGACTACTCTAAACTGCTGCGCGAATGGGGCCTTGATGCCGTAACCCCTGGTGATTCCGGCTCGGACCTGATGTATAACCCGAATTCATGCGTTGGTTATGCTGGTTGCGTGCAGTCAAGCGCATTGGCAGCGCTGTCTCCAGAAGCAGCAAAATACGCCAACTACACGGAACACGATCACTCACAGTACACCATGCGTGATTTTAACGCACGCATTCATAACGATCACGTTGTGAAAATGCCTTATAAGGGCGGTGGTGATCTTGGTATCGCTCTTGGTATGGAACATCGTGGCGAGCAAATGAGCTACCATCCGGACCCGCTTATTGCGTCGGGTGGCTCTCTAACCAATACTGTCCTGCCAACAGGCGGCGGTTTTAACGTGTCAGAAGCGTACCTTGAAGGTAACCTGACCCTATTGCACAACGTGCCATTTGCCAAAAACCTTTCTGTTGATGGTCAGGGCCGTTATTCCAGCTACAATACCTTTGGCAGCACCTATAACTGGAAAGCCGGTATAAACTGGGCGCCAGTGCGTGATGTTGCTTTCCGCGGTACATTGGGTACGTCCTTCCGTCAGCCAAGTGTGTCTGAGCTGTATGGCGGCACGCTCATGAGCTATAACGGCGCAAATGATCCGTGCGATATGTCGCAGATCACCACTTACGGTGGTCGTCAGGCTGCTGTTATGGCAAACTGCATGAAGAGGGGCATTAACCCATCTACTTTCCAGCAGTCTGGCTCAGGTCAGGTGCCGACTCTCAATGGTGGCAACTCCAAGCTCCAGCCTGAAACTGGCCGTACCTACACATTTGGTGCAACCTTTACGCCACATTGGATCCCGGGTTTGAGCACCAGTGCATCTTTCTGGCATTACAATGTGTCTCATACCATTAGCGCACTGAGCACACAGTATGTGCTTGATAGCTGCTACACGGGTAGTGACCCCAGCATGTGTAATAATATTACTCGTTTGTCCAACGGTCAGATCAATACGGTTTCTGCATTGAATGCTAACTTGGGTAGCATGACGACCAGCGGTGTGGATTGGGACCTGAGCTATCGCTTCCGGGTTTCAGAGGCCGACTGGTTTATGGTTGAGAATAATTTCCAGCGCCTTGTAAGCTTTAAGCAGCAGATGACACCTGGTGGCCCCCATTATAACTATCTTGGGTCCATTACTTATCAGTCTCAGGGCACTTCCAACCCAACAGTACGTGACTACGCAACATTGAGCTGGCACCATAACAACTTCAGTGTAACGTACATGATGCAGTATATCAGCGGCATGCACTGGAATGACGGCACCTATACCATTCATAAGGCTGATGGTTACGGTCGTGTCAGCACACCCTCAATGGTGTTGCAGGATCTGACATTCAACTACAACCTGAAGCGTTGGAACTTCCAGTTCGAGATTCAGAACCTGACGGACAAGCAGCCTCCGTTCCTTGTTAATACGTCAAGTAACAGTAATGACTCCACTTATGGTGGTTGGTATGCAGGCCGCACCTTTCTTTTGCAGGCAGGCATGAATTTCTGACCTATGACCTCCCGGCTGAAAAGCCGGGAGGTTTAGGTTTTTTATTGTGATTTTAAAATATCTTTTTGTGTGATCGAGAATTTTGATCACACAGGATAGACGCTCGCTTCTATCCTCTCATCATCGAACCAATATAAACAGCAGAGAGTATACTGCTTGTTTTTATCTCTCTCGCTTCGGGTAAGATGAGTTCATTATTGTTAAAGCCCCAGCAGCGTAAGCTCTTTTTGCAGATGTGGTGGTAGGTTGGAGATCTGGGATGCTGTCAGGTCTTTGGGCGCATCTTTGCTTTCCAGATACCGCCAGCCCTGAAAGGGGCGCAGGGCGCGGGGTTCCACGCGGATAATTTCTGGAGAAAGCAGAAAAAGTGTGCCCTGAGTGCCATCGGGACGCGTTTCTGTCTGAATGTCCAAGACGCGCTGGCGGCATTGGATAAGGCCGCTGATAACCCGATAGAGAGAGCCACCTTCCAGAATGTCGGCGGCACGGCGAGGGTAGGAGCGGGTATGAACTACCGGCAGAGCGCCGTGCTCCGGGTGGAGGCGGCTGTTGAGCGGCTTTTTCTGCCGCTCTATCAACTCTTCCAGTGAACTGACACCCACAACAAGTTTGATCAGGTTAAGCATGGTCTTAGTCTAGAACAAACCGGGACCAAGGAACATTCCGATTTTGCAGTCATGCTCCGCTGTCTTTTTATCAAGGCAGCGGAGGGAGGGGTGTGTCGGGTGTATTAGAGAGATTGCGCCTGTTGCACAAAGCTGGTCAGGAAGCGCTCTGCATCAATTTTCTGCACAATGGTTACTTCGCGCACATGCATGGCGCGTGGAGCGAGATCCTTGGGCCAGACATGGGCGTGGCCATAGTGGATACCCTTGCTGATATCAATATCCATGTAGGCTTTGACGGACTGCTGCACCAGAGAAGGGTCTGCGGTAATCGCGGCTGCCATTTCATCCCACATGGGTAAGGGGGAGTAGTATTTGCTCAGGTAGCCGGTAACAGGTGTCGCCTTTTTGGTAATTTTGGCCATGTAATCTTTGGTCATCATCACATCGTTCGAGATATTGCCCACCACGGTGATGGAAGCCCACGGCGCGGTCAGGGTAATATGGGCTGCTTCCGGGTCAAAAATCATATTGAAATCAGAAGCGAAATCCGCGTTGCCGGTAATGGACATCATGTTGGTGTCCAGCAGCCCACCCATAAAAACAAGCTGTTTGGCGGTGGCGGCAAAAGAGGGATCAAGCCGAATGGCAAGCGCCAGATTGGTCATGGGCCCGGCTTCAAGAATGGTGACCTGATGCGGATGTTCATGCACCATGCGAATCATGAACAGGGCGGCGCTTTCTGCCGCGGCAGGCGTTTTGGGTGCGCCTTCGGCCAGTTTTGGGAGATCCGGCTGTGTGTCAGGCACTTTGTCCATGGAGCCCAGGCCGCCCCACGCGCCTTTCCACGGAATACGACCGAACTGCTGTTCACGCAGTTTCATGAGCGGAACGCTGTTGATTAGAGGATAGACTGCGCCATCCGCGACCGGAATCTCGCTTTTGTTGGCAATTTCCAGAAAGCGCCGCAGATGTGCGGACTCTGCGTTTTCCCAGTCATCTCCTGTGCTGACAGTAAAGCCCAGCACCTTGATATGCGGGTTGGCCAACAGGGGGATGACAGACTGGATATCTGACCCACCTGGCCCCAGAAAGTCATTATCTTCAATGACAAGGGCGGGCTCCTGCGTTCCCTCGGCGTGGGCATGGGGCTGCGCTGTGGAGAGCAGAGCCAGTGCGGTTGCAAGGGCGGTTGTCAACCGCAGAGCTGAACGACGAAAGAAAGAGGGCGAACGCATGCGGAGCCTCGGTTTTGAGAAGAATGACAGCCCTCCGGAGAGAACCGAGACGCACTATAGAGAGATGTGGAGGGGCATCAAAAGCAGTATCACGAGAAAGGCGGCAAAAAAGCGCAGAGGCCCGGCTCGCCTCATAACGTGAGTGGGGATAAAGGCTGATCTGGATGAGGAAAGCATGATCAGGAAGAGGCTGGTCATAGCCGCGCCTGAAGGCAGGAGGCGCGGGGTGCGTCTGCCTTTGTAAAAAGATGTGTGGTGGTTTTCTTGCGCCCTTGGAACTTTTTACAGCACCAGCGCGTGTAGAAGGGCTTCCAGTCGCAGGCGGCCTTCCGGCGTAGCGCGTAGGGTTGTGGCGCTGCGTTGCAGATACCCTTCTTCAATGGCGGCGGCCAGAATGGTTGGGTCTGTGGCCTGTTCCAGTTTCAGGCCTGTACGCGCTTCAAAGCGGGGAAGTGTCAGGCCCTCGCTGACACGTAGGCCCATCAGCAGCATTTCACGCGCACGTTCCAATGGCACGAGGGCTTCCTGAGAGGTCTGGCCGGTGCCTGTGCGTTCTACCAGATCAGCCCATGGTTCCGGGGCGCGGTGGCGGCGGGTGGCGAACAGGTCCGTGCCTTGCGTGACGCGCCCGTGTGCGCCGGGGCCAAGCCCCAGATAATCTCCGTAGCGCCAGTATGTCAGGTTATGGCGGCTTTCACTGCCCGGCTTTGCATAATTGGAGACCTCATACCCGGCGAGCCCATGGCGGCCGGTGACGGTTGCGGTTTCCTCATATAAGGCGGCGGCCTGATCTTCATCTGGTAGGGTAAAGGCGCCGGTGCGGTACAGGGCTTCAAATTTGGTGCCGGGTTCGATGGTCAGTTGGTAGAGAGAAACATGGTCCGCCACCAGTTGCAGGGCGGTATCCAGTTCGGCTTTCCAGTCTGCCAGAGATTGGCCGGGGCGGGCGTAGATCAGATCAAACGTGATGCGCGGGAACAGGGTGCGGGCTGTTTCCAGTGCGGCGAGTGCCTGCCGGGCGGAATGCTGCCGGCCCAGAAACTGGAGTGACGCATCATCTAGCGCCTGTATGCCCAGAGAAACCCGGTTGACGCCTGCCTGACGGAAGGCGCTCAGGCGGCTTGCTTCCACACTGGTGGGGTTGGCCTCCAGTGTGATTTCCATGTCCGGCAGGGGATCAAACAGGCTGGTGGCGTCTTCTATCAGGGCCGCCACGTTCTCCGGTGCCATCAGGGATGGCGTGCCTCCGCCAAAGAAGATGGAGCCCAGCTTACGACGACCAAGGCGTGCGGCATCGTGCGCAAGTTCTGTGCGCAGCGCTTGAGCAAAGCGGGCTTCCGGCATCCTTTCCCGTACGTGTGAGTTGAAATCACAGTACGGGCACTTGGCCAGACAGAATGGCCAGTGGATGTAGAGCGCAAGGGGTTCGGTGGACTGGGTCAGATAGCCACCTTGACGCCCAACTGCACCACGCGATCAGGCGGGATGCGGAAGAACTCCATGCTGGATGTGGAATTGCGCGCCATGAACATGAACAGGGACATGCGCCAGTGGGACAGGCGCGGCACGGAAGACCGGGTGATGAGTTCGCGTGACGTGAAATAGGAGGCCTGGAGCGCGTCAAAATCCACGCCATTGGCCTTCAGATCTTCCAGTGCACGCGGGATATTGGGCATTTCCATAAACCCGTAACGCAGGATCACGCGGTAAATGTTGGGAGCCAGTTCTTCAACAGAAACACGGTGGCCTCGGTCTGCTTCCGGCTGATCAAGGTTCTGCACAGTCACAAACAGCACATGGTCATGCAGGATCTTGTTATGCCGCAGGTTGTGCAGCAGGCAGGGGGGCACAAAGTCTGGCGTACCTGTCATGAACACGGCCATGCCGGGCACGCGGATAATGCGGGACTGGGGCAGCCGCGCAATAAAGGAGCCCATAGGCAGACTGTCCTGCCGTTGACGGCTGACAATCAGGCCGCGTCCTTTTTTCCATGTGGTCATCATCAGGGTCAGAACACAGCCCAGCAGGACCGGCACCCAGCCACCATCTGGAATTTTGAGCGCGTTGGCGGAAAAGAAGGTGAGGTCAAGCAGCAGGAAGCTGCCGAACACAGCGGCCACTTTGTAGCGTGACCAGTTGAAGTGGCGGCGGAAGACCACAATGGCCAGAATGGAGGTGCAAATGAAGGTGCCGGTAACCGCGATGCCGTAAGCTGAGGCCAGCGCATCAGAACTACGGAAGGCTACAACCAGCAGCACGGCTCCCACAGCCAGAAAGCGGTTGAAGTCGGGCAGGTAGATCTGGCCTTCTTCTTCCGCATTGGTGTGGGTAATGCGCAGCCGCGGCATGTAACCAAGCTGGATAAGCTGACGGCAGATGGAGAACCCGCCAGAAATACCGGCCTGGCTGGCAATAACCGTTGCCAGTGTGGACAGCACGATCATGGGGGCCTGCATCCAGTGCGGGCACAGCAGGAAGAACGGGTTCACCAATGCTTTGGGGTCGGAAATGACCAGCGCCGCCTGCCCGAAATAGTTCAGCACCAGCATGGGCAGCACAAAAAACAGCCATGCATAACGGATGGGCGCACGGCCAAAATGCCCCATATCGGCATACAAGGCTTCCGCCCCGGTTACGCACAGCACCACGGACCCTAGGGCAAGGAAGGAAAGCTTGCCGTGATAAAAGACGAACTCCAGCGCATAGGTAGGAGAAAGCGCCATGAGAATGGCCGGGTGATGCAGGATTTCCAGCAGCCCCAGAACGCCCAGCGTGCCGAACCATAGCAGCATCACAGGCCCGAATATGGCCCCAACCTTGCCTGTGCCGATCCACTGGACACTGAACAGGCTTATGATGACGATGATGGCGAGGGGGATGACAAAATCATGCGCCGCCGGAACACTGACCTCCACCCCTTCAATGGCGGAGAGCACCGAGATGGCAGGAGTAATGATGCCATCCCCAAAGAACAGACAGGCCCCGACAATACCAACCAGCCCCAATGCGGTTCTGACCTTGGTGCTGGTGGCCACGCGCTGGGCGAGAGAGGTGATGGCAAGAATGCCGCCCTCTCCATTATGGTCGGCCCGCATGATGAGCAGGACATATTTGACCGTCACGATGAGGATGAGCGTCCAGAAAATCAGACTGGCGACGCCCATGATCTCCCACGGTGCCACGGAGTGGTGGCCGGAGATGACCTCCACAGTGGAGCGGAAGGCGTAGAGCGGGCTGGTGCCGATATCGCCATACACCACGCCCAGCACGCCCAGAAGAGCAGCAAACCCCACGGGGGCGGCGGTGTGTTGTGGCTGGTCCGCATCAAATTCGGTAATATGACGTGGCGCTGGCTGCTCGGCCGTATGGGGCTGCGTGGATTTACCGGAATCGGCCCCGGCGGGTGTGCTGGTTGGATCGGTCATGTCAGTTCTGGCTCCACGTGGCGCGTGGGAGGTCACTCCCGGCGGTCTGCATAAGGCGGGTTTCCATAAAGAGGCAAGTCATCACTGGCTATCCGTCAGGGGGAAGCAGGGCGGGGGCCAAAAATGGCGGTTCCCACCCGGACCATGGTTGCCCCCTGTGCAATGGCCACAGGATAATCAGCGGACATACCCATAGAGAGCACAGGCAGGCCATGTTCGTGCGCCATGCTGCGGAGAAGCTGGAAGTGGGGTGTGGGGTCTTCCTGCGCCGGGGGAATACACATCAATCCCCGCAGTTTGTTTCCAAAACGCTGGCGGCAGGTGCGGATGAACGCATCAGCGTCCTCACGCGGGACGCCGAATTTCTGTGGTTCATCGCCCGTGTTTACTTCAATCAGAAGGTCAGGCAGGCGGCCCACGGCTTCTGCCGCATGGGCCAGAGCATCGGCTAGGGCAGGGCGGTCCAGACTTTCAATCATGTCCGCCAACCGCACAGCATCGCGCGCCTTGTTGGTTTGCAGGCCTCCAATCAGATGGAGGCGCAGATCAGGCGTCTCTTCCCGCAATGGCGGAAACTTGGCGGCTGCTTCCTGCACCCGGTTTTCACCAAAAACGCGTTGGCCCGCCGCTATGGCATCTTGAATGCTGCTGGCGGGATGGAATTTGGAAACAGCCACCAGTGTTACGGAGGCGGGGTCTCGCCCGGCATTGCGCGCGGCGGCGTCAATACTGGCGCGGACATGTTCAAGCCTGTCCGCAAGGGAGGATGATGGGGCCATAAAAACAAAGCTTCTCAAACAACAAGGATAAGGCCGTGCTCCATCTTCCCTGACCATCTGGAAAATGGGCAAGGAAAAGGCCGGCACGTCCTTCTTGTGCCACTTTAGCCGACAATGGCCGAGAAGGGCACCCTCCCTCTCCGTGGCTGTGCTGAGAGACTGTTATTCAGGTTTTGGGCGGAGGATCGAATGTGAGAATGATTTTGCCGGAATGCTGCCCACTTTCCATTTCCTGATGGGCCTTGACGACATCCGTGAACGGAAAAGTGGCATGGATAATGGGGCGAATGGTGCCGTTTGCCAGCAGCGGCCAGGCCTGTTCTTCAAGCTGGCGTGCAATACGGCTTTTGGTGGTGATATCGCGCGCCCGCAAGGTGCTGCCCGTAACAATCAGCCGCCGGGTCATGATCCGGGCAAGATCCGCTTTTTCCGCTTTGGCTCCCCCCTGCAGGGCGATGATCACCAGCTTGCCATCCACGGCAAGAGAGCGGAGATTGCGGTCCAGATAGGCGCCCCCAATCATATCCAGAATGAGGTTAACGCCTTTGCCTTCCGTCAGCTCGCGCAGGCGCTCGGCAAAGTCTTCGTCCTTGTAGTTAATGGCGGTGGCACCCAGCGTTTCGCACAGGGCGCATTTCTCGGCTGTGCCTGCGGTGACGTAAGGAATGCCCCCAAATGCTTTGACAAGCTGGATGGCTGTGGTGCCGATTCCGCTTGAACCACCATGGATAAGCACCTTTTCCCCTTTGGAGATGGGGGCGGGCATGAAGAGGTTGGACCACACCGTGAAAAATGTTTCTGGCAGAGCGGCCGCCTGCACGGCGTCAAACCCCTCCGGCCATGGCAGGCATTGGCCTGCGGGCACAAGGCAATATTCCGCATAGCCACCGCCATTGGCCAGAGCACACACTTTGCTGCCTATGGCGGGCATGGTCTGATCTGCCAAGGCTGCACCGCAGGAAACAACTTCGCCTGCAATTTCCAGGCCTAGACGCGGGTTGGCTCCCGGCGGAGGGGGGTACAGCCCTTTCCGTTGCATGATATCCGGGCGGTTAACACCTGCGGCGATTACGCGCACCAGAACCTCCCCCCGCCCTGGCTGTGGAATGGGGAGTGTTTCAATCTGCATGACGTCGGGCGCGCCGGGTTCTGTAAAACAGACGGCTTTCATCGTGCCTGACGGGTGCGTGTTGGTTGAAACGGTCATGATATGCCTACCGGTTGAACAGAGCAGGAAGCGCATCAAGCCTTATTTTGTTTCAAACCAAAAGGGCCGGGGGCTTCACGTCTCGGATAGGGAGGTGAGGCGAAAGCGCAGAGAGTGAGCCTTTCCGCAAGGCTCAGGGTCTGTATTTCTCTCCCGCCAGTTCGCGGCGGGTGCGTTCCAGTTCTTCCGCATAGCGGCGCAGGACATAGCGCTCGCTCAGCAGGCCGAGCACCTGTTTCTTTTGGTTGATGACAGCGCAGGCCGGGCGGCTGGTGCGCTCGAAACAGGCCAGAGCGGCGGAAAGAGATGTTTCTGGCAGAAGCGCTTCATCATCCGCCGGAACCAGATCCAGCAGGGGTGTCGTGTCTGTGTAGCGGGTGGCGTGGAAGGAAACGTTTTCCACCAGCCCTTTATAGTGGCCCTGTTCGTCACGCAGAATGATGTAACGCGGCGTATGGGAGGGAAAAGCCAGACGTGCCCCGGCAACAGTCTCGCTGGCAGGGAACGTTACCACTTCCGTGCGCATCATCCGCTCCACGGTCAGGCTGCGCATCCACCCGATATCGACCCCGGAGCGGATATTTTCCCCCCGCAGATGGAAACGCCATGTGGCGAAGGAATAGCCAAACGTACGCCTTACAGTGATGGAAGAGACAATGGCCGAGACCATGACGGCGCTTGTCAGCGGCAGGCTGCCTGTTGTTTCCAGCGCCAGAAAGATCATGGTCATGGGGCCGCCGATGACGGCTACCGCCAGAGCGCACATTCCAACCACGGCACAGACCGAAACCGGCAGCGTGATGAGAGGTGAGATGATCCCGGCAAAAACAGCGCCCGTGAGCACGCCAAGATAAAGCGAAGCAAAAAATAGCCCACCCCGGAAACCTGACCCGATGGAAATGGCGGATGCCAGAGCCTTAAGCCCTAACAGGCCGAGTGCTATCAGAAAGGGAGGGGTGTCGCTCAAGCTGGAGCGCATGGCCATGTGCCCGGAGGACAGCACGGAGGGGGAGATAAGCGCCAGCAGCCCAACCAGCAGCCCCCCGATGGCGGGCCGTAGCCAGATGGGAACGGGCAGGGCGTGCAGGGCTCGTTCTGTAAGGGTGACGCCTTTCATAAGCGCAACAGCGACCAGTGCGGCCACGGCCCCGAGCAACGTGATGGGAAGATAGGCTAGGGGTGGAATGGCGGGAGGCGTCAGTACGCTGACTGGTGGCAGCACCATACCGGTCAGATGCACCACACCAATGGCGACCACTGCGGCAAGAGCTACGGGGGCCAAGGCCGTAAAGGTGTAGGAACCGATAATCAGCTCAAAAGCATAGAACGAGCCAGCCAGAGGAGCATCAAACGCCGCGCCGATCGCGCCAGCCGCGCCGCATCCGACCAACAGGCGTACATCCGCCCGATGCATGCGCAACTGGCGGCCAAGGCGGGACCCGAAGGCGGCACCAAGCTGACTGAATCCGGCTTCCAGCCCAAGTGAGGCACCGCAACCGTTGGACAGCACGGTCTGCGCACCTACGATCAGACTGTCACGCAGGGACATGCGCCCCCCATGCAAAGCATTGGCTTCCACGGGGTCTACCGGTCTGAACCGTGTTTTGCGGGCAAGCGCATATCCTCCCAGCCCCAGCAGCAGGCCGCCAAGGCTTGGCACCAGCAGGGCACGCGCGGGCATGATGGATGTCAGCCCGGAAAGGCGGTTTGATCCGGGCGCCAGCAAATGGTGTGCCAGAAAGGTGGCGGCTGTCATGAGGCTGACAGTTCCCCCCGCCAGAAGGCCGACAACGGCGGCGAGGGCAACCAGCCAGAGGGTATCCGTGCGCACAAGTGCTCTGACCGCTGCCAGAAAACCGGGCAGGGTGGCGTGGGTGCGTATGTGGCCCAGAAAGCCCGTCATGGTTGCGGCAGGACTGGCTGGTGAAGGTCCATCCACTGTGTCACGGGGATGACGGTGCCTGTTTTGGGGCAGAGGAGCAAAGGTTTTTTGCGCATATCGGCCTGATAGCGCGAGATACGCTCTGAATTGAGTGATATTTTAAAAATATTCTGGCTGCGGGCTGTGAGAATGTGAAGAAAGCCGCGTGTCAGGCTCATGCTGACAGATAATTAGCCGATTTTCGTTCCTCTGCGGTTGAAAACCAAAAGCTGAACCGGAAGAGAGCCGCCGGTTCAGAGGCGTTCATTCAGCATGGAAAGAGAAGAAGAAAAGAGGACGCGCTTCAGGGCGTGGATGCTGGCGGTTGGGCGGCCAGAATCCGGGTGATGTCATCATCACTCAGAGCGTAATGGAAGAAGGTCTGATAGAAATTGCGGAGATCCTGCCGCATATCCAGATCAGCAAATTCTGCGGGATGGAACAGCTTGGCCGCCCATTCCAACTGAAGCAGTTCTTCACACCCGTAGCGGTCCCACGGAAAGACACCTTGTGGATTACGAACCCATTTCCCTTTCTGAAAAGCCGGAAGGGAACGGAAGGGGGAAGAGGCATCAAGCTCTCCCACCGTTGGTCCTACAATAACGATATCCGGATTCCAGGTTGCAATCTGCTCAAACGTGGTGGGGCGATGGTTGCCGGAGACAGTCGCTGCATTTTCCCCTCCTGCTGCTTTGATCCATGTATCAATCATGGTGTTCTGACCATCTATCTGGAGCGGGTTCAGAGTGGCGATATGCAGCACCCGTGGGCGGCTTGCGGCTGGCAGTTTGGCAACCCGGCTGTGCAGCAGGGTGGTGAGGGCGTCCATTTTCTGCCGATAGATGCCCGCGACCTCACGGGCCTGCTGGGTGCCGAGAGCTTCGGCAGTCATGTCAATTGACTGGAGCATCTGGGGCACGGTGGTGTATTGCGCGTGCAGAGTTGGCAGCCCCAGTTTGCGCAAGGCATCCGCCTGCCCACGCTGGGGCACGATGACCAGATCAATATGGCGGGCGAGAAGGTCTTCCGGATTGACCGTATCCGGGTGAACACCAGTTTCGGCTTTCAGCAACACTGGGGCGATTTTGAATAGCCAAGGGCGGTCTGACGGTTTTTCCGCAGTCACCTTTATTTTGTCAGCAGCCCCCAACATGACCAGAAGCTCATTATGCGCAAACCACAGATCAGCAATGGCGGTGGGGTTATCCTTGATCTCAACGGGGGTGCCGCTCATATCCACAACAGTACGGGCCTGCGCGGAATGGGCAGAAAGAGGAGAAAGGAGGACGCCAGCCAGTGCCGTGCCCAACAGGCCAGCCAGAAGAAAAGAACGGCGATTTTTTGAGCCTGAGAGCGGAAGGGCGCGCATACGAACCTCAATAAGATTTAAGTATATATTATAGAATATGGTGCGGCGGGGTGCAATGTGCGGCACCACCAGACTGTTGCCCGGTAAAAGGAGAGTAAAGCATGCGCCAGCACAAAGTGATGTTGGGAGATAAGGTGCTGTATCAGGCGGCTCAGCTTTCTCACGCTAGGCGTTTTGCTCAGGCGCGTCAGGCAGAAGGGGTGGCCTGTTATGTGGTGCCGGATACCACGGTAAAGAAACCGAGGAGTGTCCGCATCAACTCCCTGACAGGTCAGCCCTATAAGAAGCCATCATGTCGGAATGGAGCTGGCCCGCACCGTTCAGCTACGGACGATAGTGCCTCGTGAGTTGACAGCGGGGTGTATTTCAGAAGCGTCAGGACCCTTGCCCCGAGAACGTTGCCAAGACCCAGATGTGCTTCGAGCCCCCTTTTCCCGCGCAAGAGGGCATGCATACTGCCTTAGCTGGCCTTGCAGATTTGGCAGGGCTTTTGAACCAGAAGCAGCACCGAACAAAGACCGAGGCAACGCCATGGGCCATAATTACGCAAAACCGCTGACATCAGGCCAAAAAATGGAACGTCTTCTCAGCCGTATTCCACCATCATGGGTAATCAAGCTGGAGCGCCAGACAGGGACTGCGGCATGGCGAGCCCTTGCTCATGCGCCGGATACCGATGGCGCATGGAGTGATGAGCATATGGACCCCGCCGATGCCCTGGAAGACACCTGGCGGCGTAACCGAACAGTGATGGTGTAAGGCTGTCAGTCAGCCTTACTTCTTTTAAAGTTTTAAAGGCTTTTCAGTTTTGAGAGAATTTCCGCAATGGTCTGGGGCGGCGGGGTGGCCACGGATACGCTGATGGCGTGTTCATCGGCTGCCGGGGGTTCCAGTGTTTGCAACTGGCTGGGAAGCAGGCTGGCCGGCATGTAATGCCCGGTGCGTGTTTGCAGGCGCTGGGCCAGAACGGCTTGATCGACATGCAGATAGATAAACAACGGATTCAGCCCCTCCCGCCGGAGCACATCACGGTAGGAGCGTTTGAGGGCGGAGCATGTCAGAATGCCGCCTGTTCCGTTCTGCTCACATTGCGCCAGCCATGCGTGGCAACGTTCCAGCCACGGCCAGCGATCCTCATCGTTCAAAGGAATGCCTGCGGCCATTTTCTGCACATTGGCGGAGGGGTGCAGGGCGTCTCCTTCCTGAAACGGCCAGCCCAGTTCATTGCGCAGCCCTTCAGCGACTGTGGTTTTGCCGCAGCCGGATACCCCCATGATGACCAGAAGATGCTTCTTGATGCCTTCTGCCGCTGGTTGGGTGGGTAGAACCTGCTGGCTGCCCAGAATTTCGCTGCTTAACTGGGCGGCGGATCTCTCGCCGGGATGCAGAATGCGGATGCCTTCTGGCCCGGCTGTAATGGTCTGGGTGGCCATGTGGAGAAACAGGCCGTGCTCAATAACGCCCACAATATTGTAAATGTTCTGGCTCAGCGTATCAGGGTCTTCAATGCGACCGAACACACAATCCATGATCAGATTTTTTTCATCTGTCAGATAGAAGGAGCCATCCCGTTTTTTACGGGGTGCCACCTGTGCGCCAAGGCGCGCAAGCCGGGCGGCGGCACTTTCCCATCCAAACGGCACAACCTCAACAGGAACGGGGCAGAGTGTGCCCAGATGGTCCACATATTTGCTGTTGTCGGCCACAACCACAAACTGGCGGGCGGCAGAAGCCACAATTTTTTCACGCAGCAACGCACCGCCGCGGCCCTTGACCAGATTTAATGTGCCGGGTTCGATTTCATCCGCGCCATCAATGGCAATGTCCAGATCTGGGTGTCGGCCAAAATCGGTAAGAGGAATCCCTTCCTCGCGGGCCTGCGCTTCTGTGGCGTCAGAGGTTGGAATGGCGCAGATGCGCAACCCTTCTTCCCGCATACGGCGGCCAAGTTCCGCTACAACAAAGACCGCTGTTGATCCTGTGCCCAGGCCTACGGCCATGCCATCCTGCACCAGGGAAGCTGCTCTGATGGCAGCCTGCTGTTTGAACTGTGCGGCAGGGTCAAGTTGCGTTCCGGTCATGGCGTTTTCCTAGTTTTTTCTTCTTGGTCTCGTTATGCGTCAGGGCTGGCGGCGCGGTCCAGCACCCAGCGCAAGTCCCCCATAGCAGTAATGGCGCTGGCCGGGCAGGAGGGGTCTTGCGCACGCACTTTGGCAACAGCCTCTTTCTTGCCTGCGCCTTCTACCAGAAACACCACATGGCGGCTTGCATGAATGGCCGGATAGGTGAGGGTGATGCGGGTATAAGGGGCAGCAGGCGGGACACAGGTGGCAACCCAGGCTGTCTGTTCCTTCAGAACCGGCTGGCCCGGAAAGAGGGAGGCGGTATGGCCGTCACTGCCCAACCCGAGCAGGTTGACGTCAAAGAGCGGACGATCAGCTTCAAACGTGTCTGCCCCATAGAACTGCTTCAATCGCGTTTCATAAGAGCGGGCGGCATCTTCGGCTGTGCCAACGCCGGGCATGGGGTGCAGGTTTTCTGCGGGTACTGGCACGCGCGAGAAGAGCAGGCGCTGCATCATGCCGAAATTGCTGTCCTCATGGTCATGCGGCAGGAAACGGTCATCGCCCAGAAAGAACTGCATCCGCGCCCATGGAAAACGGCTGGCATAGGGTTCGGTCGCCATCAGGCTATACAGGCTTTGTGGCGTACTGCCTCCTGAAAGGGCGATGGCGAAAGGGCCTTCGGTTTTTTCCGTGGCAAGTTGCAGCAGCCAGTCTGCCAGATGCCGTGTGGCTTCCTCCCGGTCTGCAAAAACACTCACACTTCCTGTCCGAGTATCCTGTCCTGCCATGGTTTTAGTCCTCTCCTAGCACAAAGCGCTCTATGCCTCGGGCAAACCCTTCCTCCTCAGAGGATGCGGTTGTCCATGTGGCACTTGCCTTCACGTCTTCTGTGGCCTGCCCCATGGCAATGGATACGCCACTGGCATGGAACATCAGCACATCATTGGGTTGATCACCCACTGTCAGCATGGCGGTGGCCGGAACGCCCAGCAGCCGTTCAAGTGTATGCACAACGCCGCCCTTGTTGGCGTGCGGGTGAGTGATGTCAACATAGTAGGGCTGAGAAAGCGCGGCGGAGGCTTCTGTTCCCAGTTCTCGCTGCAATGTGCTCGCCACTGACAGCATCAGAGCAGCATCATCACTCACGCCGGTAATTTTCACGACGTCATCAAGCGCTGCGTCAAGATCCTGTGTTTCACGCGGGGGGAACTTCACGGTCCATTCTTCCCGCGCCACATGCGGGCCATGGGCATCAGGCACCAGCCATTCCGTGCTGGTGTAAATCCAGGCGGGAACCTGATGGTCTTTCAACAGGTCCAATGTTTTTTGCGCAGTGCTGCGGGGCAGGCGGAGGGCCTCAATCAGGCTGAGGTCCGGATGTACCATCATGCCACCGTTGAACCCGGCCAAAGGGGCGGAAAGTGCTAGGGGCTGCACCAGCATTTCCATTCCTCGCGGAGGCCTGCCGGAGGTAATGGCGAAAATGATATTCTTTTCCCGCAGTGCATGAACGGCCCGAATGGCACGCGGCGTCAGGATTTTTTCCCGCGTGACCAGCGTGCCATCGACATCCGCCAGCACAAGACGGATATCATGCTGGGGAGTGGCCATGATGTCAGGCTCCGTGGGGAGTAGTGGCCTCAGGGGCTGTTTTGTCGGACGTGGGTTTTTCCACGCGCGGCAGAACCAGTTGCTCCATGGCCTTGGCCCAGCCGTCGTGATCGTTGCTGTCGGTCACGAAATGCGCGTGAGAGCGCACATGGTCCGTTGCCTGCCCCATGGCGATGGCCAGGCCGGCCAGTTTCAGCATGGGGATATCGTTATTCATGTCCCCGATGCATGCCACTTCCGATGGGGAAATACCGTAGAAGGCCGCAAGCTGACGCAGGGCGTGGCCTTTGTTGGCGTCGGATGGGGTTATATCCAGAAACCATGAACTGGACCGCGCAACGCTGGCGCGGCCTTCCAGCAGGGAGCCAATTTCCAGTTCCTGCCGTTCAAGGGCCTCATAATCTGCGCTGGAGCCGGTGATTTTGCCAATTCCGTTCAGGGAACCGGCGAATGAGGACACAATATGAGGCTGCATGTGAATGGCGCGTTTTTCGGGCTCCACGTAGGCCCCTGTTTCGTTTTCCACCAGCCATTCATGGCCGCGGAACAGCCACGCATCAATGTGATGCACTTTCAGCATGTCCAGCGCTTCCTGCACGGCTTCCGGGTCGAGAGAAAGCTGGGAGCGAATGGTGCGGTCGGCGTTGAAAATGGTGCCGCCATTCAGCGCGCCATAGGGTGTATCAATGCCCAGCACTTCAAAATACATTTCCATGCCATTGGGCGGACGGCTGCTGACAAGACAGACCGGAACGCCAGCCTCTTTCAAGGCTTTGATCGCTGCAATGCTGTGGTGCGTGACCTGTTTTTCTGGCGTGAGCAATGTGCCGTCCATATCGGACACCACAAGTTTGATGCGGGATGCCGGGGGTGGGAGGGCAGCCTGACGGGCGTTTTCGTTAACCATCATGCAGCTTCAACTCCCGATCACATCAAAAATAGGGTGCGGCTTTGCCTGTCAGGCTGAAAGGAAAGCCGCACCGGTAAAGGATGCGGTTAAAATACCGCGTTAGTCTTTGGTTTCAACATGGCCACCAAAGCCGAAGCGCATGGCAGACAACACTTTTTCCGCGTAGGTATTGCCGGAGCGTGAACGGAAACGGGTAAAGAGGGCTGCTGTCATGACCGGAACGGGCACGGCTTCCTCAATAGCGGCTTCAATGGTCCAGCGGCCTTCGCCGGAATCATTCACTTCCCCGGAGAATTCGGAGAGTTCACCATTTTTGGTCATGGCCTGCGCCGTGAGGTCAAGTAGCCAGGAGGAGACAACACTTCCACGGCGCCAGACTTCGGCAATATCCGCCATGTTCAGAGAGAAACGTTCGTCTTCAGCCAGAAGTGGGGAGTCCTTGCGGTACATGACGTCAAACCCTTCCGCAAAGGCCTGCATCATGCCGTATTCAATGCCGTTATGAACCATTTTGACAAAATGGCCTGATCCCGCCGGGCCACAATACAGATAACCCTGCTCAGCCCGAGGATCGAGGTTTTCCCCTTCGTCACGGCCGGGGGTGCGCGGAATATCGCCAATTCCGGGTGCCAGTGCGGCAAGGATCGGATCAATATGGTCGGCTGCGGCCTTGGGGCCGCCATACATCATGCAATAGCCGCGTTCCAGACCCCACACGCCGCCGGATGTGCCGACATCAATATAATCAATGCCTTTTTCGCCCAGAACTTTGGCGCGGCGGATATCGTCCTTGTAATAGGTGTTGCCCCCATCAATCACGATATCGCCGCGCTGTAGCAGGCCGCACAGAGACATCACGGTTTCTTCCGTAATCTCGCCAGCAGGCAGCATGGACCAGACAATTTTTTTCGGGCCGTTCAGCTTGGCCACCACGTCGGCCAGATTGCTGGCTGCTGTGGCGCGTCCAGCTTCTGCTCGGGCCACAATTTTTTCCACGGCGGAGGTGTCACGATCATACACCACCACGTCATGCCCGTGTCGTGTCAGGCGGACGGCAATATTGCCGCCCATTCTACCAAGCCCGACGATGCCGATCTGCATGCTGCGTTCCTTCTGTTCTGTTATCAGACTACTTGGTGCACGGCTTTGGCCAGTTCGGCCAGACCGTCTTTCAGGCTGCCCCGAATATGCACGCGCAGAGCCCGGCGGCCACGTTCGGCCAGCACATCAAAGTCTCCCCGCGCCTGAGCCGCTTTGACAACCCCGAAGGAGTAGTTCTCGCCAGGAACCGGCAGGTCATGGGCATCATCGGCTGTAATTTGCAGGAAAACGCCGGTGTTGGGGCCGCCTTTGTAGGCCTGCCCGGTGGAGTGCAGAAAACGGGGACCGAACTCGGCCGCTGTTGCTACGGTTTTGGCGTCACGGATTTTCAGACGTGTGTGCTGAATCCATTCCCGCGTTGAGGCGTCCCGTTCGATATAGGCCAGCAGGGCGACATAATCCCCGGCTTTTACACGATCGAAATGGGCCTTCAGAATGGCTTCAGCGCTATCGCCTTTCAGGGCAGCGGCATTGGTCTTGTCTGCAAAGAAGGCAAACGGGCCGTGTTCCGCAAAAGGCTGTTCGGCAGGCAGTTTGCCGGTTTTGTTGTAGGCATCTGTCAGCTTGCGGGTTTCAACCTTGCTGGCTTCCACATCAGGCTGGTCAAACGGATCAATGCCCAGAAACGCGCCTGCGACCGCGGTAGCCAGTTCCCACCGGAAGAATTCCTGCGCAATCTGGCGTTTGCTGTGCAACGTGATGGTCACTACCGGCTGCCCGGCGTCAATCAACGTGGCAATGGCTTCATCCTGTTCATGCCGGTGTTCTGGTGCCAGACGTAGGTACACAAACAGACGATCCGTGCCATAGCGTTTGGGGCCGCCCAGTGTTTCTTCATCAATGGGGATAATGCCCTTGCCGTGCTTGCCGGTGGATTCCGCAACAAGCTGTTCCAGCCAGGCGCCAAAATCGGCAATCTGCGGTGTGGCAATAACGGTCAGCTTGTCATGCCCGAACTGCGTTGCGGCAACGCCCAGAATGGTGCCAAGCAATACGCCGGGGTTCTGGGCAGGGGGCACGCTGGCATCGCTCATGCGCACGCCGCGCAGAGCGTCTTCCAGAAACAGTTTGACCGGAATGCCAGAGGCTGCGGCGGGAACCAGACCGAAATTAGAGAGCACGGAATACCGGCCACCAATCTGCGGTTCGCCAGCAAAAATTTTCCAGAAACCTTCTTTCTTGGCAAGGGCTTCCAGCTTGGATCCGGGGTCTGTAATCGCGACAAAATGGCTGCCAACTTTCTCGCCCAGCGCCTTTTTGGCGAGGTCATGAAAATAGGCCAGCATGATGTTGGGTTCAAGCGTGCCGCCAGATTTGGAGGCAACGATGAACAGCGTATTGGCCGGGTCAATCTTCTTGGCGTAGGTCGCAACCTGCTGCGGGTCCGTGCTGTCCAGCACATACAGGTGGCCAAAGCCTTCATGCTTGCCGAATGTTTCCGCCAGCACTTCCGGACCAAGGCTTGAGCCGCCCATGCCCATCAGCAGAACCTGTTTGAAACCACGGGCTTTAACTTCAGCCTGAAAGCTTTCCAGTTCGGCAACGTGGGCAAGGCGTTCATCAACCGTGTCCAGCCATTTCAGCCATTTGGCTTCTTCACCGCCGGTCCAGACGGAGGCATCCTTGTTCCACAGTTTGCGGATAGTGCCATCCTTGCACCAGTCTTTCAGACCTTTTTGCACGGCGTTTTCGAGGTCTGCCGGAAGGGCTGTCTTGATGTCCGTCAGCTTCTCACCCAGCAGGGCCTTCTGCTTGGCGGCCACAGACCCCAGAAGACCATCAAAAGCCTCCGCAAAGGAGGTCACACCTTCATCAACCAGAATGCGCGTAACGCCATCCAGGTTCAGGCCAAGCCGTTCAGCTTCCGCCAGAACGTGGCGTGCGGCATCAATTCCGGTGCCCAGGGTTTCCTTGACCGTACCATGATCACGGAAGGCATCCATGGTAGCGGGGGGCAGGGTGTTAACCGTGTGCGGGCCGATCAGGCTGTCTACATACAGCACATCGCTGTAAGCCTTATCCTTGGTGCCGGTAGACGCCCACAACAGGCGCTGTGGCTGTGCACCGGCTGCTTCCAGCGTTTTCCAGCGCGGGGTCTGGATAATTTCCTGCCAATACACGTAAGCCAGTTTGGCGTTGGCGATGGCCACCTTGCCACGCAGGACCTTCAGGGCCTCGGCTTCCGCATCTCCGGCTTTGACGCGGCGGTCTATTTCCGCATCAATCTTGCCATCAATGCGGCTGACAAAGAAGGAGGCCACGGAGGCCACACGGGAGATGTCTCCCCCTTTTTTATGCAGGTCTTCCAACCCGGAGAGCCATGCATCCACCACCGCTTTGTAGGCGGAAAGCGCAAAAATGAGCGTTACGTTGACATTGATGCCCGCTGCGATGGTTTCCCGAATGGCAGGGATACTTTCCGGTGTGGCCGGAATTTTGATCATCAGATTGGGTTCAGCCACATCGGCCCACAGGCGGGCTGCTTCATGGGCCGTGCCTTTTTCGTCCCGCGCGAGATAGGGGGAGACTTCAAGGCTTACAAAGCCATCTCGCCGCTTGGTCTGCTCATAAACCGGTGCCAGAACATGGGCGGCCTTCTTGATGTCCTGCACGGCGAGTTTTTCATACAGCTCACCGGGGGAGACGATTTCTTCCGCCAGAATGGTTTTGATCTGGGGGTCGTATTCCGTGCCTTCTCCCATGGCTTTCTGGAAGATGGCCGGGTTGGACGTCACGCCACGCACATCATCAGTCTGCACCAGACGTGCCAGAGACCCATCTTCCACAAAGGAGCGGCGGATGAAGTCCAGCCATGGAGACTGTTGAACCGCTGCCAGAGCCTGTAGCGGGTTTGCCACCTGAGTGTGTGAAGCAGTCATGCGTAACGTCCCTTCTCTGCTGCGCTCCCGCCTGAAATGGCGGGCAGGAGCGCATTCTACGTGCATTCTGTATGGCGCGTGGTGGAACCACGCCCGGCTTTAACGGGCCTGACGGCGCGCGGCTTCCAGAACGGCTTCTGGTGTAAAGCCAAACTTTGCCATCAGTTTGCCCGCCGGGGCGGAGGCCCCAAATCCGTGCATGGCAATGATCTCACCACTGAAGCCAGTGTAGCGGTCCCACCCGATAGGGGAGGCAGCTTCAATGGCGACACGGCCCGTTATGGAAGGCGGTAGCACGCTATCACGGTAGGATTGTGGCTGGGCTTCAAACAGCTCCCAGCTTGGCATGGAGACCACGCGGGCCGGAATGCCGTCTTTGCTCAGGGCTTCATAGGCAGAGACAGCCAGAGACAGTTCACTGCCCGATGCAATCAGGATTACCTTGGGTGTTTCCTTGCTGTCTGCCAGCACATAAGCGCCCTTCGCAACGCCGGAGGCCGGAGCGTAGCGACTGCGGTCCAGCGTGGGCAGGTTCTGGCGGCTGAGTGCCAGAGCGACCGGGCCATCCTGCTTGGCAATCAGAAAGCGCCACGCTTCCGCAACTTCATTTGCATCACCGGGGCGGATGGTGGTCATGCCCGGTGTGGCACGAAGCTGCACAAGCTGTTCGATTGGCTGATGGGTTGGCCCGTCTTCTCCCACCCCGATGGAATCATGGGTGAACACATACGTGACCGGCTGCTGCATGAGGGACGCCAGACGGATGGGTGCCTTCATGTAATCAGAGAAAATCAGGAACCCGGCGCAGAACGGACGCAGACCATAGAGGGCCATGCCGTTTACAATGGCTCCCATGGCGTGTTCACGTACACCAAAGTGGAGGTTCCGCCCTGCATAGGAGCCGTTCCATTCCTTGGGCTGGAAGCTTTGCTCGCCTTTGAGGAGGGTTTTGGTGGAAGGGGCAAGGTCAGCAGAGCCCCCCAGCAGCCACGGCAGGCGACCCGCCACGGCATTCAGCACTTCACCAGAGCTGGCGCGGGAGGCAATGCCTTTTTCGCTGGCCTCATAGGTCGGGATGTCTGCATCCCAGCCCTCCGGCAGGGTGCCGCTGAAAATACCATCCAGTTCAGCGGCCAGTTCCGGGTAATCCTTGCGGTAAGCCGCGAACAGTTTTTCCCACGCTGCGCGGGCGGTTGCGCCACGTGTGCCAAGACCCTGCTGCATGTGGGGCAGAACGCCATCAGGCACATAGAAGCTTTTGTCTTCCGGCCAGCCGTAGGCTTTCTTGGTTTCCCGAATTTCTTCCACACCCAGCGGCTCGCCATGGGCTGCGGCCGTGCCAGCCTTATGCGGTGCGCCCCAGGCAATAACAGAATGTACAAGGATAAAGGTGGGGCGGGTTGTCTCTGCTTTGGCTTTGGCCAGAAGGTCTTTCAGGGCTGCGGTATCGTTCGCATCCTTCAGTTCCAGCACCTGCCAGCCATAGGCGGCAAACCGTTCACCCACATTTTCTGTCAGGGCGATATCGGTGGACCCTTCAATGGAGATGCGGTTGGCATCGTACATCCAGATCAGGTTGCCCAGTTTCAGATGTCCGGCAGTTGAGGCGGCCTCGCTGGAGATTCCTTCCATCATGTCGCCATCCCCACACAGGGTATAGACATGGTGGTTGAACAGCTCAAAACCCGGCTTGTTGTAGCGGGCGGCCAGCCATTTCTCGGCCATGGCCATCCCCACCGAATTGCCACAGCCCTGACCCAGCGGGCCGGTTGTGGTTTCAACGCCCGTGGTGTGGCCGTATTCCGGATGCCCGGGTGTTTTGGAATCAAGCTGGCGGAACTGCTCAAGGTCTTCCACCGTCAGGGCAGGGGCGTTGGTGACTTTGCCCTGTTTGACCTGCCGAACACCGGCCAGATAAATGAGGGAATAGATCAGCATGGACGCATGGCCGATGGACAGCACAAAGCGGTCACGGTTCGGCCACAGCGGGTCTGCTGGATCGTAATTCAGCACATCCTGCCACAGGGTATAGGCAACAGGAGCCAAGGCCATGGCCGTGCCCGGGTGCCCGGAATTGGCTTTCTGCACAGCATCCATGGAAAGGGTGCGGATGGTGTTGATGCACAGGTTATCGAGACTGGCCGTCCCGCCGGCTTCCGCACCGTCTGGTGCGCGGAGAGGGGTGGGAAATAAGGCACGCATGCTAACCTATCCTCCAGAGTGGGCTTCTTCCGGCCCGCAAAATATTCTGGAGCCCGTACACCGCTTTATAGAACAAAAAGCGGCTGCTGGCTCCTCAAGGCTCCGCACATTCACACGGTCAGGTGTTGCTCGGCAAGAGAGCAGGCGCAATCCTGATGAAGCAGGGACATAAAATGCGGAATGGTCTTCTGATGTAACGCCCGAAAAACCTGCGGGCTGCATGAGAACTCAGGGCATGGGGCCGTTATTTTTCTGCATCTGAAACTGGGTGGGGCGCGGAAGAAAACTAGGGGAGCCCTCTTTAATGGGAGCTTGGTGCCTTTGTTGGGGCGGATAGCCTGATCAGGTGAGGGAAGATTGAGGGGTGGGTGATGTTATCACAAACCCGTGATGATGGTCTGGGGAAGTGTGACGCATCATACTCGCGAGAGTGTAATCTGCTCTGCAGGAAGGAAACGCTGCACAGGATGGTGCGTTTGCGTTATAGAGTTTTATGCGCGGTGCAATGCTTGCCTTGGGGTGCGTCGCTGACTGCGCGCTTGTTTTGCAACCCGTAAACACTTTAACCGGAGGTTGGTCATGACAGAGGTTTCTTCTCAGGACCCCCGTTTGCAGGACTCCATGCCCGCAGGCGCAGAGGCCGCGGCAAGTGGGTTTACACAACAGCAGATTGAAGCTTTGTTCATTAACGCCGCGCGTGAAGGGGATGCAGAACTTCTGGCAAGTTTTCTTGAAGCCGGAATGGACCCCAACCTGCGCGCTGAAAAAGGATATACTCCCCTTATTCTGGCGGCTTACAACGGCAATATAGATGCTGTTTCAGCCTTGCTGAAAGGCGGGGCCAAGCCTGATCTGCAAGATGAAAAAGGGGCAACTGCACTGGCTGGGGTGGCCTTTAAAGGCAATCTGCCGATCGCGCGCCTTCTGCTGGAAGCAGGGGCCGGGGTCGATGTGCCCAATAGTGTTGGCCGTACGCCGCTGATGTTTGCCGTAATGTTCGGGCGGGATGACATGGCCAAGCTGCTGCTGAAAGCCGGCGCCTGCCCAACCCGCCGTGATGGAGAAGGGCTGAACGCGCAGGATCTTGCACGCAGGCAGGGGAACACCGTTCTTGCAGGACTCATGAAACAGGAAACACGCGCAGCCTCCTGACGGAACTGGGCGTGTTGAGAAGCGGATTGAAAAGATCGTCCGTCAGTTTGGAAGAGCCGTCAGGCTGGTCTGGCGGGGTGTCCGTGGCTGAATGCTGAAGGTTTTTGTCCTCATGGTTCGTGGGGTCTTTAAAACTACTTTTTTAGGTTCTGCAAAATCCTTCCTCACGCCTGTGTCGCAGATTTTCTGGCAGCGTCTTTGGGTGATCAGAATGCTGGCAGGCGTAACAGAGCCCATTGTCCGCGTAGGATATAGGGCGGAGGGATCTGCTTCTTGATTGGCAGGGTTTTCAGTCGGGGCGGCATCAGGTAGGGGAAAGGGCGGCCACTTTTGGGTCGCCTCTTTTTTTGCGGATAGTTCAGCATGAGCCGTTTCTGGAGCCCCCTTGTCCATAGTCTGACGCCCTATGTGCCGGGTGAGCAGCCCAAACTGGCTGATCTGATCAAGCTGAACACTAATGAATCTCCCTATGGTCCGTCTCCGCGTGCGTTGGAGGCCATGCGGGCCACAGCGGATGAGAGCATGCGCCTGTATCCTGACCCGGAATGTCTGGCCCTGCGCACGGCGCTGGGGAAGCGTGTTGGGTTGCCGCCCGAGTATGTGTTTGTCGGGAACGGGTCTGATGAGGTGCTGGCGCATGCGTTTCAGGCGTTGTTCGCACATGGGGACCCGCTGTTGTTTGCGGATGTGACCTACAGTTTCTACAAAGTTTACTGTGGTCTCTATTCCCTGCCATACCGGCTTGTGCCGCTGACGGAAGACATGCGTGTTCGGGTGCAGGATTACACCGGACCATGCAGTGGCGTTGTCCTGGCCAACCCCAATGCGCCTACCGGGGTTGCTCTGGGGCTTGATGATATCAAGGCCTTGTTGGCCATGCATCCTGACCGCGTTGTGCTGGTGGATGAAGCCTATGTGGATTTTGGTGCGGAAAGCACTGTAACCTTGGTGAAAGACTATCCCAATCTTCTGGTGGTGCAGACGTTCTCCAAGTCTCGGGCACTGGCTGGTGCGCGCGTGGGGTTTGCATTCGGTCAGCCGGACCTGATTGAAGCGCTGGTGCGCGTCAAGGACAGCTTTAATTCCTACCCGCTTGACCGCATTGCGCAGGCGGGTGCAACGGCTTCCGTTGAAGATGAAGCGTGGTTTGAGCAGTCCGTTCAGAAGGTTATCGCGTCCCGCACCAGTTTGACCTCCGGCTTACAGGGACTGGGGTTTGACGTCTTGCCTTCACAAGCCAATTTTGTTTATGCTCATCATGCTGATCGTGATGCGGTGCAACTGGCGGCGGCCCTGCGGGAGCGCGCCATAATTGTTCGCCACTTGCGTGGTCCGCGCACATCATCGTGGTTGCGTATTACGGTTGGGACAGACCAGCAGTGCGCTATGCTGCTCTCTGCCTTGCGGGATATCCTGCACCGCAATACCTGAGCACGCTTTTACCGTCGGCCAGATCAGGCTCCGGCGGTCGGGCGTGTTTTCTGTATCAATAATCAGGATGTTTTTTCTCCCCTTTGCCAAAAGCGGGAGAGGAAGCTCGTTATTTGTGTGCTCTGTGTGGTGTGGTGCCACATAAGGGCGTGTTTGAGAGATGGAGTTTACCCCCATGCGTGCCTTTCATGGTCAGCTTTCTGACAACCAGCCCATTCGGCGCAATCTGGCTGAAAAGCAGAAACAGTTGCGCGATCTCAAGGAAACTCTGGCGGGCATGAAGTCTCACACCTCTCCGGCCCTGAAGGAGAGCGTGCGGAAGCGTATTGCCCAGCTTGAAGCGGAAATCAGCGCGGCTCCGGTCTTGAAATCTGCCAAGAAAGCTTCTGCCCCTCGTCAGGGGACGGGAGCGCCGCAGGGGCGCCGGCCTGTGCGGGGAAAATAAGAGGCCGGGCGGGGTACAGCCATTTTGTAACCCCGCCACCTCGTGATATGTAGCGGGCGACTCTGCAAAGGCAGGCTGGACTGGTTTTTCAGAAAGCGGTTCAGTCGTCTCGGGAGCAAAGGTCATCATTTCGGGAAGTAGGAGTAGAGTGATGGCCGGAACCACCTCGTCCGCTATGCCTGACTTTCTCTCAGAAGGCGGCACTTTGCTGCGTGATGGCCTGATCTGGGCCATTTTCTGCCGGGCCGGGCAGGAGCCCCTGGAGCTTGACCGGGATGTGGTCTCCCATAGGCTGGCGACAGGCGTTTTCCCGCCTGAAATTGCAGCCATGGAAGGCTGGGCATGGTTCCATTTTGATATTGTCCATACCCTCTCCCGCGCACAGATCGAAAGTATTCCCTCCCTGCCGGAAGAAGTGCGGCAGGTTCTCACCAATCTGGAACGCAGCATCCGTCTGGACAATGAAGAGGAAACGGTGTTTGGCGCGCTACCCGCGTTTGATGACACCACCACGGATGATGACCGCAATGTCAGCACATGGCGGTTTGCGCTTCAGCCTGATTTGCTGATCACTACCCGCCGGCATCCCATCCCTGCGCTGGGGGTGGTGTATCATGAATTGCAGCGTGGGCTTGTGCCGCGTTCTCCGGCCAATCTTGTTGACCGAGCCCTGCTGGAATTTGCCGATACGTTGCGCCGTGATTTTGCCCGACTGGATGATCAGTTAGACCGGGCGGAAGATGTTCTGCTGATGCTGGACCGGGATACGGACCTGGGACGTATGAGCGGGCTTCTTGGTCTTGTCAGACGGCGCTCGACGGAACTGCGGCGCGTTCTGGCTCCTGTTGACCGTATTTTTCGTGATGAAGAACTTGAGCTGCCGGAATGGGCGGAGGATGACCTGCGTGACCGTTCCCAACGGCAGGTTCATGCTGCACTGGATGACCTTCTGGCGTTGCAGGACCGTGCCCGTTCTCTTCAGGACGAACTGACATCCAATCAGGCGGAAGAAACCAACCGTCGGCTGTATATCGTGTCCGTCGGCACAACATTGATGCTGCCTGCCACGTTTGTAACCGGCTTTTTCGGTATGAATACGGGCGGCATGTTTCTGACCGATGGATCCTGGGGCACGGTAGAGGCCGGAGGGCTGTGCTTCATCATCATGCTTGGCACCTGGCTGGTTCTCAAGGTGACAAAGCTGCTCTGAGCAGGACGTCAGCGCACGGATTCGTGCGCTTCACAGTGCTGCGTGTCTGCTAAACGCGGGCTTGCGACCAGTGGTTCCGCACGCATGTCAGGGGAATGCTGACATATGCGATGTTCTCAGGGAGAGAACGTATCGGAAACCTGATAATCACTTCTGACAAAAGAAGAAAAATCGGTTTTTTTCTTTTGAGACTGCAAATCAGGTGTTTTGAGACAGGGAATGTTCTGCTGACCGAGAGGTAAAGGGTCGGTTAATCTTTTATGAAATACCGGGTGGTACAGGTGAAATGCGCGGTATTCCGCGTTTAATACGGGCATCGCAACTCAGCTCGTGGTTCCCATGCTCCATTTTGCTCCGTACTCGGTGCTTTCCCTTCTGGCACTGACCATCTGTTTCCTGTTGGTCTGTGTTTTTGAATTTGTTAACGGCTTTCATGATACGGCCAATGCCGTTGCAACGGTTATTTACACGCATTCCCTCAAGCCCAAGCAGGCCGTGCTCTGGTCTGGCCTCATGAACTTCATCGGGGTGTTGGCTGGCGGTATCAGCGTGGCTTACGGCCTTGTTGAACTGCTTCCCGCAGACGTACTCTCGCCCCCTAACGGTGACCCCGCCGTGCCCATGCTGATCGCCTTGTTTGGCACAGCGCTGGCGTGGAACCTGTTTACCTGGTGGTTTGGTATTCCCAATTCCAGTTCACACTGCGTTATTGGCGCTCTGATTGGTGTGGCGATTGGGGATGCGTTTCTGCATGCCCGTGGACTGGGCAACAGTGTTGACTGGTCCCAGATCTGGAAAGTGCTGCGGGCGCTGGCAATTTCCCCCATTCTTGGGTTGGTGGGAGCCGGGCTGCTCTACACCCTCATGAAACTGGTGATAAAGGACCCGGAACTGTATCAGCCGCCGCAGGGTGAAAAGCCGCCGCATAAATTTGTGCGTGGTCTGCTGATCCTGACCTGCACGGGTGTCAGCTTCTCCCACGGCAGCAATGATGGCCAGAAAAGTATCGGCCTGATCATGTTGACCATTATCGGTATTCTGCCCGCTACCTTTGCGCTCAGCCCCAATGCGGCACCGCATATTGCCCAGATCGCGCCTCAGGCCGTCATTGCTGCTCCGCTGATCGACAAGTACGATCATGATGGCCTGCGTGATGAAGCTGTGCTTTCAGCCAACCGTTTGCAGAACACGGACCCTGCAAAGGTTATTCCTTCCATGCTGCGGGCTGATATTTACGAGGTTATTGCTGGCCTGAAAGCCGTGACCAACAATCCGGATGCCTCTGCTGCTGATAAGAAAACAGCCAAGGATATCAGTGCTACCCTGCGTCCCACGGTGGAATATGCCCCTTGGTGGGTGCGTCTGCTCAGCGCGCTGTGCCTCGGTCTGGGCACGATGATCGGCTACAAGCGCATCGTGCATACGTTGGGTGAGAAAATTGGCAACACCCATCTTACACCGGCACAGGGCGCTTCGGCAGAACTGGTGGGTGCAGGTCTGATCGCCACGGCTGGTTATACTGGCCTGCCCGTATCAACCACGCACATCATCACGGCTGGTATTGCTGGCACCATGATAGGTTCAGGAAGCGGCATCAACCCGGCCATGCTGACCAAAATTGCGCTGGCGTGGATTTTCACATTGCCCATTACCATCGCGATTGCAGCTTCTCTGTTTTATGTCATGAGCATGTAACAACAGGCGTGCCTGCACAGGTGCAATGACTGCATTTTGGAACCCTGTCTGACTTTGTCAGGCAGGGTTTTTTCTTGCCTGTCGCGGTCGTCAGGTTACTGCATTTTAGGGACGGAGGTTGTTTTGAACGGCGCATTGTTTAGGCACGGGAGGGGCTGAGGCTGAATACGTTGGAATTCCGTTTCGATGGCCCTGTATCGTGCCTTCAAGCTTACCCTTTGGCTCAAAGCACACCTGCCTGTTCTCACATGCTGATTTTTTAAATGGCCACCACGAGAGGACAAAAGAGGCCCTCACTCCTCCGGCCGACGGGGCTTCCATCTCGGTAAGGTGGCGAACAGGTGTGCAGAGGCAAGAAGTCTCAGCAGGTCAAGTGTCCGGAAAAGCGTTCAAATTTGAAAAGCGTGGGCAGAGAGAGCGTTACGCGCTGCGTGGAGCCAGAAGGATCATCAGGGCGCCCCCCAGGCAGATCAGCGCACCCAGTATTTCCCACCTGTCTGGGCTTCTGCCTTCCACCAGCCGCATCCACAGCAGGGAAGCGGTGATATAGACACCGCCGTAAGCGGCATAGGCGCGGCCTGCGCTGTCTGACTCAATACGGGTGAGCAGTGTGGCAAACAGGATAAGGCTCAACAGCCCCGGAACCAGAAGCCAGACTGAACGGCCTTCCTTGAGCCACAGCCAGACGGCAAAACATCCGGCAATTTCGGCAAAACCTGCTGCTAGATAAATAATCAGAGGTTTCAGGAGTAGCATCAAACCCGTCTTTCAGGCTGGAGGGGCGGCAGACGCGCGATAAGCCTGCATGACGTCTTGGGTCGGACCATCCATATGGATGCGGCCTGCTTCCATCCACACCAGCCGGGTACACCATTTTTCCAGCACATCCAGCGCATGGGAGGTGATGACCAGAATATCGGTGCCGTTTACCACGGTGGCGAGACGTTCTTCAGCCCGTTTCTGAAAATGGGCATCGCCTGCCATGAACCATTCATCCATCAGCAGGATTTGCGGGGTCATGGTGGTGGCAATCCCAAACCCCAGCCGAATGCGCATGCCGGTGGAATAAAGGCGAACCGGCAGATCCAGAAAGGTTTCAAGTTGGGCAAAGGCTTCTACATCCTGCTCCAACTGTTTGATCTGCGCGGTTGTCATCCCCTTGTGGCGGCCCATCAGGGTGATGTTCTCCCGCCCTGTCAGTTCCTGATTCATTCCGGAATTGACATCCAGCAGAGCCGCAACCTGACCGTGAATGTGCACATTCGGGGCATCGGGCATGTAGATGCTGGCCAGAACACGCAGCAGGGTGGATTTTCCGGCCCCGTTATGGCCAATCAGCCCCACGCGTTCCCCTGCGCGGATATGCAGTGAGACATCTTCCAGCGCCTGCACGTAAACCGTGCCGCTTTCCCCTGGCCTCATCTGCACCTGGCCGCCGGTACGGGGGCCGGTGGCGTGGTTCAGAATGGACTTGCCCCGCTTGAACAGCATTTTCTTGAGGGAACGTGCTCCCCCATGAAAAATGGGAAAATCAAGGGAGAGGTGATCAATATCAATGCGGGATGTGCCGCGGGGTACGCGCCGCGCCTCAAGAGGAGATGTGCTCATACCCAGAATGCCAGCCTGTTGCGGGAGCGGGAGAATGTGAACAGTGCCAGCAGGCACAGCAGCACGCTGGCGGCAAGGGCGATTATCCATGCCATTCCGCTAGGCAGCTGACCCAGAAAGGGCCTGCGCACGATTTCCAGCAGCGAATAGAAGGGGTTCAGATAAAGCCACCATGCTGCAGCGCCAATCTGCTTGGGCTCCCAAATGATGGGTGTCACGTAAAACAGGATCTGAAGAAGGCTGCCCACAATAGGTGGAATATCCCGAAAGCGTGCGCAGACTGAGCCCAGAAGCAGGCAGAACGCCACACAGTCCAGAAGCCATAAGGCAAGGGCCGGGAGGGAAAGGAGCATGGTGACACCCGGCCAGACCCCCATCATGATGAAGACCCCCACCGGCACAACAACAGTATAGCTGAACATGATGCCGCAGCGGATGGTGGTGCGCAAAGCCTGCACGGTATACGGCATTGTGACAGAGCGCAGTGTATTGGCTGCGTTGGTGAACGTATTGCAGCTTTCCTGAATAAGTGTGGAGAGCCCATTCTGCCACAGAATCAGCGAAATTGAGATGTAGGGCAGGTAATCGTGAATGTTTAGATGAAAAAGCTGGGAATAGATAACCCCCATGGCACCAACCATAACCGCTGTTGTAAGCGTGAGCCAGAAAGGCCCGAAGGTTGAGCCGCTATATTGCAGCCGGACATCCAGCCACCCCAGCGTTGTTGCCAGACGCCACAGAGCACATGCATCTGCGATATCCTGGCAGGCAAGCAGAATGCGGGATTTTTTCACGCCCCATTTCTCCGGTTCTCCAGAGTTGTGTGGGGCAGGGGCAGAAAGATCTGCTCCGAATGTCTGCTCAGGGGGGGAGGAACTGACCATCATGCCTTCTCGCCTATCCGATCAGGCTTGTGCCTGCAACTCTCGGCTCTTACGCCCTATGCTCTGTGCGCATGACGTGTTGCATGGAAAAGAATGGCGTTATAAACATTTAAAAAAGATTTTTTCCAAACACTTTCAGGAGGGTTTCCGGGTCGGCCGGTGCTCCTCGTCTTTCAGGCAGGGCGGATATAATCCATGACATCCAGGCCATCTTTCTGTTCCGGCGCTTTTCTGGCCCGGCGCAGTGGCAGAATGCTGCGTCGTGTTCTCAGCACATCTCCAGCACTTGGGCTTCTGGCCTTGCTGGCGGCGTGCGCGGGCCAGCCTCGCCCTGGTGATGCTCCGTCCATGCCAGTAGCCGAGGAAGCTGCCCAATACCGGGCGCATGCACGGTCCTATTATGCGCCGCCCGGGCCGCCGGAAGACCCGTGGGGGCCGTATATTCAGGAGGCCGCCAAACGGTTTGACGTGCCGGAAGCCTGGGTTCGGGCTGTAATGCAGCAGGAATCAGGAGGTCGCCTGTTCCATAACGGTCAGTTTGTTACATCGGTTCCCGGTGCCATGGGGCTGATGCAGTTGATGCCGCCCACCTATGATGAAATGCGTTACGCCTACAATCTGGGGGATGACCCCTATGAACCGCATGACAACATCATGGCGGGAACGGCTTATCTGCGGCAGATGTATGATATCTACGGGTCTCCCGGTTTTCTGGCCGCCTACAATGCGGGACCGGGGCGGCTTGAAGATTTTTTGACGCGCAACCGCACTCTGCCGCGTGAGACCCGCAATTATGTGGCCTCCATCGGGCGCAAGATTGTCGGGATTTCTCCGTCCAATCGGTCTCAGGCAGATATTCTGGTCGCCAGCCACGATTCCATGGCCCTTGCCTATCAGCCTGTGCAGACCAATCCTGAAACAAGTGCCGTGCGCACGGCATGGGCCCGCCGACAGGGTGGAAGTGCTGCCAGCACGCAGCCAGTACAGGTGGCTGAAGCCGCCAGTGATGGTAATCCGCCTGTAACGCCTTCCTATGGGGCGGACTGGCATCCAGTTGGGCATTCGGGGTCCAGCATTGCAGCAGCCACTGCCCGGAATGATGTAAGCGCCGCATGGGCCAAACGGCTGGGAGCGGGCGCAGCCGCAACAGAGTCCGAGCCGGTTCAGGTGGCTCAGGCGGTCGATTCTTCCGAACCTGTCGATAACCCCATTGCGGACCCTGAGCAGGAAGAGGCGGTCCCAGCGCATGTTGTGCGCGTAGCAGCTTCTACGCCGGCGCCTTCTGCCCAGCAAAGCAGCCATAATTTTCATCTGGTCACGCCAGCCATGGCCGAACCGGCTCCTTTGCTGACCCGCAAAGCCCGTACAGTCGCGGCGCGGGACTGGGCCATTCAGGTGGGCGCATTCGGGTCAGCATCCATGGCTCAGCAGGCCACAGGGCAGGCGAGAACGCGTGCAAACGCCTCGCTCTCTGGGGCCAAGGCGCAGGTAGCGGCGGTGCAGGTGAACAAAAGCCGTCTTTATCGCGCGCGGCTCACAAATCTTTCGCATGAAGATGCGGTTGCGGCGTGTCGTCGTCTAAGCGGGTGTGTGGTGGTTTCTCCGTCTTCCCGGTCCTGAACTTTCTCGGGCCGGTTTGAAGAAGAGAGGCAGAGCGAAAAGCCAACGCCCCTTACGGTGTTTAAAGAGATACCTACCTTTTAGGTCAGACTTCTTGAAAAGCCTGTCAGATCACCTGACAGGCTTTTTTATGGCCCTGCACCGATCAAGTGGACCGACCCGATGACTTATTCCATTTTTTGGGAATGGAGCATGGCTCAAGCGGAGCAAGGGGAGATGCCGGACAGGAAATATCGCTTGCCAAGGGCGAGGGGGCAGCAACGGCAGCCTTGATGAGGGCAAACTGCCGGGAACGCCACCTGTGGAGCATGGTGGCGGCTTTATGCTCCACAGTTCGACCGTGACGAGTGAGAGTCTTATTTCTTGTCCTGATTTTTGGATTTTGGAGTTCCTGCTGGCAAGGGCGCGTTTTCCCTGCCTGAATAGCGGTCAATAATCTGGTCCACCGCAGCCGCGGCTTCCTGCGCGGCCACAACCGCGACATCGCCCCAATACTGGTCTAGAGAATGAGCATCAATATCATGCAACTGGGTGGCGGCACCGGCTTCCTTGCCTGCTTTATCCAGAACCTGCCACACAATCTCAATGTGATCTTGCGGGTGGCCTGTGGTGCCTGTGGGGCCAGGTGTGAGCTTGACGTGTCCCTTCACCGTGAAATCCGCATTTTCAGGTGAGTTCTGCAACGTGTCTGGCGTATTGCGGAAGGATGCGGCGAACGCGCGGGAGAGGGAGATATCACCATCCCCCGGTGCGCCGGTAACTCCGGTAAAATAAACCCGTGCGGCACGATGCTTCAGGCTATGCGGGTCTTTTTCCATGTCGTCCGCCTGAATGCCGGTCAAAACAGAAGCAATGCGGGGGGCGGCATCCGCTGCCACAAGGTTCAGCATCTGGGCATCGGCTGTTGACCATTGTTGCGCGGGCACAGGTGCGCCTTCCTGCGTCGCGCGGATCTCGTTTTTGGGCGTCATGACCATATAAACAGGTACAACTTGATCGCCGCGCATTTCCGCCCGCACTTTTAGCCACCAGTCCCCCTTGCGTACCGGCTGGGCCATGGCGGGAATGGTCTGTTGCAGCAGTTCTGTTGCCAGATCCTTGGCCCACACCTGCGCGCCATCATTGGGGAGAAGAGAGTCCGCAGGGGTAGGAATATCCAGGCGGGAAGGCGGAGCATTCGCCGCAAGCTGCTTGGCTTCTTTCCCCGGGTTGGAAAACGGATGAGGGACATCCAGACAGCCAGCCAGCAGAAGCAGAGCCGAGAGAGGAAGGGCTGTCTGACGCAAGAAAGATGTCATCCGTTCAGGACTCCTGGTGCAATAACGGAAATCTGGTGGCCGATAGGCCCGCCACCAGCCAGTGTACGTCTCCGATGGCTGAAAAAGCGTTTGTCATCACGCATCGTATCAACACCCAGAGCTACGGCATGGCCAATGCCTGCACGTTCAAGCCGGAACACGCACCATCCGGCCAGGTCAAACTGGTAATGGTTAGGGCGTTGGCCCGGTGCAAAAAAACGAGCAGCCTGTGGGTCAGCGGAGACAATGGCGTGGTGCATGTCCTCGCCTGTTTCATAGCTTTCCTGTGCAATACAGGGGCCAACTACGGCCCGTATGTCTGCCGGGGTTGCGCCCAGATCCTGCATGGCGTTCAGGGTTGCTTCAAGAACTCCGGCCAATGCACCACGCCATCCGGCATGGGCAGCCCCCACCACACGGCCATCGGCCGAGGCAAACAGCACGGGAGCGCAATCTGCGGTTATGGTGCCTAGCGCAACATCCGGGCGTGTGGTGACCATGGCATCAGCTTCTTCTCCCGCTCCAAACGGCCAGGGCTCAGTTACCGTGATAACGCGCTTGCCGTGAACCTGCGTAACGCCGAGCAGATTGTCTGCGGATACGCCGATCCACTGCGCAACACGGCGGCGGTTTTCCGCCAGATTGGCCGGATCATCCCCCGCGCGGGTTGAACAGTTAAGGCTGGCGTAGGGGCCGGTGGAGACCCCGCCTTCACGCGTAAAAAACCCGTGCCGCGTGCCGGACAGCAAGGGGCTGGTTAAAGGAGAAGGCTTAGTGCCAAAAGGCTGAGAGGTGCTGGGGCGGATGCCGGAGGTCATGCAGCCGGTCCTTTCATAAAGCCGGGAGGCGCAGGCAGGGTGGGGCTGGTGAGCGCCAGAACGCGGAAAAGGTGCCCCATTTTTTCCGGTGCCGCCAAGCGTTGAGCACCACTGCGGAGCATGGCGGCGTCTTCCTCGCTGGCATGGGTTGCAAGCTGTTCGGTCCGTTCCATCAGTCCTAGAGCACGTAAAAACGTCCCTTGTGTGACCGCCCCGTAAGTTTGAGCACCTGCTTGCCGTGCTTGTGCGGCAAAAGCTGTGAAATCAACATGGGCGGTCAGGTCGGCTTCCCCGGCGGCTTCAAGGGGGTGGGCCGGCCGAGCATGCCGCAATGCCTGCAAGGAGTCTCCGGTCAGGCTGGAAGAATGGCCGTAATCAAGAAACAGAGCTGCTCCCGGTGTGTGGCAGAAGCGCTGGCCGAGCATCTGGGCCACGGCGAGGGCAGGTTCACAAACCTCCACCACGCTGTTGTCTTCCAATGTTCGGCCATCTGGCAGAACTGGTGGGGCGCAGGGAGCCAGGCAGAACGATGCACCTTGTACATAGCGTTCCTGCCAGCCGTCCTTTGGGGTGTGTTCAAACTGGCGGATGGGGAGGGCATCGAGAAATTCATTGGCCAGCAGGATCATCGGTCCGTCAGGCAGGCTTTCCAGCGTGTCATGCCAGGTGGGGTGCGTGTAGCGTGCCAGGGCGGTCTGCTGAGCTTTTCGCATCAGCGGCGAGGTTTCAATCAGATGCACCTCAAGGGACTGGGCAAAAGCTGGCACCTGCTTGGAAATCAACCGCAGGGCATCCGCCATCAAGGTGCCGCGCCCGGGTCCTGCTTCTGCAAGAATGATGCGGTTCGGGCGGCCCATGCTAACCCAGACCATGGCGGCCCATGCCCCCAGAAGTTCCCCGAAGACCTGCGAGATTTCAGGCGCAGTGATGAAGTCCGATAGCAAGGGGTGCGTTGCGTAATAGCGGGCATTGGCGCGCGCCATGAACACATCCAGCCGTTCGGCTTCGGGGGGGAGGGGAGGCATGGTTCGCAGTCTCAGGATTCAGCGGTTTCAGCATCCGTAAGCGGCAAGCCTGCATAAGCGGGGCTGCGGCGGGCATGCATGATCAGCGCACCACCAGCGATAATCATGGGAATGCACAGCAATTGCCCCATGGTCAGCCCGCCCGGCAGGAAACCGAGAAAGGAATCTGGTTCACGGAAAAATTCGCAGAAACTGCGGGCACAGCCGTAACCCACAAGAAACAGCCCGGCCAGAAAGCCGGGGCGTTCGCGCAGGCTCTGTTTGCGAGAGGCTGCGAACATGACCAGAAACAGCAGCAGCCCTTCTGTCAGCGCTTCATACAGTTCGGAGGGATGGCGGGGAATGCCTCCGGCATCCGGAAAAATCATGGCCCAGGGCAAGCTGGCTGGCGCTTCCCGCCCCCAGAGTTCGCCATTGATGAAGTTGGCAATCCGGCCCAGCCCCAGCCCGATTGGCACGGCCACCGTAACGCGGTCAGCAAAGGCAAGAAAATTGATGCGATTGTACCAGGTAAACAGCGCCATCGCGATAATCACGCCAAGTGCTCCACCATGGAAGGACATGCCACCCTGCCAGACTTTGAGAATGGCGAGAGGATGCGTGAGGTAATAGCCCGGCTGGTAGAAGAGGATATAGCCGAGCCGTCCGCCCAACAGCACGCCAAGGGTGACCCACCCTAGAAAATCGTCAGCCTGTTCTGCTGTGCCCGCTCGGGGCGCCAGCCTGACGAGCCGCCGAAGCAGGGCGATGCCCAGCACGATGCCTGCAATATAGGAGAGAGCATACCAGCGGATGGTAAGCGGCCCCAGATGCACCAGTACAGGGTCAAACTGGGGAAAGAGAAGAACAGGCAGCATGCAGAGGATGATCCAGTAGGGCTGAGGAGGAAGGGCAGGCGTTACAGGTATGGATTGCCGGTGGCCAGATAGTCCTGCACGTACCGGCGGATTCCCTCTCCAAGGGGTGTAAACGCCTCCGTATAGCCTGCAGCGCGCAGGCGCGTAAGGTCCGCCTGTGTGTAGGACTGATACTGTCCGCGCAGACTTTCCGGCATGTCTATGAACTCCACCTTGCGGGCAACGCCTGCCGCATCACACACGGCGTGGGCCAGATCCAGATAGGTGCGCGCCGTGCCGCTGCCGCAGTTGAACAGGCCGCAAACGGCGGGGTTGTCATACAGCCAGAGCATGACCTTCACCACATCTTCCACCCAGATGAAATCACGCGCCTGCGCACCATTGGCAATGTCCGGGCGATCAGAGCGGAACAGGCGGGCTGGGTTTCCGGCCATCACCTCATCATACTTCACCTTCACCACAGAGATCATCTTGCCTTTGTGGTATTCGTTAGGGCCATAAACGTTGAAGAACTTCAGCCCCGCCCATTGCGGAGGCCGTGGAGCGCGCTGCTTCAGTGCTTTCATGACGTGTTGGTCAAAGACATGCTTGGACCACCCGTACAGGTTCAGCGGTTCAAGCGTGTTCAGCTTGGCGGGGTCATCCGAAAACAGTTCCGGCCTGTCTGCCGCGCCATAGGTGGCAGCGGAGGAGGCATAGATGAAGCGGGTGTTATTGCGCGCACACCAGTGCCAGAGGCGGCGGGAAAGGGCGATGTTGGTGCGCCACACCAGATCCGCATCCCGCGCGGTGGTTTCACTGATCGCTCCCATATGGAACACGGCGTCCACTTTGGGGTTGGTTTCCAGAAAAGCGTCAAGCTCTTCGGGGGGAATGAGCCGCGCGGGAGCGTGCCGGGCCAGATTCCGCCATTTGAGGTCGGAGCCCAGCCAATCCACAACAAGAGTATCCTGCCCTCGCTTGGCGAGAGCAGCCTGAAGACAGGAGCCAATGAAACCGGCGCCACCGGTGATGATAATCATGGCGGCGGAGTATAAAGGGGTCTCTCGCGCGCTCCAAGCTGCCAAGGGGGCCTGGACTGTTTTTGGCTTCTGAACCGCTGTGGTGTGCCTGCATCAGGGTGGGCCAATAGGCAAGGATAGTCAGAATTGGGAGGCGTTTGAGCGGTTTTTGCCTTAATGAAGAGCGGAATGGGGGCATCACCGGGCTTTACATGGCTCCGTAATCAGGTGCGCCTCCTCTGTTTCTAAAGGATTTCTTGATGAAGAAGCTTCTTGTTCCCGCGATTCTCATCGTCGGTCTGATTTTTATATTTGGAACAAGTTATAACCGGTTCATGAGCGCGGATCAGCGCGTGCAGGAACAGATGGGGCAGTTGCAGAACGAAGTGCAGCGCCAGTCTGACCTGATTCCCAATCTGGTGAATACGGTAAAGGGCTATGCCACGCATGAGCATGACACGCTGACAGATTATGCGGGGGCCCGCACGGGTGAGACCGCGCTGAACAAGATTGATCCGCGCACTGTGGATGACAAAACCCTGCAGGAAAAAATTCTGGAGGCTCAGACCCGTAACGCCCAGGAAATCAAGGCCATCAACGCTGTGGTGGAGCAGTCTCCCCAGTTGCAGGCCAATCAGGATTTTACCCGCCTGATGGTGCAGCTTGAAGGCTCACAGAACCGCATTACCGTTGCACGTCAGCGGCTGCAGCAGGCCATTCTGGCCTATAACCAGACAGTAGCGCGTTTCCCCGGTAATCTGCTGGCTGGCATTCTGGGCTACCATACCCGCGTTTATTATGAAGCTTCTCCGGCAGCGCAGACACCGCCGGTGGTTGATTTCTCCAAGCACTGATCCGTGCTGTTCAGTAGGGCGCAGGCCATGTTGCAGGTTTCCATATCCCGTGATGCCGTGCTCCGGCCTGTGCGTATTCTATGCGGCGTGCTTCGCGTTGCTCTGGTGCTGTGCGTTCTCTCGGTGGCGGGGGTTTTGTCCTTGCTGCCTGCACAGGCGCAGGATGCCGCTCCATTAAGCCAATGGGTGAATGATCCGCAGCAGGTGCTCTCCGCGCAGGATGCGGAGGCGTTGACTCACAAGCTGTTTTCTCTCTCTCAGACACTTCCCGGTCATCCGCAGATTGCCGTCTCTCTGCCGGGGCATGTGGATGATATTGACAGCTATGCGAATGAGGCCTTCCACGCCACGGGGTTGGGCCGCAAGGGCGAAGATAATGGCGTTCTGATTGTTCTGGATATTCCAGACCGTCAGTCCCGCATAGAAGTGGGATACGGACTGGAAGGCGTTCTGACGGACCTTCAGAGTTCCGACATTCTCCGCGCCGCACGGCCAGCGCTTCAAGCAGGCCAGTATGCGCAGGCGCTGAACGGAATAGTGAATGCGCTGGCAGATATTCTGGTCCATGCCGAACCGTCCAATCCTGCCAGTGTGAGTGCGGCATCGCAGGTTGATCCGTCAACAGATGCGGTGGAAGCGCTTGTGGGGCTGGTTGTGGTGATTGGCCTGTTTGTTGTGCTGCCCTTCATCATGATGCGCCGCGCCAGAAAGCGGGCCATGCGGTATCCGGGTGGATATGTGCCGCCGGAAAACCGTCAACCCAGCCCGGGTTGGTCTCTGGCGTTGAATATAGGGCTCAACCTTCTCTCTGCGTTTTTGCAAAGCGGCGGAGGCCGTCGTGGCGGCGGTGGAGGAGGCAGCAGCGGGCCATCTGATCCATTCCGGCCCGGCGGAGGGGATTCCGGCGGGGGCGGCGCACGGGATAGCTGGTGAGAGCACAGTGCGGTGGTGATCTGGCTGGCTTGCCCGTAATATACAGGGCGTAGCTGGCCGATAGGTATTTGATATCTCAGCAGAAGAAGGCGGGTGAGGTGGTTCTGGGGCCGTAAAGGACCATCAGGCCAACTGGCCTGCCATGATCAGACTAGGTTGCAAGAACAGGGGAAAACGATGTCTCAGGAAATTACCGTCGTGGCTGTGGTCAAGGCCAAGAAGGGTCAGGAAAAAATTGTGGCGGACGCCATGGCAGCCTGTGTTCCGGCGTCACGCGCAGAAGCGACCAACATTCAGTACGTTCCCAACCGTGATCTGGATGATCCGCAGACCTTTGTCTTTATTGAACGTTGGGCCAGCCGGCAGGCGTTGCAGGACCATATGGAAACGCCGCATTTCAAGACATTGGCCGAAAGCATTAAAGACAGCGTAGCTGAACCGATCTCCTTGCGCATTCTGCAACCGTTGGTAGCCGAATAATAAAAGCAGAGGGCGGAACAGGTCGGCGGGGCAAGGTATGGCCTTTGTTTCTGTCGGGCCGGGGCTGTGAAGCCACTTTCAAACCGGGCATGGCCACAAGGCTTTGCCCGGTTTTTTTGTGCTGTTTAGTTGGGTTCTACCAGCCGTAGGTAGGCGTTAATGCAGAACGTATTGCTGAAAAACAACCACAAGGCCCATCAGCAGCGTAAGGAAAATACTGTGCTTGAAGGTACGGGCCAGGACTACGCCCTCCTGCCCTTTGAGGGAGGTGACAGCCACGCCTGTGGTGATGTTCTGGGGTGAAATCATTTTACCCATAACGCCACCGGCAGAGTTGGCGGAGGCGAACAGCACGGGGTCCAGAGAAAGCTGGTGTGCCGCAGCAACCTGCAGATTGCCAAAGAGCGCGTTGCCAGAGGTATCGCTCCCCGTAAGAAAAACGGCGATCCATCCCAGAAAAACGGAAACAAAGGGAAAGAGGATACCGGTGGAGGCTACGGCATAACCGAGTGTGTAGGTCATGCCTGAGTAATTCATCAGGAAGGCCAACCCGATGGTGAGCGCTACGGTGATAACTGCCAGCCACCCCTGTCTGGCGGTTGTTTTTAGTGCAGCCCAGAATTTCTGGGGAGAAATGCGGGTGATCAGCGCCGTCAGCAACGCAGAAACCAGAATGGCCGTGCCGGTGCCCAGAGGCTCAAAGTTCCACACGGCTGCGTAGGGTTTTTGATAGAGGGAGATAAAGACCTGCTGGTCCAGCCCCGGCCAGTGCACAGGTGTCGCCCCAATCTTGGCGATGTGGAGGGAATCCCACACGATCACAACCAGAACGACAACAATCCACGGAATCCAGCCCTGCCAGTGTGGTCCGCTCCAGTGTCCTGTCTGGGCCGGAGCCTGAGCCAGATAGGCTTCATCAACGGCGTAGGCCGGATCAGGCACGGGCTGCCAGAATTTGAGGAACAGAATGGTGGCCACCAGAGAAATGCTGGAAGACAGCACGTTGCTCAGGCTGTAGGTGATCCATGTAGAGACAACCACCATGGTGACGGCAAAACTACCGCCAGCCACAAGCAGAACGGGCCACAACTGCTTGACGGAACGCCAGCCAGCATAAAGCGCCATTACGTAAAACGGGATCAGGCACGCAAACGGTGCAAGCTGTAGGCCGATGGTGCTGCCCAGTGTGGTGGCAGGCAGGCCGGTAATGGACGCCAAAACCGTAATGGGGATGCCCAGCCCGCCAAAGGCGACCGGCGCGGAATTGAAAATCAGCACATATGTCAGGGCTTCCAGCGCGGGGAAGCCAAGCATGATCAGCAGGGCGCTGGTAATGGCGACCGGCGTGCCAAATCCCGCCACGCCTTCAAGTGCCGCGCTGAAGCAGAAGCCCAGAACAACCAGCATAATACGCCTGTCATTGGGCAGGTGGGTGATGATCCACATGCGAAAGGCATCAAACCGGCCTGTCTGGATGGCAATGTTGAACAGGAACAGGGCACTGAGCGCAATCCACATGACAGGCAGGATGGAAAACACCATGCCATTGCTGACGCTTGCAAATGCCAGAGATGACGGAATGCCCCACACGGCAACAGCCATGACAAGGCCAATAATCAGCCCCCCAAGGGTGGCTTGCCATGCCGGGCGGCGTAAAACACCCATTAAAATAAGCGTGACGATAATAGGCGAGGCAGCAAGAAGAAAAGAGAGAACAAGATTGTTCCCAACAGGCACAAGAGGCTGGGTAAACATAAGCGTCTCTTCAAGGCAGTGTTGCTTCCTGCACGAGGAAGGTCGCACAGTATAATGGCTGGTATGCAATAAAGGTAACGTCACGTTTCTGTGTGATACACCATGCAGGGTTAGTATGACGCTATGGCGTGCTGGCTGCCGAAAATTTGCCGGAAAGATCAGCCAACACAGATAGCCTGCATAAGGCAGACATAAAAAATGGTGTATGATAATGCACAGGCCGACAGAGAAAAAAGGAATTGCAGGCGCGCCGAAAGAAAGGCGGATAGCAGGTGCGTTGGCCCTTCTGGTCTGTGCGACCGTGGTGCCTGTGCGGGGATATGCGGCGTCTTACAGTCTGTATCAGTCAGTTTCTCAAGCGTGGGCTTCAAGAGGCTTTGTGGCGCGCCCATCTTCTCCAACGTACCGCCCACCCGGGCCTGCCAGTGATCCATGGGGGCCGTATATTCAGGATGCGGCCCGGCGGTTTTCTATTCCCGAAACATGGATTCGTGCCGTCATGCATCAGGAATCGGGTGGAAAGCAGTATCTGAATGGAGATTTGACAACATCCGGGGCAGGGGCAATGGGGCTGATGCAGCTTATGCCCGCAACCTATGCGGATATGCAGAGCCAGTACGGTCTGGGTTCTGACCCGTACGATCCACGAGACAATATTCGGGCAGGAGCGGCTTATATTCGTCTGATGTATGATCGGTACGGCGCACCGGGTTTTCTGGCTGCCTATAATGCGGGGCCGGACAGGGTAGATGCCTATCTCAATTCAGGCCGCCCCTTGCCGGATGAAACAGTCAATTACGTTGCAGCCATTACGCCCAATCTGGGCGGTGGCGTTGCTGTAAGAGGGCAATGGGCCCCTGTGCCAGCAAGTGAGACTGGTGCCACGAGCACGGAACCTGATGCGTTCTATGCCCGTGCGGACCTTACGCGTACAGCCGATGGCTGTCTGCGTGATCCTAACGCAGCCTATGATCCAACAGGTCCTTGCCTGATGGACAGGGATACTCCGCATCCTGATCCTGTGCCTGATACGGCTGCACCGGTTCTGGTTGCTGAAGAGACTGCGCCAGATCAGGCAGCGTTTCCCGCCCAAGCCGATCGGGCACAGATTGTAACTGCGTCTCTTACGGCTCCTGCCAATCCGGCAGGAACAGAAGGGCGAGCCGCTGCGTTGGCGGAGCAGAGGCGGGAGGCTGCGGCCCGTCTTCAGCCTGCGGTGGCATTTGTGCCTTATGGGGTCGCGCCCAAAACTGCTTCTGGTAGCGTAGGACATCCTGCGCATGTTCTGGCTCTGCCATCAGTTAGGCAGAAAGCAGATTTTTCCAGCACAGGCATGTCTGGAACCGGAACGGCATCCATGGTGCAGGTAGGAGCATTTTCTTCTTATGCGGAGGCCAGGCGGGTTGCAGATCAGGGCACACGGGTACTGGCTTCCCGTGCATTGAAGGTCACGCCAAAGGTGGCTTCTGTTCAGGTTTCAGGAAGATCGTTCTACCGTGCGCAGTTGGTTGCCGAAAATACGCAAGGGCCAGCGGGTGTCTGTCAGATTCTGCAAGCTGAGTCTGTTCCGTGTATTCCAGTCAGAAAAAGCTGACGACGCGTAGCTGGAAAACACAGTTTTTAAAAGAGACGTTACACGCAAGGTTAAGAAAATCAGCAACGTTTAATGCACATGCAGGCGTAAGCCCTGTTCTGCAATAACAAAGTTTACACCCAGATCATTCTCGGTTTCGAGTTGCCGTTTTATGGTTTCCTGTATCTTTTTGCCTGTGTTCAGGGTGTATTTGATATGGCTAATCACCACGGTCATCCCCTGCAAGCTGGCAGCGTCTCCTGTTTCCTGTGCCAGATCATGTAAGTTTTTCAACACCCAATGGGGTGTCAGATGCCCAAAAAGAACATTGTCTGGACGGCTGTTATCATAAGAGGCTTCCATAATAATGGCCTTCAACTGATGTTTCTGAACATCCGAGGCCACTGCACGCCATAGTGTTTGAAGTTTATGTGTTTTTTCTACGGGGTCTGGGCCTGTATCACCCAGATAGAGAAGGGCGTCCGAGCCAGATTTTATCAAAAATGCAGTGGATGTGACGGGGCCATGGCTGAGCGGCCATGCTGTGACGTTCATTGCGGTGTTTTGCAGGGGCTGAGAATGTGTCGGTATCAATGGCTGATATGTATAGGTTTTTAGAAATGGGGCGTTCCCATGATCTGAAAAATTAGGCCATATGTGCCAGTTAAATACATACTGGCTCAGATCATCCAAGGTAGATTGAAGGCCGTAAAGTGGTTTGGGCGTATCATCCGGCGCGCTGATGGCAAGACCGGCAATATGGTCGAGATGGGCGTGGCTGATCAGATAACCCTGAATAACATGATGCAGCACATAACCGGCAGATGTGAGTGCTGTTTGGTTGGATTTGGAAAAATCGGTTAATTTTCCAAGATGATCTGCTTCATTTAGCCCATTTACAACGGTTCCGGCATCACACAGGATTGCGCGATGCTCACCGTGCGGGTTGATCATGTAGGCTGAAAGATTGCCGTCCTGCACGCCACCGCGCGCACCCAGAACCAGAATATCAAACCCCGTGCGTGCAGATGCAGGGGAACGAGCGTTTTCTGACCAGGAAGGCTGTGCCCAAAAAGCATTCCCAGCCAGAGCGGCCCCAAGCAAGCGGGTAATGCTTTTTATAAAAGACATGGAAAACAGGGTCAGTTTGGATTGTTGCTACGGTAGGAGGCTTGCAGGGCATCCAGAATGGCAGGTTCCGGCTCGCCCAGTGGCATCTGATACAGGGTTTTGCCATACATGCGGGACAGTAGGCCCCATGTGGCTTTTCCGTCATCCGCGAAGACAATATCCAGTTGATTATCCCCGCAATCGTGCGGTTTGCATAAATGCCCTACAGTATAGGAATGGCCTGAAAGAGTTATGGCTTTGGTGGGAACAGAGACAACATCCTTACCAGTGACCCATGCGGGAACCTGAGCCATTTTCTGATAGGCCTTGGCGAATTTCGGACCGTGAGCTAGTTCCGCTGTGTAGGTGCCGTTCTGGGCCAGTGCCGGTGTGGCGAGGCAAAGCGTCAGAAGGGTGATCTTGAGGCAGCGCATGGTGTTGGTCCTTTTTCTGGTTTGGCCCGCGTGTTGCAGCAGAAAATATGATCTGCATTCGTGAAGAACGTGCCTGAATACGACAATGCGGGCCCTGCTATCCGGGTGCGGCAGGGGTTCGTTCTGTCTGCGCATAATGTTCGCAATCCCGGATCAGCGGTTCACAGGCGGCGAGGGGGCCGTAAAGGGTCTGGGATGGGCCGGTGTAGGAGACACGGCTGACCTTTCCATCCCGCAGGGTGGCCACAAAATGGCATGTGCCTCGGCCAGCGATTGAAACACCAATCAGGAAAGGCGTGCTGACGGAAACCCCGCCATCCACATTCTGATCCTGTTTCCATACAAGCACTTCCTGGCCATCCCGTGTTTCGGCTGCATCAGGAACGCCTGCACAGGAGAGAAGTTCGGGGCGGGTTAGCCCGATAAGATCCGTCCGGGCCTTATGGGCGACGCTGTGGCAGTTTGTCAGGAGCAGGCATGCCACGGTGTATGCCGTTGCGTTCTGTCTCATCAGGGCGCGGTAACTTCCATTCACATCAGGCAACCGGGCTCAGGAAACAGGTCTCCAGCCCACATTGTGGGAGAGTATGCCCGATGGAGCGGATGCGGCAAATATTCCGTCCAGATTTTCATTTTGGAGATAGCGAGAGGCAGAAGGCTGACAACAGAGATCAGTCTGCTGCGGAAGGAGACATTATTGAAGAATGTTTGCCTGAAACGCCATTTTTGAATTTTGCGGGAAAATTCTGGCGCACCCGAAAGGACTCGAACCTCTAACCCCCAGATTCGTAGTCTGGTGCTCTATCCAGTTGAGCTACGGGTGCGCCGTGAGGCGGTTTCTAGTCGAGATATGGGGGGGCTGGCAACCCCCCTTTTGAAATTTTTATGATTTTTTTTATCAGTCGTTCCCGAGGAAGTTTTTCCAGCTGCGGCTTTCCGGCCTTTTCAGCGTGATATGGGCCCGGCATTCCGGTGTGCCGTACACGCCTTCAAACGTGTCCCCCACCGGATGCGCTTCAAAAACCATGGGGAGCGGCTTGTGGTTTGCGTCTTCCATCACAAGCTGGGCATGATAATGCTGCTTTGCCTTGTCTGGTTTGCCACGCAGAACCAGTGACCCCATCTCCGGCGTGAAAATCATGCGTTTGGGCTGGATCTGGAGCAGGGATGTGCCGTTGACCGGGCAATTATGGCCCTGGTCTTTCACCAGAATGCCGACCCAGTCTCCATAGGGATCATCCGCTGCTGGCGCAGCTGCGCCGCACAGGGCCGCGACCACCGTAAGGCTGGTGGTCAGGGCGGCAAAGGATTTCCGGCTACGGGCCAAGGGAGAACGGTGTTTGGACGCATCTGTTATCATGAACACACTCCTGTTGTGGCTATGATGTGAGGCGGAAGCGCCTGTGGCGCAAGACGCGCCACCGCCAGGGCAGGAAGGCTGATTGGCAGGCGAAATGCTTATTTATAGGGTGACGGCACGCCTGCGCCGCTTTATATCCGCTGTTTAGCACGCAACTGCCTTGCGCCAGGGCGGTTGTTTTTTACCTGAAAAGCCGTTCAGGCGCTGACCAGAAAGACCAGTAGCTCATGCCTGTTGAGAACACCATGCCCGCTGCCACCGCCAAACTGGATGAAACTCTGCATCAGGACCGTATTCTGATTCTGGATTTTGGCAGTCAGGTGACACAGCTTATTGCCCGCCGCGTGCGTGAGAGTGGCGTGTATTGCGAAATCTGGCCTTTTACCGCAGATGCTGAGCGTATTAGTGCTTTTGCACCACGTGGTATTATTCTCTCCGGCGGTCCTGCCAGTGTCCTCAGCCCGGATGCCCCCCGTATTCCGGAAGTGGTGTTTGATATGGCCATTCCGGTTCTGGGAATCTGTTACGGTCAGCAGGCCATGTGTCTGCAACTGGGCGGGCAGGTTGAAAGTTCCGACCACCGCGAATTTGGCCGCGCCTTTGTTGATATTCTGGAAGATTGCGCGCTGTTCCGTGGTGCGTGGGCGCGCGGCGGCCGTGAACAGGTGTGGATGAGCCACGGTGACCGTGTAACGGAACTGCCCCCGGGCTTCCGCATTGTCGCAGTGAGTGAAGGCGCACCTTTTGCCGTTATCGCTGATGAAGGCCGCCGCTTATATGGCGTGCAGTTCCATCCGGAGGTAGTGCATACGCCTCATGGTGCTGCGTTGCTGCGGAACTTCACCCATAATGTGGCGGGTTGCACTGGCACCTGGACCATGGCCGGTTTTCGCGACATGGAAATAGCCCGCATCCGTGAACAGGTGGGCAGTGGCCGCGTTATCTGCGGTCTTTCCGGCGGGGTGGATTCGTCCGTTGCTGCTGTGCTGATCCATGAAGCCATTGGCGATCAGCTTACCTGCATTTTTGTTGATCACGGCATGCTGCGCGCGGGTGAAGCCGAGGAAGTGGTAGAAACCTTCCGTGGCCGTTTCAACATTCAGCTTGTGCATCGGGATGCGTCTGATCTGTTCCTGAACGCGCTGGATGGCGTGACGGACCCTGAAATCAAACGCAAGACCATTGGTCGCCTGTTTGTGGAAGTGTTTGAAGAAGAAGCTGTCAAACTGGGTGGTGCGCAGTTCCTGGCGCAGGGTACGCTTTATCCGGACGTGATTGAAAGCGTCAGCTTTACGGGTGGTCCGTCCGTCACCATCAAATCCCATCATAATGTGGGCGGCCTGCCGGAACGCATGAACATGCAACTGGTGGAACCCCTGCGTGAACTGTTCAAGGATGAAGTGCGCGAACTGGGCCGCGAACTTGATATTCCTGAAACCATCGTCGGGCGGCATCCTTTCCCCGGGCCGGGGCTTGCCATCCGGATTCCGGGCAACATCACGCGTGAAAAGCTGGATCTGCTCCGGCGTGTGGATTCTGTCTTCCTGGAAGAAATCCGTGCGGCAGGGTTGTATGATGCCATCTGGCAGGCATTTGCCGTGTTGCTCCCCGTGCGCACTGTAGGGGTGATGGGCGATGGCCGCACATACGATCAAGCCTGTGCTCTGCGCGCTGTGACCAGCACGGATGGCATGACAGCGGATGTCTATCCGTTTGACATGGGCTTCCTGAACCGGGTGGCGAGCCGTATCGTCAACGAAGTGCGCGGTATCAACCGTGTTACGTATGATATTACGTCCAAACCGCCCGGCACGATTGAATGGGAATAAAAGCACGCGCCTTTTCCAGACGGCTTTTGGTCGATCTGATTCAGGATTGAGCTTATGCGGCTTGCCAGAGGGAACGATCTGGCAAGCCGTTTTTTGTTTTGGACTCAGAAAAGTGGTATTTTGACTTCAGAAACGGGCTCGGCATGCGGGTAGGCTTTGAGCAGGGCAGACCAGAGAATGTGGTTCAGCTGTATGCTTGCTGAGCATGGTCGGCAAGCTCGGTGTTAAATGCTCGGTCATTTCTGTAATGTGGCGCAGTTTTTAAAGCAAAAAGCCTCTCATATTTAAAAGGCGGAGCAGGAGGGCGTTATGGTTACGCCAACGGCTTGCTGATCAAACCTGTGCTGATAGCTGGAGCGGATATCCGTAAGTTTCTGGGCCAGATGGGGAGTGGAAGCTGGCGCTGCAATCAGGACAAAGCGGGATGGCTCCTGCCCGATTTTTCCTGTCACTCTGTCCTGCCACTGGCCTTCAACGGGAAGAACTGAAAGTCCGGACGGGAAACGGGGCGTGATGGTGGTTTCTATAAAATCCTGCCATTCATGTGGCGTGATATCCACCCCATGAGGGCGCTTCAGGCCAAACATGAGGGTAATCGTCAGCGTTGGCTCTGCCGTCAGGGCCCTGCATATGTCTGACCGTGTCTGGATTTCCTGCTCAGCGTTTTCGGATGTTGCTAAAAAAACGTCCGGTGTTGTGTTGGGGGGATGGAAAGAGTGTCCGCCAAGCTGGGTGGAGAGCGTGTGGTGGGGATTATGAAGTGTAGGATCATGCTGAGCGTTTTCTCCGGTGCAGGCGCTCAACATGACCAACATGGTGCTCCCTGCCAGAAGATGAGGGAGTAAATCTGATCTGAATCTGGCAGGCACAGTCTATCCTTTATTTATCAAGCCACGGTGCTACGGGCAGATCTTTGCCGCGCAGAAATTCCGGGTTGAACAGTTTGGACTGATAACGCGCGCCGCCGTCACACAGGATAGTCACAATCGTGTGGCCCGGACCCAGTTTGCGCGCCGTGCGAATGGCGGCAGCTACATTGATGCCGGATGACCCACCAACAGAAAGCCCTTCGTCAATCAGCAGGCTGTAGATAATTTCAAGTGCTTCGGGGTCAGGAATACGCTCGGCGTCATCAATCGGCGCGCCTTCCAGATTACCCGTGACCCGTGATTGACCGATGCCTTCCGTGATGGAGGACCCGGTTACGGAAAGATCATTGTTTTTGACCCATCCATACAGACCAGAGCCTTCAGGGTCTGCCAGAACGATATGGGGCGCTTTGACTCCCGCCTTTTTTGCGGCCTCATGCAGCCCCATGGCAGTGCCTGCCAGTGTGCCACCGGTGCCGCAGGCGCAGGTGAACGCATCCACTTTGCCGTCCAGTTGATGCCAGATTTCCGGGGCGGTGGTCAGGCGATGGCCTTCACGGTTGGCACGGTTGTCAAACTGGTTGGCCCATACATATCCGCCTTCTTCTGCCAGACGGCGGGAGACGTGCACATAATTGCCCGGATCTTTATAGGGTTTGGCCGGTACCAGTCGCAGGTCTGCGCCGATCATGCGCAGAAAATCAATTTTTTCACGGCTCTGGGTTTCCGGCATCACAATAATGCAGCGATACCCGCGCGCGTTGGCAACCAGTGTCAGCCCAATGCCTGTATTCCCCGCTGTGCCTTCTACCAAGGTGCCGCCGGGTTTCAGAATACCCCGGCGTTCAGCATCTTCAATAATGGCAAGGGCAGCGCGGTCTTTCACGGACCCACCAGGGTTCATGAATTCGGCCTTGCCGTAAATGTCGCATCCCGTAGCATCCGATGCCTTGCGCAGCCGGACCAGTGGTGTGCCACCAACGGCTGCGGGCATATCTGCGGAGGGTGATTCCCAGCCGGGAAGGGAGGCGGGAATTGCGCTTTCAGTCATCCAGTTGCACCTTCTCTTTATCAACGGACCCCGCTTCCTTTTCTCTGGTGTCAGGCGGTTCTGCTTCTCCTTTCACAAAGGAGCAGGCCTGAGCAGACGGAGGCAGAGTCCACCATGTCATGAAACAGGATACCACGATGATTGAAGATGTCTCACCCCAGTATGTGTGGGCAGAACTCGAAAAGAATGATCAGGCCGTACTGGTGGATGTGAGAACCATGGCGGAATGGCAACTGGTGGGGGTGCCTGATCTGGCATCGCTTGGCCAAAGACTTGTGTTGGTTAGTTGGCAGGATCTGGATGGAACGCCAAATGCGCGCTTTGCGGAAGATTTGGAACAGGTGGGCGTGAGAAAAGACGCGCCTGTCTATTTCATCTGCCGGTCAGGCGTGCGGAGCCTCTCTGCGGCGCAAGTTGCGCGGCAGGCGGGTTACCGGACGGTCTATAATGTGGCGGATGGGTTTGAGGGGCCATTAGATATCCATGGCCACCGCGGTTCTATTGCAGGTTGGAAAGCCTCAGCCCTGCCATGGCGGCAGAACTGACGTTTTCAGTCCAGGCGCAGGGGCAGGCCCTGCGCTTCCGGTTACATGCCTGCGTCTGGTTCGGCTTCTGCGTCAAAGAGCACTTCCAGCACGGCGCACCATGGATAGCGCGTGTCATAGCTCTGGCCGGAAGGGGAGGAGATGCGACCCTGAGTATCTGTCGGCACGTGGGTCAGGGCAACGGCGTCGTCAATATTGCCGCCAATAATGCTCAGTTGCCTGCCAAAAGGCTGACCGTTCTGACCGGTTGCCACGACATACCCACAATGGGCGGGAAAGCCGTAAGAGGTAGGGAGGCTGGAAAACCGGACCATGGTTTTGGCGCGCCCACGGGCAACGCAGATCAGGTCTCCCAGCTTGGGGGTGTAGCTGGCCGGATCATGCGCTCGCAGGATGGGAGACTGCCCGGAAGCTGCCGCATTGATATAGGTTGAATGATTCTGGGAGTAGGGAAAGCGGCTGTTGGCGCCGGAAACCCGCATAACATAGGAGATAAAGGCGGCCGACCACGCATAATTGCCATCCTGCACAAAGTTTGTGAGTTGGCCATTATTATCGTGCTTGCCGGTCCATGAGGCTTCTGGTGTGTCCGGCTCCATGCCGATCCACCAATATTCACCAACCCGTTCCCACAGGCCGGGAGCGCGTTCAGGTTTGACGGCAGCAGTCTGGGGTTCGGGACGATCTTCCGGGTCATCATCATTCACCGGGCTACCGAACAGCCGCCATTCACGCATGGCGATGGCCACGAGATCCTGCCGATTGAAAGGCTCGAAATTACGGGTGGCAAAATCCGGAACGTGGTTGGAATACCCGTAAGCACTCCCTGAAGCAGTATTCTGCCCGTTTGCGGTGGGCGTGGCACCCGGCACTGTGGATTGGGTAGCGCAGGCTGCCAGGCACAGAGGCGCCAGCAGGGCAACAGAGAGCTTACGTGACATCTCGTCTCCATTCAGACACGTCGCCCCGGATGGCCCGAAGCGTGCATGGAACCCTCCTTACCAGCAGAGCCCCGATCCTATCCATAAGCCGCTCCGCTATCAGCGAAAAGAGGGGGCGCAATTTTCCTCCCCCTTTTCCTCAAGCTCAGGGCAATGCCTTCAGGTCGCGTCCACCGTCAGATCAGCCGTCTGTCCGTTAACGCAGGCAATGGCGTCTTTGGGGGAAAGCCCGATAACAATGCCGCGGCCGCCACCATTGATATACATCACATCCTGCTTCAAGGCTGCGTTTTCAAAGACAACAGGCACCTGTGTGCGTGCCCCAAAGGGGCTGATGCCGCCCACCTGAAAGCCGGTGAGGGCTTCGGCCTTTTCCGCGTTGAGCATGCGGGCATTCTTGCCCCCAAACAGGGCAGCAACCTTTTTGAGGTTCATTTTCTGATGAACGGGGATAACCGCACAGACAATCTGCTTTTTATCGATTTCGACCATTAGGGTCTTGAAGACCTTTTCCTGATCAATTCCGATCCCTGCGGCGGCCTGTATGCCAATTTTACCAGGTTCGGAGACATACTCATAGTCATGCACAGTATAGGCAATACCGTGCGCCGTCAGAAAACGGGTTGAAGGTGTATCAATAGCTGTCTCTGACATCGCGCAGTCCTTTCAGAATGCTTCGACGGTACGGAACCGTAAAAAATCACGTTTTGCTTATCAGGCTGCGGCTTTGGCCCGTCAAGAAAAGAGATGCGCATAGGCATATGCGCAAAGCCATGCAGCCAATGGCGGCGCATTATTCGGAGAGATGGAATGGTGCGAAAGGATGGCCACGAGAATACGAAAAATAGCTGCTTTTATCGTATGTTCTTAAAATGTTCTCGTTTTATCAAAGGGAACTGCCCCTAACTATAGTCATAGTGGGGCGCGTAAATGTCTGAAATGCTACAAATAGAAGTGGCCAGAACTGTTTTCCCGGTCCGGGCGGATATTTGCCTCAAAACAGACCTCTCATTTTTCTGCGGGATATGAAACAGAAAGAAGAGCAGGGCGTGGTCAGAGGAAAATCAAGAAACCTACAATTCTTTTGCGCGGTTCATTCTGCTTTGGGGAAGGTTTGTGGTGCGCAGGCGGCTTGCTGTTCCGCCTGCGTTGGAAACGAACGTGTTATTGTTCCGGGAACAGACCACGCAGGCCGCTTTCCGTTGCCGGGCAGACACCGCGTTCAGTAATCAGGCCAGTTACAAGCCGTGCGGGCGTAACATCAAAAGCAGGGTTGGCGGCCGAACTTCCATCTGGCGTAATCTGCACTTTTGTCAGGCTGCCGTCGTCAGCGCGGCCCGCTACATGCGTAATCTCGGAAGCCGCACGTTCTTCAATGGGAATTTCTCGGACGCCATCACCAACAGTCCAGTCAATGGTGGTGGAAGGCAGAGCCACCCAGAACGGCACACTGTTATCCTGCGCTGCCAGTGCTTTCAGATATGTTCCAATCTTGTTGGCAACATCTCCGGTACGGGTTACGCGATCCGTGCCGACAATAACCAGATCAACCTGCCCATGTTGCATCAGGTGGCCGCCAGCATTGTCTGCAATAACGGTATGCGGCACGCCATGGCTGCCCAGCTCCCATGCTGTCAGGGCAGCCCCCTGATTCCGTGGGCGTGTTTCATCAACCCACACATGCACGTTCAGCCCGGCATCATGCGCCATGTAAATAGGGGCCAGCGCCGTACCCCAGTCCACCGTTGCAATCCAGCCCGCGTTGCAATGTGTCAGAAGGTTAATGCGTGTGCCAGGCGGACGGTTTTTTGCAATCTCCTGAATCAGGGAAAGACCGTGGCGGCCAATGGCTTCATTCTGTGCGGCGTCTTCATCACAGATGCGGCCTGCTTCAGCATAGGCGGCCTGTACGCGCTGGTCAGGTGATAACGGGCGCAGATGAGACAGCATACGCTCAATAGCCCAGCGCAGGTTGATGGCGGTTGGGCGTGTTGCGGCCAGAAGACTTGCCTGTTCCTCCATGGCGCTATCGGAACTGTTCTGCCTGAGCGCAAGCGCCAGCCCATAGGCAGCCACCGCACCAATAAGCGGTGCACCGCGCACCTGCATTGTGCGGATAGCATGTGCAACGTCTTCCGGTGTGGTGAGTTGCAGGATGTCCAGAGAAAAGGGAAGGCGGGTCTGATCAAAAATATGGATGGACCAGCCATCTTTTTCATCCACCCATACGCTGCGGTATGAAGTGCCAGCAATTTTCATGTGTATCACCTGAGGGTTCGGAGCAAACAAGATGGATAATAAGCGTCCTTTCCAATCTAGGCTACCGTCTCTCAACCGCAAGGTGGTGGGAAGATATGAAGGGAAAGTAATGTCTGTCATGACTATTCTTGAAAGCCGAAAGTATTTTTTGCATTTTTGGGCGTTTTTGTTATGAAGGGCTGAAGTTCCAAGTGCAGAAGCCTGTTTTTCAAGGTGTCCCTGAAAGTGTCAGGAGAAGTAGTCTTGAGGAACATGCTTGTATGTTCTTGTATTTTTGAAAATGTAGAATTACAGGAGTTCTGAATGAGTGAGATGAAAAAGCGCCGCGCCGCCCCCCGCGCCAAAGTTGCAGCAACCCGCGCCGCGCCCGCTACAGCACGCCGCACCCGTGCAGCAGCTGTAAAAAAAGATGTGGTTGAGGAAGAGATTGTGGCTAAAGCAGAAGCTCCCAAGACCCGCCGCAAGGCGCTGAAGGTGCCTGCAGCACCAGCCAAGCCTGCGCGAGCCGTCAAGGAAACAAAAGCAGCTGCGGTGAAAAAAGCTCCGGCTGTGAGCGAAGAAAAGCCCAAAGCGACAAAGCGTGTCTCCCGCAAGGTAGTAGAACCTGTGGCAGCCCCCCGTACAACGCGCCGCAAGGCGGCTGAGGTCGAAGCTGTTGTTGCAACGCCTGCACCCCGTGGCCGTCGCCCGAAAGCCGCAGCAGTTGCCGAGGTTGCTCCGGTCAAGGCCAAGCGCAAGGTGGCAAAACCTGTTGCTGAGGCTCCTGTAAAGGCGCGTGCGAAAAAAGCAGCACCGGCTGAAGAAAAAGTGCGTTTGTCCGCAGTTGAAAAGCTGCGCATTGTGCAGGAAACGCGCCGTCAGAAACGTTATGATCGTCTGGCTGCTGAAGCTGCCGAGACTGAGAAAGCGACCTCAGCCAAAGGAACGCGCGCGCGCAAAACAACAGCCGCCCGCAAGCCGCGTGCGCGCAAGGCGTAAGTTTTTCAGCGTTTAAAACGGTTCAGAAAAAAGCAAGGCCGGGGAACCATTATGGTCCTCGGCCTTTTTTATGGTGTCTTGTCTGGCGCTTCCGCAAGGGGCAGCGGAACGAGATTAGTGCGCGCAGACGGCCCTGGCGAGTGATTGGCTCAGGGGAGAACGCTGGACTATTTTTGTATCAGTTTTGAAAAACTCAAACGAGAACAAAAGAAAAACACGTGGGGTTATGAGGCTGCAGATGGATAACAGTCTTCCGCCAGTGTTGCTGAAACCCTGAACTCACCCACACTCTGCCCGTTCCAGTTTTTCAAGGTTTGACGCATGAAGTGCGTCAGCACCGGACTGCTTTCGTTACCAAAACGGGCAATGAGGGCCGCAGCCGTTGCTTCAGCCGCTCGCACTCCGCCATCCCGGCACTTGATGGCAATACCAAGACCTTTTTCAGGAAGCATGGCAACCATCACGCCTTCTGCACCCATTTTGGTGAAAACTCGCGGCGCAAGATCTTGCATGACGCGCGTATCGAACTGGTTGGTTCCGGCAATCATGAACGGGTTGGCGGCTATGGCGGATCGTAACTGGGCAGCAGCCTGCGCTCTGTCCGTATTCAGGTTCTGGCCTGTTGCAAACCGTGCGTAAGCCAATGCCAGAGCGCGAAGAGGAATGGCCCATGTGGGAATGGCGCAGCCATCCGTGCCGCGGTTGGCGTCCGTATGAGGAATGCCTGTTACATCTTCCAGCGTCCGGGCGACTGTTTGCATGACGGGGTGCTCTGGTCGGATGTAGTGCTCAGGATCATGTCCGGTTGCGCAGGACAGGCAGACGAAGCCTGCATGTTTACCTGAACAGCAATTATGTAGCGCACACGCCTGTTCTCCGCTGGCAGCCAGAGCGCGTGCTGCGCGGGCGTCCAGCGGCCAGTGGGTGCCGCATTCCAGAGATGTGGCATCGCGCCCCGTGCGGGCCAGCATTTCAGTGGCAACGGCAATATGGGCTGGCTCACCCTGGTGGGAGGCGCAGGCCAGGGCTAGAGCATCCGGCCCCAGAGCGTATTTGTCGGCGGCACCTTCTGTCAGCAGCGGCAGAGCCTGCAGTGCTTTGACGGTGGAGCGGGGGTAGATGGCGGTCTCCACATCCCCTGCGGCAAAAACGGTTTTTCCGGCGGCGTCCACAACCACGGCAGCGCCATAGTGACGGGATTCCACCCGGTCACCGCGGGTTGCTTCAGCCAAAAGCACATCGTGAGGCATTGCAGATTTTACCTGTTCTGTTCGTGTGTGGCGCCGCTTAGCAGATAGCACTCTGCTGAAAATTCGGCGCTGTGATCAGGGTCTGGCTCCAGCATGTCTGCCACCATTGTGCGGCGTAAGCGCAGAACGCAGGGGAAAGCAGCAGGCCCCGCCGGGTCTTCTGCCATTTTCTCCAGCCACGCACAAACGCCATTGCGTTCTGTCAGCAAAAGTGGGGCTTTTCTGGTCAGGTGGAGACCTGAATGCAGAAGATGGTGGGCCTCTTCACGGTCAGTCACGAAATAAAGCCAGCTATCCGGTGCTGTGCGGGGCGTGAAACTCTGTGGCGGGCTATAAGAGAGCCGTAATTCCTCCGCCGTGAAATGCGTGCGTGGCGGCGCAGGCGGTGGCGGGAAGGGATAGGAAAACAGGTCAGTCTGCGGGCCGGCAGGGGGAGTGGGAGTCTCCTGCGCCGAAACCTTTGTCTGTTGCGTGCTATTTTTACGGTGGGATCGTGGTTCAGTAGATGAGGACGCAGGTTTCTGTTCAGGAAGGTCAACAGGCAATTTGAACTGGCGCTGCCGGGAAGGAGAGCGGCGTGGTGCGCCGGAAGGTGTCCGTTTTGGCAAGTAACGCCGTTACTAATGCTGGTGAGCAGGCGTTTTGCGGTGTGCGGCACAGTGCGCGCAAAGGCCTTCAATTTCTATGGACGAGCTTTGAATGACAAATCCCTGCTCCCGGCAGGTTGTGCGAACGGCATCCAGAATACTGGGGTTGGTGATTTCAATCACACTTTTGCAGGACCGGCAGATCAGGAACTGGGCTGTGTGCAGGCAGATGCTGTCCTGATCATGGTCATGATTGCAGCCTGCCGCGTGGTCATCGTGCAGAAGGTGCGTGCAGGGCACAAAAGCTGACAGTCGTTCAATGCGATGAATCAGCCCGTGTTCGAGCAGAAAATCCAGCGCCCGATAGACCGTTGGCGGAGCAGGTCTGCGGTCAGGCGTTTTCATCTGTTCCAGCAGATCATAAGCCCCTACGGGGGCATTCACGCTCAGGATCAGCCCCAGAATTTCCCGGCGCTGCTGTGTCAGGCGTGCGCCCTGCCGTGTGCACAGGGCATCAGCCCTGTCCAGCAGAGCCTGCGTAGCGGGGGAGAGTGTTTCAGGAAAAACAAGGGCAGACTGAGTGGCAGATTTCATGATTACGATCCGTTCTGCCCGTATCTTAGCCATGCAGCACAGGGAAGGCAAAGCGTACGGAAGAGAAGGTTTCGGGTGGGAAAAGGTATGTTATATTATCACATAAGCTGATAAGAACCGCTCATCACGACATATCTGCGGGCAATGTAAAGAATTGTGGTGAACGGGGATGTGGCGTGTCTGAACCTGCAAGGCAAGGGCTTTCGGGGCGGATCAGATGTTCGGCAGGCGCGGAAATAGCGCCTTGTCAGGTTCGCGATAGGCCGATTTTTGATGCTTTTGCGGGAGCAGGAGCATCTTTCGCGCGGCGGAATTTGGGGTGTGAGTCTGTTTTATGCGTTTTGCCGTGTCAGTTTTCTCCTGCCTTATTGCCGCGTGCGCCTGTATGGGGGCTGTTCGGGCTGCTGAGGCCCCGATTGTTGTTGCAGCGGAAAATACATGGGGGGATCTCGCTGCGCAGGTGGCCGAGCCCGACATGCATGTTCATTCCATCCTCGCATCTCCGGCCCTGGACCCCCACCTTTATGAGCCCGGGCCGGCAGAAGGGCGTCTGGTGCATGACGCCACCCTTATTGTGGCGAATGGGGCCGGGTATGATGCATGGATAGATCGGCTGGCGCAGGCGCGTGGGGGGAAACAGGTTCCCATAGTGCGGGCTGATGGATGGAGCGGCTGGCACGAGGGAGATAACGCTCATCTCTGGTATAATCTGGCAGCCGTGGCGTCTTTCGTGGGGCGGTTTGTTGTGGTGTGTCAGCAGGTTGATCCGGCCCACGCGCAGGCTTACGAGGCGCGAGGGAAAACGCTTCTTGCCGCAGTGGATCAGGTGCGTCAGCAGATTGTCGATGTGCGGTCCAAAACAGTCGGGCAGCCGGTGGCCGCAACGGAACCGGTGTTCACGCCCTTGGCAGACAGCCTTGGCCTCCATATGACGCAGCAGGCTTTTCAACAGGCCATCATGAATGACGTTGAACCTCCAGCTTCTGCCGTTGCGGCGTTTGAGCGGGACATCAGCCAGCATCATGTCCGGTTGGTGGCTTATAATGCACAGGCTGACAGGCCCTCCGTCCAGCGCCTGATTGCGCAGGCGCGGCAGGAGAAAATACCGGTCTTGCCCGTGCTGGAAATCATGCCACCAGATCAACATTGGCAGACATGGGTTCAGCACACGGTGACGCAGGTAGCGCAGGCGTTTGGGCAAGAACCGTGAGTGTCCCGGCTCTTGATCTTTCCCATGTCACGTTGGCGCGTGGTGGGCGGATTGTTCTGAATGATGTGAGCTTCAGTGTGCCGAAAGGCAGCTTTGTGGGGGTTCTGGGGGCCAATGGCGCGGGCAAGACAACCTTGTTCCGGGGGCTTCTGGGGTTGGAGCCTGCGCGGCAGGGCGTGTTGTGTGTAAATGGCGCGCCGGTAAAGCGCGGCAACAGCACAGTTGGGTACATGCCTCAGATGCGCAAGCTGATAGGCGGGCAGTTAAGTGGCTGGAGTATGGTTGCCGCTGCCCGGCGCGGGCAACATTGGGGCTTGCCCTGGTGTGGCAGAAAGGGGCGGGAGGCCGTGCAGGCGGCGCTGGAAGCGGTGGATGCGCTTGATCTGGCCCGCAAACCTGTTGCTGCCCTTTCAGGTGGGCAGAGGCAAAGGCTGCTGCTGGCGCAAACCCTTCTTGATGATCCCACCCTTCTGTTGCTGGATGAGCCACTGGCCAGTCTGGACCCGGCCCGCATGCGGGAGACTGCGGTCAGAATCCATACGCTCGCGCGGTTCCGTAACATGACGGTTCTGATGTCTGCTCATGATATCAACCCGTTGCTGGGGCTGATGGACCATGTTCTGTATCTGGCTCGTGGCAAGGCGCTGCTGGGCAAGGTTGAAGACGTTCTGACCACGGAGGCACTGACGGCGCTTTACGGTGCGCCGGTGGATGTGGTGCGGGCGGGTGGCCGTGTCTTTGTCGTGGCTGAAGGCGGCGGTGCTATTCTGCAACCTCACGACTGTCTGGGGGGACACGCGCATGCTTGAGTATGATTTCATGCGCACGGCCTTTCTGGCTGCTTTTCTGGTGGCCGTTGTTTGCGGCCCGGTGGGCTGGTTTCTGGTGCTGCGCGGTCAGACATTTGCCAGTCATGCTCTCTCGCATGTTGGGTTCGCAGGGGCTACGGGAGCACTGCTGTTAGGGTTCTCGCCGCTTACCGGCCTGAGTGCGGGGGCGTTGGGTGCCGGTGTTCTAATGGGCTTGGCCGGTGACCGGGTGGCAGGGCGTGATGTCATGATTGGGCTTGTGCTGTCGGTCGCCATGGGTGCGGGGGCATTGTTCCTGCATTTTCTGACTCATTCTGCCAGCGCAGCCACTGCTCTGCTGTTTGGGGACATTCTGGGCATAAGTTCTTCCATGCTCGGCTGGCTGGCCGCGTTGAGTGGCGGATGCCTGCTGGCGCTGGGAATCATGGCGCGCCCGCTTCTGTTCGCCTCCCTGCAACCGGAACTGGCTGAAGCCAAAGGGGTGCATATCGCTGTGCTGGATGTGCTGTTTCTGGCGCTTGTTGCCATTGCGACGGCAGAGTGCGCCCAGATTACCGGAGTGCTGCTGGTTTTCACGCTTATGGTTGCGCCAGCAGCAACCATTCTTCGGCTGGGACTGCCCCCTCTGGTGGGCCTTTTTGGTGCAGCCGGGTTGGCAGTGATGGAAGCGTGGGGTGGGTTGATGCTGTCTTGGCAGACGGATTACCCCACCTCTTTCTGGATCTCTGTGCTGGGTGGGGCAGGGTTTCTGCTGGCGGCCCCGGTAGCATCCTGGGTAAGCCAAAGGGTGGAGGCAAAGCGCCTCAGCAACGCCTCATAGCTTGATCTGAACGAGGTTTGACTGTCTGGTTTTGCGGCAGAGTACTGCGTGGTCAGTCAGCAGCTTGAGACTGCCAGAACATGTCTGGCGCTTGAAAAAATGCAATTCGAAAACCTGATGGCAGAAGGGAGCCATAACCGGTACCTGAGACCTGAGGCCGGGCGCTGAAAATGTCTTGCCCAACAGGCCGGACAGGATTGTGATCAGTCTCTTACTGCGGCAGGGACCAGTCCAGCCAGCCCCAGAACAGCAGGAAGATGGCAAGCCCCACATGGATGAGGATCAACGCCTTAAGGGTAATAACCGGAACGTCTGACAGATCTTTTTTAGGCGGCGGGGCCATGGAAAACACTCCTGCCTGTTTGCTGGTGAAGGGTATTTAAGAGGCCAGCAAAAGGGTAAATCAATAAAAAAACGGATGCTGCTGTCCGGTATCAGGAAGCAGTGTGGGGCAGGGAGTGATAGGCGCGGTTGAAATACACCAGGCCGCCCACATGCTGGTTGATACGCAGGGCCTCAACAATCCCGAACATGACGCTATGGGTGCCTACTTCCACAATCTGACTGATGCGGCAGTCAAACGTGGCAACTGCTTCTTCCAGAACCGGAGCACCAGTTGCCAGTGTGGTCCAATGCCCTACAGCAAAGCGGTCTTCCATTGTGGTGGGGCCGGAAAAATGGCTGGATAACGCCTGCTGGGCAGCAGAGAGCACATTGACGCACAACGGTCCGCCTTCCGTAAAGGCCGGGCGTGCCCGGCTTTCCCGTTTCAGGCAAACCAACAGTGTGGGAGGCGTATCCGTAACAGAACACACGGCGGATGCAGTAAAACCAACCGGGTGTGCCTGCGTTCCTGTGGTCACAATGTTCACAGCCGCTCCAAGTTTGGCCATGGCATCGCGGAAGGCGCTGGTCTCCAGAGCCAACATCTGCTCTCCTTCAAACATGTTCAGACTGAGTGTTTTGTGCATGAATAAAGAAGGAAAGCAATGACTGAAGACGTTCTTTCAGGCACCCCCACTGTCAAAACACGGCGTGCAGGCCATATGGGCCGTATTATCCTTGATCGTCCCAACCGATTGAATGCGGTGGATCTGGAGATGGCAGAGGGCATTGCCCGCGTGCTGGAGGCCTGGCGGGACGACGCATCTGTTCAGCATGTAGTGCTGGAAGGGTCTGCTCCCCGTGCGTTTTGTGCGGGCGGAGATCTGAAAAAAATCTGTGAACTGATCCAGATGGAAGGGGCGGATGAAGCTTTCCGGCAGATGAACCGTGTTTACCAGGTCATGCAACAGATTGCGGCCTACCCCAAACCAACCATTTCCTTCATGGACGGAATTGCCATGGGCGGCGGCATTGGTCTGGGCGGGCATACGCGCTACCGGATTGTGACCGACCGTTCTGTTGTGGCCATGCCTGAAACCGGCATAGGTCTGACCCCGGATGCCGGAGGGTCCTGGATTCTCAGCCGCGCACCCGGTTTTTCCGGTTTGAGGCTGGCCGTTACGGGCAACCGCATGAATGGCGTGGGGGCGGTCATGATCGGCTTTGCCGATAGGCTTGTGCCTGCCGATAGTCTGCCTGATCTGCTGGGTCTGCTTGAAACACGATCTGCGGCAGCGGTGTTCGCCCTTGTTCCCGCATTGCCTCAGTTAGCCAATGTTCAGGAGATGGACGCCTGTTACGATGCGCCAGATTTGGCCCATGCAGTGCGCAATCTGGCGGAAAGTGGCACGGAAGAAGCGCGGCAGGATCTGCTGGCGCTCTCATGCGCCTGTCCGTTCTCCGTACAACTGGCGTGGGAAGCGTGGCATCGGGCGCGGGGCCTCTCCTCCCTGACCGAAGCCTTTCAGCAGGAAGTAACCTTGGTCAACCACCTTATCCGGCGAGCAGATTTTGTAGAGGGCGTGCGCGCGCGCCTGATAGACCGGGATAATCAGCCACGTTGGACCCCAGGCACTCTGGCGGAAGTCAATCTGGATGAGGTTCAGGCCTGTTTTCAGAACTGAGGACGTACCTGATTTTTCGTTGGCCGCGTTCTGAAGTGCCCGAAGTAGGGAGTAGGGAGTAGGGAGTAGAGAAGAAGACGTTCCGGGGCAAAAGAGGTGGTTATGCCTGCTTGCTGTGTTAGCACCTTGGCCCGGAGAGCCGACCTTCCTCCTCTCCTGCGCTGGTGGGGTGCCTTAAAAAAGGATCACCTGTTTCGGCTGGCAGGACTGGTTGAAAAAAGGGATTGCCACCGAGCGTATGCAGGCTGCGTTTCTGGTGAAGGGCTGCGCCATTCCGTTTTGCCGTGGGCCTGATAATGAGCCTGGCCAGAAGGCCAGTCTCCCAGTTGCACGGCGATGGCGACATCTGGATTCTGTTGCAAATACCAGCCTTCAGAAAAAGCAGGCTGGTGCCCTTCACGTTCTTCCTGATAACCGCGCTGGAGAAAGTGCTGGCGGCCGGAGCTGAAATCTCCTCTTGCCACTGCGGCGGCAACATCCGGGTTCGCTGTCAGATAACTCGCCTCGTCAAAAGGGGCGTGCGCCACATATTCTTGCAGCAGGAATAGCAGCAGAGTGTTAGGAACTGAGACATTTTCCTCTTCCGCAGCAAAAATATCGTAACCCAGAGCACGGGAAAGTAGAGCGTAAGGGATCATCTCCGTCATAAAACTCGTTAATAAACTCTTAATTGAGTCTCTACAAAATATTTAACCACGTCAATCTCGATGCCTGCGATGAGGGGTGTTGGGAAGTGAGCCGCCCTGTCTTACTGTGGGGGAAAGAATGAGGCAGGGAACACGGCGTGTTAGAATATAGGGATCTGCAAAACGTGCACCGGCATGAGGTGGCAACCGTTACCTCTCCCAGTTTTGTTCAGCCGGTTCCGCGTGTGCAGAATCTTCATCTGGTGCCAAAACCGGTGCTGGAAGCCATGCGCGCAGGCTGGCTGACAGGGACGCATCTGGAACGGTCTGTAACCCTGACCAAACTGTTTGATGTGTACGTGACCGAGGAAGGCCTTGTTTTTACGCATGACAGGAAGCTGATCACCCAGACCATAACCCAACATAGTCCGGACGAATGTGAGCGGGCTTTTGAGCGTGTTCGATGCGCGCAAGATGTTCCTGAAGTAACCGCGTCAAGTTTACTGTTGCGGAAACGGGGGGACCATAATTATGGGCACTGGCTGGTGGAACTGCTGCCCAGATTATGGTTGGCGGAACAGTTCATGACGCCGGAGCTTCTGGTTGTTCCGCACGCAGACCACGCCATGACCCATGTGATACGGGATTCCATTGTGCTGTCATCCGCCCGGCCGCATCAGTTTTTGGCGTTGGATAATCAGGCCGTGTGTTTTTTCAAGGAACTGAGCATTGTTGATGGGCTGACGGATCACGGTGTTTACATGTCTCCACTGGCTTTTGCCAAAACGGACATAGTGCGTGAGGCTGTTCCACAGATTGCACCGCAACGTCTGTATGTGGCGCGGCCCGGTAGCCCGCGGTGTGTCGTGCAGGAGGAAAACCTTCTTGCTTTGCTGCACAGTCACGGTTTTCGGGTGGTCGATCCGGCTGCTCTAACGTTTCTGGAGCAAATTCAGCTTTTCAAAAATGCGGAATGTGTTGTGGGGGTGATGGGGGCTGGCATGACCAATATTCTGTTCTGCCCGCCGGGTGCCAAGGTGATAACGCTGGCTCCTGCCACCATGCCGGATACGTTTTTTGCCTTTATCGCCGGGCTGCGTGGTCTGGAGTATCATGAACTGCGCGGGCAGATGATGGATGCGGAGACAACCCGGTGGGATGCACCTTTCTCCATCATGGCCGCCCAACTTGCCGCGCTTCTTGAAGGGTAATTGCAGACCCTTTAGCCGAACACCGGATTATGGTGCGGCACTACCGCTGTTACGCCAGCATTTGCACCGGGAATGTCACGGGAAAGCTGCAAGGGGCCGTACCGATGGAAAAAGCCCGGAACGGATGTGATGATATAGGCTGCCTGCTCCAGACAGGATACAACCCGTTCTCGCGCCAGACAGGCCGCTTCCGGGTGCGGAATGGCGCTGATGTGGTGTGCCGTTTTCAGAAGTTCTGCGGCGGTCTGTTCTGGTGCGTGATGAAGGGTTCTGAAAGATTTCAGGGCATCAAGCAGAGCATCATGTGCTGAGGGAGCCAGAACAGTATGCCCGGCATTCCAACGCAGACGCACAATCAGCCGCCCAAGGGAAATTGCAGCGAATGCGGCGTCCGTATAGCCCTTGCGGTCAACGCTTTCATCAAGAAAGGAAAGCCGCATCATAAGACGGGCAATTTTCTGTAATTGCAGGCTTTCCCACACCACCCACAGAATGGGCCGGTTTTGCGGTGCGGCGGCAAGCTGCTGCACACTGCGTGTGAGAGAGGAGACAAGCCGCGCGGCATCCAGCCTGTGGTCAGCCGGAAGAATGACCCGGAACACCAGAACCAGCAACACACAGGCTGCGGCCATAGTCATCCAGTTATTGGTCAGTGTCATGTCATCATAGACAATGGGATTGGTGACAGACAGCATCATGGTGAAGAAAACGGCATAGCCGAATGCCCCGATGCTGTAGCGGGGGTGGAATTGCAGCCATACGCCCGGCAGCAGGAAGAGGCAGACTGTCATCCATAACAGGGGGTAGCCATCTATTCTTGGCAGGCCCACAACATGGCAGAGGAAACTGGCCGGGATGGCAAGCGCTGTGCCCACAGCCATGAGTGGGCTGGTTTTTGCGGCTGAAGGCGTGGTGGAAAGCAGGCTTGATGCCGCCACAACGTATAGCATCAGCATTGGCCCCGCACTCCAGTGGAGAACATACCACAACATGCCAGCCAGCAGGGCAATGAACATGCCGCGTGCGCCGTTACGCATTGCCATGGGCCATTCCAGATAGGTTGCCATTTTGACAGATCTGCGGCCGGGGCGGCGGGTTGTAATGTCATGCAACGCCATGTCCAGATGCACCAGCACATCGCGCGTGTTGTCGAGCGAGGCCAGAACAGTGGGGGTGGGGTTCTGGCGTTCCAGAAGATCAAGTTTTTCCAACGTGGCGTGAATACAGTCTGAAACAGGTTTGGGGTTGTCCTGCCATCCGGGCTGTTCTGTCAGATCCAGAATAGTCTTCAGGGTTTCAGCAACTTCCTGATGCACCTGGCATGAGGCCCCATTGGCCAGAGAGAGATTGAGCCAGTAGGGATGGTAGGTTACAATCAGGCCTGTCAGGCGGCTCAGGCCGATGCGAAGACGTCTGACACGTGCCTGCATGTCCCGATCATCCGCAGCAGCATATTCAATGGCGGGGCCAAGGCCCGTCATGCGGGCCAGCAGGCGACCCCGGCTGTCATACAAAGGTTGGGGCAGGCCCCGAAAGGCGGGCGTGGAAGATGTATTTTCCAACCCCGGCATCTGATCTTCCATAGCTTCCGCCGCCTGAGCCGGAGAAGAGCGATTGCTTTCCGCCGAATGGAAAGAGAGCGCATGGCGTACCGTTTCTCGGAAGACATCACCCAGTGTAACCAGAACCTGAGAAGGTTTACGGGGTGATGTCACCATGAACACAAAAGCTGTGACCACAACCCCGGTGGTTACGGCAGAGAGACGCCCCATGGCTGCCAGAAAAATGGAGTCCGGATTGGCAAAAGCAGGGGAGGACACAATAACAATGGTATAGCCGGTCAGAACAGCCGCGTAGGCCCGGAACAACCGCAGGAATGTGGCCACCATACAGGCCAGCCCCACGAAAAAGGCGAGTGCTGCATAATACAGTACAGGAGACTGCACGAATGCCGCCATGACACCCACGCTGATGCTTGCCCCGATAATCGTGCCAATGACACGCCACATACTTTTGGAAACCATGGCCCCAACAGTGGGGTTGGCGACAATCAGAACGGTTGTGGCGGCGCTCATGGGGGATTGAAGCTGAAAGGTGAATGCCAGAAACAGGGCAATCCCGATCGCCAGAAAAACACGGGCTGTATAGGCAGCGGTGGCCAGCGTTGCGCGCCAGCGCTCATCATTCGTAAAAATGGCGGGAAAGCAAGGGCGCAGCAGTGCGGAAAGAGTGTCTGTCATGGTGCGACGGTTTTCATGCAAGGTCAGGTAATGCGGAGCAGGTGTCCAGAATCTGGTCAAGCTGGCGGATAAGGCTGCGGATATCCGTTTTGGGGAGGCCTTGAGTGATGGTTTGTTCTACCTGTGCTGAAACCTCATGGAACAGCGCGCATTTTTTCTGGCCTTTTGCGGTCAGGGTAAGCCGTTTTGCCCGTCGGTCTTCCTGATCGGTGTGGCGGGAAACCAACCCCTCTTTTTCCAGAAGATCCAGCACCCGCACCAAAGCAGAACAATCTGTATCCATGGCGCTTGCCAGATCTCGCTGGGTTGCGCCATCGGGCATCATCATCAGATACGCCATGGGGCGCATGAGTGCCACAGTCATGCCGTGTGGGCGCAGGGCGCGTTCCAGCTTTGTGCGCCATATTGCCGCCAGCCGCATGACACGAAATGTCAGCGCCATGTCCTGAAAACGCGTTTCATCAATGGCAGAAAGGCCACGCAGGGCTTCCATGGGGTGCTCCATTGTTAGCATCAATATATTTGACATGAAAAATATATTGAAACGAATATATCAGAACTGCCGGAGCGGTCAACGGGCTGGCATCTTCCTCTCGTCAGGCTATGGGGGGAGCTACCCGATCCGGTTCTCTGCGGGTTTGGTTGGGTGCATTTACTGAAACTGCTCTTTCAATAGAAAAGGCCCTTACGCAGAATGCATAAGGGCCTGTGGTGCCTATTATCTTCAGAACAATGGGTTCGTAGGGCGTCAGTTTTTTTGGGAGGCAGAGGGACTGTTCTCTCCCGGATCAATGCCAGTGTCGTAGGATTGTGGCGAGGAGGTGGATGGCCCGGCTCGGTCCAGATTTTCATATTGTTCCGGGCTGGCAGGGATATCGATGCCGCCTGCCGCAGTGGGGTGCCGTAACCCTTCATACTGGAAGCCGGTAAAGGTCATGGTCTGGTTGGGCGTGGGGAGAAGCTTGTCTTGCCATCCGCCTCCCAATGCCCGCACCAGACCGACTGATGCCTGAAGTGCGCGCGCCTGGATCTGGGCCTGCTCAATCCGGGCATCAAGCGTGTTGACCTGTGCAATCAGGGCATCCAGATATCCGTCAGCACCCCCTTTATAAAGAGTCATGGTCAGGGTCTGAGACTGCATTGCAGCATCAACCGCCTGTTTCAGTCGTACATTTTCGGCTCGTAGTCGCGCCGTCAGGGAGAGGCCGTTTTCCACATCCCTGAAGGCCGAGAGCACCGTCATGCGGTAGTGGTCGCGTGTTTCACGGTAAGCGGACCAGGAGCGCTGCAACTGGGCACGCCGTAAGCCGCCTTCAAACAGTGGCATGGTCGCTGAAGCGCCATAAGACCACATGCTGTTTGCCAGATTGGCCAGATCAAAGCCGTTGCCATCAAAGCCCCCGTTGGCGTTGAAGGAAACGTGGGGATAAAATGCTGCACGGGCAATGCCGATTGTACGGTTTGCCTGCGCCATTTCGCGTTCAGAAACGGCAATATCCGGTCGCCGTTGCAATAGCTCAGAGGGGAGGCCTAACGGCACAGTCGGTTCAGCATCGTCCTGCTGCGCAACAGCAGGAATATGGAAAGAGGAAGGGGAGGCATTGACCAGTACGGCCAAGGCATGTTCCAGCACTTCACGTTGTGCCTGTACGTCAAGCTGGCGAGCCTGTGTCATGTAAAGCTGGTTTTTGGCGCGGGCGACATCAATGCCCGTAGCGTCCTGATTATCAAGCCGTGTTTGGGTCACATGCAGCGCCTGCTGATAATAGCTGATGGACTGGCTATAAATTGCGTTCTGTGCATCCAGCCCACGGAGGGCAAAATAATCTGTTGCCACTTCGGCCTGAAGGCTCAGGCGCGCCGCTGCGTATTGGGCGGCCTGTTCCTGTGCATAATATTTCTGCGCCCGCACACGGTTACGAATAGCGGACCAGATATCAGGCTCCCAGCTTGCCAGACCACCGTAATATTCATCAGTTGCAGTGATAGGCCCTTTGTATCGGAAGAGCCTGTCCGCTGAGCTCTTATTATCGCTTGACCCGAATGCCAGCGCAAAATGGGGTAACAGATCAGACCGTGCTTCCATAACAATGGCGCGGGCCTGAATAAAACGTTCAGCGGCGGCCTGAAGGTCCGCATTGCTTTCTGTGGCCTGTGTTTCCAGCGTTGTCAGGGTAGGGTCTGCAAACAGGGTCCACCAGTCAGACCGCAGGACTGTATCCTGCGGCTGGGCTTCCCGAAACAATCCTTGCCCATACCATGAGGCCGGCACAATAAAATGCGGAGCCTGATAGGTGGGGGCCAGATCACAGGCGCTCAGGACTGTCAGCGCGGCAAGGGTGGTGCCTTTCAGAAGGATGTGCTTGCTCATTCGTCATCATCCCCATCGGTCTGGCTGTCCGCCGTTGCCAGATAGCCTTTTTCCGGCACGCTGAGCCGAACACTTTCTCCTTCCAGAAGATCAGCAGGAGGGTTGTTGATGATACGATCCTGCGGGCTCAGGCCAGCATCCACTTCCGTATAGGCATCAGACATACGGCCCACAGTAATTGCCTTGTAATGCGCCTTGTTTTGCGCATCGACCGTGACCACCTGCATACCTTTTTCTTCAAAAACCAGCGCCCCTGTGGGAATGGTGTAAACACCCCCTTCCGCCGGTGCGGAAAGAGCGACAGAAGCAAAGGTGCCAGGCCAGAGTTTCTGGTCTGCGTTATCAATGGTGAATTCCGTTACTGCCGTGCGGGTATTGGGATCATACCCTTTGGCAATGGTCAGGAAACTGGCCGTAACAACCTGATTAGGGTACTGCGGCACGGTGACACGTGCTTTCAAACCCGGTTTCAGAACGTAGGAAAACACCTCTGGCACCGAGACAAAAAGCCGCATTTCGTGTGTGTCAGCCACGGTAAAGAGTTCGCTGGCTGTGCCGTTGGCGTTCAGGTTCCCCCCGCCCGCCGCAACATAGTCCCCAACGCTGATGTTTCTGGCGGTCACAACACCATCAAAGGGCGCTATGATGGTTTTGAATTTTTCCAATGCATCATAATGGTCCACATTGTGCTGTGCTGCTTCTAGCGCAGCGCGGGCGGATTGTTCATTGGCGTTCTGCACTGACACGGATTGCCCTGAAACAGCCTGTGACTTCCCCATGGACCGCCAGCGGTCAGCCGTAACGGTTGCCAGCCCGTATTTGGCCTGCGCTACCTGAAGGTCCGCTTTGGCCTGAGCATATTGTGCGTCCAGCCCGGGTGCGTTAATTTCAGCCAGAACATCCCCTTTTTTGACCGGGGCACCGTAGTCCTTATACCACATTTTCACATAGCCTGAGACCTGCGCGTAAATGGGGGCTTCGTACCATGCGCTGATATTGCCCGGCAGTGTCATGGACAACGTGGGTGGGGCAGGTTTGGGCTGCACAACAGCAACATCCGGCACGCTGGCGTGTGTGGCATCCGCTTGCAGCGCAACTTCATTGTGCAGATGCTGGATTTCCAGATAGCCAACATACGCAACCAGAGTGCAGAGCAGGGCGCCGACAAAAAGACGTTTTTTGGTAAGGGTGGACATTATGCAGCCTCCTTCCCGTTCTCGTGGCCCGTATCTGTCGGGCGGCGGGGTTTGGTGTGAGAGGTATTGTGAAAAATTGCGTAAACACAGGGAACAAACAGCAGAGTGGAGACTGTTGCAAAAATAAGTCCACCAATCACCGCTTTGCCCAAAGGTGCGTTTTGTGAATTGCTGGTCGCCATGGGCACCATACCAATCACCATGGCGGATGCGGTCATGATCACAGGACGGATGCGGCCAAAGCCAGCTTCTACGGCGGCAGAAAGCGCATTGCCATGCAGGGCCAGACGCTCCTTGGCAAAAGAGACCACCAGAATGGAGTTGGCGGTGGCCGTGCCCATGCACATGATGGCCCCTGTCAGCGCCGGAACGGAAAGACGGGTCTGGGTCAGGAACAGGCTCCAGGCAATGCCTGCAAGGGCACCGGGAAGTGCGGAGATAATGATGAAAGGATCAAGCCAGGACTGAAAATTGATCACAATCAGCATGTAGATCAGCACAATGGAGACCACTAACCCTGCTATCAGTTCCACATAGGCGCCATGCATGGTAACGGCCTGACCGCGGATATCCACAGCAGCGGTTGAGGGAAGATCAGCCTTGCTGTCAGCAACAGTTTTCTTCACACGGGCCAGAACGGAGCCAAGGTCCGTGCCTTCTGTTGAAACATACACATCAATTTCCGGCATGGAATTATAGTGTGAAACCTGCCCCGGTGTGCCGGTTGGCGTTATGGTGCTGATGCTGCCAAGAAGCTGCATGTCTGTGCCCTTGGGGTCATTATCTCCTTTATCAACCGGAATGGTCAGCAGATCATTGTAATGTGTGAGCTGATCTTGCGAGACATAGACGTTCAGTGGGAATGTAATGCCGCTTTTGGGGTCCAGCCAGTATTGTGGATCAACCGTCTGGCTACCTGAAAGAGTCATCAGTTCATTATTGGCAATATCAGCTTCCGTCATGCCGGTCGCCTGTCCGAAGGTGCGGTTGCCCTGCACAAACAACGTGGGCGTTTTCATGGTTTGCTGAACAACCACATCCACCGCGCCGGGAATGGCACGCAGTTTGTTTACCAACAGACGTGCGTATTGGTAATTGTCACGAATATCCGGGCCAGAGACCTGAATATCAATGGGAGCAGGAGACCCAAAATTCAGAATCTTTTCAGTCAGGTCAGCAGGCTGAAAGGTGAAGACAGAGCCTGGAAATCTGGCAGAAAGATCCGTACGCAGCAGTTTGCGATAATTCCAGACAGGCGACGTTTCATCCTTGAGGGAGATGGTGAGGTCACAATCCTGCGTGCCAATGGATGGAGTAGGAATAAATGCCTGATTATGCGGGCCTTCCGGCAAGCCACAGTTATTGATGATACCCGAGACTTTTCCTGGCAGAATCTGCTCAATCCTGTCATCCACCAAAGCGACGATGCGCCCCGTTGTTTCAATGCGCATACCCAGCGGTGTGCGCATGTGCATCTGCATCGTGCCGGATTTGACTTCGGGAAAGAAATCCTGTCCCGCCATAAGGAACAGGCCCAGAGAGAGCACGGATGCGCCCAGAAAACAGGCTGCAAATAAGCCGCGCCGCACAATAATCCGTTCCAGAAGTCTCCCGTAACTTATGCGGAAATTATGAAAGCTATGTTCGAATTTGTTCTGGAAACGCCCCAGAACACCTTTCGGTAACGCCAGATGTTCATCACTATGCAAGCCGGGATGCACCTGTCCGGCCAGCAGATATTTGGCCATGGTTGGCACCAGAGTGCGGGAGAGAATGAAGGAGGCCAGCATGGCGAAAACAATGGCTTCCGCCATGGGCATGAACAGCCATCCTGCCACGCCACTCAGGCGGAAAAGGGGTGTCCACACAATGCAGATACACAGGGTTGAGACCAGCGTGGGAATAACAATCTGGTTGGCCGCATCAATAATGGCAGGTTCCAGTTCTTTCCCTTCTTCAAGGTGCGTATCAATGTTTTCGATCATCACCGTGGCATCATCCACCAGAATCCCCACGGCCAGAGCCAGGCCGCCCAGAGTCATGACGTTGATGGTCTGACCAGCCATCAGAAGGCAGATAATGGCGGTTAGAATAGCGAGCGGTATGGATGTGGCGATAATGAGCGTGGATCGCCACGAACCCAAAAACAGAAGCACGACAAGGCCGGTCAGAACGGCTGCGGTCGCCATTTCCCGCACCACATCCTGAATGGCGTCTTTCACGAAAATCGAGGCATCACTCAATATGGAAATATGCACGTCTGGCGGAACAAGTTTCTGAATGCGCGGGAGGAGTTCCTTGGTGCGTGCCACGACATCCAGCGTGGAGGCATCACCGCTTTTCATGACCACCACTTCCACCCCCTGTCGGCCTTTGACCAGAACAAGGTTTGTCTGTGGGTGCCCGCCACGGTAAACCTGTGCAACATCATGCACGTAAATAACTGCATTCCCCACGCGTTTTACGGGAATGTCTCCCAGTTCCTTCATGGAGCGCGGGGTGGCGTTGGTCTGCACCATCCAGTCCGTCGTGGCGATTTTCTGATCCCCGGCGGGCAGAACAATATTCTGCTTACGCAAGGCGTTCTGCACATCCATGGCGGATAGATGATGGGCCTGTAGTTGCTTCTGGTTAAGCGCCACCATGATAAAACTGTCCATGCCACCATAAGGATGTGGCAGAACGGCCCCTGGCACGGTCACCAGAATGGGGCGGATGCGTGTCATGGCAATTTTATACAGATCAGACGGTGTCTGTTTTTCAGAGGTGATCTGAAGCGCCAGCACTGGCACGGAAGATGCTTCCAGCCGCATGACCATGGGGGCAGGTATGTTATCAGGAAGCTGTTTGATAACAGTTTGTGAAATGGCGGTTACTTCCGCTTCAGCTTCACCAATATCCGTGCCCGGCTGGAAGTAGATGTTGACAATGCTCCTGCCGTAATAGGAGCTGCTTTCCATATGTTCGATGCCCTCCACAGTGGAGGTTACGGCCAGTTCATAATTGTAGGTGATACGGCCAGCAAACTCTTCAGGCAGCATCCCGCCATAAGTCCATACCACGGACACAACGGGAATCCGGATATTGGGAAACACATCAGTCGGCGCCTGAAAAAGGGACAGTACGCCAAAAGCGAGAATAAGCAGCGAGAGGACGACAAATGTATAAGGTCGCTTCAGCGCCGTCACGACGATGGCGTTCATGCGTTTCCTTCCTTGCTGGAATCAGTGGAATTCCGCGCAAGATAGAATTGGACTTATGCAATAATCTTTTAAAAAAAATATTATCCTGTTAAAAAGAGTTTTATGAAAAAAGAAAAATAACAAGAAGTTTTTATGAAATTGAATTTATGAAAGCCGATGGGTTCTGGATTTTCGGCTCCGCGCTTATTTATATTTTCTTTATCAGTGTCTGAGTTCATGAGGGAGAAAGAGACACGGTTGTGCTGCTCCTGCATGGAGGCACACTCTGACCCCTTCTATTTTCGTTCTCGTGCATTTGGAATGTTCAAAAACCTTTTTTTTGGTTTTAGAGAGCCGTCACAATTGTTTGATAATATTGCAAGTAAGAAAAGCAGATAGGAAGTTTTCTGAACTATGGAGTGGCGATTGGCTACCAGGGTGAGGAAGGACATTGACGACAAAGGCAACCTCAATACTCAGGAATTGAGGTTGGGAGCCTCTTTGCTGGCGCAGGGGCAAAAATGGGTTTGCATGCCATCATGCAGAGGTGCTCAGGCAAAAAGACGCGGCTCAGGCAGAACCAAAGAGCGCCAGCCCGATTGAGGGGCTAGACTGATTTTGGCTTCTTTTGAAGCGGCCCTTAAATACTGGATCAGATGACCTTCACAGTGCGGGCAGACTTGCTTCGGTCCACTTTGGCCCTTTCTTTGAAGATGGTGGCCTGATGTGCGTAGAGAAGGGGCGGAGTTTCAGAGGTGCTGTCCCTGCGATGACGCAGAAATGTCATGATATCTTGCTGTAAACCTTCTTGAGCTTCGCACGTTGATCGTTAAAGGAGAGCAGAGTCTGCTCTGATGTTTTTTCGGTGAGTTGAAGGATAATGTGAGAAGGATTACAGCCCCTTCGGTGATGTGGCTGTGAGGCACAGCTATTCGGGTTTTCTTTATTTTTACTCAATGAGCAGGGCTGAATTATGAGTGTTGCATCGTCTCATCGGGTTCCTGTCACTCTCGTTACCGGTTTTCTGGGCGCGGGTAAAACCACCTTGATGCGTCATATTCTCCAGAATGTGCAGGGGCATCGGGTGGCGGTTGTGGTGCAGGCTGGTGGGCCGCTTGGCAATGGCGGAGAGTTTCTACGGAAATACGGCATGGAGGGATGTGGTGATGAAGAAAGTATCGAACTCCCTAATGGCTGTTTGTGTTCTACCGTAAGGGACGATTTTCTTCCTGCCCTGGAAAGCCTTTTGAATCGAACAGACCCACCCGAGCACGTTGTTATTGAAACATCCGGTCTGGCACTGCCCCGTTCACTTCTGAGGGCGTTTGGTGCGCCTACCGTGCGTAACCGGGTGACGGTGGATGGGGTTGTAACCGTTATAGATTCCTTTGCTGTGGCATCTGGTCGGTTTGAAGATAAATCGGCTAGTGAGGACGGTATGTCCATGGCGGGAGGGCCTTCCGCGCATGAGAACCCGATAGCGACTATTTTTGAAGATCAATTAAGTGCAGCGGATCTGATTGTGCTGAACAAGACTGATCTGCTGGATAAAGCAGGAATAGATGCCGTAGAAAAAGCCATCAAACTGGCTGCGCCTCCTTCTGCCAGAATTCTGCGCACCACCGAAGGTAAAGTGGATCCGGCCGTTCTGTTGGGTGTGGGAGCAGAAGCAAAGGCTGATTTAAGCACAGCATCTTCTATTGCCGGAGTAGAAAACCCTGTGTTTGAACATGATGATTTTGAAAGCTTTGTGATCAAGGTGCCAGAACAGTTGAGTGTAGAAGGATTTTTGACCCTCCTGCAAAACGTGGCGCGTAAATATGATGTGTTGCGGACCAAAGGCTATGCTGCCGTGCGGGGGCAGTCCCAACGTTTGGCGGTGCAGGGGGTGGGAACGCGTTTTCGGCACGAGTTTGATCGTTCCCTGGCGGCCGGAGCCGACCGTATGGGGCGTATTGTGATGATCGGCCAGAAGGGGTTGAAAGAAACTGCCCTTCGGTCAGCCTTGTCAGAAGCAGGTTAAGATGGAGGCTGAAAGTGAGGTAAGGGTACACAGAAGATAAAGAGTTACCTTGTTCCTGGCTGTATTTATTTCAAGAAAGGTTTCTTTTTGAAATTGGTTTGTGACTATATTTTTTGAGAAGTAAAAAATAATGTTTCACTAAAAAATATAGCACGTTCAATTCGGCCCATTATGTGCACAGCATACTCTATGCTCAGAAAGTCTCGGTTGAATCATGAGGCAAAGCGCAGGAAAGGTGATGGCGGAAGTCCCAGCCGGGAGAGATTTTCTCGATAGGTGTGACTGTGTCGACGGAACAGGAAAAGCCCTGCGCGAAAAATAATGACACTCCACATAAACGCCAAAAAGCGTAATTCAGCTATTTGTAGCCATTCTTTACTATGACTAATCCGAGGGATGTGGCCGATGGCGTTAATATGGTTCATGAAATATTGCGGATATTGATTTTGTATTGTCTTATCGTAGCAAAAATTCTTATGATTATTTTCTCTGGATACGAACCCTACATATAGAATGAAGATTTCTTGGCGAGCTGGCTCTGTCAGGGAAGCGATGAATTTTTTCAAGGTAGCGAACGACTGTACAATCCTAAAAGATATTATCTGGATGGCGTGAGAAATATCAATTATGGGGACCGGGAAGAAGGTCGGAAGCATGCGGCTGGGGTGGCATGGCGGTATCAGTGATCATGCAAAGGCATAATGGCTTAGGCTGAAGGTGTTGCTCTTTCGGGGGTGGAAGAGAGGCGCCTTTTGAGACAGAGAGGACACAGTCGCGTGTGGTTCCGCCTTTCTGCCTCATATCGGCTTTGCCAAAAAAGCAGGCGCTGAACGGGTATGATCCTGCCGTGTGGGGCCGTAAGATAAAGCCACGTACTTATGGGCAGCGGTTGAACGAGATGGGCCCGAAGCCCAAGGAGAGAAGAATGGCGCAGTCTTTCCCTGTTTTGTTGGTTCGGCATGCTCCGGTCCTGTTGCCGGAAGGGGTATGTTACGGACGGCAGGATGTTGCCCTCCGTCCCGGGTGGGAAGGTCTTGCATCAGGGTTGGCTGTGCTGGCACAAGGCGCTGTCTGCCGTGTGTTATACAGTTCACCTGCTATGCGGTGCCGCGAAATGGCGCAGAAACTGGCGGCGGCCACTGGAATGGAACTGAAAATTGATGATCGTCTGGCCGAACTGGATTTTGGCCGATGGGAAGGCATGAACTGGCAGGAAATCAGCCGGGCTCAGCTTGACGAATGGGCGGCAGACCCGGCACGTTTTGCTCCCCCTGGAGGAGAAAGTGGCATGGCGCTCAGCCAGCGTGCCCGCGCTTTCTGGCAGGATATCAAGGATGCGGGCGTACCGGCCTGTGTTTTGTCGCACGGGGGGCCGCTACGGGTGCTGAGTGCATTGGCGGAAGGCAGGCAGCCGGAACTGCTGTCACCTTCCATGCCGCAGGGCTCGGCGCGTTTGTTCATGGTGGCGCAGCAGCAGGGCCGTTTGGCGGAAGCGAGTTGTGCGGCAGAATGAGACGGCAGATGTGAAGTCAGCGGAAGAGAAATTGGGCGACGGCAAAATAACTGTGCTGGCCGGGCCCAAAAAGCCTTGGTGAGCACCAGCAGTGCTTTCAGATTTACACAGGCCAATCTGATAAGCGGTCAAAGCCGTTTCTGAATATTTATGTATAACCCCAAGAACAGATGAAGAGATTCCATAGACCCATGCCAGATCAGCCCCGAGAGCAAGACGCAACCGCACAGGCTCGCCATCGTGAAAAAATGCAGAAACGCAAGAAGGTGCAGGATCAGGAAGTGGCGTCAAAGTCCCTGGAAAAAGGGTTGTTGATGGTCAACACCGGTCCTGGAAAGGGGAAATCAACCGCAGCATTTGGTATGGCCCTCAGGACATTGGGCTACGGGAAGCGGGTGGTGGTGGTGCAGTTTATCAAGGGCGCGTGGGATACTGGTGAACGCCGCGCGCTGGAACGGTTTGATGATCTGGTGGAATGGCATGCTCTGGGCGAGGGGTTCACGTGGGAGACGCAGGATCGTGAGCGGGATATTGCGGCCTGTGAACGGGCCTGGGCGGTGGCGCGGCAAGCCTTTGCCCGGCCCGATGTCGCTCTTGTGGTGCTGGATGAACTGAATGTGGCGCTGCGGTATGATTATCTGCCAATAGCGCAGGTTCTGGCAGATATTGCGGCTAGAACCCCCGGCCAGCATGTGATGGTAACGGGCCGGAATGCAAAGCCAGACATGATGGAGGCTGCCGATCTGGTGACGGAAATGGGCCTGATAAAGCACCACTTCAAAAATGGCGTAAAAGCACAGCAGGGCGTGGAGTTTTGACGGCACGTGTTCTGATGGTGCAGGGCACGGGGTCAAGCGTTGGAAAATCGACACTGGTTGCAGGTCTGGCACGCGCGTTTACACGGCGCGGCCTGAGGGTTCTGCCCTTCAAGCCCCAGAATATGTCCAACAATGCCGCCGTTACGCCCGATGGTGGGGAGATTGGACGTGCGCAGGCATTGCAGGCGCGGGCCTGTGGTGTGCTGCCTGATGTGGATATGAACCCGGTTCTGCTCAAGCCGCAGGGAGAAACGGGTGCGCAGCTTATTGTGCAGGGCCGCAGGCAGGAGACGCTTGCCGCACGCGCTTACCAAAAGCACAAAGACAAACTTCTGCCTGCCGTGTTGGAGAGTTTTTACAGACTGGCGGGGCGGGCTGACCTGATCCTAGTGGAGGGTGCGGGCTCTGCATCAGAGGTTAATCTGCGCGCGCGCGATATTGCCAATATGGGCTTTGCGCAGGCCGTGAATGCACCTGTTGTGCTGGTAGGCGATATAGACAGGGGCGGTGTTATTGCCAGTCTGGTTGGAACGCAGGTGGTGTTGGCCCCGGAGGATGCTGCCAGAATAAAGGGGTTTATCGTCAATAGAATGCGTGGTGACATCACACTGTTTCATGATGGCATGGCGTTTGTTGCTCAGCGCACGGGATGGGCCCCGCTGGGGCTGGTGCCGGATCTTCCTGCTGTCAGAACGCTTCCGGCCGAAGATGCGGCTGATCTGATGAGCACCCTTGTTTCAGAGCACTCAGATAGGGCTGAAATCAGCCAGAACGGCGTTTCCCGCTTGCGTATTGCGGTGCCACTTCTGCCGTTGATTGCCAATTTTGATGATCTTGATCCCCTGCGGGCGGAGCCAGGGGTGATGCTTTTGCCGGTAAAACAGGGTGAGCGCTTGCCTGAATGTGACCTGGTTCTATTGCCCGGATCAAAAGCGACAATAGCAGACCTGGCGGTTTTGCAGGCCGAAGGATGGGATCAGGACATTCTGGCCCATGTGGCGCGGGGTGGTCACGTCATGGGTGTGTGTGGCGGGTATCAGATGCTCGGCCGGACTATTGCAGACCCTGCTGGCACCGAAGGGGAACCGGAGTGTGTGGCGGCTTTGGGCCTGCTGGATGTTGAAACCGTGCTGGGTGAGAACAAACGGCTGGAGGAAACCAGTGGGTTTATAGAAGGCACGGAAACGGAAGTGTCGGGTTATGAAATGCACATGGGCCAGACATCTGGTGCAGACAGGCAGCGGCCTTTATTGCGCCTGAATGGGCAGCCGGAAGGGGCGGTCGCGGCAAATGGGCAGATCTATGGCACGTATCTGCATGGGGTCTTTGCAAACCGTACAGCGCGTCTCGCCTTGCTGGCGCGTGCTGGCGGAAAGAACTTTGCGCCCGGGGGCTGGTGGTATGAAAGTGGTCGGGGAGCAAATGGCCCGAACGTGCCGGAAAAGCATGGGGCGGCTATAGATCAGGCTCTGGACGCCTTGGCGGATCATATGGAAACATATGTTGACCTAGACGTAGTGCTGGCGTTGGCCCAACCAATCAACGCACAAGAAGCAGTGCGAACGCCGTAAAGGCCCATGGAAACCCCTCGGTACCTCTGACTGAGCCAGTGGCCTGAAAACGAGATGATGATTGCAGCATGGGGTACCAATGCTAAGCTGACGCATTATCATTCTTTTCAATCGGAGGAGATCATTCATGACACATCCGCTTAAAACGGCCTTGGTAACAGGGGCAACAGCCGGGTTTGGGCATGCTATTGCACTGCGCTTGGTCAAGGAAGGGTTTCGGGTGATTGCCACCGGGCGCCGGCAGGAGCGGCTGGATGCTCTGGCGAAGGAGGCGGGTGAAAACCTGTTGCCCTTCAAACTGGACGTGACAGACCTTGCCGCCGTGAAAGCTCTGCCGGGCAGTCTGCCTGAAGGCTGGCAGCAGGTGGATGTGCTGGTGAACAACGCCGGTCTGGCTCTGGGGCTTGAAAAAGCGTGGGAAACCAAACCCTCAGACTGGGAGCAGATGATTGCGACCAATGTGACAGGATTGGTGGAAATAACACGCGCTTTGCTTCCGGGCATGGTGGATCGAAATGCAGGTCATGTCATCTCGCTGGGGAGCACCGCGGGGACTTATCCCTACCCTGGGAGCAACGTATATGGCGCCACCAAAGCGTTTGTTGATCTGTTCATGCGGAATCTGCGCAGTGACCTGCTAGGCAAGCAGGTGCGGGCGACCAACATTGCACCGGGGCTATGTGGTGGGAGTGAGTTCAGTCAGGTACGTCTGGGCGATAACCAGAAAGCGGCTGCGGTCTATGAGCACACCAAACCCCTTCTGCCGGAAGACATTGCAGAAACGGTGGCCTGGGTGCTGAAGTTGCCGCCGCATGTAAACATCAACATGGTGGAAATGATGCCGATATGTCAGGCTGCTGCCGGGCTGGCCGTTGATCGGACCATGGACAACTAAGGAACAGGGCATGCCCGGCGTTACAGCATGTGGTGCCGGGCCTTACTCTAAAATGAACGAGCCACAGGGCTATAGCCCTATATGAAACCTTACCGGCTCAGTCCTTCGGCTACGCGCTATGGACAATATTCTGGCCTTCCAACTTCAACTCCAGAATAGAACGTGCATCCACTGGGTGCGGCAGAAAAGGCGTTTGATGCACAGGCTCAGGCTTACCTTAAAGGGTGACTGAAAAACCTGTCATTGTATCGCCTTTTTACGCCGGATCATGTTGGTCTGTTTGCTTAGGTATCCCCATGTTGCGATGACACATCTGTCTTTTCCGCTCTAAACATTCGTTTCTGGGTTTTGACCTTGGCTGTCGAATGGCTGCTCGGTTCGTCATCTGGCCCCAATACACGCAGGAGCACAGAGTCTGGTTTCATGCGGGTGTGAGTGTATCCAGTTTCTTGTCCAGAGAACTCAGCAGGTCGAGATAATGTTTGCGCATGGATGATGCGTAAGGGTTAAGGCATTCTATGGTTTCAAAAACCTGTGGTGCATCTTTTTCCACCATCTTCATGGCATCCCGCATCAGATCAAAACTGCGCGTTGTGAGATGGGATGGGAAAGGTTCCAGCGTCTTCAGGCTCTGTGCAAGCCAGTGCGTAAGGGCTTGCGTAACCGCCATGTCCTGATCATGTTTTTCCGGTGTGCAGACAAGAACGCGCAGGCCCAGAGTTTTGCGCAGAAAGGCCGCTAACCGGTGATACGGCCCGCGCACCGGGCACAGCACGATTTTCAGGCCTGTTGTTGTCTGGCCAGCACTTTGTGGGCCAAAGAGCGGGTGCGTGCCAATAATGCCGACAGTGGACGGTAGAAGACGGAGCATCATCTCCGTGGGTTTGACCTTTACGGAGCCCACATCAAGCACCAGAGCATCCGGCCGGAGCAATGGAGCAATGTGCGTGAGCACATCGGCCATGGCCTGCACGGGAATGGCAAGAATGATGATCCGGCAGCGGGCAACGGTTGTGAGGTCAGTCAGCCGTACGCCAAGCGTCTGTGCGGAGTCTTCAAGCGAGTTTCTATTGTCATACGCCAGCACCTGAACATGCGGTGTCATATGGCGTGCAACCAATTGTCCGAAGGCGCCAAAGCCGATTAGCCCCACCGTGGGAGGCTCGTCAGACTGTAAGGGAAAAGACGGGCTCATGAACGTTCCTTAGCGTGCCGACAACAGCCAAGGGTGTTCGAGAAACGTCGTCAACCGCTGGCAGGGCGGCGGTTGACCAATAACAGACAACATTCACCGCTATGTGCGCGGTGAATAATACAGTCCACTGTTGTGTGCCGAAGTTGTCATGCGCAGAAGGATGCTGGAAAATGCGGAGGGAGTCAAACCGTTCTGACAGGCGGGCAGGGTGTGTTTCCTTGCCAGAACGGGGGATATTCAGGGCTTCGGAGCAGAGACGGCTGCTTTTTTTGCCAGCTTGGCAGCCTGTTTGGCGGCTTTTTTGGCTTTCTGCCGCTCCAGTCGTTCCTTCATGGCCATGCGTTCATACCGGATACGTTGACGCACCCAGTTGAGCATACCGGAGAAGGTCAGCACCATGATGCCAACAAAGGTCCAGCCATCCAGCGGTTGGTGAAACACCACGTAGCTGAGCACGACCCCCCAGACCATCTGGCTATATTGGGGCAGGGCAACGCGGTTGGCGGGTGCCCGCGCCGTTGCGAGCATCATCAGTAATTGTCCGAAAGCCGCCAGAAAACCATAACCGAACAGATAGACCCAGGAGACCATGGTTGGCGGCCAGGTGGCGTGCAGTCCCATAAGCACGCCGTTTCCTACCAATGGCCCGATCAGGCTGGAACCAAACAGGGACAGGCGCACGGTTTCCTTGCTGGCAAGGCGGTAGGCAATCACGCTGCCTGCGTTGGCAAAAGCGGCCACCAGCGCGCACAGATGGCCCAGATGAAGCGCGCGTACACCCGGCCGAAGCACAATCAGCACGCCCACAAAACCCAGAACAACTGCCAGCCACGCCCAGGCCGTTACTTTTTCTTTCAGCAACACAACAGAAAGAATGGTGACAAACAGGGGCATCAGAAACATGAGGGAAAGCGCTTCTGGCATGGGTAGCAGCATGAAGGCTTCCACGCTGGCTGCCGTGGCCAGAAAAACGCAAAAGGCGCGCAAGAGCCACATGGCCCGCTGCTGTGGACGGAAGATATCCAGATAGGATTCATGCGGCTTCCGAAGAAAAGGAAGAAGCAGAAAGCCGAATATCCCGCCGGAAAATGCCACTTCAAACGGGTCTAACATGCCCGCCAGAAGTTTGGAGAACGCATCGCTGATTGCGAAAGAGGCATAGGCCCCAAAGGCCAGCGCCATGCCGGAGAAAAGGGTTTTGGGGTCCATTACCGTAAAAGCCGTATCAGTGGTGCCAAAGAGGCAGGATGTCTGGCCCGTCCCTTTAAGGTGACGCGCTGCGCAGGGGAGGGCCAATACCCCCAAAACACATAAAGTAAAAGGAGTTTGTTTTTACATGTTTTTTGACTGCGGCAGGACTGTTCTGGCGGGATGGGCGGCCGAGCAGGCTTTTATGTGACGGTACAAGCAGGCAGCAGGGCAGTGCCGAGGGCGAAGATTTTCTGGTGCGTGTTTGCTTGAGCACTTGCTTTCTCTGCCCTATAAGGCGCGGCACAGGGGATGGGGTTCCCCCTTATAACCGCCCGCTCGGGGCTGATGACTCCTGCCGTTATAACCGTGGTGGAAGCCGGGGCCTTGGGCTGCGTCTATCGCCATAACGGCGGGAGAGACATGGCC
>NZ_LHZU01000025.1 GCF_001580995.1 Acetobacter senegalensis
ATTAGCCTATTTGGAAATCCTGAATGTCGATTGGCCCTAATCAGTTGGGTTGCTAACGACGCCAGCGACGAGGCAGTCGAGGCGATGGACCGCCTGATTGCCACACAGTCAGACACTTATACCAATCTAATTCGGCACAGAGCCGCAGAGCAACGTCAGAAACGTGTTGAAGAGAAATTTTCGCCGCTCATGCCTTCTGGTCTTTCAAAATTGCTCAAAGATGGACCTCCAAATAATATTAAGGACCTGAAGACGTTAGTGCTCGAGGAGATGGAAATCGCGCAGCGTAAACTCACTGGAGACGACCTCGATTCCGTCGCCGAATTCTGGACAGATAACGGTGTTCCGCGGGACGAGATTCGCTGTCGCGACCGCTTGGCAGCATTAATCGGCTCTGAACTCTACAGATACGGTATTGAGCGGATTACCGAGGCAGACATGCCACATACGAAGCGCGTGGACCTCGTCTTTGCGCGTGGGAGGATGCAGTTACCCGTGGAAATCAAGGGACAGTGGAACAAAGATGTATGGGATGCTGCGATCAGTCAGCTCGATGCACAATATCTGACAGAATGGCGTTCTGAGCAGCACGGCATTTATTGCGTCTTATGGTTTGGTGAAATCCAAGCAAAGACCAATCGGCGCCTAAAATTACATCCAGAAGGGCTTGACGCTCCGCAAAGTGCCGAGGAGATGCGTGCGATGTTGATTGACCGAATTCCTGAGGCACGCCGCGCATTCATTGACGTGGTGGTGCTTGACTTCACCTCTGGGAAGGCATGACCAACGCCGCGCGCCTCTTTGCAAAATTATGCGCAGTATCGGTCTATAATGTTAGCTTTTTAATTTTCGGAACTACATAGCGACATATTGACTATTAGCTTCCTGATGGTGTGCCAGATAACTCGGCCAGTCGAGGTCCGCTTTGTGTTTTGCTTCTCGACGCATGAAATGTCCGATATTAAGGCGTATCTCGCCTGTCTGCTTCATATTCCTTGAGCGGACAGGCAGCGCAGGGGGGAAGAACGAACCCGCTACGCGGGATTGGTGCGGTGT
>NZ_LHZU01000068.1 GCF_001580995.1 Acetobacter senegalensis
GATGGGACGCCGCTCCCCATGATCGCCCTGCCGGTCTTCGGCTACAAATCCCACATCAGCATCGACCGACGCTTCGGCTTCATCCGAGGCATGGCGGTGACTTCGGCGTCAGCGGCGGACGGGCGTCTTCTCCGGCAGGTCGTCAGCACGAACAATACCAGTTCCGAGGTCTGGGCAGACAGTGCCTATCGATCCAGGCGCAACGAGAAGTGGCTGTCGGACCAGATGCTCACGTCCCGTATTCATCGGCGTAAACCCATGGGCAAGCCGATGTCGAAGGCAACCGCGCGGGCCAATGCCGCCAAATCCTCGATCCGTGCGCATGTTGAGCATGTCTTCGCGCATCAGAAAAACCGGTTCAACCTGTTCATCCGCACCATCGGTCTCGCCCGCGCTGAGGCGAAACTGACCCTTTGCAACCTGGCCTACAACTTCAATCGGCTGATCTTCCACGAGCGCCTAGAAACCGCAGGCTGACTCTGTCTGCAAGTCGGCAAAACCGGCGGAATCAACGCCGGACATCATAGAAATCAGCCCGAACGATGCCCCGTGGTGCGCCCTGCAACCTCGACGTCATCAGGCCAGCCCACTTCACCAGAAATTACCCGGTTTTTGCGGGTCTCCAGCTCCATCTCGCGGAGATTTCACGCACAGTCGCACGGGACGCTCACGCCGTCCTCGTTGTGGATCAGGCCGCCTGGCACACCAGTCAGAAACTGGAGGTGCCTGGGAACATCACCATCCTCCCGCTGCCTCCCAGGGCTCCTGAACTGAACCCGGTGGAAAATCTCTGGCAGTTCCTTCGCAATACATGGCTGTCAAACAGGATATTCAAAACCTATGACGATATCGTGGATATCGCCTGCCATGCCTGGAACCAGCTCGTCGACCAACCATGGCGCATCATGTCAATCTGGCTGCGCGATTGGGCTCATAGGTTATAGCAATCAACGGTTGGTATTACGACTGATCGGATTATGCTCTAGCTGTTTGGTCCCGGGATTTGACGGGTTGGATTGATGATGAATCTTTCTGGCTCTGCTCAAATCGCAGAACGAAAATCACGTTTAGGAACCAGCAATCAACTCGCCAAAAACCTGAAATCAGGTAAAAGGGAAATCAATCAACGTTTATTCGCCCCCCCCCCACGTCATTTGGTAAGCTGAAGAGGCTGCCGTGGAAGAAGTGTTGCCAAAGTGGCGCCGGCAACGAGAACGAACGCAGCCAAATAGAAAGCGCTAGAGAATGTCCCGGTCAAATGTACAAGGTACCCGGTTATCACTGGCGCAAGAAACCCGACACCATTGCCGAAAATCATTCCGAACCCAGTGACTGACCCAATTCGGGTACCGTCTACCAGAAGATCGGAGCCAAGCGCCGTGTTGGCGCCCAACGCGGCCATAATCAAACCTATTACTACTGAAACACAAACTAAAACCAACCATACCGAATGTAGAAACGGAAGGATGCCAATCACCGAAGATCCCAGAAGCAGCACCGCCACAACAAGACGTCTGGGTGCCAGTATCTGTTTCGGCAAAAAGGTGAGGGAAATCTTTTCCGCTACTTTTCCGAGCACGACCGAAAAAACGGCGGCTACTACGTAACAGATGCTTGCATCCAAGCCCGTTTCAAAGGTCTGCAAATGGAACGTGCGATGCAAATATGTTGGGAACCATGACATCATCAGGAAATTTGCGTATTGTCCGGCCGCACCAGGGGACAAAAGTCCCCAGAACGTGCGTTGAGTAAGAAGATTGAGAAGCGAGCGACCATCACTCCATTTCATTCTTTTGGCGGCTTCAGCGGGAAAGATAGACCTCCAGCATACGGCCATGACGATACTGAGCGCACCATAGGCCAAGAACGCACTTCGCCAGCCGGTCCAGCCAGACAGCCAGCCACTTCCCAGAAGTCCGAAAGCAAGCCCGATCTGGCTGGAGCAAACTAACACTGTCAGGACCACTCCCCTGTGTTGCTCCTGAGACCATTGGCGGACAATCCGGTTGGCCAGCGGGAATGTGGGAGATTCGCCGATACCCAACAGAATACGACTCATGAGGAAGACAAAAAGAGTAGCAGACAAACCTCCCATAAACATGGCGACCGACCAGATCAGAAGAGCGGCCACTCCCACCGCCCTGGTCGGATAACGATCGACCAATAAAGAGACAGGGAACGTCAGTATCACGTAGGACCAAAGAAAACTCGAAAGAACCCATCCGGTCTGGGCCGCCCCTAGATTAAATTCATGGGCAATGAGAGGCATACTGACCGACAGGACAGCACGATCGCCATAACTCAGCATAAACATTCCCACCGCCATCCCACACATGGCGGATCGATGGAACGGGGACAATGCTCTGTCAGTCATAAGCCAGTGTCCTCTAAAATTCAAAAGCGATACATTGCCTGAAGAAAGAAACTACGCGGCTGTCCGAGCGTAAGAGAAGACAGGCCGTTGATCGGGGTAATTGCCAGAGACTTGTAATGGCTGTTCTGCAAATTCAGAACGGATACATCAAAGGAAAGATGATGATTGTTCTGCGGGAACCATGTGAGATGAGCATTCCAAAGAGCGTATTTCCCCTGGCTCAGCAACGAATCTGACTTTTGAGAGGAGACCGACGGATAAAAGTACTGTTTTGAATAGTACTGAAAGTCGCTTCCCAGAATGAGATCACCATGGGGAAGCTCGATGTCATAATCGGCATATCCTGACAAGCTGACATGGGGAGAACGCGGGATCTGCGCCCCGAGGATGCCGTCTCCGTATTCACTCTGCGATGTATAGCGCGTGTCCAGCAGCCCCAGATTAGCACCGAGCTTCAGGCCGGCGACCGGACGCAACGCTGCTTCCACTTCTGCGCCCTGAATACGGGCCGCGCCGGCATTGCGAAAAACAATGGTCGTGATGCCTCTTCCAATATTGGTCGGAACGTTAACCAATGCGTTCGCATAGTTATAGCGAAATACATCGGCATTCAGGGTCAACCGATGATCCCAGAATTGCGTCTTGGCCCCCAATTCGAAAGAATCGATGGTTTCCGGATTCACGGATGTCAATTGCTGGGCAGAAAAAGATGTGCCCGGAACCCTGCTATATCCCGTAAAACTGTAATTTCCCGGCATTTTCCCCGAAGCAAAACGGAAATACACCATTGCCTGGCGCGTTATGTCATATTGGATCGTAAAATCAGAGTTCCAGTTCCGATAGGTATTATGCTCTTTCTGGGTCAGTATCCTCGTTGCCCCCGCAGGTAGTGAGGCAAGAGAATTTCCATAAGCTCCAGCACTTCCGGTCAGTGGGACTGCGTCATAGGCGTTCGTGATGCCGATCCGCTCAATTGACCACCGCAATCCGCCGGTGATGTGAAGACGCGATGTTGGGTTATAGGTAGCGCTGGCAAATGCTGAACCGTTTTGCCAATTTTGATCATAATGATCCCGAGAATACGGCGGAACGGAAAAAGAAAGCGCCTGGCCATTGGCTGTTACGGGTGTATGGTAATAGGCATTCGCACCGATACTGTCGAGATGCTCAAGCATACCGAAAAGACCGGCTTGCCAAGTCCACCGACGGGTACCATGAGAGGCAATACGAATCTCCTGTGTTGCCTGCCAGTAGTCGCCAGTATTGTAAGATGCGTTGTAAGGTATCTGCCCGGCAGGCAACGCAATCATAGGGTATGCTTCGCTCTGGTTGCGACGGTTTCCCTCAGCAGCGGAGATCGAAGTCAGTGTAAAATGTGGCTGGGACCAAACAGCCTTGACGAACCCGCCCGTTTCCTGAACGAATTGCTGAGCGCGATATGTATTGACCTCATCATACGCCAATTTTGGAACAGTTGATGGCGAGTTATAGCCCGGAATATACACAGTTGCCGGATTACCAAAACCACTCTTCGACAGATCCGCTGCGTATTGTTGTGGATATACAGACCCATCAAACCGTCTGTAATGGCCATTCAATGTAATATTGAGATCAGGCGTTGCCCGGATGAGCAACTGCCCCCGCGCTGCCGTGTCCAGGCCGCCCCCAAGTTTTTTCCCGTCCGTAATGTTTTTCTGCCAGCCATCGCTATTATCCGCATAGAAGGCAAAACGTCCGGCCACCTTGTCGGGGATGATCGTACCACCAATCGCGGCCTGTTCCTGAGAATGGTTGAAACTTCCATAGCCGAACTTGGCATAGCCCTGACGTTTGAATGTTGGTGCCTGAGAAATCAGGTTAATGGCACCGCCATTGGCGTTCTTTCCCCACAACGTTCCCTGTGGTCCACGAAGAATCTCGGTCTGTGCCAGATCGAACAGGGGGAAGCCCTGATTATAAACATTGGCGATATAGACCTCGTCGTAATAAACTCCGACAGGATTGACAGTATTCGCGTTAGTGCTGTTCGTGCCAATTCCCCGCATGAACCAGCGAGGGCGTTCAGGGCCTTCGGTCGCGGCGCCCTGCAGATTGGGAACAAGCTTTGCAATGTCGCTGGTTCGTTGTAACTGGGCATCGCGCAGAATCTGATCACCGCCGATGACCGACAAAGAAACCGGCACTGTTTGCGGATTTTGCCGTCTGCGCTGGGCAACGACTGTGAGCGTTTCATCGCGCGATCGCGTGTTGCTGTCAGCGGAAGTAGCATGTTTCGGATTAGAACGGTGGGCAGAAGATGACGAGAGTCTTTTCCCCTCAGATGACTGAGAAGCAGCACTCGATTCTACAACAGGGTATGCAAGCAGTGTGCTACCGAAAAGGGCAAGTCGATAAGCATGCGTCAGATAACGACGAACTGTGAAGCGCGGATGAGACATGCAAAAAATCCTTGGATGGCGGCGAAGCTCGAATTTATGGGCTCTGCTGATCACGATCGAAGAGAGTGGACCAGGTAAGGTTCTGGTTGATCGGCGTCGACGTTGCGCTTTCGACGGGAAGACGTGGCATGACCAGTTCGCCGAAGCGGTAGGCTTCCTCGAGCAGGGGCATTCCTGAGAGAATGAACGTTTCGATACCGGCTTTTCGATACGCCTCCAACGTGCGCAGGACCGTATCTGGCGACCCTACGATCGCAGTCCCAGGTCCGGGGCGCACGAGACCAATGCCCGACCAAAGATTCGGGGCTATTTCAAGATCCCGAAGATTTTCGGGTTTTTTGCCTTGATGCAGCGCCGCCATGCGTTTCTGGCCAACAGAATCGGTATTATTGATCATCCGCTGATTAGCCGCCACGCTGTCCGCATCCATATGAGCATATAGGTCATTGGCGGCATCCCACGCTTCGTTGTCGGTGCGTCTCACGATGACATAGAGACGGACTCCGAATGAGAGTTCCCGACCATAACTCTTGGCCCGTTCCTGAACGCGGGCATGCTTTTCAGCGAGTTGGTCTGGCGTTTCCCCCCACGACAGATAGGTATGGACATGGCGTGCGGCGACATCGATCGCGGCATCCGATGAACCGCCGAAATACAGGGGCGGCGCAGGGATCGTCTTTCCGATTGGGAGGGCCAGCTTCGCGTTCTTGAGAGAGATATAACGACCTTCATACGTCACGGCCTCACCTTCCATCAGCCTATGCCATATGGAAAGATATTCGTCCGCCATGGCGTAGCGTTCGCCATGAGGGAGATGAAGTCCGTAAGTCTCCAGCATCTCTGTAGTGCCTGAGACAATGTTTAGCAGCACACGCCCCTTCGTAAATTCCTGTAATGATGCAGCCATTTTTCCGAGGAGGGTCGGAGGAATCAGCCCTGGGTGAATGGCAATCAGGAATTTTAGACGGTCGGTGAAAGACGCCAGCGCTCCTCCCAGTGCCCAGACATCATGCGCGCCGGTCGCAAAAAGCGCGCCGGTATATCCGAGTTGATCGTAGGCTGACGCCAACTGACGATAATATCCAAGATCTACCTTACGTGTACCATCCTGACGCCAAGGATAAGCTCCGTCAGGCGCGCACATATATCCAAAAATTTTCATGTCATTTCTTCTCCATGGAAGATGTTTAGGGTCCACTCAGAGCCGTATGGCGTCCATTACTGTAATTTCCCGAGCGAGGTCGCCATGACGCAGAAGGGTGTCCGCTTCTTCCTGTTGTTCTTCGGCAATTTCCCGATCAGCTGCGTGTATGCTCCAGTCCCGTGCAGCGATGGCTGTCGACCAGGTGTTCAGATCGACATGTTCTGTGCGGGCGTCCGTCAGGATGCGTGCTGCTCTTTCTGGATCAGCGCTGATTTCCCGCTCGAGAGTTGCCAGGCGAGAAAGAACGTCTTCCTTCTGTGATGGGGAAAGCTTTCGATTCCTGATCGTCCAGAAGACGGAGCGATTGGGAATTTTGTCACCACACTCGGCAATGACCTTGACGACCTTTTGGGATGTTGCCTTTTCAAGCAATGGAGACATTGCAATCCATGCATCCACCTTTCCGTCCAGAAGGTGAGTAAGGGATGCGGATGGCGAAAGTTCAACGCGCTGCACGTCTCGCAGAGAAAGTCCCACCCCATCCAGCAGACGTGCCAGTAGGTAGGTATGGAACGAGCCGTCAACCAATGCGATCTTCGCCCCCTGGAGTTCCCGAACGTCTGCAATATCCGATGCAGGTGTCGTCACCAGGGCACCATTATGTGGCCGACGCGCTGATGCCGCGATGTATTCAACCTCATCGCCGTTGGCCTGAGCAATGATCGGGGGCGTCGATCCGGTCCCACAGATGTCAATCTCACCACGCTTCAGGAAGCGGGCGCTCTCACGGCCATCGTCATAATGCACGAATTCGACTGCGATTCCATTGAACAGGCCAGGCCAACGGGACGCGAGAAACAGATGTAGGTTTGCATTATGTACGCCAATTTTGAGTGACACTTGAGCCTCTTTCACTATATTGATATATATAATGATATAATTAAAAAGAATGCGCAAGAAGATTCGTTTTTAACTATAACCACTATAATTAAAAGTGGATTATCCTGATTTTTCTCTACCTTTCGTCTTAAACGCTGTATAAGGGAGACATGGTGTTGTCCGTGCTCTGTCGAGATGTCGCTGCAGCAAGCAGTATTCTGAGGGTTCTTGGTAATCCGACCCGGTTGGCTATTGCTTGTCTGCTTGTTGAGGGGGAGCGATCGGTCTCCGAGATCGAACGATGTCTGGACATTCATCAGCCCACCCTTTCGCAACAGGTTGGTGTGCTTCGGAACGCCGGAATTATTAAAGGTAGAAGGCAGGCCAAGTACGTCGTCTACGGTGTCTCGGATCAGCGCGCCCGCGCCGTTATCCTTTCACTCCGATCCATGTGGCCAGATCTTGTCCCTGCTCATGCGCGTCTTATCGATTCCAAAACTACAGCTCAGGAAGCAACGAGCTTACATGTTGAAACTCAACTCTCTGATCTGGAAATAATGTAGCTCGGTATCAATCGATAATCGTAATAATTCATTTTGAACCTACAGCGTGTCGTCAGTTAGGTAGAATAATGATTAAGGCGAACTGCACGGCTGAGAGGAAGGTCTCGCCTTAGAATGCTCGCGCGATAGCGAACAGAACCGCCTGCACGAACAGATGGTTGACGGCACTTTCACGCAATACGATCAGGATGGACGTGTCCCGGTTTAGTTCCGGACCATGGGTTATCTGTTAAGCGGCATTGCGCTCATGATCCAGAGGACTTTTCCATTGGAGTGTGGAATGCAGCCTCTGCGGGTTGTAGAAATCGTTGATGTAAAGAGTGGGCGGATTCAACCGGTCGTCGCAACACCTT
>NZ_LHZU01000099.1 GCF_001580995.1 Acetobacter senegalensis
GGAGATCTCTTCGAGATCGTTCCTCAGCTTACAGAAGAACTCAGATAATCCTTATATAGGGGAAGTAATATTATGGACGTAAGAGCCGCGGTTGCGTTTGAAGCAGGCAAGCCACTGGAGATTGAGACGGTTCAGCTTGAAGGCCCCAGGATTGGTGAGGTTCTGGTTGAAATCAAGGCGACTGGTTTATGCCATACTGACAAATATACACTGTCAGGAGCTGACCCAGAAGGTCTGTTCCCAGCCATTCTGGGGCATGAGGGCGCTGGCATTGTGCGCGAAGTTGGAGTGGGCGTTACTCACCTGAAACCGGGCGACCACGTTATTCCGCTCTACACGCCCGAATGTCGGGAATGTAAATCCTGCCTCTCGCGCAAGACCAATCTGTGCACATCCATCCGCGCAACACAGGGAAAAGGGCTGATGCCGGATGGTACATCGCGCTTTTCTTTCAAAGGGCAACCTATTCACCACTACATGGGTTGTTCAACTTTCGCGAATTATACAGTTCTACCCGAGATTGCCTTGGCCAAGATCCGGCCCGATGCTCCGTTCGACAAGGTCTGTTATATTGGGTGTGGTGTTACCACCGGTATTGGGGCTGTGTTGTTCACTGCGAAGGTCGAACCCGGTTCAACCGTCGTGGTGTTTGGCCTTGGTGGCATTGGCCTGAACGTCATTCAAGGGGCCAAAATGGTGGGGGCTGATCGGATTGTTGGGGTGGATATCAATCCTGATCGTGAAGCAATCGCCCGCAAATTTGGTATGACCGACTTTGTAAACCCAAAAGATCTTGGCCCGAATGGTGATGTTGTTGGTCATCTGATTGAACTGACAGATGGTGGCGCAGATTACACCTTTGAATGTGTGGGTAACCCGACTCTTATGCGTCAGGCATTGGAATGTGCCCATCGCGGCTGGGGCGTATCCACCATTATTGGTGTCGCGAGCGCGGGGCAGGAAATCAGCACGCGTCCGTTTCAGCTTGTTACGGGTCGTCGCTGGATCGGGTCTGCTTTTGGGGGCGCGCGAGGCCGAACGGATGTGCCAAAAATTGTAGACTGGTATATGGAAAACAAGATTAATATTGATGATCTGATTACCCACAAACTACCGCTTGAGCAGATTAACGAAGGGTTCGATATGATGGCGCGGGGCGAAAGCATTCGTACCGTGGTCGAATACTGATATATTGGTCGAAAGGCCAAAATGACGGTTTCGCTGTAACACCTTGTGGATGGTGGGAGTTTAGTGGCGCATTATTTTCACGTCAGTGGAAGCAAGCTCTACGTGATAGGTACGTCATGGTAGGTAACATCACCACTGTCTACGCCGTGTGAGCAGCACTTCAGCGCTCAAGAGCTTCGCTCTTGACGCTGAGGCTTTGGTTCCAGGGTAACCCGGACACGGTAGCGAAATGCCGTAAGCGCCTGACTGTCGAGAAGTAGATTACTGGTCACAAAAAGCCGCGTTCAATGGTCCACTCCAAGAGAGACGAAACGATGGCCGTGGCTTTTTTGGCAGCACCCTTTACTATTGCTGGATAATTGTCTTTACCCACTGCAGGTTACGATCCCGCATCTGACACTTTCAGCGCGGTATCGTTGTTTTCATAGACACGGAAGAGCGTTCGAAAAACTATTGATTGATGTACTTGCTGACCGATTTTGTTGGCAATGGGCGACGACTGATAGTTCTGTTCGATGTTGTCTGTTCTGCCTTATGAGCAGAGAATGTTCATGATTTTCCGGATTGCTATGTTGCAGCGTTGATCCTCCTGAGGAAGAGGCGGCAGCGCATGTTGAAGTTGGCCCGCCCAATCCCCACGGTGGCACGCGTGAACCCGACAAAACGGATGACCACCATCTGTGACGTTTAACCTGCAAAAGACATGCCCGATACGCGAATAGATGCGGACTTGCCAGCGTTGGGGGCCAGGATATGTTGGGGCATAGGCTTGGAGTGTGGCTTTTTGCGGTGAATCTTGAGAACGAAGCCATGCCTTTCCTTTCCATAAAGGCCTCATGAGCCTTTGAACGATATGCCGTGTCTGTCCAGACAAGTGACGCAGCATTCCTTTTGTTCAGTAGCCCCTTCCGTAGCCTGCTACCGTCATTGGCGACGGTGTCGCCGGGGTTGCCTCTTTTGGACCCTCCATATGCAGAATAAGTTGCAATCCAGTTATACATAAAATAATCAGAATGCTTATCGCAATAAACAATAAAAATGTGCTTGAAGGCCATGTTTAAAACTATAATTACAGGGAAAATTGTCGCACAACCTGGAAATTAATAAATAAAAACTAATAATTAAGGATTTGTTTACTAAAAAATATTTTGATTAAGCTGAGGTTTTTGCTATTTGCACGATTACAGTAATGTTTGTTCGTTTGCTGCAAACTGATGGGTTTTCTGGCTGAGGGACTCAGTCAGCGTCCGTTGTGTCAAACGATCGGTTGCGAGCGAGGTATTGTAATGGCAACGGACGATCAAAGTGACCTGCTTTTTAGCAGTTATGTTTCGGGTTATGTAAATTATAGTCGTAGTTACGGCGCTCTTGCGAATGGTGCCACTGCGTCTGGCACAGCAAATGGGAACAATGCCGCGCTGAACGTTCTGTCTGGCGGTGGTACGGTTTCAGGAGCAACAGCAAACAATCTGGGTGTCCTTCTTACCTCTGGAACCCTGAATGCTGCGTCCATTCAGTCGGGTGGTGCTGCCGTTGCAGCCGCCAATGGTACTATCAGTGGTGCGACAGTCGCATCCGGCGGCAGTATGATTGTGACCCAGACCGGCACAATCACAGATCCCACAGTGCAGGGTGGTGGTGTGGTTGCTGCTGGTGCCTTCACTGCCAAAGGACAGTCATTTCCTGCCGGTGGTGTTATTTCAGGCGGAACATTTGACGTAGGGGCCACGGAAATGGTCAGCGCTGCGTCCGCATATGGTGGTCACTTTAATGGCACTCAGCTTCTTCTGAACGGGGCTACTGCGAGCGGCGGTCTTTTCGAGGCCGGTGGTCAACAGATTATTGGTGGCTACTATCTCTCGTCAGTCGATAGCACGGGGGGAACGACAACCAAAGTTTCCAATGTTTCCGGAACGGAAAGCGGCTGGACAGCAAATACTGCAGTTGCTTCGGGTGCGAGTATTCAAAATGGCGGAACCGCCTACGTTCTGCACGGCGGCACAGCAGTAAGTGGCACTGTGGGAAGCGGCGGGAAAGAAATTGTTGAATCTGGTGGTAGGACACTCTCGCTTACCGTAAGCGGCGGCACAGAAATTATAGAAAGTGGTGGTGTTGCTTCTGGCAGTATTGTCATGTCAGGCGGCACAGTAGCTGTAAGCAGCGGTGGTACGACATCAAATACCACTCTCGGCGCTGATGGTGTAGAGGTGGTTAGCAGTGGCGGCACGGCCTATGCGACTACTATTTCAAATGGCGGTACGCTCAGCGCAACCAGTGGTGGTATTTTGACCGGCACAACGACGGTTTCAGGTGGCGGAACTCTTGTATTGGGTGGAGCCAACGGGAATTCTACTGTTAACCTTGCCGGAACCAGCTTCGATCAGCCAGCTAGCGTTGTTATCTCTGCTGGAACTACCAATATTAGCGAGACCTTCACGGGATGGAGTGACGGGGATCAGATTGTCTTCAAGGGGCTGACAGGCACGGCATCTTCGATATCTTTCTCTGATGCGAACCACATTACATTTACGCTGGGTGGCCAGACATTCACATTGAATATTGTCGGAGTGAGAGACAAATTTAAATTTATAGATGAAAATGGAACCACAATTCTTGAAACGTGCTTCCTTACGGGAACCTTGGTGCGCATGCTAAGCGGATATGTTCCAGTAGAGGCTATCCGGCCCGGTGATGCCATTATGGTACGCGTAGACAATACATTTGTGTCTCGTGAAGTGAAATGGGTGGGGAAAAGCAAAGCTGTGGTCCGCTCAACAGCTGCTTACCCGGATGACGCAGGTTATCCTGTGCGGATCATGAAAAATGCTCTGGCAGACGGTGTGCCCTTCAAAGACATGCTTGTTACACCAGAACACTGTCTCTTTATTGATGGTGCCTTTATTCCGGCACGTATGTTGGTGAATGGCAGAAATATCAGCTATGATACACGTTATGCTGTTTATGATTACTACCATGTTGAGACAGAGCAGCACGCAGTTATTGAAGCGGACGGTGTGCTGACAGAAACATATCTTGATACAGGTAACCGGAAGAGCTTTGACTGTCTGTCAGACAGCGATGTTGTTAAAGGCTATTTCGAGGTATCGAAGGACTGGGTGCGCGATGCTGCGGCTCCGTTAGTAACCAGCCGTGATCATGTTGAGCCCATATATCGGGCCATCGAAAGCCGCAATGAAGTTTGCCTGTCTGATGGAGAAGTAAGGGATAGTCAGGTTGCTTGGTCTCATGATCCAAATCTGCACCTTGAAACAGCAGCAGGCGCTGTTATCCGGCCAGTGAAACAGAATGGGAAAAATATTTCCTTCATGTTGCCGCCTGGCCTTCAAAAAGTGTTCATCGTCTCCAGAACGGCACGGCCGGTAGACGCTATAGGTTCTTTTGTTGATGATCGACGCGAACTCGGTGTCCTGATTGGCAACATAGGGTTGATGGGCGGTCGGAATAATTGCTCTCTTCATGCACATCTGGAACCGCAAGATATCCCAGGTTGGGCATCTTACGAAGCTGACACTGCCCGATGGACCTCTGGTAGAGCGGAAGTTGATCTGTCGAGCTTCCCTGTTGACGGATTTAGAATGTTGAATGTTGAAGTTGTTTCTACATTTTCCTATCGTGAGAAAGCGGCGGAACAGAAGAATAGCCGAAGCGCCTAACATCTAGATGCCAATGCGTCTCCTGTAGCTATAATTTGGCTGCAGGAGATGTTTTGCATTTAGACTACGATTTTAAAAGGTAAGAGACCATATGATTGAGACGCTCCTTCTTCAGCTACGAGATGCGAGGAAACATAGTGTAGCCTTTGAAAGCGCGTCCCGATCATGGAGTTTTGGTGGTTTTTTGGCAGATGTCAGAAAAGCTGCGCACGCATTAGAAAGTTTAAGAGATTCTGGCTGTTCTACTGTTGGAATTAAATGCAAAAATTACTACCAGCATTGGGTTCTTATTTTTGCTTTAGAAAGACTGGGTCTTGCCTCGGCATCTTTCCAAAATGACTTTGGACCCTCCTTTCAGACATATCTTAACGTTATCAAGCCAGACTTTTTTTTGAGCGATGAGCCGCTGATTACCGATCTAAAGCATTACGTTGTTGATGATGCGTGGTTTAAACAGGTTCTTAACCAAGAAAACAATAATTCTGTAAGCTATGAATCCCGTGATTTCTGTCGTATCGGGGTGGCTGCCGGAACGGGTTCTGAACCTCAGAAAATTGGCTTAAGACGCTCGGATATAGAGCGAAACATCAGTCAAATTATCAACTCAGATATATTGTCTCTTTCTGAAAAAGCCAGAAGAGAACATTTTAATGTTCTTTGCTGTATCGGAATTGATATTCTTGCTGGTTATCAGATCGTATTGTCTGCGCTGGCTGCGGGCTGCTGTATCAAAATTTTTGATCCAGTTCAGATTAGTCTTATTATCGCTCGTCATGAACCGACTGCTATTGTGGTATCTCCACTACACCTTGAGTATGTCATAAATTCGATTTCTCCTCTTTCTATAGCTCAAGATAATCTTGAAATTATCGTAGTCGGCGGACGTCTTCCAGAAGAATTAGAAAAGAAGACAAGAGAAAAATTGAGTAAAAAAATATATACTCTATACGGAACAGAAGAGGCGGGAATAATTTCAGTAAAAAAACTCGACCATCATTCTGAACATAAAAATGCAGGGGTTATAGTGCCATGGATGGATGTTCAGATTGTTGATGGCCAGAATGTTGCTTTGCCTGTCCAAACAGAAGGTAGGGTAAGGGTAAGAGGTAATACTGTCATTGATGGCTATATTGGAAACGTAGAAAATAAAAATAGCCAATTTCAAGAAGGATGGTTTTATCCAGGAGATTTAGGATTTATTACGAACAAAAAAGAAATATTTATTACCGGAAGAATAGATGAACTAGTTACGTTCGGGGGAGACAAATTCGATCTGAGAATACTAGATAGAATATGCAAAAATTTTGATAATATCGAAGATGGCTGTGTTTTTTCTGTTCCGGATGAAAATGGTATATTAATGCCATGGGTTGCGATTATCTGCCATACAGAAATAGATGGTTCCGCTCTTTCTCGTAGAATGCATGAACGATATCAAAACCTGCCACCGATTACACTAATCTGGGTTGATCGAATTCCTTATCGGGATGACGGTAGTCCCAATCGGCAATTTCTAACCCAAGGCATTATGAATAGTCGTTAGTATCAAAACTCAAAAATATATTAGTTCTTTGTGAAATCGAGGTATGAAGTGAAAAAAAAGCAAGAATTTGCAATTATCGGCGCAGGTCTTCGTTTTCCAAAGAACATAAACGATCTTGATACATTCTGGGAATTCTTGAAAAATGGTGAAGATGCGAGTAATGAAATTCCATCCGATCGATGGAGTATAAATCGCTTTTACAATCCAGAGTATGAAGCACCGGGTAAAACATATATGCGGCGAGGATCATTCCTTACCCAAAAATTGGGATATTTTGATCCACAAATTTTTGGTATTTCTCCTCGTGAAGCGATCCTGATGGATCCACAGCAAAGGCTTTTGCTTGAAACAACGTGGGAAGCATTGGAGAATGCTTTTATTATTCCAAGTAATTTAAATGGTTCAAAAACCGGAGTATTTATAGGTTCATTTTCCTTGGATTGGCTGGTTAATAGTGGAAGTCCTTTAAACAGAAACGCAATCAAAGACCATTTTTCTACCACAGCAGCATCAGCTACAATGATTTCTGCGCGGCTTTCGCATGTCTTCGGATTGTGCGGACCTTGCCTTACGATAGATACGGCGTGTTCGTCCTCCCTGGTTGCAATTCATAATGCCTGCGTTAGCTTGAGCACTGGCGAGAGTGATATGGTGATTGCAGGTGGCGTTAATTTTATGATTAACCCACAAGCCGCAATGCCTATGTCACGCGGGCACTTTCTTGCGCAAGATGGTCGTTCGAAAAGTTTTTCAGCAGATGCCGATGGGTATGGACGCGGGGAGGGCGCCGCTGTTCTCGTCATAAAGAGACTGGAAGATGCTCTGGAAGCAGCAGATTCTGTTTTGGGTGTGATCTGTAGCAGCGGTGTTAATCATGATGGCCGTGCCACTGCGATTACGGTTCCAAACGGGGCTGCACAGGAAGCCTTGATTAAGGACGTTGTTTCCAGAGGCGCTTTAGCACCGGCACAACTGGATTATGTTGAAGCACATGGAACGGGTACGCCTGTGGGCGATCCTATAGAAACAGCGGCTATTGGGCGTGCTATCGGTCTGAGTAAATCAAAACAAAACCCACTCATTGTTGCCTCCGTAAAAGCGAATATTGGGCATTTGGAAGCTGCCGCTGGTGTTGCCGGCGTTCTTAAGGCAATACTTTGTTTACAAAATAGAGAAATTCCAATTCAAGCTAATCTTGAGAAAATAAATCCTAATATAGATATAGAAAAATGGAATATTCGCATACCTCAGAAAGAAAGTATAAAATTTTCTCCAAGAAAAGAGGTCATCTATGCGGGGATTAATTCGTTTGGTTATGGTGGAACAAATGCCATGGTGGTTATGCGTTCCCTTGACGTAAAAGAGGCCGATTCACAAGAAAAGCCTTATACTGAAAAAAAACCATTAGATTGTTACTTTCTACCTGTTTCGTCTGCCGGTGTGGCAGGTCTTGCGATTACAGCATCTACCTATTTAAGGTTTCTTAAAGATAAGCCTTCCATTGACATCAGAGATATAAGCTATTCTTTAGGTGCGTATAGATCATGGTTCCAGAATAGAGCTATTGTGTTGGCGTCTACGAGGAATGAATTGCTAGAGCGCCTTGCTTTTTTACGAGACGGTAAATCTGACCCAAACGTGATAATAGGGAAAAATTCTGTCACGTGTAATAGCGGTCCTGTAATGGTTTTTTCCGGAATGGGTTCCCAGTGGCCGGGAATGGGGAAGTGTATTCTTGAACATATTTCTCCTGATATACAAAATATTGCAGAGGAATTCGATAGGGATTTTTATGCTCATGCAGGATGGTCAATTTTAGAATTTTTTAGAAATGAAGACACGCAGGAAAACTCAATTCATAAAACAGAGATTGCTCAGCCAGCAATTTGTCTAATTGAAATTATCATTTTTAAAACATTGGAAAAATGGGGCATTACGCCAGCTGCTATTATTGGGCATAGTGTTGGGGAGGTTGCCGCAGCATATTGTTCTGGTGCATTAGATCTTAAAGATACCGTAAAAGTTATTTATATTCGTAGCCAACTGCAAGCTCGTCTTTCTGGTAAAGGCACTATGTTGGCGGTAGGAGAAGAACGCGGTAAACTTGAAGAATTTATTATAAAAGGAAAATTTTCAGTTTCTATCGCTGCAATAAATAGCAGTAAGTCATGTACTTTATCGGGTGTGCTCGAAGATTTAGAAAAAATTGAAACTCATTACAATACCCACAATAAGTTTGCGCGTTTTTTGAATGTAGAAGTACCTTACCATAGTGTTCTTATGGAAGAGATACAAGCAGATATGTTATCTGCATTGTCTGATATTAAGCCATCTGAACCCAAAATACCGCTTTATTCAACAGTTAGTGGAATGAAGTGGCAGTCTAATGCCCGTCATGATGCATCTTACTGGTATAATAATTCACGAGCACCAGTAGAATTTTTCAAAGCAGTAACGACGGTTCTGGACGATGTTCAAAGTCAAGTATTCTTGGAGATAGGTGCACATCCGGTTTTACTTTCTTCAATTAAAGAGATTACCTCTAAATCCGAATTAGAAATACAAACGGTTCATTCTCTTCGTCGCAATGAAACTAGTCAGGAATGGATATCTCCATGCTTGGCCCGTCTGGCCGTTGCAGGATGCAAACTTGACTGGCAATTGATTTCTGGAGGCCGACGCGTCGCTGTTCCTACATATTCATGGAATAGAGAATATTTTTGGTCTGAATGCAAAGAAGCCGCAGATGACAGGCTGGACCCTATAGTTCATCCACTTCTTGGTCTACCGGTATCTTCCTCTGTACCTTCATGGCGCGCCATGATAAATCAAAATTATTTGCCGTGGCTGCCAGACCATTGCATCGAGAATAATATTGTTTTGCCAGCTTCAGCTTACATTGAAGCTGCGTTGGCAGTACATGATCAGCTACATGGACAGAACAGTGCTATATTGCAGAATTTTGAGATTCATAATCCCTTGTTAATAGGGGAAAAAGATAATTATGAAATGGAATGGCAGTATGACCCGGATAAAAAGATACTCAAGGGCTGCAGTGCTAATCAGATAGCAGAGGAAGAAAACTCACTTTGGAGAAAACACGTTAGTGTAGAGGTTATGTCCTCTACACCGTGGGAAATATCAGAAAATAGAAAAACTAATCAAAACGAAATAAAAGAATTTGATGGTAAGTTTTTTTATGAAAAGCTCTCAACAAATGGGCTCCAATATGGAAAGAAATTTCAAGTTGTAAAAAATATATGGACTATAGAAAATAGCGTTGGCGCTCAACTTTCTTTAGATTTTGAGACGAGATCTGAAGTTGAAAACTATAATATTCATCCAGCATTGCTTGATGGAGCTTTCCAGGTTATTGCCGCAGCCGTTTTTGATAACAATCCTGATAATGAGCAGGCATTCGTACCTGTCAGAGCTGAACGCATTATTTATTATGGTCTTCAATGTTCAGATTTAAATGTTTTTGTCGAATTAAAAAGTATATCCGACAAAAAACTTATTGCTGATTTAAAGATCTATAATGAAAACAAAGACCCAGTTCTTTGTATAGACAAAATGATTTTCAACGCTGTGCCACGACTAACGAAAAAAAAGCAGTTTGAAAGTCTTCTTTATAAAACAAATTGGCAAAGTAGCGAAAAGCTACCTCTTCTTATTGATCCTGTGAACGTTCTTCTTATAGGGCAGGAACAAAGAACGAAACTATTGGAAAACATTTTAGAACAAAATTTGGTTAATGTTGACTCTATAAATTTAGATATAAATTCGGGAAAAAAAATCTACCAAAAATTTTTTAAAGATCGGATTATTAACGAGTATAAGGCTATTGTTTTTCTATGCCCTCTTGCTGAACATATTGACGTATTCGGCGGGTTGGCAGAGCTACTGGGTTGTGTGCAGGCTTTGCCACAAATATCCTCTGATAATTTGATAACGCGTTTATGCATTGTAACATCAGGCGGTGTAACAACAGGATTATCTGAGTCAACGTGTTCTAGACTAGATCAAGCAGCATATCGTGGGTTTGCGCGCGGCGTAGAATTGGAACGGCCAGATTTACGCGTTAAAATTATCGATCTGGGCATGGAGCACAATGACGATACATTTTCGTCTTTGAGTGCAGAGTTACTCAATTCTGATTGGGAGGACGACGTCGCATTACATTGTGGTGAACGCCTTCTTGCGAGAGTTTCGTCTGCTTCTTTGGAGAACAAGAACAGAAAATCTGTAAACTTGCATGGGCGGAACGATCTTTCATCCGTGTTGACGGTCTCCATTACAGGTTCTCTTGAAAAGCTTTATTACGAAACCTCTTCAGCAAGGAAGCCTAATAGAGGCGAGGTTGCATGTCAGGTTCTCGCCGCAGCACTCAATTTTAAAGATGTGCTCAAAGCAATGAATTTATTGCCGGAAAGCATTGTGGAGAGGACATTTTATGGAAACTCTCTTGGGATGGAAGCGGTTGTCCGCATCACAGATATAGGTATGGGTGTCGAGCAGTTTGTAGTAGGAAAAGACTATATTGTGGCAGTACCGGATTGCTTCGCCACGTCCTTTACCGTTGATGCAGACACTTTGTTCGCAATAGAAAAACCAGAAGGTCTTTCAGCTCTTGATGCGGCTACTCTGCCGGTTGCCTTCCTTACCGCATGGTACGCATTTTCGCATCTTGCCCGGCTTCAGCCTTTTGAAAGTGTTTTAATACATTCAGCAACGGGTGGTGTTGGGCTGGCTGCAATTCAGGTCGCGAAATTACTGGGCGCACGTATATTTGCAACAGCCGGGACAGAAGAAAAAAGGGCGTATCTAAGATCTATAGGTTGTGAGCATGTGTGGTCGTCGCGCACACTTGAGTTTGCAGAGGGTATACGCTACATCACGGGTGGAAAAGGCGTTGACGTTGTTCTTAACTCTCTTGCTGGGGAGGCTCAGGCCGCAAGCCTCGATAGTGTTGCACCATTAGGTCGCTTTATTGAGATCGGAAAAAAAGATATTATTGAAAATTCGTCTCTTTCAATGAAAATTTTCAATGAAAATATCTCATTCTTCTCGGTTGATCTTGACCGTTTATTACTAGAAAAACCACAGGTTATCCGTGATATTCTCCGCACTATGGAAGATATGGTCGAAAAGGGAAGGCTTCAGGCATTACCGACTACCGTTTATCCAGCCAGAGAAACTGTAGACGCCTTCCGTTTCCTTTCTAGCGCTAAGCACATAGGAAAAGTGGTTATCGACTATACAGACCTTGTTGGCCTACAAGGTGTGGAGAAGGTGGTCGCTAAACCTGAAATTGATCCCACAGGTGCCTATCTTATTAGCGGTGGTTTTGGCGGTTTAGGGCTGGAAACAGCGGAATGGTTGTTGCGATCGGGTGCAAAGACAATTGTTTTAACTGGCCGTAAAGCTTCGGGCAATGAAGTTGTTAATAACAGAATTGAAGCATGGCGCAAAAATGGAAATAGAATAGAAGAGCGATATTTTGATATAACTCATGAAAAATCGCTTCAAGATTGTATTGAATATTTCGGAAAAGTCTTGCCCCCTTTGAAGGGCGTTTTCCATTGTGCTTCTATATTTGACGATGCATTGATTGAAAATATTACAGCAGAACGATTGCGCATGGGGTTGGGTGCAAAAGCAGAGGGTGCACGGTTATTGGATGCGCTTACAAAAAGTATCCCATTAGATTTTTTTGTCCTTTTCTCATCTGTAACTACTCTTACAGGGAATATAGGGCAGAGTGCTTATATTGCCGCAAATGAAGTATTGAATCAAATTTGTGAAAATAGACGCAAACAGAATCTTGCAGCGTTGTCTTTAAACTTGGGCCCCATTGCCAATGTTGGTATTCTTTCGCGGAATCAAGTGGCTGCTGATGCGCTTCGAACTGCGGGGATGAACCTCTTGGATATTGATTATATTCTGCATTTTCTACCTGATTTGATACAACAAGGATGCGCTCAAATTACAGTTGCAGATATTGATTGGGAGCAATGGTTTCGTGTTGTTCCTTTGGTATCAGATCTATCACGTTTCACGGCGATGCATCATCTGATTGATAATTTGGAATCTACCAGTGAAACAATGGTGGCCCTTTTGGGGTTGCCGGAAGAAGATAGGTTGGAATTCCTTATAGAGCGTCTTAAGTCTATTATAGCAAAAACTTTACATCTACAGGATGACGCAGTTGATAATAATGCAAAGTTGTCTGAGCTTGGTTTAGACTCTCTTGCCGGTGTAGAACTTCAAACTGGAATCAGAATTGAGTTTGGAATAGAGGTTTCAGCTATGATGTTTTCCAAAGATGACAGCATTCGCAGTTTGGCTAGGAAGTTTTATACTCAGATACAAACAAAAATTCTAACTCTCACTCACGAGAAATCTGTATAAATGGACAGAGAATTTAATGTTGTTTTAGGGCCTGGCGGGCAGAATATTGTTGACTGGCAAAAAGGCTCTTTAGCGGAGCTTGCGTGTTTTCGTGCAGCCACTAACCCCAATCTAGAGATTTTAACCTTTCTAGGAGATGGCTGTAACGAAACAGCGCACTTAACTGCCCAAGAACTTGATACAAAAGCGGGGAACCTTGCAAGCTGGCTAATAAAATTTTTGAGGCCACAACAGAGAGTCGTTCTATTATTTGAAAATAGCCCTGAGTATCTTCTTGGTTTGTTTGGATGTGCTTATGCTGGCGTGACACCAGTTTCCGGGGTTTATCCAACAGATTTTGGAAGCAAGCAGCGTTTCTGTCATATTGTTAAAGATAGTAATGCTGTGGCTGTTATTGGAGAGAAGAAAACCTTGGCCTCTTTCCAGAAAGAATGCCAATTAGAAAATTTGAATATATTATGGATACCGGTAGAGTTATCAGAAAAACATAATAAATATTCTTATTTTCCGGTAAAAAATTCAGATGAGGCTTTAATACAATATACATCTGGTTCTACAAATATTCCGAAGGGTGTCATTCTGACAAGCCGGAACATTCTTTTTAATCTTACGCAGCAAGGTATTAAACTAGGCTATACTCAAGGGGATGTGGGTGTCAGTTGGCTTCCTTTATCGCACGACATGGGACTAATGGGAGCCGCATTAATGGCAATAGCGGCCGGTGGGCAATGTGTTTTGTTACCGCCAGAAAAATTTTTGCAGACTCCTACAAATTGGCTTCGCGCAATAAGTAAATATAAGGCAACACTTTCTGGTGCCCCTGGGTTTGCCTATGATATGTGCGTTAATTTTGAAGATAATTTGCTCGAAAGTGTTGATTTATCCAAATGGGAGCAAGCATTTGTTGGATCAGAGTCGATCAGTTTTGAAACAATTCAAAAATTTTCGTCAAAATTCTCAAAATATGGATTTAAGGATAACGCATTTTGTCCCTGTTATGGCCTAGCCGAAGCCACTCTTCTGGTGTCTTGTAAGGCTAGAAAACAGAATGTGTCTTTAGCAAAATTCTCACGTGCATTTCTTACTGAGAGTGTAGTGGCGCCCCCTTTATCTATAGGCGATGAGCGTATTTTGGTCTCGTGTGGCGAAGTGATTGATGAGACACATGTACTGATAATAACAAACGAAACTGATTTTTCTCTTGCGGCTGAAAATGAGGAAGGCCTGCTTTATGTTTCTGGACCAGGAGTATCAGAAGGGTATTGTGGGTACGGAAACCAAAATATAATGAAATTACAACATAATGAACTTAATTATTTATATACAGGAGACAAAGGTTTTTTTTCTGATAAAACTCTTTTTCTGACAGGAAGAAAAAATAACGAAGTTATTATTAACGGTTTTAAAATTGATCCAGAAGATTTTGTTTTTTCTGTTGCACAAAAAATAACGGGTATATCGCAAAATAATTGTACTGTTTTCCTAAGAAATAACATTCCGACATTTGTCTGTAGTATTTTTAATTATAATAATGGTGAAGAAAAATTATTATCTTATCAAGTTCAAAAAATATTTGAAGAGAAATTTAAAATTAAAGAAGCAGAAATATGGTTTGTGAATCAGGCATCTTTTAGTAAAACGCCAAGCGGAAAAATCAATATTGAAAGCACGAAGCATAATCTTTTTCATAATGAAAGTTTAATTTTAAAAAAGATAAAAATCGAAAAGAAACAAAATTTTATTGTATTCAATAAAGAGATATATTTGGCATAAATATTTCTCTATTTTTATAAGGCTAGATCGATGGTAAATGATTAAGAAAACTTCCCATTTGATGTCTCAGTAAATTGCTTCCTGTGTGAAAGGGCAATTATTGATTGAGCTTCCCTGGTAAGAGAAAGCGGCGGATATTGTAGTTTCTATTGAGTAGGAGGAAGCTACTAAATCCTCTTTTTTATAGTCAAACGAAAATCATGAGTTATATACATTTCAAAATATTGAAATTCATAATAGAAATTTTCGAACCCTCTACGTGCGCTGCATCCACGGCGTTATGTTTTACAACTTCGTTTGAAGCTTCATTCGAGAGCTAAACTTCTGCCATACTTTAGTTGATTGTATCTTTTGTTCTGCATTGGAAACCAAGACGTAGAGGGCCGGTGTGGTAATCATGGTCTGCAGTTGACTGACAATCAGTCCACCAACCAGAGCCAGACCGAGTGGTTGACGCAGTTCAGCGCCGTACCCGATCATGATGATCAGAGGAACAGCGCCTAATGCTGCAGCGCAGGTGGTCATGACGATCGGTCTGAGCCTCAGAAGCGAAGCCTCTCGGATGGCCGCTGACGAGGGCACACCGCGTTCATTTTCTGCAAGGACCGCAAAATCTACCAATAAAATAGCGTTTTTTAGGGATATTCCGGTCAGCAGAAGCATGGCGACCGTTGCCATTCCCGAGAACGGCAACTGGAACACATCAAGGGCGATAATCGCTCCGATGCTGGCAGAAGGGATTGTGGAGAGAATGGTCAGTGGATGAAATACGTTTTCATAGAGCATACCGAGTGTCAGATAGACGGTAATGATGGCTCCAAGAATGAGCAATTCGCTATTACGGGTGCTTTGGCCGGTATCTCCTTCATCACTTACCAGTTGTCCGGTTATTGTGTCGGGGAAGTTTAGTTTACGCTCCTCAGTTTTAATGATGTCTTCTGCCTGTGAAAGGCTCACACTGGGAGCAAGTTCCAAGGCGATCGAAGCAGAGCTGGCATATCCGATATGCGTCACACTGGCCGGGTCGCGTGTCGGGGCGAGCTTTGTCACGATTGAGAGCGGAACCAGGGATTCAGCGCCTGTGGCAACGGCAGATCCTGTTGATGTATTCGCTCCACCTGCAAGGGAGTTTGCAATCTGGTTTCTGAACGCCGACGCGGTTGATGACGTGCCTGAGGACGATGTACTGGACAGAACCATGCGGATCGTATTGGACGCCGAACTGCCGGATGCAGAGCCACCCGAAGGACTGACCCAGAACTGCTCTAATAACGCCGGGTCGTGAAGAAACTGATCTTCAAGGGTCATCACGACGTTGTATTGGCCGTGCGTCGTATAAACGACTGATGCCGTAATTTGGCCGAAGGCATCAGCGAGGGCCGTCCCGATGACCTGTGGCGTTACTCCGACACGCGCAGCCACATCCCGGTTGATGGAGGCCGTGATGCTGTCCCCTGCAGGATCTGAATCCTCGTCAACATCGATAAACTCGCGGTGGTGCTGCAGGGCATGTGCCAAACGCTTGGCGGCAGGGCCGGGCAGGCGGTCGTCGTCACTTCGTAAGACATAACTGATCCCGCTGCTGCTCGAGCCGACACGCATCATGAGATTGCCTGGTGATTGAGCGTGATATTCACCATGTTGCTCATGCTTCATCGCGTTCGCTGCTCGTCGGGCAATTACTGATCCTGGGTCACGGCCAGTTGCCATATCCTGGAGTGTTGCAAAGACCATACCGTGGCTTCCGCCCTCTGACGTATCGAGATATGCGACAACGTGAGCGACACCGGGGTCTTCAAGAAGAACGCGGCTGAAGCGTTGGATACGGGCTTTTGTGTCCGCAAGGGTACTGTTGGCGGCACGGGAGCCGCCTGAGACGATGCCGATATCCTGCCTTGGGAAAACAATCTTGGGCATACGGCTGAACAGGATGATGCCTGCCAGCAGGGTAAGGGGCAGGAGAAGAACAGTTTTTCCGGGATGTCTCAGCACAAGATCCAGAACACGGGTGTAGAGTGTGATTTCACGTGCTTCCGATGCAGGTTGTCTGCTCGACTGCGGGGCTCTGATCTGCCTGATACAGAGTGCGGTCAGGCAGGGTGTTGCTATGCACGACAGAACAAGGGAGACACAGACGGCGATACTGACCGTCCCTGCAAACTCCCTGAAGAGCCGCCCGGTCAGCCCGGGTGCAGCGCCAAGTGGCAGGAAGATTGCGAGGACCGAGACGGTAATTGAGATCAGGGTGAAGACGACTTCGCTGGCTCCGGCGACGGCAGCGTCTTCTGCACTGAGTCCATTTTCGTGATACCGCATGATGTTTTCGATCACGACGATCGCGTCGTCGACCACAAGACCAGTGACAACTGTCAGTGCCATGAGAGACAGATTGTCAAAACCAAAGCCAGCAAGATGCATGGGTCCAAGGCTTGCGATCAGGCAACATGGAACGATGATGGCGGCAGCTATGGAAGCGGTAACAGAGCGTAGAAAAACCCAGACAACAGCCAGCGCCAACACGCAGGAGAGGAGCAGCGTTGTGAGGGTATGATGGAGAGAAGACCTGATCACAGCGGAGCCGTCGCGTGCGACAGAGATTTCTGCGCTGGGAGGCAGGAGTGCCTGCAAGCTCGGGAGGCGTGCTTTTACAGCATCCACTATGCCGACGAGGTTGGCGCCCGGCTGGGCACGCACCATCAGTGTGAGTGCAGGCTGTCCGTCGAAAAAGGCAGCTGCATTGACGTCCTGCATACTGTCCGTGACGGTGGCGAGATCGCTCAGACGGATGGGAAAGCCGTTTTTGTATGCAATGACCAGATCGCGATATTGCGCCGCATGGGTTGCCTGATCGTTCACGGCCAGCTGGTAGCGCTGACCTCCCATATCAATGACCCCTTTCGGGCTATGGGCGTTCGCTGAGGCAAGAGCGGCTCTTAAATCTTCGAAACCAAGGCCATAGTGGAAAAAAGCCAGTGGGTTCATGGAAACCCTTACGGCGGGTGCCGAACTTCCCATCAGGGTGACATCGCCAACCCCTGGTGTCTGCAGCAGCATGGGGCGCAATGTCGTGTTGATCAGATCATACAGGTGGGGCAGGGACATCTGTCCAGGTGTCACGGCAAGTATCAGAACTGGCGTCGCGTTGGGGTTGGCTCGGTGATAGCTCGGATCTGAGCCGGGCGTGGTCGGGAGGTCATGGCGAGCGGCACGGATGGCCGCCTGGACATCACGTGCAGCACCATTCAGATCACGCCCGACCTCAAACCCCAGAGAGATTGATGTCTCGCCCTTTGTCGATGTGGATTCCATCTGCGTCACACCGGCAATCGTTCCGAGATGGCGTTCCAGTGGGGCAGCTACCGTGCGGGCCATCACTTCCGGCGATCCACCCGCGTTAGAGGCAGAAACGGAGATGACGGGCAGATCCACATCCGGAAGATCCGACACAGGCAGATGGGGGAGCGCGAGCAGGCCGGAAAGAAGTGCAGCGACCGTCAGAAGAATGGTGGCAACCGGTCGCTTCACGAAGAAAGCGATGAATTTCAAAGGCAATATCCAGCCCTAGCGGGCGCGTTCCTATCGGATGAAGAAGCGGAAGAGCGAGATTCTGGAATGAAGCGAAATATCCTTCAGTAGCTGTCGGATCTGTGGGCTAAAGAGGGGGTGACCGTAATGGATGCAGCCTGGACGGCCATGCCGTGGTTTGCGGCAACCCTGCGCAACACGGTGGCGACTTCCGGGGCATCAAGCGCGACCCTGCGCCCTGTTCCGGCCTCTACAAAAATGATGGAAACCTCGGCTTTTGGCTCCGGTGTCACATGGTAATGCCAGAGACGGTCGGGTGAGACGTCACGCCGCAAAATGCCGCGTTCAACCAGAAGGTTCAGGTTCCTCTGAATCGACCCTTGAGCCGGTGCGGATCCGTCAATCATGGACATGAGGGTTTTCCAGATTTCAACGGCGGTGGCACCTGAGCCTGCTTCAAGAATTCCATGGAGGAGCACATACCGAAGATCGGTCATTTTCACCCCGGCCTGGGTGCAGCGCGTTGCAAGCCGCTGGACAGCGGTGTGGCTCGCTGCCATGCCGGGACGGATCTGCTCCGGACTGGGTGAAGAACGGCGGTATTCGGAAAAAGCAAGCATAATTTAGGTCCTTTTATGAACCAGCGTAAGATTAGTTCTGATGAATGTAGAATTCGACCGGAACGGTCAGAGTAATCGGATCTCCTTCAACACTGTCCGGCGGAATAGGGAGTGGTTGGGCCCGCTTGGGGAGCGCAACTGCTTCCTGATCAAGGAGAGGATGACCGGAACTGTTGGCAAGCGTGACGGACAGCACGTGTCCTTTACGGTCCATCGAGAATGTCACCGTTGGTACGCCTTCCTGATGATCAGCCATCGCGTCTGAAGGGTAGCGCTTGAATTTTTCAAGCTGAGCCAACAATGCGCCCTGCCACGTTACTGGGTCATGGGAGGCTTTTGATGACGATGCTCCCGGTGCGGGCGCCGCCTGTGCAGGTGCCGGGGGAGCTTCGGAAGACGGGGGCGCCGTGGTGGCTTCGGCCGGTGGTGTCTTGTCGGGAACCGGTTTCTTGAGCAAAGGCACCGGCTTATGTTTTTTGACGATCTTCCGTGGCTTTTCCATTTTTGGCAGCGGGACCGGAGGATTGGGGGCAGGAGAGGGGGGCGCCGTTATTTTGGGCGGGTCAATCGGGGAGGTGTCGGGCACCGAAAGCGTCTGTTTCGGTCCGACTGGAGCGTCTGTTGGCGGCGTGGGTGTTGAAACCGGTTCCGGCGCCATGTCTATGGCGATTGCTGCAGGAGGTGGTTCCGGTACAGGAACGGGGGGGGGCGGAAGACGCATCACCCACCAGATCGCCCCGCCGGAGACGGCGAGAACAGCCAGAAAGGAAAACCCCCAGCGCAGGACTTCATCACGCCGTAAATGCCGGAGTTGATTACGGTGCCAGTCTGTAAACGAGGAGGGACTCAGGTCCTCAGTATGTGAACTGGCGTTTTGCATCTGTCCTGTCGCGTTCACGGTGCGGAACCCGAGGGAGATACGTCATGAGCAGGCACGTTCGAACTGCTGGCTTCGCTGCCTTCTTCTTGACCTTGCAGGTTGACCAGAGCGACCTTGAGGTACCCAGTGGAGCGAAGCTTGTCCATCACGCCCATCAATGTGCCATAGTCAACTGTCTTGTCAGCGCGCAGGAAGATGCGTTCATCCTTGTTGCCCTTTGTTGCGGCTTCGAGCGCTGCTGTAAGCCCATCCATCGTGATGTCGTCTTCGCCGAGGGCCAGGCCGTGATCTGCCTTGACTGTGAGAAACACGGGATCATCGGGCCGGGGTGTTGGCTTTTCACTGGAAGAGGGCAGATCGACGGGTACATTGACGGTGGTCAGCGGGGCAGTAACCATGAAGATCACGAGGAGGACCAGCATCACGTCAATGAATGGCGTAACATTGATCTCGCTGGCTTCATGAGGGCTTTCGTCAGTATGACGGATGCGGATCATGATCTCTTACTCCCCGGCAACACGCGACGTCCCGAGACGCACGACGTGTCCACTTGCCGTGAGGGCCTGCATCCGTCCCAGATCGCGTGAGACAAGGCGCATGACCAGAGCCGTGAGGTCTGCAACCTGGGCGCGGCACGAGGCGGTCTGACGCGCTAGATGATTGTAAATCACAACGGCCGGGATGGCGGCGACCAGACCAAGTGCTGTCGCGAGCAAAGCTTCAGCGATGCCCGGAGCGACCACCGCAAGGCTGGTGGCCTTGCTGGCGGCGATACCGGTGAAAGACGTCATGATGCCCCAGACCGTACCGAACAGACCGATAAAGGGTGATGTTGCACCGATGGTCGCCAGCAGGCCCGTGCCGCGCATGAGACGCCGTCCTTCTGCCGCTTCCAGACGCTCAAGGTGGAGCACGATCCGTTCTTTGAGCCCATCATTGTCGTCAGGAATATCCTGGGATCGTTTGCGTTCGGTCTCGGCCGCCATAACAAGTGTGTGGGCAATGCTGTTCTCGCGGGTTCCTTCTTCTCCCAGATCAAGGGTGTTGGCCTGTTCGAGCGTCTGTTCCGCTTTACGCAATTTGGTGCGGACGCGCAGCAGTTCGACCGATTTTGCGATGAAGATCGTCCATGTCAGCAGACTGGCGACCGCCAGCAGCGTCATGACGAAACGTACGACAGGACCGGCGTTGAGGAACATATCCCAGGGAGAGAAGGAAATTGGGGTCATGACTGACCTCCTTTTGTATACGGCGTGCGGCTCCATGCTCTGCAGAGGCAGATGACCGTCACGATGGGGGGCAGGGAAAGAGCGATCCACGAGAGCGCAAGCCAGACGCCATGTTGACCCAGCAATGCTGAGAAAAGACCGAAAACGGTGAGTGCACCGATTGCTATTGGCCATGACCACACGGCGACGGATGACGGTTTAGGAGGGGCGGCGGTCACGGCAGATCCCTCGCGAGAACGTGGCCGGTTTCGGTCTCATTCAGGTCATAGCCCATCGCCCGCAAGCGGACATCTGCGCTGATTTTCCGCTTGGCCGCCCAGAGAACCACGCCGCTGATCAGCACACCGATAACGATGATATCGAGTGCCGCCCAGAGGATACGAAGCGGCATCCCACCATAATCTCCAAAATGCAGGGGGCGTGAGATTTCGAGGAACCGCAGGTACCACGGCATCGGATAGGCTCCGGTCAACTCGCCCGTGCGGGCGTCGACCAGAACAGGTGTGAAGAGGCGGGCGCGCAGAGGGGATGCACCATGGGTCCACAAGACGTAATGGACCGGACTGCCGAACGAGGAGCCCGGAAAGGAAAGCCCGGTGACTTCATTCCCGGGGGCTGCCTTTGCCGCAGTGTCAAAGGCAGCCTGAACAGACGAGAGGTGCTCCTGCGACACCACCGGTAGTGCTGCATAGGGCTTGAGGATCTGCCGTACGTCGGTGACACGCCACAGGCCAAACAGGGGTGTCTGGAGTTCATTGACCAGTCCGGTGAAACCCACCGCAGTTGCCCAGACCAGTGTAGCTACGCCCAGAAGGTTGTGTAGATCCAGCCATGTCAGGCGGCGCGCACGGTCACGTCGGACCGAGCCGAAGGGCAGCCGCTTCATGAAGCGGCCATACAGCACGGTGCCGGAAACGAGGGAGGCAACGAAAAGTCCCCCCATCAGTCCCAGAAACAGGCTGCCACTCAGACCTGCGAACAGGCTTGTATGGAGCTGATTGCAGATACCCATGATAATGCCTGTCCAGGTACGTGGCTCTTTGGGTGTGTTGGCGGGGCGCGACTGCTCAATTACTCTGGCCGTGCGTGCGTCAAACTTGATCCAATGACCCGAGTTTCTGTCAGGATAATTCTCGTCATCCTTGAGCGTCTGCCAGGATGGCGCCATTGAAATTAAAACGGCGGGCTCATCGTCATCTGGATTGACGCTGGTGATAATCTGGCCCGGATAGAGTGCCCGCGCCTTTTCAACGATGACATCCAGACTGACATTCGGTGTGCCTGGCGGCAGAACCTCGCAGGGCGGGTCGTCATCACCCACAAACGTGTCCCATATCTGCTCGGAGAACAGCAAAGGAAGGCCGGTGACGCACACGATCAGAAGAAAAAGTGTGCAAATGAGGCTCGTCCATTTATGGACGACAAACCAGCGGCGTAATGCGTGTGTCGTCATGAGGATCAGGCAGAAAAAAACGAAACAAGGGGCGGATGTTCAGGTAATTCACAAATAGATTGATCAAAAAAATGAATGGTATCAGTCATGTTCTCGCCCCTGTTTTCCTGAACCCCATCCTGATGTGGTGACGTCCGCGGCGATGGGCCTCCTAGGAGAGACGGGATCGCCATAGAGAAAAGACGAAAATAGATCGGTTTTCTTACCCTACGATCATGAATTCGTGATATTTATGCCACGCAAAGCTCGATGGGGCTGGATCTCGGAGCTACGTACAACGATATTCAGCTGTGTGTCCGCCATCGCCGATCGGCGCTTCTGAAGGGCGTCTCCAGAAAGGCGATGCTGAAGAGATCCGTCTCATCCAGAAACGACATCTGGCACATATCTTGAAACTCCCGCGAAAGCCGCCGTTGCAGATAGCTTCGGTCGAAGCAGCGCGAAGTGAAGCCATCCGGTGCTGAAAATGCGGTGTAATCGCCCGGCCGTATGTCCGTACGTAGAGCAGTATGACGCGCTGCGTAAATGCTTTGCTGAACACCAATCGCTCGCGATGTGCACTCGAACTGGGAGATGACCACGTTAATTCCATTGCGCAGCAGCATGACAGCGAGGTCGAGGCCATTCGGAGCACGTTAGCAGGGAAAAAGACCAGGATTTTTTCCTTGTCGAGAGCTTCCCTTACTTCGGACGAGTTCGCACGAAACAGCGCGAACAGCTGCGCAGTGCTGCGTCTTTCCAGAAAAGCGTGGCTTACACAGTATTTCTGGAGGATCTGCCGGTTAGAGGTGTCAGGCATCGCTCCCTGTGGCTCTGTATCACTGATTTCGTAACACAGATATTTCATGCCGGTGAGCCGCGCGCAGGCGATCAGTTGCATTGTGCCAACGCATGCCTCGATTAGCAGTGTATAATGCCAGCGCCGGAGGGGGCCGCGCAAATGGTCTGCTCAACCGCAAAATAGAAGTTTAAATGCGACAGGTTCTGGCGTGCGTCCACATCGAGGAAGAAAGAAACTGTCATAGTCTTCGGGATTTGAGCATGAAAAATGTTTTCTAAATATATTTGTCAGGACGCGCCATCGGGGGATGGCAAAATCCAGTGCTTCCCCATCCTCGCGACAGCACTCTTAGTTGTCAGGTTGTGAGACGTCATTGGGGAAAACCGGCGGGTGCGTCGCCAAAATTGCCACTTGCCGATCAGAGCCTGTGCGAGCCGAGGTCGCTCTCGCCAACGGAACGCAAGGCTCCCATCATAACGTGCAGCACACACAGCCCAGTAAATGGCTTCCCGAACTTGGTTTCAACTACATACAATAAGTCGTGCATAGCGGGGAATCAGTCATAGCGACAACAGGGATCCGCGTGGTCTGTTCAGGCACACCTTTGCAGCGATCGATCGCTTCAGGAAACCTGCTGGCAGCGGCCAGCCCGCGGACACGGTGCCATAGCCCCGGTGGCAACCGTCATTGCAGCCTCCTTGAGGTTATAGCCACACTGCGAGGCGACGAGCCGCAGGAGGCTGGTCAATTCGGGTTCATTACACAGCGTCTTGCGGCCGGTGTTCGCATCTACAAATGTCAGGAGTGGGACGGGTTCGTCGTCTTCCGCATGTTCGACGTCTTGGGGAAGGGTGTAATGAAATATCCGGTCTTCTTTTACGATCCGCTCGACAATGCCATGTGTGGCAAGAGAGTTCAGTGCACGTTGGACCGACGCAATCCCCGGTGTGTGATGCTGTCCCAACATCTTGTCCAGAGTTCTCTGCAGTGTGACGGCAGTTGGGCCTGTCTCGGAATGGAGCACAAGAAGACGCACCCCAGCGACACTCAGTCCTGCAGACTTGCATCTCTGTTTCAGATCATTGAACTGCCGGAGGTCGACCGTGAATTCCGGAAGAATAGCGTCCGGTCCAGGGGGAGAGCGACGGCGATCAGGATAGAATGGCATGACGTGGAGGGATCGAAGAACCGTTAATTGGTTCTTTTTTTGCGT
>NZ_LHZU01000035.1 GCF_001580995.1 Acetobacter senegalensis
AGTTCTTCTGTAAGCTGAGGAACGATCTCGAAGAGATCTCCCACAATGCCATAATCCGCCACTTGGAAGATGGGGGCTTCAGGGTCCTTGTTCACCGCAACAATCACGCGGCTGTCTTTCATGCCGGCCAGATGCTGGATAGCGCCCGAAATCCCGAATGCCAGATACAGATCAGGGGCCACGATCTTGCCGGTCTGACCAACCTGATAATCGTTGGGCACAAAACCGGAATCCACAGCCGCACGGGAAGCACCAATGGCAGCGCCCAGCTTGTCAGCCAGCGGGTCCAGAATGTGGAACTTCTCTTCGCTCTGAAGTCCACGGCCACCAGACACCACAACCCGGGCGGATTCCAGTTCAGGGCGCTCAGATTCAGACAGATGCACCGCCTCAAACTTGGAAACAGCCGGGCTGTCCACCGGAGCAACCGTTTCAACCGGAGCAGAGCCGCCTTCCGCAGCAGCGGCATCAAAGGCAGAACTGCGAACCGTCAGCACTTTCTTCGTATCGGACGATTTGACGGTTGCCAGAGCGTTGCCTGCGTAGATGGGGCGCACGAATGTATCGCCATCCACAATGCTGATCACATCAGGGATAGGCTGCACATCCAGCAGCGCAGCCGCACGTGGCAGCACATTCTTGCCCACCGCACCCGCTGCCGCAACAATGTGGTCATACCCACCAGCAAGAGAGACAATCAGCGCGGCCAGCGGCTCAGCCAGTTCATGCGCATAACGGGCGTCGGCCGCATGCAGCACCTTGGAAACACCGGCAATCTTGGCGGCTTCCTGCGCTACGGCGTCATCACCGGCAACCAGTACATGCACATCACCAAGCTTGGCAGCAGCCGTCACGGCGGCAAGAGCGGCCTGTCTGATCCGGCCGTCTTCATGATCGAGAAGAACAAGAGCGGTCATGATCAGATTACCTTTGCTTCGTTACGCAGTTTCTCAACCAGCTCACTCACAGAGCCAACCTTCACACCCGCCTGACGCTGCGGCGGTTCCGCCACGGAGACGACGGTGAGGCGACGCGTCATATCCACACCCAGATCAGCCGCATTCAGCGTTTCAAGCGGCTTCTTGCGGGCTTTCATGATGTTGGGCAGTGAGGCATAGCGCGGTTCGTTCAGGCGCAGATCAGCGGTGATGATGGCGGGCAGCGTGAGAGAAACCTCTTCCGTCCCCCCGTCAATTTCACGGCTCACACGCACGGAGCCATCCGCAACATCCACCTTGCCGGCAAACGTGCCCTGCCCCCAGCCCAGAAGGCCGGCCAGCATCTGGCCTGTGGCGTTCATATCATCATCAATGGCCTGTTTGCCCAGAATCACCAGACCCGGTTCTTCCTTGGCCACAATGGCTTTGAGCACCTTGGCAACCGCCAGAGGTTCCGGGCTTTCTTCAGACAGAACCAGAATGGCGCGGTCTGCCCCCATGGCCATGGCCGTGCGCAGCGTATCCTGCGCCTGCTGCACACCAATGGACACAACGACAACTTCCGTCGCGACACCCTTCTCCTTCAGACGAATGGCTTCTTCAACCGCAATCTCGTCAAAAGGATTCATGGACATCTTCACGCCAGCAGTTTCAACACCGCTACCATCCGCCTTAACACGCGGCTTGATGTTGTAATCAACAACCCGTTTGACAGGTACTACAATCTTCATGGCTTCTTT
>NZ_LHZU01000051.1 GCF_001580995.1 Acetobacter senegalensis
TGGCAGATGGATCGCCCATTATAACGAAAGGCGTCCGCATACGGCGCTGGCTGGACGTACGCCTGATGAGGCGTATCATGACGTGCCGACGCCATCTGGTCCGGGGTTAACCCCGGACCAGATGGCCAACAGCAACGCCGTCAGAAGGGCGGCATAACGACAACCGGGTATAGCTTATCAAGCCCATAAAACTGTCCGAACAAACGGGTCCACCTCTGTCGTTACCACCTATTACCCACAGTCCTTCTGCATACGGTAAGAAGGAGTCCGTCTTTTGAACCTCGATCGTCAGGATGATCTCATGGCTGGTAAACGTATTCTCATGCTCGCAGGTGATTTCGTTGAAGATTACGAAATCATGGTGCCATTCCAGATGCTGCTGATGGTTGGACACAAGGTGGATGTGGTGTCTCCGGGCAAGAAGGCTGGCGAGCAGGTGGCGACGGCCATCCACGATTTCGAAGGCCATCAGACCTACACCGAAAAGCGTGGCCACAACTTCACGCTCAACGCCACCTATGCAGACACGAAAGTAGATGATTACGATGCGCTGGTCATTCCGGGCGGTCGTGCGCCTGAACAGCTCAGCACCGATGAAAGCGTGCTGGACTTGATCCGGGCCTTTGTGACGGCTGACAAGCCGATTGCTGCCGTCTGCCATGGCCCGCAGCTTCTCGCTGCTGCCAATGTCATTTCCGGTCGCAAGGTTTCTGCCTATCCCGCCTGTCGTGCTGAAATGATCCTTGCAGGCGCAGACTATCAGGCGATTGCGATTGATGGGGCTGTGACGGACGGTAAGCTGGTGACAGCACCAGCATGGCCAGCACACCCGGCCTGGATCGGCCAGTTCCTTAAGGTTCTGGGCACGAAGATCGAAGCCTGATTGTTATCCGCAGGGAAAGACCCGCCATGTGTGAACTCTACGTCCGCGCCGACCCGATCTTTTACGAAAGCCGGACACGGTCCCTGCGGATCCATGGTGTCGTCACCACGATCCGGCTGGAGAACATGTTCTGGGATGTCTTGACGGAAATTGCCGCAGCCGATGGCATGACCGTCAACCAACTCATCACGAAGCTTTCGGATGAAATTCTGGAGCTTCGGGGTGAGCTGCCCAATATGGCGTCTTTTCTGCGGGTCAGTTGCCTGCGCTATCTGGACCGGGAGCGTCAGATCCAAAGCGTTCCGGGATCTGTGGCTGTTCAGCCCGTTCCGCTGCAAAGGGTCGGTTAAACCTTACTGTCTGAATCAAAAAGCGACCTAGTCATCTTAGCGGACGGGCCTCTGAAATTACGTTTGCAGTCCAGACGGCTCCAGTTCTTCAGTGTGGATCTGGTGTGCACATGGACGCATCAGATCTGCACTGCCCGGATGAGAGACGCGTTCATGAATGAGTTTTTACTCGACATAATTGACCGTCTGTCGCCTCAGAAAAAACAAAGCAGACAGGCGGCAGTCGCCTACATGTCAGACATCAGGTGGTTAGAAGAGTTTCCCGGAAGCCGACATAAAACATCGAGCACTCAGATGGAAACTCCTGATAGCCAACTTCCGCACGCACGCTTACTCGCTCGACATTCGAAACTCATCAGGTGATGAGGGGGTAACGGCAGTGGCGTTCGCTTCCGGACCGCTTCCCTGAGTGCTCACGCTGTTAAGTTTCTCTCTGAACGCGTCCGTAAAATGCATCAGAATAAGGGGCGAATCAAAGCGGCGCACCTCTTTGATTCTGGGCAACATTTCATCCCAAATCGCCACAACTGGCTGGAGATATTGCATAATGGCTGGACTGGATTGAACGCCTTGCAGCATGAAGCGATCGTCGAATTTGTGGTCTTCTGTATTGGTCATCGACCAATACATAGTAGTCGAAAAAACAGCCTTTGCGCAAAGCACTTCAAGTTGCTCTTGATTTAAGCCGTGACCTGCCTCCGTCTTCATCACGCCCAAGTACTCGTAGAGGTGAGGTAAAAGAAGCTCCAGTCGAGTCAAGGGCTTCGGATGAGAGCCTTCAACAGCCGCTATCGGAACAATAGGCTTACTTCCGTTGAAACGGAAAAAGACCAAAGAGAGGCCGCACACCATTAGGTAAAGTGTCCCAGAAAAAACTTCGGGCCGCTCCTGATCGTCGGCGAAGCTAGGCTCCTCTATATGTCGAAGCAATTCCATGGCGTAGAAGTGCGTCGCCGCGAAGTCGGCGGCAAGTTCCGTAACATGAGAGACCAGTGCTTCTCGACCATGGATGGGTTTGTGATGCGAAACCTCGAAATCGTGGACGTCAGTCGTTTGCATGGCTTCATCTCCCCTCGGCCCCCACTCGTGGCGTATGATGCCATGCTCTTGCATGAGGTGGCCGAGCTCATGGAAATACACCCACGTGATCGCCGCGACGAACATGTTCCTGACGTGTTCGTCTTCGTTAAAGCATCTGGGGAGTTTCGAGGGATTGTCATAAAACTCGTAGGGGGTAAAATCTCCTTCTGGCCTGCTTCGCAGGAACTCGCAAAAATTTTCGATGTCACGCCACACCTGTCGCACAAACTCGTAGTATATCGTGATGCTGTGCTGCGGCGGTTTGTCGCTTTGACTTAGAGAGGACGCGTAGGCGCCATAAATTTCCTTCTCACTCCAAGAAATCGACAATTTTCCGCCCAGAGGGGCGTATACTGTGTCGTTTATATTATTAGTGATGCGGCTTAAAACCTCACCTGCCAACTCATAAATCTCGGCATCTTCCATCGTGCGCTCTCCTATTTCTTAGAGGCTGTCTCTTAACTCTGTTGTAATGGAGATAGCTGGCTGTGACGAGATCTGCCTCCCGCAGTCGTACGAGACGGAGTTGGAGCATTAGCGCTGGGACTCATGTCCGATTACTTTATGCTGCTGGCTATGAGTAAATGCTCAAAGAATGATTTGCCCGATCCGTTCACTTTGTGTCCATTTTGGTAATTTTTATCCTATAACCCGACCTTCCGCTTGCCTGAAGGGTTTCGGGCGCCGCGAGGCGTACGAAAG
>NZ_LHZU01000054.1 GCF_001580995.1 Acetobacter senegalensis
GATTCAGGCACCGTGTAGTGACTGCGAATTTGGGCGTTGCCGGTATACTGGGAAGACCCTTTTTCAGCAGGCTGATTCGCTGGAAACGGCAGTTTTCTGCCAATATGGGGGTGATGGCAGATGAGAAGACAGTTTGATTATGGCTATTTTCTGCGGAAAATAGCGAATGTCAGCGCGTCAGAAGCCGTATTTTCCGGTATTCGTATTTGCCTCGGTGTTTTCGAATATTGTTGTTTTTAATTGGTTTTTTAAAATGCAGATGATGTTCGTTTATGAGACATTTTTCGATCACATCAGAATAGAAGTTCAGGCTGTGACGAGCCTGATGGACAATGCGGATCTGAACCACCCCCTCAGAAAAGGCGGAAGAAATGGCCAGAAAGGAAAGTATTGGACCTGTCTATAAAAGAATTACCTTACCCTCAAGATATCCTTTTTTACGTCTTAATCTTAAATTACAGGCCACCCTTCTTGCAACGGAACGACTGCGACGTCTGGAGCTCTTCAAAAAACAAAAATTAAGCGCTGAAAAATGTTATTCCAATCATGAAGCGCAATACAAATGCAGTTACGATTACATCAATCTTCACCTCATGCATGAGGCCTATTCTCAAAGACATTATAGGTCTGCTCTCAGAAGTTCAGGACAGTGTTTTCTCGACTTCATCGACGCCTTTGACTTCGAAACGTCCAAAGATCTTGCACAGCAGCTCGATCAGGAGTGGCCCACATGCCTGCTCCCAAATCAGGTCGCACAGGAGAAATTAGACGCTATTTTTCGATATCGGAATGAAAGAAACTTCTGGGCTTCCCAGACAAGAACAGTTCGCCTTGAAAGAAAACTGAGCCATCCGGATCCTGCTTACCCATTCCGCGACTATGTCACCATGCGAGCAAGCCTCATTGAAGACGGACGGGCCATCATTGGGCTTGCCATGCAGATTGCGCTACGACAAAGCCTGCACCACACGGATATTCCCCTCTCGTGGGAACGCCTTGCTCATGTTTTTGGTTATGCCGCAGGAGAAATCTCCCGAGGGCGCGATCCAGCGGATTACCTGATCGACGCGAGCGCTCCCCTCTTATGGAAACGCGGGTTTACGGTCCCACGCAAACCATCTGAAAAGCAGGTCAGTTATAGCACCGGCCGCACCCAGTTCATGGCACTCAAGGAATACTTTCTCCCGGTTGCGCCTATTCTGGGCGCCATGAGTGTCATCTCCAGCCATCCGTACATCCCCCAAAACCCCCTTGACAGTCGATGGCCGTCATATCAATCGGGACCAGACGGCCTTTTGAGAGGATACCGCGCTGGCGTCAGTTTTATGGACGACCCCGACGATGAGCTCTTAACAAAAGCCACGATCATCTACGCTCTGCGCTTTCAGCAGCTTTTAACGCGCAAAGCGACGCACGAACGCTCTAAACCACTGCTTCTCCCACAGCAGATCGTTACACTCGAGAGCGACTTGTATCCTGCCGAGATCGAAGACATGCATCGTATCGTTTCCCGAGCGGACGGGCAGGTATTCCTTCAGGAGCCCTTGCTTGGGAAAGACTACAAAGCACAAGGTCTTTACGCACAGGAACTCCTGCATCAGGTGGACACAAAAAACTGCGCGTCAATGCGTCAAAAACAGTCTTTGGAAGAGCCGCTTCAAACGTCCTATCCAGCCATGATCCTTCCTCCTCTGCCGCGCGCAATTGTTGACGCTCTGCGGAGCTACAAAGATGTGAATCAGAAGCCGCAATAAGCGATCCGTCAGAATCCGCAAAAATGCGGATTCCATTTCATTTATCAGGCCTGCGCAGAGTGCCCTCTGACAACGAGGGGGTATTATGCAAAGTCACAGCAGAGATTTTTCTTACATCATCGCACTCAAAGAGTGCGCGATTTATGCCAGCTTCAGTGCAACGATCTGCACAAACGACTCTTGCAGAAGTGCTTCTGGTGATTCACCATGAGCCCGAAGCATCCCGCTGCCAGCCCTGCCGCTCCAGACAGAAACAGTCCTTCACGTTCAGAGAGCCACCTGCGAACAGTTGTGCGCCTTTTTGCGCGCAGTGCCGCGCGAGAGTGGTTTGAAGCAGATCAGTTGCGTCAGCAAAGCACCCAGCAGAACGTTACAGCATCAGGAGACAGACCGCCATGAGAGTTGTCCTTTACGCCCGCTACTCTTCTGACACTCAGCGTGATGCGTCCATTGAGGATCAACTCCGGATTTGCCGCACGTACGCAGAACAACAGGGATGGACGATCGTCGACAGCTATTCCGACCGGGCAATTTCGGGGGCGTCCTTGATCCGTCCGGGTATCCAGGACCTCATCACCGATGCCACCGCCGGTCGCTTCGAGATCCTCCTGACCGAAGCCATGGACCGTCTATCCCGCGATCAGGAAGATATTGCCGGCCTGTTCAAGCGCATGACCTTCGCGGGGGTAAAGATCGTCACGCTCTCGGAAGGCGGCGAGATCACCCCTCTTCACATCGGCCTCACTGGCACGATGAATGCGCTCTACCTCAAGGAACTGGCCAACAAAACCAGACGCGGCCTGCGCGGTCGTGTCGAACAGGGGAAGTCTGGTGGTGGCCTGTGCTATGGTTACGATGTTGTCCGGCAACACGACGCTCATGGCGAGGCGATCTGCGGCGAACGCGCGATCAATGGCGAACAGGCCAATATCGTCCGACGGATCTTTCGGGACTATGCTGACGGCAAATCCCCTAAATCCATTGCCCTGTCTCTGAATGCCGAAGGCCATCACGGCCCCCTGTCCGGGGCCTGGAGTCCGTCAACGATCAATGGCAATCGCGAACGCGGCACGGGTATTCTCAATAACGAACTCTATATTGGGCGCCTCGTGTGGAACCGCCTGCGCTATATCAAGAACCCCAACACCGGCAAACGCGTCTCGCGCCTCAACCCTGAATCCGAATGGACTCTTCAGGATGTTCCTGAACTGCGGATTATCGAGCAGGATCTCTGGGATGCGGTCAAAGCCCGTCAAAGCAAGACGACCTGGTCGCAGAAATCCCGCGGCACCGGCACACATCCGCTCAACGCCCTGCAGCGTCCGACCCATCTCTTGACAGGCCTGATCAAATGCGGCTGTTGCGGCGGTGGCTTCTCGATGATCTCGAAACACCATCTTGGCTGCTCGACAGCCCGCAACAAGGGCACCTGCGAGAACCGCCTGACAATTCGACGGGATGTTCTGGAAAAATCCGTGCTCAACGGTCTGAAGACCCAGATGATGGATCCTGCCCTCTTCAAGGAATTTTGTGAGGAGTTCACACGAGAGGTCAACCGGCTGCGGATGGAAAAAGGAGCCGATCTGGCTACCCTGAAATCCGAACTCCCCAAAATCAAGCGTGAACTCGACAAGGCCGTGCAGGCAATCCTCGACGGCTTTGCCAGTTCTGCTCTCAAGACACGCATGGAGGAACTCGAAGCCCGCAAGGCAGAGATCGAAGCGCGGCTGGCCGAAGCCCCTTCCCCGCCGCCTCTGCTGCATCCGAACATGGCGGAACTGTATCGCCAGAAGATCGGCGTCCTCCACGACAGCCTGCAGAACGAAGCCACCGGGACGCAGACTAAGGAAGCCATCCGGTCCCTGATCACGCGGATCAGGCTTATTCCCGAGAAGGACGAGCTAGCGATTTTCCTTGAGGGTGACCTGGCGGCGATGCTGAGTTTTGCATCAAACAGGAAGAACGCCATGCATCATCCGGATGCTGGCGTTCTTAATAAGTTCTTAGTGCAGGATTCATTGGTTGCGGGGGCAGGATTTGAACCTGCGGCCTTCAG
>NZ_LHZU01000037.1 GCF_001580995.1 Acetobacter senegalensis
AGCACCGAGCACCGAGCACCGAGCACCGAGCACCGAGCACGCCCCTACCGTGAGAGTTCCTGAGCCGCTAGTCACAAGAGCGTTAAAAAAACTCTGCAACCATTCCGGCTTGAGCCTGTTGTTAAAAGCGAAATGTCCTGCAATGCAGGATTAAAATCTATTTTAGACAGGAGAGTGCTCCATGGCGCAAACAACAGAAAATACGTTTCTGACAGACGTACAGACCCTGCGCGAACGGGCCCAGAAATCCATTGAGAAAGGTGCTGTCACCCCCACTTATGAAGGGGATGTGCAGACTGCCATTGATCTTTTGCAAACCGTAGTGGCAACCGAACTTGTGTGCGTGCTGCGCTACACCATGCATTCCATTTCTGTTGAAGGGCTGACCAGCGAAAGCGTTGCCGCAGAATTCGCAACGCATGCCAAGGAAGAACGCGCCCATATGCTGGCAGCGGCCAACCGCATTGACCAGCTTGGCGGCACGCCGAACTTTGACCCGGAAGGTCTGGCTACACGCTCCGCCAGTGAATACGGCAAAGGGGGCAATCTGGTGGAAATGGTGCGCCAGAATCTGGTAGCCGAGCGCCTTGTGATTGAGCACTACCGTGAACTGATCCGCTATTTTGGTGACAAGGACCCCACAACCCGTATCATGCTGGAACGGATTCTGGCCGAAGAAGAAGAGCATGCGACAGACATGCATGATCTGTTGGTTGCGCATGAGGGCCGCCCGTTTCTGAAAGAATAACAGGACGACATTTTCAAACCCCGTTTTGTAAAATACGCAGTTGAAGACGGCAGTAAATTTTTGAGACTGGAAAGAGGGACTTGACCGTGCAATGATGGATTATTGCAAGACAAGCCCCACGCAACCGGCCTTAAAAAGACACCCAAAAACAAACCTGCCAGATTGTGCAAACTGCGTCTTGCATTCTCCATTTTATTATCAGGAATGAGTTGATTATTATGCCGACAAACGCAATAGAAGGCCGAGTTCAGGGCAAGGTTGCCGTTATTACCGGAGCAGCCCGTGGTATGGGCCGTGCCACTGCGGAACGCTTTGCGCGTGAAGGGGCAAAACTGGTTCTGAACGATCAGGACCAAGGCCCGCTGGATGATCTGGTACAGCAGCTTGAAAATATCGGCGCACAAGCCATTGGGGTGGCTGGCGATGTCTCCAGTGAAGCCGATATCAAACGGCTTATGGAAGAAGCTGTCAGCACATTTGGCGGCATTGATATTCTTGTGGCCAATGCAGGGATTATCCCGGAAGCTGATCTTGCCTCCGCCACGGTTGATTTGTGGGACCACACCATGGCGGTTGATGGCCGGGGTATGTTTTTAAGCTGCAAATACGCAGCTGCTGAAATGGTCAAAGCGGGCAAAGGTTCCATTGTCTGCCTGTCCTCCATTTCTGCCTTTGCGGGCCAGAAGGGGCAGGCTGTTTATGGCCCTGCCAAATTTGTAGCATCTGGCCTTACGAAACATCTGGCCATTGACCTTGCCAGCCACGGTGTGCGCGTAAATGCCGTTGCCCCCGGCACGATTGATACCCCGGCCGTAGCCGGATTGGGGAAGGATGGCATTGAAAAGGTTGTCAGCATGCACCCGCTGGGTCGTATGGGAAAACCGGAAGAAGTTGCCAACGCCATTCTGTTTTTGGCATCAGATGAAGCCTCCTTCATCACCGGCGCGGTGTTGCCGGTAGATGGCGGTTATCTGGCCCAGTAAAAGCAGCGCCGCCCCCTTTCCCTCACCTCGTTGCTCGTTGCTCGTTGCTCGTTGCTCGTTGCTCGTT
>NZ_LHZU01000091.1 GCF_001580995.1 Acetobacter senegalensis
AATGTTAACTATTGTCCATGATCGCGCCCATCTTCACCCCAACAAGACCCACACAGCCTCAGGAGCAGCCGTAACCCTCAGCAGGTCGCCAAGCACACCATACGCCGGAAGTAAGAAGCCACTTCCGCACAACTTCCCCCATCCCAGCACCCTCACGCCACGGCACGGCAAGGCACTCATGAAGCAACACCACACTAACTACAGCCAGCCCAGCCAACCCTGAGCACACTAGGCGCAGCAGCACGCCCAGATTACCTCACCCACAAACACAACAATCGCAGAAAGCCGCCCCTCCAACCCCGCAAACAAAGCAAAAAAAATCCCCGCAAAAAACGGGGATCTGTTGTTCTCTACAAAAGGGCGGGGCTGGAATTTTCGTATCTTCGGAACCAAGCCACAAACTCGCTGATACCGTCTTCGAGGTGGGTGGTCGGTTTCCAGCCAGTCAGATCGTGAATGGCATCAATAGAGGCCCATGTTGTTTCAACATCAGCTTCTGGCCGAGGGCGCAATCGCAGCTTGGCTGTGCATCCCAGTTCGCGCTCAAGCAACTTCACCAGATACCGAACAGGTTCTGGCCGGTGATTGCCAATATTCAGCACGCGCGCTTCGCCTGCGGGAGGCGGAGTTTCATAAACGGCGAGAACACCTGCCACCACGTCTGAGATGTAGGTGAAGTCCCGCGCCAGCGCGTCTCCTTCGTAAAGGGTAACATCTTTTCCGTGGGATATGGCCTGCGCAAAGCTGTAATAGGCCATATCCGGCCGCCCCCAAGGGCCATACACCGTGAAAAACCGTAGGCCTGTCTGCGGCAAACCATAGAGATGGCTATAGGTGGATGAGGTCAGTTCTCCTGCACGTTTTGTAACGGCGTAAAAAGAGCCGGGCTCATCAACCCTGTCGGTTTCCCGAAACGGCAAGGACGTATTGCGCCCATACACTGACGAGGAAGAGGCATAAACCAGATGTTCCAACCTTGGCAGCCTGCGGGCAAATTCAAGCACGGACACATGTCCGAGCACATTTGACTCAGCGAAGGCCGCCGGATTGTTCATGGAATACCGAACGCCCGCTTGTGCAGCAAAATGGAGCACGCCAGTGATGGAGGGTTCCTGCTCAGCAATCTGCGTAAGGGCAGATGTATCTGACACTTCAAGCTGATGGAAAACAAAATGTGGCTGCTGTTGCAAGCGGGCCAGACGCGCCTGTTTCAGAGCAGGGCTGTAATAGGTATTCAGGTTATCAACCCCGATAACCCTCTCTCCTCTTGCCAGAAGCGCCTGACTGACATGGTAGCCAACGAAGCCAGCCGCCCCTGTTACAAAAATCGTCACGTTCTTGCCTCGATACAACCCCCTGATTGGGATTGCGTATATCCTCTAACGTTTTTTCTGCCTGACTCAACCAGGCAGAAAAAACACGACGTCAGGATTTTTTCTCCAGAGACGGCGCTTCCACCTTGTCCCCCACGGTTATACCCATCTTGGCTGTTACCCCGCCAGCCAGTTCAAGTGTAGCCGAAACCGGCCCATGACTGCTGATATGAGCCAGACTGCGTGGCACGGCATTTTCTGCAATGGCCTGAATACGATGATCTGGCGCTATGAACACGATATCAAGCGGAACCAGCGTATTTTCCATCCACATGTCGCTCTGTTGAGGAGTGGCCCAAAGAAACAACATACCGCTATTATCCGGCAGGTTGGTGCGGAACATTTCTCCCACCTGCTGCTGGCGTGGCGTACGCGCCAGTTCTACTGAAAACACGTGTCGGCCGCTGGCAGACACAATCGTCAGATTTTCACGTGGCAACACCGGCTGAGCCTGTGTTGGTTCGCTCATATCTTCCGTGCTGGCCATGGCAGTGGCTCCCAACACGCTACCTGCCAGAAGGCAGGCCGCTGCCACCCCAAGAATACCCTGTCTCACTTACGAACTCCTAATCAACCGGCACAGAGAAACGGATTGTTCATGCGTTCAGCACCCAAGGTGCTTGAGCCACCATGCCCCGGCATAATGACAACATCATCCCCCAAGGGAAGCAGTTTTTCTTTGATAGATCTTACAAGAAGATGTCCATCCCCATAAGGGAAGTCCGTGCGCCCCACGGTGCCACGGAACAGGGTATCCCCCACAAAGGCGAAGCGTGCTGCCTTATCAACAAACACAACATGGCCGGGGGTGTGGCCCGGAACATGCAGGACATCAAACGTTCGCCCGGCAACCTTTACCTGCTCGCCCTCGGCAAGGTACCGATCCACCTTGGCGTTTTCCAGCCCTTCCAGACCGAAATGGCGTGCCTGATTTTCAATGGAGGACAGAAGAAACTCATCTTCCACTGTTGGACCAATAACAACAGGAGGCGTTTCTTGTGTTTTAGCCAGCAAACGGGAAAGCGCGGCCACTCCTCCGACATGATCAAGATGCCCATGTGTCAGCAGAATCGCCTCTACCGTCAGACCATTCTGCCGGATGACCTCTGCCAGCACATCCGCATCGCCTCCGGGGTCCACCACCACAGCCTGCCGTGTTGCTTCATCCCACAAGACAGAACAGTTCTGACGAAAAGGCGTTACCGGGATAACCTGCAACTGCATGCCAGAATAGGCCTGGTGCAAAACTGTTCTCCTCCATCATCCAAACTACGCACGCGCGTGGCACGACATTGTCTCTCCCCTGCAACTGTTGAGAGAAACGTTCCTGCTTTCACTGACGCGCTTCCAAGACAACGTCCATAAAAAAACTGCCAGAGGCAACGCTCTGGCAGTTTTGTGACAAATAACTAGACCGCAGACCTCAGGCAGGAAGCTGCCAGCCGGTTGCCGGAATATCAAAATGGCTCCGCAGGTCATGCGCCGGAATGTTTGTGAGATCCTTGGGGAAGCTCTTGATCAGCTTGGCTTCTGCCGGTTTGCTGAGATGCGTGCGGATTTCATGCAGCACAGGCGCAGGGGCTGCCAGCACAAAGCCGTCAATCTGACCACCCTTGTTTACCAGCGCATTGATGCGATCGGCCACAACGCGGGCAAAGGCATCTTTTGCGTTGTCTGCCGGTGTGGACCCGGACGGAACTTTGCCGGGCGTGCCTTCATGATCATGCGCATCAAAATCCTGCACATCTTTGAATTCACCCTGAGCGTCATGCAGGAAACGGACTTTGCCGCCATCCGCCACAACGTAGATTACGCGACCGTCTCTTGATTCTGCCATTTTATAGCATCCTTGCTTTCTTAAATAACACTCTGTTGTAACGTAGTGTTCTTCTCCGACGTATCAAGAGGGGGTGCAACAGGGAACCTCTCCTTCAAGCAGCCCTGCCCCTTGTTTCGGTTGTGTGCAGAAGACACGTAATTGTTATAAACTGGCTGCATGACCGCCCTGCCCCTGCCCTCCTCGCACCTTGCCCACGCAAGCCCACGTCCACAGGTAATGACCCCGCTTGACCATGCCTTAAGCTGGGTTCGGGCAGGCCAGAAAGTTGCGCTGGCAACAGTGGTTGGCACATGGGGCAGTTCACCCCGTCCAGCCGGAAGCTTCATGGCTATCAGCGAGACAGGACGCGTTGAAGGATCTGTGAGTGGCGGCTGCGTTGAAACTGACGTCATCACCACCGCGCAGGCCATCATGGATGGCGCACCGGCGGAAATCCTCTCCTACGGTGTCAGCAGCAAACGGGCGTGGGATGTCGGGTTGGCCTGTGGAGGCAAGCTGGATGTTCTGGTGGAAGCCATTGGCTGCAAGACCTGCCCCACAGGTACCTTTCCATTTCACCTTCTGGAAGAAGCCTGCATTTTTCAGGCAAGCCGGAAACCTGCCGTGCTAATGCGCACCCTGGATACCCGTCAGCATCGACTTATGAATGCCTCCTGCACCACAGAAAAAGCAGACCTTCTGACCAATGCGGCACAGGAGTGCCTGCGCCACGGCAGATGCAGCACGCTTACAGAAAATGGGACGGATTGGTTCCTGCAGCCTCTTACGCCGCCGCCGCGCCTGCTCATTGTCGGGGCTGTGCATATTGCCCAGCATCTGGCGCAAATGGCCATGATGACCGGGCTTTCTCCCTTAGTGATAGATCCGCGCACAGCGCTGGCGACCCCGGAACGTTTCCCTGGTTTTATTCCAGGCGAAACGCTGATTACAGAATGGCCGGATGAAGCGCTGGAAGCGTTGGGCATGGACAGCATGACCGCCATTGTCACCCTGACTCATGATGCCAAGCTTGATGACCCTACACTGGAAGCCGCCTTACGAGGCTCCGCCTTCTATATTGGGGCTTTAGGCTCACGCAAAACGCAGGCAAGCCGAATGAAGCGTTTGAAGGAAATCGGCTTTTCTGATCAGGATCTGAAGCGTATTCATGGGCCAGTCGGGTTAGCGATTGGTGCCGTGGGTGCGGAAGAAATCGCTCTCTCCATCCTTGCAGAAATAGTGGCCGTTCGGCGTGGTTCACCTCTTGCCGAGCAACCGGGGTGGTAGCGGAAAAAAACGCTTTCCGGCCAGTAGCTCTTGTGCTGGCTGCCGGGCGTTCCTCCCGCACGGCGCCTGCCCATAAGCTGATGGCACAAGACGCCGCAGGCCAAACCATGCTGGCCAGAACCACCTCTGCGGCCCTTCTGAGCAAAGCCGAGCAGGTGGTGGTGGTGGTTCCGCCCGACAAACCGGAACTTGCCGCGCATTTGCAAGCTACCTTCAAGAACACCCCCAAGCTGCATTTTTGTCTCGCACAGAATGCGGCGGACGGGCTTTCAGCCTCTTTGCGAGCCGGAATTGAAGCCGCCGAGGCCCTGAAAGCCTCAACTCTACTGGTATGTCTGGGCGACATGCCGTTGGTTTCTGTCGGGCTGCTGAATAGTCTGCTGGCAGAACACAGACGCTACCACGCCGTTGCCACTGCGCCGGACCGTGGAGGCCGCCCAGCCAACCCGGTGGTGTGGGAAAGCACGGCATTCGAGGCGCTGAAACAGGTGCGTGGAGATAAAGGAGGGCGCTCCCTTCTTCAGGCACTCGGGCAGAAAGTGCATCTGGTGCCTGCGCCTCTTGAGGAACTTGTGGATTTTGATACGGCTGAGCGGTTGGCGGCCTATGCCCGCCTGCCTGCACAGTCCGGTTGACCGCGACACGCTTAGCCGGAACACTGGCCCTATCGGAGCGGCACAGGGCTGCCTCTGTTATTGCAAAAGCAAGAGACCTTTCATGAGCAAGATTCTACGGACAAACCCCAACCCGATTCTTTCTTCCGTGGTGGAATACCATGGCTTTATTTTCACGCAGGGCGTGGTTGCCCGCAATCTGGACTTGGATATTGAAGGCCAGACCAAGGACGTTCTGGAACAGATTGACGCCCTGCTGGAACAGCATGGAACGGATAACACCCGCCTGCTGCAGGCCCAGATCTGGCTGAAAGACATCAATGATCGGGACGCGATGAACAAGCTGTGGAGCGCGTGGCTTCCGGAAAATCATGCCCCTGCCCGCGCATGCGTACAGGCCGCCATGGCTGACCCCCGCGTGCTGGTTGAAATCATGCTGATTACGACAAAATAATCTGACTTGCTCCGGCCGGGACGAGATCGCAGCGCGTGGCATCCGCGCCACAGTTTTGCGACTCCCTGCTGCCGGAGCCTCTTCCACATTTTCAGGCTTACGCACCCGACACAAAGGGAATTCAGGCAGATTCGTGGCTTATTATAGGAATTTATTCCTATTTTTTTTCTGTAACCACCCTGTCGTGTGCAAACCCTGAAAAGAGTGTTTTTGCTCCGCATTGAGCGCTTGCCTGACCTGCACAGATGTTTATACCTAACCGCAGACAACTTTTAAGCCCGCGATGCAGGAAAGGTACGCTGAGATGCGAGATGGACGGCCTGGTGCTTTTAAACTGAAAATGGCTGTTGTTTCGCTTCTGTCCTTATCCGCTTTCATACAGCCTGCTATGGCCAAAAGCCGCAGTGTGGCGCACAGACACGCTACCCCCCACAAAATGACCTTTACCGCTGCCTCCTACCATGGTGCAGCAGGCCGTTACGCTGGGGGCCGCTGGCATCCGGCTTCCGGCAGCCGGTGGCACAGAGGTGGTTATGGTGGGCACGTTATTCAGTGTGTGGCTTATGCCCAGAATGCTTCTGACGTTATGCTCCACGGGAATGCCCGTGACTGGTGGCATAATGCAGCTGGCGTGTATGAACGCGGCTCTGCCCCGGAACCGGGTAGTGTGCTGAATTTCCGTAGCACACGCCGCATGCCACTCGGCCATGTGGCTGTTGTGCGGAATATTGTTGATAGCCGCACCATTGTCATTGACCAATCCCACTGGGCGCAGAACGGCATCAGCCGCAATGTTCAGGTCATTGACGTTTCCCCCAACAATGACTGGTCAGCCGTCCGCGTGGCGCTGAATAATCGGTCTGGCGGATTTGGGTCCATTTATCCCACCTTCGGCTTTATCTATGGCCGCCGCCCTGGCACCAACTCTCACGCCAATGACGTAATGACGGCTTGGGCAAAGAAAATGAACGCGCAGAACGGTGCCACTCAGCTTGCACAGGCTCCTGCCACGGCACGCCCCATCAGCAGCGGCGCAGAAGAAGACGGTATTACCTTCGCTGGCCAGAACTGAACTTCTGTCACTATAACGCATTAAAGCACTGTCCGTTTTCCTACGGACAGTGCTTTTTTTGATCTATAATAAAGCATGCCGGAATGCCTGATACCTCAGGCGTGGCCGGTTTGGCCCGTCAGGCTGACGGGATCAATATCAATGGCGGCCAGAGCCTGCCGCCACTTCACCCCATAATCCTGCCCGAACACAATCTCACGCGAAGGCGGAGCAAGCAGCCAAGCATCATGACGGAAGATTTCTTCCTCAAGTTGCCCGGTTCCCCAACTGGCATGCCCCATAGCCAGCAATGCATCCTGCGGGCCACTTCCTTCTGCAATGTCCTTGAGCACGTCCAGACTGGCTGTCAGGGTCACGCCACCCGTCACGGATAGGCTGCCTTCACTTTTCCAATCGGAAGAATGCAGAACAAAACCCCGCGTTTCGTCCACCGGGCCACCGGCGCACACACCAATTCTGCGCAAGGGTGGGATAGGGCCAATGTCCAGTTGCTCCAGAACATCATCCAGTCCCGGCTTGGGCAAGCGCCGATTGACCACCAGCCCCATTGCGCCACCATCATGAGCATGGGCGCACACGTAAATAACTGTTCTTGCAAAAGGAGTATCTCCCAAAGCGGGCGATGCCACCAGAAGAAGCCCAGTTAAGGAATGGCCTGGCTGCGTTGACTGTTTGAGAAGAGAGATATGCTTGAAAGCCATAGTTTGGATATGAGGTGAAGCTTGCAGTTTGGCAAGTTTTTGCCCCTCCCCGCCCCCTATAATTCTTATGACATTCAAAGCGGGAAAGAGCCGTTATTTTTTATGGCCGCCCTCGCGAGCCTCCCGCCACACAAAGAACAGACCTCCTTGCTGGTCTTTTTACAAAGCGGTCATTCAGGCATAGCATCGCGCCAGAACAAGGAAGGATCAGCATGAACAAGCTCGCTAAATTTCTGCGCGCACTGGACAGCTACCACATTACAGATGGCGATAAATTTGATCTGAAAGACCATAATCCGAACGATGACGGGGATCTGGGGCTGACCAAGGCAGATGGCGCCAAGCTTCTGAAAACTGTGAAAAAACGCCTGTTGGACCTTCAGGATCTTCTTTACGCCAACCAGACACATTCTGTTCTGATCATTCTGCAAGGTATGGATGCCGCTGGCAAGGATGGCACTATCAAGCACGTCATGTCCGGCGTTAATCCACAAGGTGTTTCCGTTACATCCTTCAAACAGCCTGGCCCGACAGAACTTCTGCATGGTTTTTTGTGGCGTATTCATCTGGCAGCCCCACAGGTCGGGCGGATTGTGATTTTCAACCGCAGCCAGTACGAAGATGTTCTGGTTACCCGTGTTCACCCAGAACTTTTGGAGCATGAGCATTTAAGCGGCGAGATCAATACCCCGGAATTTTGGGCCGGACGATACAGCGATATCCGCCATCTGGAGCATTACCTGTCCCGACAAGGGACTATTGTTCTGAAATTCTTCCTGAATATTTCACGCGAAGAGCAAAGAGAACGCCTTCTTGCCCGTTTGGACATTCCAGATAAACGGTGGAAATTCTCTCCGTCAGACCTGCGTGAACGCGAATATTGGGATGACTATCAGAAAGCCTATCAGGCTGCCATTTCTGAAACCGCCCGCCCCTATGCGCCATGGATTATCGTCCCATCCAACCATAAATGGTATGCGCGCCTCGTTGTTATCGGTGCCATTATCCGCGCCCTGCAGAACCTGCAACAACAGGCACCCAAACCAGCTCCAGAAGTTGGCAAATTTCTGGATGACTACCGCGCGCGGCTCTTAAAAGAGCAGCCTTAACATACAGCAACCGTAAGAAAGCGCGGCCCAATCTGATTGACATGGACTGCGCCGCACCTCATTGCCTGCTCAGATCATGTCTGATCTTTACTGTTTGAAGGAAGGTTTTCCGTTAATGGCAGCGTCCGCCTTTTACCGCTCCCTTTTTGGTGCAGGCCTTCTGGCTTTGGGGTCATCTCTTGCCACCTCCCCTGCTTTTGCAAGAGAATCATCCACCTATCAGACTGCGCCCGCAAGCTGCGACAACCGTGATTTCATTGCGAAGCAGCAGGCCTTTGAAAACGGTGGCCCCAAGGCCGATGTGCCTGTGCATCTCTGCGGAACTGTTGTCGCCATTTCTCCCAAGGCTAAACGGACGCGAAGTGGCTGGCATGGTTATTTCTATGTTGCTGTTGCTCCGAATATCTCCATCCGCATTGTCTCCGGTCTGGATGAAATGAACGCGCCGGCATGGCCATGGGTCAACAAAGGCGATCAGGTGGAAGTCGTTGGTCGCTATTATTATGATTCCTTGCGTCGGCAAGGCGTGGACTGGACGCACCATGGCACAGGCTGGTCCTGGCACGTGCCGGGGTATGTAACCGTCAATGGCAAACGTTACGAGTAAAGGAATACCTGAAAAGTCTGCCAGCCCTTGCTGGAGACTTTTCGGTCTCTGACTGGAACAGGCTTTACGCCCAACCTATCACCATGAAAAACGGCCAGTCAGACTAATCTGGCTGGCCGTTTCCCGTTTTGACTTCAGAAGAAAGGAGCAGATTATCCTGCTGCTTCTTCCTCTTTTTCATTGCCCCGTTCGTCTTCATCAGATGACGGGCTGCCAAGCACCTTGCTTTCAACAATATCGAAAGTCAGGGCACCGTTCTTCAGGCCGATCTTCACTGCACCGCCTTTGACAAGTTTGCCAAACAGCAGTTCTTCCGCCAGCGGCTTCTTGAGCGATTCCTGAATGACCCTGCCCAACGGACGCGCGCCATACAGTCTGTCATACCCACGTTCGGCCAGCCATTCCTTGGCTGCGGAAGACAGTTCGATCGTCACGTTACGGTCTGCAAGCTGTGCTTCAAGCTGCAACACAAACTTTTCGACCACACGGCCCACCGTTTCCGGTGTCAGGTTAGCGAACGGAATGATCGCATCCAGACGGTTACGGAATTCCGGTGTGAACAGCCGCTTGATGGCTTCCTCATCTTCACCATCACGCGCGATACGCCCAAACCCGATGGCTTCCTTGCTCAGATCAGCTGCCCCGGCATTTGTGGTCATGATCAGGATAACGTTCCTGAAATCGACCGTCTTGCCGTTATGGTCTGTCAGTCTGCCGTGATCCATCACCTGCAGCAGCACGTTATACAGATCCGGATGAGCCTTTTCGATTTCATCCAGAAGCAGCACGGCATGCGGATGCTGGTCAATGGCGTCGGTCAGCAGACCACCCTGATCAAACCCGACATATCCCGGAGGAGCCCCCAGCAGACGGGAAATGGAGTGACGCTCCATATATTCCGACATGTCAAAACGGATCAGTTCGATACCAAGTGTGGACGCCAACTGCCGGGCCACTTCCGTTTTCCCGACCCCAGTGGGGCCAGAGAACAGATAGTTGCCAATCGGCTTTTCAGGATCACGTAGGCCAGCACGAGACAGCTTGATGGCGGCAGACAGGGTTTCAATTGCCTGATCCTGCCCGAACACCATCCCTTTCAGGTCACGTTCCAGAGCCCGCAGCACTTCTTTATCGTCAGCAGAAATGCTCTTGGGCGGAATGCGCGCAATCCGGGCAATGATGTCTTCCACATCCTTCAGGTTCACGGTTTTACGCCGCTTGCCTTCAGGCAGAAGCATGCGGGACGCCCCAACTTCATCAATCACGTCAATTGCCTTATCCGGCAGTTTCCGATCATGAATGTATTTGGCGGACAGTTCCACTGCCCCGCGAATGGCTTCTTCCGTGTAACGAACCTTGTGGTGCTTTTCGTAGCTGCTTTTCAGACCACGCAGGATTTTCACCGCATCATCCACAGTGGGTTCCGGCACATCAATTTTCTGGAACCGGCGCACAAGGGCGCGGTCCTTTTCAAAATGCTGGCGGAATTCCTTATATGTGGTGGACCCGATGCACCGCAGCGTGCCAGCCGCCAGAGCAGGTTTCAGCAAGTTGGAGGCATCCATGGCCCCGCCTGATGTTGCCCCGGCCCCGATCACCGTATGAATTTCATCAATGAACAGGATACCGTGCGGGTCCTGATCCAGTTCTGTCACAACGGCTTTCAGGCGTTCTTCAAAGTCACCACGATAGCGGGTGCCTGCCAGCAACGCGCCCATATCCAGCGAGTAGATGGTCGCTTTCAGCAGCACTTCAGGCACATTGCCTTCCACAATGCGGCGGGCGAGCCCTTCCGCAATGGCGGTTTTACCCACCCCGGGGTCCCCCACATAAAGCGGGTTGTTCTTGGTACGGCGGCACAGGATCTGAATGGTGCGTTCAACTTCCGTATCGCGCCCGATCAAAGGATCAATTTTGCCCGCTTCCGCCTTTGCATTCAGGTTGATGCAATAGGTGGACAACGCATCCTGATTTTTCTGTGTCCGTGTTTCGCCGCGCTCTCCATCTTCGTTCTTGTCCGAGCCTGAACCGGAATTGGTACCCGTGCCAGTAACCGGACGGCGCGTGGAACGATCAGGAGCCTTGGCAATCCCGTGGGAGAGAAAATTCACAGCATCCAGCCGCGTCATGTCCTGCAGTTGCAGGAAGTACACGGCATGGCTTTCCCGTTCAGCAAACAAGGCAACAAGTACGTTCGCACCCGTCACTTCATCACGCCCGGTAGACTGCACATGTATGGCCGCACGCTGAATAACGCGCTGGAAAGCCGCTGTAGGTTTGGGTTCTGTCGGGCGGTCAGACGCCAGACCCGCCAGATCCTTATCAAGAAAACCGGTCAGATCGGTCCGCAGGCGTTCCAGATCAACGCCGCATGCCCGGAACACCGTAACGGCATCCGCATCATCGACCAGGGCAAGCAGCAGATGCTCAAGCGTCGCATATTCGTGATGCCGTTCACCGGCCAGAATAAGTGCCTTATGCAGCGTCTGCTCAAGATTGCGTGACAACATGACGAGACGCTCCTTTCCCCAGTTTCCCAGACCGTAACACTGTGTCCAATGAGACGTCTGGTTCCCTCAGAATCATATTTGGCTGCTTTGAGCGGAATTGCGAGTCAGAACCGCATAAAAAAGACGCTATGGGCGACTTTTTTTCGTTTACTCGCCTTAATCCTTTTCAATCGTACATTGTAACGGGTGCTGATTCTGGCGCGCAAGGTCCATAACCTGCGTCACTTTTGTTTCTGCAACCTCGTATGTGAACACGCCGCACACACCAACACCGCGCTTGTGCACGTTCAGCATGATACTGGTGGCTTCATCCCGATTCTTGTTGAAGAAGCGTTCAAGCACATGCACCACAAATTCCATGGGCGTGTAATCGTCGTTCAGCATCAGAACTTTGTACATGGCGGGTTTGCGGGTTTTGGGCTTGGCCCGCACCACGACCCCGGCATCGCTGCCGTCATCATCCGACTCCGCGCCGCCGCCATTACGTCGAGACGGCCCATTACCCGCATGCAGGACTGAAAAAGAACGGGATGCCATCAGGCCAGAACTCCGCTTCCGAACTTTGAGAGGGAAAGACATGCGCTATCATATTGGAATTCAGCACAGGGATGGAAGAGGCCATTGCATCTGAAACGCCCTGATTTCAAGACGCTATCGTAAAGATTGCCACATTTATGCCACATAACAGGCTAACACCAAGTACAAGAACACCGCGCCAAGGTCAGGATTCTCCAGTTTTTTTATCGACGCGGTCTTGCAATCTGAAGTACCAGACTGAATTATCCTGAGAATAAAGCAGGTGGGATCGCGCAGTGGCAGACATTTACGCAACAGGACGCACAACAGACACTCCAACACAAGGTCTGGACTCTTCTCGCCGTAAACGACGCCCTGCCATGCGTAAATGGGTTGGCCTGCTGGCCGGTGTGGCGTTGACCACCTTTGCCAGCCAGCGCGCAGCCCACGCCCAGTATGCGGGCCAGATCAGTTCCATTGTGATGGACGCCAAAACCGGGGCTGTTCTTTCCCAGACTGATCCCGACCTGCGCCGCTACCCTGCCAGTCTGACAAAACTGATGACGCTTTACATGGCGTTTTCCGCGCTGCGCGCTGGTACCATCACGCTTGATCAGGCTGTTCCTGTTTCCATTCATGCCGCGACAATGGAACCTTCCAAGCTTGGTTTGGTTCCCGGCACCCGTCTGACCGTTGAACAGGCCATGCTGGCGCTGGTGACCAAATCTGCCAATGATGCCGCCTGTGCTCTGGGTGAATTTCTGGGCGGCGGAAGCGAACCACAATTTGCCGCCATGATGACCCAGCAGGCACGTGCGCTTGGCATGAACAACACCACATTCCGCAACGCTTCCGGCCTGCCTGACCCGGATCAGATGACCACCGCGCGGGATCTGGCCATTCTGGCCCGCCATATCGTGACGGATTTTCCGGAAGATTATCATTATTTCTCCGTGGCCGCTTTCCGCTTTCATGGCCGCATGATCCCCAACCATAACCCCATGCTGAAGGCCTATGTCGGCGCGGACGGCATGAAGACCGGCTACACGCAGGAAGCAGGCCGCAATCTGGTGACCTCAGCTATCCGCAATGATGTGCGGCTTGTTGGGGTGGTAATGGGCGCATCTTCCAACCCGCAGCGTACCCTTGTGATGGCAGATCAGCTTGACCGAGGCTTTGATGCCGAAGGGGTTGCCCCGGTTGCGCGTCCGCTGGTTCTGGCACGCAACGTAGTACCGGCTCATCGCCGTGGCGGACGGGTGATCATGCTGGCGGCGGCTTCAGCCCGCCACGGACACGCACCGCTTGAAGTGGCAGAAGCGCCGTTGAGCCGTCATACCCGGCATGTGCGTGCAACGCCTGTTTCAGGTGGCCATCATGTCCGGCTGATTGGGGCCAAGGTTCATCCGGCAACGGCGACCACCACCAAGCATGTTCATCGGGCTCATTCCACCCGTAATCATACCTGAATTCTTTTCCACAACCCGTTTCCAGGCCGGAAGCGGGTTGCCTTTACTGCCGCCTCACTCCATTTTGCATATCTCTAAATTAAGATCTGCAAAAATCACGGAGCATAAGCATGGCCGGCAGAAGCGGCATTGTCCTGCATACTGAAGAAGATTTTGAAGGCCTTCGCGCTGCGGGCCGTCTGGCTGCCGCCACGCTGGATATGATCACCCCTTACGTCAAGCCGGGTGTCACCACCGAGGAACTTGACCGCCTTATTCACGAATACACGCTGGATCATGGCGCTATTCCGGCTCCGCTGAATTATCGGGGCTACCCCAAGGCAAGCTGCATTTCCATCAACCATGTGGTGTGCCACGGCATCCCTAGCGAAAAGCGCCTGCAGGACGGTGATATCGTTAATATTGATGTCACCTCCATTGTTGATGGCTGGTATGGCGACAACAGCCGTATGTACACCGTTGGCAAGGTGCCGGTAAAAGCCGCCAAACTGATAAAAACCACCTATGACTGCCTCATGCGCGGCATAGAGGTTGTGCGCCCCGGTGCCACCTTGGGCGACGTAGGGCATGCCATCCAGACTCTGGCCGAGAAAAACCGTTATTCCATTGTGCAGGATTTCTGCGGGCATGGCATTGGCCGCACCTTCCACGCGGAACCCAACGTGCTGCATTACGGTCGGCCGGGCGAAGGTTTGAAACTGAAGGCGGGCATGGTGTTTACCATCGAACCCATGCTCAATATCGGCCGTCCGGACGTAAAAATTCTGGATGATGGCTGGACAGCAGTAACACGTGACCGTTCTCTTTCAGCACAGTTTGAGCATATGCTGGGGGTAACAGAAACGGGATATGAGATTTTCACACTCTCCCCGGCTGGATATACTTGCCCACCCTACCCTGTTGAAGGCTGATCACGTATGATGCTTCCGCCCCGTCGATCCTCGTCTGGCCTGCCTTTACGTCTGCGTTTTGCCGCCATGGTTTTTCTCGCCTGCGGCACGGCTGGTTTTTCCACGGTATCTTTTGCCGCACCAGCCAGTTCATCCGCACCGGACCCGCTGGCTTATGGCAAGGACCAGCCAGACGGCCTCCCTCCGCTGGCTCCTACGCCGGGCAAGCATGGCATGGCGGTTTCTGCACAGAAACTGGCGTCGGATGTCGGGGCGCAGATTTTGGCCAAGGGCGGCAATGCGGCTGATGCGGCCGTTGCCATGGGATATGCACTTGCCGTTGTGTATCCTGCGGCGGGGAATATTGGCGGCGGTGGCTTCATGCTTCTGCGGCAGCCGGGCAAACCGTCCATTTTCATTGATTTTCGTGAAAAAGCGCCGCTGGCCGCGTCAGCGGATATGTATCTGGACGCCAAGGGCAACGTGATCCCTGACCTGTCCATTACAGGCTGGAAAGCCGTGGCTGTGCCCGGCACAGTGGCAGGTCTGGATCATATTCACCGCAAATGGGGGCGGTTGTCCCGCAAGGTTGTCATGGAGCCAGCCATCAAACTGGCACGAGATGGCTTTGTGCTTGGAGAGGGTGATGTGGCCCTGCTCAATACCTCTACGGATGCTTTCCGCGCCAGCCCTGAAGCCCGCGCCATTTTTCTTCGGCCCGATGGGTCACCCCTGCAGGTAGGGGACAGGCTGGTTCAAACCAATCTGGCCCGTTCTCTGGAACTCGTGGCTCAACAGGGAGCAGACGCATTCTATAAAGGCCCGATAGCCAAAACGCTGGTTCAGGCATCGCAAAAAAATGGTGGTCTGCTTCAGGCCGCTGATTTTGAACGTTACCAGCCTCGTGAGCTTTCTCCGCTAAGCTGCCATTATCGGGGCTATGTGGTGGAAACCTCTCCTCCGCCTAGCGGCGGCGGCATCGCACTGTGTGAAATTCTGGATATTCTTTCCGGGTATGACATGCACGCGCTTGGCCTGCACACCGCGCCGGCTTTGCAGCGTGAAATTGAAGCCATGCGCCATGCTTATTCAGACCGTCGTGGGCTTGGTGACCCGGCTTTTGTGCAAAACCCGGTGCAGCATCTGCTAGACCCTGCTTACGCGGCAGATGTGCGTACCCATATTCCCACAGATACGGCTGTACCATCCAGCACTCTGAAGGAAGGCGAAGCGACACCGGAGAAACACGAGACCACCCATTTTTCGGTGATTGATAAAGACGGATTTGCCATTTCCACCACCTACACGCTGAACGGCTGGTTTGGTGCGAAAGTGATTGGGGGCGACACCGGATTTTTCCTGAACGATGAAATGGATGATTTCTCGGCCAAACCGGGATCTCCCAACATGTTCGGCATTGTCGGCAGCAAGGCCAACGCCATTGCGCCGGGCAAAACGCCTCTCTCCTCCATGTCTCCCACCATTGTCTCCCGCAATGGCAAACCTGTTCTGATTATCGGCAGCCCGGGTGGCTCACGCATTCCCACCATTGTGCTGTCCGTTATTCTGGGAGTGGTGGATTATGGGCTGGATATTCAGCAGGCCATTGATCTGCCGCGCCTGCATCAGCAGTGGCTGCCGGAAGCGGTAGAAGTGGAAGCTGGCGCTGTCACACCCCAGGTAGAAACCACGCTGGAGCATGAAGGCTATACCTTCTCTCCCCATGCGCCATGGGGCATGCCGGAAGGTATTCTGGTTGGCGGCCCCAAGCTGGGAGAAAAAGGCTCTGCCCATTATTATGGTGGATATGACCGCAGACACCCCGGCGGAGGCGCCACAGGCGAATAACAGCGTGCAGGGGCATCCCCACTCACACGGTGGATAGCCCTGCAAACAGGCCGCTTCTCCCTTTTACAAAAGGCGCGTTCCTCCTGAAGAGCGCGCCTTTTCTATTCCCTTTGGCTCCGGATTACGGGCATTGGTTTTCTTGGCTTATGGAACATCCTGCTAAAATTCTGGTCAGCGCATGCCTGCTGGGCCAGCCCGTCCGTTACGATGGGTCCGCCAAAACGCTGGCCCATACTCATCTTGAACGCTGGCAGAAAGAGGGCCGCATCATTGCGCTTTGCCCGGAACGGGCCGCCGGTCTCCCCACGCCTCGCCCTGCTGCTGAAATTGCCGACCGTGAAAACGGATTGGCGGTTCTGGAAGGTAAAGGCCGTGTCATGGATAATACGGGAGCCGATGTTACAGCCGCATTTGTCGCTGGTGCACAGGCCGCCCTTGCGTTGGCCCAAGCCAACCAGTGTCAGTTTGCACTTTTGATAGATGGTAGTCCGTCCTGTGGCAGCCTGTCTGTTTATGACGGCAGTTTTACGGGCCACAAACATGCCGGAGAAGGTGTGACCGCCGCTTTACTCCGCCAACATGGGGTGGAAGTTTTTGCCCATACGGACATCGACGCCCTGCACACCAGACTGCAGGCTTCCACTCTCTCCTGAACTGAGGGACCATAGGCCGCAAGCCCGTCGGGCACGGAACTCAAGACCTTTTTTGAAAATCAGAAGGCCAATATCAAAACTCTGACGGACGTGAGGTAAGCCCCTCAGGGAGCGAGACCACCGAAAGCCGAAAGCCGTCAATCAACAGCCTTCCCACTCATGTGGCACATATTCTGCAGGGTCAGGAGGTGTGTCGTTATAGCCGCGCCAGTGTGTGCGCCTTTCCCTCCGGATCACGCACCTGTAGCGCTCCATCCACATAATCCGGCCCCAAAGGGACCTTGCCGTAACCACCCGGAATATCCAGCACGTAGGTGGGCCACGCCAAGCCTGTGACACGCCCCCGCAAACCCGCCAGCAATTTCTGCCCTTCTTCAACAGGCACATGGAACCGCGCCGTGCCGGGTGCCGGGTCCAGTTGATGCAGGTAATAGGGGCGCATCCGCACTTCCACCATGCTGCGGAACAGGGCTTCCAGTGCCTCTTCCCGATCATTCACCCCCCGAAGCAGCACAGACTGGCCGAGCAGGGGAATGCCCCGCCGAACAATACGCTTCAGGCTTGCCCGCGCGGCTTCTGTCATTTCTCGGGCATGATTAACGTGAACCGCCATCCACACCGCCTTGTCCGACTCCAAAACATCCAGCAGGGCATCCGTCACCCGTTCAGGTGCTGCTACCGGCACACGGCTATGCAGCCGAATGGTGGTGACATGCGGCATGGCGGAAAGCGCCACCATGATCTGGCCCAGCCGCCGCGGAGAGAGCATGAGCGGATCTCCCCCTGTCAGAATCACTTCCTGAATTTGGGGATGGGTACGAAGCCACTCGAACGCTTTTTCCAGCGCGGCATCATCCAGCACGCCACCATCTGGCCCCACATGCTCCCGCCGAAAGCAGAATCGGCAATAAAGCGGGCAAATCAGCAACGGCTTGAGCAACGCACGATCTGCGTAACGATGCACAATACCGGGCACAGGAGAGAGCGCATCATCCCCGATCGGGTCTGACCGTTCTTCCGGTGTGACCAGCAGTTCCTCCGGCGAGGGGATGACCTGAATGCCTATCGGGTCATCCGGCTGCTCAATCAGGTCAAGAAAAGCAGGAGGAATGGTTGTGGCATACTGCTCTGCCACAGCTTCAAGCGCAGCCTTCTGCTCTGGCGGCACCAGACCAGCGGCAATCAGATCATCAGGCGTGCGTAAGGGCCTGCGGGATGAAGGATGGGGCTTGACCGAATGAGACATGTCACGGCTCTACTCTCACCATGTCCATTCCTGCAACAACACAACGCACGGCACCCGCTTCCTCAGCCTCTTTTTCTGGCGGGGAAGACCCTGACCATATTCGGGACCGGCTGCCTTTTCTGCATCGGCGGAGCATGATGCAACGTGGTGTTCGGGCGTTTCTGGAAGCCCGAGGCCACATGGAAGTAGAAACCCCGTACGCGGTGCCCACACCGGGGGAGGAAGTGCATTTGCACCCTTTCCATACCGTCAGGGAAACGCCACAGGGCCAGCAGGAAGACCTGTTCCTTCATACCAGCCCGGAATTCGCCATGAAGCGGATTGTGGCTGCCACCGGGCTGCCGGTGTTCCAGTTTGCGCGGGTATGGCGCAATGGGGAGCGCAGCGGCCTGCACGCACCGGAATTTACCATGCTGGAATGGTATCACCCGGGCCTCGGCCTCAGTGGCCTGATGGATGAGACAGAAGCTCTGATGAAAGCGGTGCTGCCTTCTGTACTGAACCACCCAGGGTCAGCAGGCACGCAAGACACGCTGGATCTGACCCAGCCTTTTGAACGCCTGACAATGGAAGAGGCTTTTCAGCGCCATGCCGGCATTGATCTGCTCCCAACCGAAGGAGATGCACAGGCCCTCGCCGTAGCAGCAGGTTGCCCTCTGCGAGACGGCGAAAATTGGGAAGATCTGTTTTTCCGGCTGCTGCTGGAACGGATTGAGCCCGCCATTGGCCGCACACGTCCTACGTTCCTGACACACTGGCCCGCCAGTCAGGCGGCCCTTGCCTGCCGGGACCCCGCCAACCCGCAGGTGGCCTTGCGGTTTGAACTCTATGCCGCAGGCATGGAACTGGCGAATGCCTTTGAAGAACTGACCGACGCCACGGAGCAACGCACCCGTTTTCATGCAGACCGCGCGGCCCGGCGCAGCCTCTACCCACAAAGACCAGATTGGCCAATGGACGAAGCCCTGCTTCGTGCGTTACCACAAATGCCGCCTTGCTCCGGCATAGCGCTGGGGTTTGACAGACTTGTCATGCTTGCCTGTGGAACATCCCGCATACAGGATGTCTTGTGGATAAGCGTTTAGTCTGTAACAGTTCTACCGGTTTGTTTCGCTCATGGTCCGGCAGGGCGCCGGACTGGCATGTTTCACCTTGTCGGGATTTTGTCATGACACACAGAAAACGCCTTTTCCTGGTGGGCATGCTTTCTCTGGCTGCTTGCCAGGTGCCTACAGCCAAGGAACGCCGCATGCTCGATTCCATGATCGGCAAGCAGGCGGTGGATGTTGTGCGCACCTTTGGTGTCCCGACACGGGAATTCAAATCAGGTGACCATACCTTCCTGGCCTACATCAACCAGCAGACCGATTATTCCTCACCCATGGGTGGCTGGGGATATGGTGGCTGGGGTGGCGGCTGGGGCGGAGGATACGGCGGCTGGGGTGGTGGC
>NZ_LHZU01000095.1 GCF_001580995.1 Acetobacter senegalensis
CCCTCACCTGTTACATACCCCACGAGATGCGGTGTGCCACCGTGTTCCGACAGGATGACGACAGCGTCCTTCACCCCTGCACACTCGCGCAGGGCGGCCTCAATCTCGCCGGGTTCGATGCGGAAGCCGCGCAGCTTGATCTGCTGGTCGAGGCGTCCGAGGAACTCCACTGTTCCGTCCGCCCGCTGGCGGCACAGGTCGCCGGTGCGATACAGGCGACCGCCAGGGATGGCCGGATCCGGCACAAACCGCTCTGCGGTCAGTCCTGGCTGGCCCAGATAGCCGCGCGCCAGTGTCACGCCCCCAATGCACAACTCCCCAACACCACCACATGGAACAGACGCACCCGTCCGGTCCAGAACTTGCACGCTGCGTCCGGGGAAGGGTTTGCCAATCGGAACAACCGCGGCATCGCGGTCCGCATCCGTCGTCCGATGCGTCAGTGCCGTAACCGTCGTCTCCGTCGGACCATAGGTGTTTTCGAATATTGTGTCGCACAAAGACGTCTTGTTACTGACGGTATGACAGAGACGCCCTTCCAATGCTTCGCCACCTGTCATGAGCAGACGCAGAGAAAAGAGGGGACGATCGAGGGTATCGATCCAACTGCGCAGGAAGGCAGCCGGAAGATAACTGATGGTGATATCGCTATCCGCAAGCCTCTGCGTCAGTTCAGCAAAACCTGTCTCGCGTGTAGTGGACACCACCAGTAGCGCGCCATTGACCAGAGCCCCGAAAATATCTTCCACGGCCGCGTCAAAATTGACTGTCGAGAACTGCAGGATACGGTCCGCGGGCGAGATAGCGAACCGCCCAGTCACATCAGTGACGTGTTCAGCAAGACTCTGATGAGTGATCGCAACCCCTTTGGGGCGGCCCGTGGAGCCTGAGGTGTAGATGACGTAGGCGAGCTGGTCGGGATGGACCGGTGTCGCCAGCGGCGTGGCATCCTCACCGGTCACATCGGACAGCCGGACGATCTCCAGTCCGTCGAGCAGATCACCGAGGCTCTGCAGGGTTGCGTCATCGACCACCACGCGGCGCATGCCACTGTCGGCGATCATGTCGGCCAGACGCTCACGCGGATAGGCCGGGTCCAGCGGGACATAGGCTCCGCCTGCCCTGAGGATCCCCAGCAGGCCTGCGATCAGACCGGTGGAGCGCTCCACGCACAGGCCCACCCGCTCATCGGGGACGATGCCCAGAGCCAGCAGACGTCGGCCAATCTGGCTCGACCATTTGTCCAGATCGCCATAGGTGAGTAAGGTGCCCTCGCACGTCACGGCAACCGTGTCAGGACGGGTCGCTGCCTGTGCTGCAATCCGCTGCGTCACCGCCTCGAACGGATACACCACAGGCACACGTTGATGCGTATTGGACTGAACCTCAATTTCAGCGAGGATTTTCTGATCCATCTCAGGATCGGCCAACTGCTCCAAGATTTTGAAATACAGTGTGGTCAGCCGACCGACGTCCCCAATTCCCACGGCGTTCGTATCGAAGGTCCAGCGGACTTCCAGCCATCGCCCAGGCACAATCCCGAGAGACAACGGATAATGGCTGTGCTCGTCGCTCTGAACGGAGACGACCTTCAGTCCTGATGCAAACTGATCTTCCTTCAGAACGTCGGCGAGAGGATAGTTCTCATAGACGACAAGACTGTCGAAAAGCGCGTTCCCCCGCAGGCCACTCCATTTCTGGATATCGGAAAGAGACGTATATTCGCGCTCGCGCAATTCAGAATTCAGAACGTGCAGACGGCGGATCCATGCCGCAATACGTTCTTCCGGCGGGATATCAATCCAAAGCGGAAGCGTGTTGATCATCAGGCCGGGCATACGCTCCGCACCGGAGAGTTCCGGCGGACGCCCCGAAACTGTGACCCCAAAGGCCACCTCAGACCGCCCTCCCATGCGGGCCAGCAGAAGCCCCCACGCAGCCTGCATCAGAACACTCGGGGTTGTCCCATACCTGGCAGCCGCCGTGGGCACATCCCGCGTCAGCTTGTCGTCCAGGATCTGCGTGATGGTCCTGAAACCGTAACCATTGCCTTCAGGTTTTGCGAGCGCTTCGGTGAGCACGACCGGATCGTGTCGTTCCTCAAGCCTTTCTTGCCACCATGCCTGCGGGTCAGGCTGGCTGGCCCGCCATGTCATCAAATCCCGCAATGATGGCGTGGCAGGGAATGTCGACACACGTCCCGCATGCCGGGCTTCGTAATCGCGTACAATCTCTGCCAGAAGAGCGGCACTCCCCCATCCGTCGGTAATGGCATGATGGGCCGTCCAGACCATATCAACGGTCTGTCCAGGCGCGCGGAAAACAGCAATCCGCATCAAAGGAGCCTGCGCCAGGTCAAATGGCTGCTGCCTGTCCTGCACGTCCCATTCCCGTCGCTGCTCTGTATACGCAGCTGATGAGAGGTCCGACCAGTCAAACTCGGCCCAGGGGAGTGTTACCTGCTTTTCGACGATCTGAACCTGGTCAGTCACCGAAAAACGCACACGCAGCACGTCGTGACGCGCGAGGGCGGCCTCCCAGACACTGCGCAGAAGCGCGATATCGACGGTTCCACCCAGACGAATATGCTGCTGGTTGACGTAAACACCAGAATTCCCTTCCAGCTCTGTATGGAACACCAGCCCCTGCTGCAGGGAACTCATGGGAAAGACAGCTTCCGTATTGGGGCCATAGCCCGCCGGATCCAGAACGGAAGATGCGTCCGCAGCGTCAGAACCAATCTTTTGCCCCTTGTCTTCAAGAGGACACACGTGAAGCGCGGCTTCCATCACCGAAGGATAGCGTGCGACTGTTCCGGCTGTGAGAAGCAGACCTTTCTCGCGTGCGAACGCCACGACACGCAGGCTCAGAATGGAATCTCCTCCCAGAGCAAAGAAATTGTCCTGTCGGCTGACATCAGCCCGGCCAAGAGCCTGTTTCCAGCACTCCAGGAGAAGAGCCTCGGTCGTATCCACGATGACCTCATCAGAGCCAGCAGAAACTGTCTCGTCAGCGACGGACGGCAGTGCTGCCTGATTGATCTTGCCTCCGGGAAGAAGAGGGAGAGTGTCCATTGCGATTACGCGAGACGGGATCATGTAGGAGGGCAGTATTTCAGCCAGTTCAGCGCGGATACACTCTCCGCGTGATGCGGAACACCCGACATAAGCCACGAGTTTCTGCTCGCCCCCCCGAGTGTTCAGCAACACGGCTGCCTGGCGAATATCGGGCAGGCTGAGGAGCTTTGCTTCAATTTCGGCCGGTTCAATACGGTAGCCCCGGACCTTGATCTGCCGATCGACGCGTCCGAGGAACAACAATGCTCCATTGGCCAGAACACGACACTGATCGCCCGTCCGGTAAAGCCGCTGACCAGGACGCCATGGATCCGGCACAAATGCAGATGCTGTCTGGGCAGGACGCCCGACATAGCCCAGAGCAACGCCATCACCGCCGATACAGAGTTCACCTGCAACGCCCGTGGGAACAGGAATGCCATCTGCCCCCATGACCAGAACTTCACGCCCGTCAAACGCGAAGCCAATCGGCGTGCTCCCAACTGCCTGATAATCCGAACGGATCGGGAAGACAGTTGTGCCAACTGTGGCTTCCGAGGGGCCATAGATGTTGGTCAGGTTGACGTTCGGGAACGCTTTGGCCTGCCACGTCTGCACGTCAGCGGATAGCAATGCTTCCCCCCCAACGACGATGTTACGTAACGTCGCGGGCGCCGTCTTTGTTGTCGCGACCCATTCCCTGAAAAACGCGGTCGGCAGCGCGGCGAATGTTACGCCGGTCTGGCAAAGAAGCGTATTCAGTTCATGAACATCGTGATGCTCTGGCCCTGCAACGACGAGTGTCGCGCCCACTGCAAGTGCCGGAAAGATCTGTTCTACCGAAGCATCGAAGTTCGTGGAGAAGAACTGAAGCACCCGGTCTTTCGCGGAGAGCCCAAAGTAATCCAGATACTCCTGAACATGCAGATCAAGATTATGGTGTGAGACACACACACCCTTTGGCTGGCCGGTCGAGCCAGATGTGTAGACCAGATAAACGGGCTGTTGCGGTGAACACAGGTCAGCCCATGACGTGAGAGGGCCTGTCGGTTCCGCACAGGTCTCTTCAAAATCGAGAACAAACCCGTCCAGCTCAAAGGCTGAAGCGTCATGACCCGACGCATCTGTCACAATCCCGACAGCCCCGCTATCACCAGCAATGTAGGTGAGACGTTCTTTGGGGTATGCCGGGTCCAGCGACACGTACGCCCCGCCAGCCCGAAGCACTCCAGTCATGGCGACAATCTGGAAAATCGGGTCAGCACACGCCAGACCGACAACCTGTCCAGAGCGGACACCCCGTTCTAGCAGATGGCACGCCAGATCCGAAGACAGCTGGTCCAGCTCTCCGTATGTAAACGACCGCCTGCCATCCGCCAGCGCAATCGTCTCGGATGCCTTTTTCATGGTCTGTGCGAGACGCTGGTTGACTGACATGGGATCAGTCAGCGTGGGTTGTGCAGGCTCTGTGACCAGAGCGGAACAGAGTGTGTTGATGCTGTGGTCGTCCGGGATATCAGCGACCAGCGCATTCAGAATACGCACAAAGCAAGCAGCCATATCCGCGACAACGGTGCCGTCGAACAGTTCCGTGACATAATGCCAGCGGACCATGATACCAGTGTCACACTCCGACACGGAGACCGTCATATCTGCCTGCGTGTTCGGTGCAACAGGGGTGATGTTTTCAACGGTGACATCGGGCAGGTCAGGAAGGGCCAGCAGGCCCTGGCCACCATACTCGAACAGAACCTGCAGCGTTTCATCTGCAGTTCGTTCGGTGCCATCAAGGAGTTCGGCCGCAACCCGGTCATAGGGCACGTCACCGTTCGCAATGGCATCAAACACACAACCCTGAACGCCCTGCAGCAGTCCGCTGAGCGTCTTCTCTGGGGTAACGCGGGTCCGGATCGTCAGCAGATTGACGAAAAGACCGAAAATGGAGGCGGTTTCATCACGATGACGACCTGCCTCGGCAATCGTGATCCGAATGTCCTCCTGGTTGGTATAACGATAGAGCGTCAGAGTCAGCGCAGACAGCAAAACGGAAAACATCGTGAGGCCTCGGGAGGCTGCAAGACTATGCAAACGGCTGGCAAGCTCCTCCGGAACGACGACCTCTTCACATGCACCGGTGCGGCCACGGTTCTGATCCCTGTCTTCCCGGTAAGGCAGGGCGAGCCGATAGGGGGCGCATCCCAGTTCTTTTTTCCAGAACGCCAGTTGTGCCACTTCCAGGGCGATATCCCGATGTTCGATGAGCCACAGGGCGTAATCAGGATACTGGATGATCCCTTCCCGCTCCACGCTGAAGGAATCCCCGTTGCGATAGCGCGCGGATATATCGCGCATCATGTGGCCAAGAGACCAGGCATCCGCAGCAATATGGTGGACGGCAAATTGCAGAATGTAGACCTGCTCCCCAGTTTTTTGAATGCGCAGGCGGATCAGAGGACCATTCTGCAGATCGAAACGGCAGAACGAGGCTGGCGGAATGTTCAGATCTGTTTCAGAGAAATGATCACTGATCTCGACAAAATCTGCTTGTTGTGAATGAACCACCTGCCACGCGCCGGTGGTGTCGGTCTGATAAGTCGTTCGAAGAATGTCGTGTTCGGCGACGAAATCTGAGAAGACGCGGCTGAGGCGGTCGAGATCAACGGGACCTGTCAATCGGAGTGTGGCTGCAATCGTATAGTCTGTCCGCTGGGGTGCCACGTTCCATTCGTACCACAGGCGTGCCTGCGCTGGTGTCAGGGGGATCTGTTCGCGGTTCCTGTCGCGTGGAAGAATATCCGTTTTGCGAAAGACTGTGCCATTCTCGTCGAGAAGACGCGCATAGTCGCGTATGATAGGTGCATCGAAAATGTCATGCAGCGGAAGTATCCGTCCCGTCGACTTGTGAATCGCGGCCGCAAGTGCTGGCACCAGAAGCGAATGTCCGCCAATTTCAAAGAAATTGTCCTCAACGCCAATATCCTGACGGCCAAGCACCGCACACCATGCAGCCAGAACCAGGGCTTCTGTCTGCGTCACAGGTTTCTGGGCAACACGCGTTGACGAAGTTTCCAGTCCGGAAAGAAGGCGTTGCGTATCAAGCTTGCCGTTGATCGTTGTCGGTATGGTCTCAACAGTCAGAATTCGGCCGGGAACCATGTAGGAGGGATGGTGTGCACCAAGCCACGCGCGCAGCTCAATCGCCGAGATGTCGTGACCCGGGGCAGGAACGACAAATGCAAGAAGTTCTGGCAGGGCATCTGCCCTACTATTGATGACCACCACAGCGTCCGCAATATCCGCACGAGATAGCAAAGACGCGCGGATTTCACCTGTTTCAATACGATATCCGCGAATTTTGACCTGATGGTCGCGACGCCCGACATACTCAATATCGCCATCGGACTGGCGTCGGGCCAGATCGCCCGACATGTAGACGCGCGTGCCACTGCCCGCCGGATTCGGAACGAACCGCTCTGCCGTCAGCCCCGGTCGCCCGAGATAACCACGTGTCACGCCCGGGCCTGCGACAAGCAGTTCACCCAGACCGAAGACCGGAGATTGATCGATCTCCGGTGTGACCACCGCCAGAGCAAGGTCGGGCAGAGGTGCTCCGATCAGGCTTTTCGGGGGTGTATCCCCGGCTGCAGGAACCGGAACTGTCCTGAATGTGACATGAACCGTTGTCTCCGTGATCCCGTACATGTTGACGAAGACCGGTCCCGCCGTTTCGGAACCGTGCCGCCACTGACCGAGGATGGCCGGATCCAGCTTTTCACCCGCAAAAATCACAGATCGGAGATGGTCGGGATGGCTATCCTTCCCCGCGTTGACGACCGCGAGTGCCGAAAAGGCCGTGGGGGTCTGGCTGAGAATGGTGACATGTTCGCGACAGAGAAGTGCATGGAAAGCTTCCGCATTGCGGGCCTTGTCCTGAGGCACGATGACCAGCCGGGCGCCCGTCGTCAGCGCACCGAAAATCTCCCAGACAGAGACGTCAAAGGCGAGCGAATGAAACTGGCTCCATACATCGGATGTACGGAAGTTGAACAACTCATCGCTGGCCGCGAAAAGACGTTCGAGATTGCGATGCGTGACCGCCACGCCTTTTGGTCGGCCAGTCGAACCCGACGTATAGATCACATAGGCGAGCTGGTCGGGATGGATGTCTGTGTGCGGCGGCTCTATGCGATCTCCGTCACGCAAGTCGGAAATTGCAAGTACATCAAGCCCCTCGACACCAAGCGCCTCAAGGGCAGCCACACCATGTTCGTCCGCGAAAACGGTACGCACGCCGCTGTCCTCGATCATCATCTTCAGCCGGGCAGACGGATAGGCGGGGTCCAGGGGAACGTAGGCTGCACCTCCCATGAGGATGCCGACGATACCGGCGACTGCGTCCCTTCCACGATGCGCACACAGACCCACCCGGTCATCCGCACCAAGGCCCTTCCCGCTCACTGCGTGGGCGATACGCGCTGCATAGGCAGTGAGGTCGGCGTAGCGGACCGTCTGCTCCCCATCCACGATGGCGATTGCATCCGGTTGCACTTTTGCACGCTGTGCGATCTGGTGAGGTGTCGAGACAAACGGGAATGTCTGAGATGGCTGCAGCCAGTCCGGGGCAGAAGATCCCGTTCCCAGAATGGCTGCGACATTTTGCTCTGTCGCGCCATCCGCCGTCATGTGATCCAGAAGCGCGATAAACCCGCGCTCCACGGCAACGAGCATGGCGTCATCGAGCTTGCACCGATCCCACGTCCAACGGATCTCCATCCGCGAACCGGGCGTAATGGCCAGACAGAGCGGATAGTGCGGGAACTCCCGCATCTCATAGCTGGTTACGAGGGCGTCATTCCCCGTGGTCCAGCGTGTATCGAGACTGTAATTCTGGTAAATCAGCAGACTATCAAACAGTCCGGACTGCGGCAGCCCGCTCAGATTCTGGATGTCCGAGAGAGTGATATTGCAATGGGCCCGAAGTTCGCCGTTGAGCTTCTGCAACGTCTGCAACCAGCCTGCGAGGGGCATCTGAGCCGTAACATCCACCCACAGGGGAAGGGTCTGGATCTGAAGACCGACAAGGGACCCGTCCAGTCCGCCACCCGGCTGCTGCTGCGTGAAGGTCGTGCCCATGGCGATCTGTGACCGCCCTGAGAAGCGGGACAGCACGCAGGCCCATGCCGCCTGCAGGATCGTATGGGTTGTTACACCCAGTTCCTGTGCACGCAGACTCAGACGCGCAGAGAGATCCTCTGTGAGCCTATGGTAACGAAGACCAAAGCCGTCTTCCGGATGCTGCGGTGTGCCCAGCGCTTCGGTCAGGCTGCCCGGATCCCGGACATGCGTCAGGCGATTGCGCCACCACGACGCGCTCGTTTTCCGATCCCGGGTCCTGAGAACATAATTACGATAAGGCTGGACAAGCGGAAGCACCGCCTGAGAACCGTCACGATAGAGCGTCAGCACTTCGGACAGGATCTCACCCACACTCCATCCGTCCAACACGACGTGATGGAATGTCCACAACAGGTCGTACGCCCCGTCAGGACGTGTAGTACAGTGCAAACGCATAAGTGGCGCGCTGCCAATATCGAACCCAACGGCTCTGTCTTCTGCCATGAGAGCGTCAAATTGCTGGGTATAATCGGAGGACGTGCTCCAGTCATATTCGACCCACGGCAGTCTGGTATCGCGGTGGACGACCTGGACAGGAATCCCTCCTTCCAGATTATGGAAGGACGTCCGGAGAACAGTGTGACGGGCGACAACCTGAACCCATGCGTTTCTCAGTCGTTCAGGGTCGAAATCACGCACTAGCGTGATCCGGAGCTGGTTGAGATAATGCCCGTTCTTGTGATCCAGCGCCGCCTGGAGGAGTAACCCCTGCTGCAGAGATGTCGTCGGATAGATATCCACAATATCGGGAATAGCTGCCGCTAATGCAGCCAGTTGTGTGCCTGATAGTCTGGCGTCCGGAAAATCAGAGACCGTCCAGCACGGTGCCGCCGATGACAGGTGCTCAAGCATTACAAGCAGGGTATGATTGAAGCAGGAAACAATGTCCCGAGCCCGTTCTTCGGGGATACGGCGTGAATCAAAATCCCAGCGCGCGCGCAGACACCCTTCCCTGACACAGGCCACGATGGACACGGCTTCGTTGTCCCGGATCGGCCATGGCAGCACGTCGGCATCGCCGACAGGAACGCTGATCAGCGATGACCGGCTTCCATATGGCATTATGACCGGAAACCGAACCCGAATATCGGCACCCGGCAGGCTCGTGGCTTTTCCGCGGAGATCATCGTCGTCTGCAATGCGCAGGAGACTGAGGGATAGCGCATGTGCGCTACACTGGCGGATCTGATCCTTGGTGTGTATCAGGAACGCATCAAGCGGTCCGTTGTTTCTGATCGGAGCAAGGGCTCTGACGGAGAAGCATCCCACGGTCCGTACGGCGTCCGTGCCGTTCCCGCCCCCGCACCGTCCTGGCACACTGACATTGACGACAGCGTGGGATTGATCACAGCAGGCTCCCACAGCCCGCACTGTCGCCGCGACGACAAGTTCCTCGGGTGTCAGACGATAAACGCGGCTGGCCTCTTCAATCAGACGTGCAGTTCGGACGGGATCCATCTCCCAATCCAGCAGACATGCACTCTCTGGCTGTGCTTCCCGTGACATGTCGGGAGCCGTAAGCGCTGGTTCCATCCCGGCAAGGCTTGTTTCCCACCAGCCGAGCGCCTCCTGAAGCGCGACCTGGTCCGCACCCGCTTTCGTCACGGCAGCCACCCACTCGCACCAGTCAGGTCGCGACACTGACGGCATTCCAGCGACCTGCGGCGAGAGACAGGTCGCAAGCTCGCCGCGGAACACACACCAGGATGCCTCGTCCGCTACAAGTCCGTGGACTGTCAGAACCAGACGCGCAGACTGGTCCGGAAGGACGACCCAGCTTGCTTTCAGCAGATGGCCGCTTGTCGGGGAAAGGCTTGCTTCCTGCTCGTCAGCAATCGCCTGAAGGTCATCCTGTACTGACGTGCTCGTCCGCAGATCAACATAGGCGACGTCGGGAACCAGGACATCGCTGAGACGGGCCTGTACCCATTCGCCAGCGTCAGAAATCCAGAACCGCATCCGCAAGGCGTCATGTCTGTGGACGATACGCGTAATAGCCTTTTCGATCGTCGCGAACGCAGGCGGCTTGCCATGAACCCATTCAAGGAATTCCGTGCGTGCCGCTTTTTGCTCTCCACGCGCAACTGCACTCAGGAACTCGCATTGGGCCGATGTGAGGGAAAGCGCGCGATCAGACTGCACTGCGTTTTGCCGCTTGTGCAGACATTCCGCCTGTTGCGCAATCGTCGGATAATCAAAGATATCGCGAGTTCCAAGCGCTAACCCTACCTCTTCCGCCCGTTGCTGAACACCAAGGGCCAGGATGGAATCCCCACCAACGACGAAGAAGCTGTCATGAACGCCAAAATCGGTGCGTTTGAGGACATCCTGCCAGATACCGCAAAGCTGACGCTCTGTCTGGTTACGAGGCACTGACGACGCGCCCTGCCCTGCACCCTGACGCAAAGGAACAGGCAGACGCGCGCGATCCAGCTTGCCGTTGACGGTCAGAGGGAAGTGATCAAGGAAGATAAAGACATTCGGCACCAGATAGGCGGGCATCCGTTCGAGAAGCCACGTGCGCAATGTATCATCGCTGGGTCGCCGTGCAGCTGCATTGACGAGATAGGCCACCAGAGTCGCATTTTCCGCGTCCTGCTGGTCAAGCTTCACGAGCGCTTCACTGATGGCTGGATGATGACGCAGGGTGGCTTCGATTTCGCCCAGTTCCACACGAAAACCGCGAATTTTGACCTGATGATCCAGTCGACCGAGATAGCAAACCTCTCCATTCGCCCACGTGCCGCCTTCATCGCCCGTGCGATACATCCGGCTGCCATTGCCATCGGGATCCGGGACAAAACGTTCGGCAGTCAGACCGGGACGCCCCAGATAACCACGTGCCAGTCCGTCGCCCGAGATCGTGATCTCGCCGCATGACATGGCCGGGACAGGTGTCAGTGCATCGTCACGCACCTGCACTCGCAGATCGGGAATGGGTCCGCCGACAAAACTCTCGTCTGTCCTGCGCGCTACATCGTCAGGGGAAATTACCCGGTAGGTTGCGTGAACGGTTGTTTCGGTCGTCCCGTACATGTTGATCAGAACCGGGGCCTCATCACCCCGTATGTCCAGCCAGGGCGCCAGCGCCGGTGGATCGAGTTTTTCTCCTGCAAACACGACGTGACGGATAGAGGAGAGCGGCTGTTCTGCCTTCATGTCCACCCGCATCAGGGGCATGAAGGCGGAAGGTGTCTGATTCAGAACCGTGGCGTTCTCGTCACGCAGCAGCTTGTGGAACAGCACAGGGTCACGTGTGGTCCAGAACGGCACGACGACCAGCGTTGCACCGTGGGTCAATGCGTTGAAGATTTCCCAGACGGAAACGTCAAACGCGAAAGAATGGAACATCGGGATGACGTCTGTCGGCCCAAAATCGAACCACATGTCGGTCGCGTCCAGCAGACGAGAGACATTCCGGTGGGTAATGCCGACCCCTTTGGGTGTCCCGGTCGAGCCCGAAGTGTAAATCACATAAGCCAGCTGATCAGGGCAGACCAGCACATTTACCGGTGACGGTGCGTCTCCCTTACCCGCTTCGGCAAGACTCTCTGCATCTGTCATGTCCAGCCTAGAGATGACCTTCTCAACACCTTCGGGCAGCGAACTGTCGCGCACGATGTGCGTCATTTCGCAGTCGGCAATAATGAACGCAAGCCTCGCCGGGGGATAAGCCGGATCTAGTGGGACGTACGCGGCTCCTGCCCTGAGGATGCCAAGCATTCCCGCAATCATCGCGGGAGAGCGGTCCAGACAGAGCCCAACGCGCTCCTCGGGACCGACACCTTTTGACAGGAGTTCTGCGGCAATGCGCGTCGACCACGCATCCAGTTCGCCATAGGTCAGTGCCGTGTTGCCATACCGCACAGCGGTTGCAGCCGGACGAAGCCGCGCCTGTTCCGCAATGCGGGCCATCACCGGCATGAAATCGAAAGTCCGTAGCTCCGGCAGGACCTCACTGCCACATGAGAGGGTGATCTGTGCCAGTGGCAATGTGATGTTTTCGGGAGTGACGAGTTGCGTGAGCACCTCGAGAAGATGAGACGTGAACTGTCGGGCTGTCTCGTCGCCAAGATGGACGGCCTCGCCATCCAGCCGGAGCTGCCAGCCAGCATTCCCCTTCAGGATGGTCAGCGTCAGATCGACCTGCCCATTGCCAGGAAGAACGTCCAGACCGGCGACAGAGGCCCGACCAAGATGGTGAAAAGTGCCTAGACTATCGGGGAGCATGTTGAACATGACCCGAAAGAACGGGTTCTCGTTCCCCTGACGCATGGGGTTCAATGCTGCAACGATTTTCTCAAAAGGTGCGGCCTGATGGGCCAGCCCATCCAGCATTGTCTGGTGGACCGATTTGACATAATCCGCACGGACGATGGCTGTGGAGACACCAAGCCGCAGCGGCAGCGTATTCATCAGCGGCCCGACAGTGGTCAGCGTCTGCTGCAGGACACGGCCACTGACCGGCATTCCAATGACCAGATCATTGCGGTTGGCGTAGCGCACCAGTGTCATGGCGTAGGCTGACGCGAAAATCGAAGCGGCTGATACGCCCTGACTGAGCGCGAACGTCTCAATCTTCTCCGTCAGCCCTGTTCCGAGATCGCGGACAATAACAGGCGAGGGACCTGTTTCGTCGTATGCAGCAGGTATAGCGTTGCGTGCCAGGGAAACAGGTTGTGGTGCGTCTGCCAGAACCTGTCGCCAGTAGTCCAGATCGTTATCAGCCGACGCACACAATTTACGCTGCCACTGCGGATCATAAAACGATGGGGTTGCATCTGGCAGGTCTGCCGGGTCTCCACCACATTCTTCCGCATAGAGCGCCGAAAGCTCGGTCAGAAGAATGCCGCCCGACATCCCGTCAGCCACGATGTGATGCAGGGAGAAGCCCAGGATAGTCTGCCCGGACCTGACCGTTCCGAAGAAAACCCGCAGCAACGGCCCGACCAGCAGATCAAAAGGCTGGCGGACAAGAGCATTGATCTGCGTCTTCAGCCTGTCTTCCGTTGTCCCGATCACGGACTGCCATGCAAACCGGGGCTCACTAGCCACGGAGACCGTAGGTTTGCCGTCGGGGCCAGGTCCAAATATGGTCCGCAGGCTATCATGACGCATTACAAGGCGGTCCATTGCCCGACGAAGTGCGCCTTCATCCAGCGGATCCACCGTTTCCATGATGCATCCAATGGTATAGGCCGGGCTGGTCGGCGCGACCCTCCAGAGGAACCACATCGCTTCCTGCGTCGGTGAAAGCACCGGATTGTCGGAGACGGGTGCCTCCACGCCAGCGGTTGGGCCGGACGGCTCTTCCCGCTCGGAACATATCGTGACAGCAGCGCCGAGTGTACGTGGTGTTCTGTGCGCAAACAAAGTTGCCAACGAGATGTTACGACCTGAGCGCTCCTGCAGGCGCGCGATCAGGTCCGCTCCTGTAAGCGACGTACCGCCTGCAGCAAAAAAATCCTGGTCATCACTGTCTGGTGCTTTGCCAAGCACTGCTTTCCACGCCTCACGAACCATCCCGGAGACCTGACTGTCAGGAGCAGCCGGAGTATCAAACGCGCGCGGATCAGGGACATCACCCCGGGCATAGAGAACATCGAGCATGCCTGCCTGCCAGTCTTCCAGACAGGTCGAACGCCGGATCTTGCCGCTGGAGGTACGCGGGAGACTTCCCGGCTCCAGAAGAAGGCACACGAGTGGCGCCGTATTGTAATGCGCCGTAATCTCCGCGCACACTTGGTCCGCAATGGTTTTTCCGCCGACACGGCGATAAGCGATACGCGACACTTCGGCCGCAACCCCTATGCCCGGTCCGTTAGGACCCTGCACCTGAAACGCGGCCACACGTCCCTTGCGCAACTGCGGCACGGCATGGCCAACCAGACGCTCGATATCCTGCGGATAGACATTCTGTCCGTTAAGGATAATCAGATCCTTCAGACGCCCCGTGACATAAACATGGCCATCCATGACAAATCCGAGATCACCGGTTCTGAGATAGGTCCGCCCATCAGCTGGCAGGACGGTCTGAAAAGCGTCTTTCGTCTCGCGGCGCTTGCGCCAGTAACCATGAGCGATCCCGGGGCCGCTCACCCACAGTTCACCAATCTGTCCGTTGTCGAGAACTTCTTTGGTCGTGGGCTCGACAACATGCAGTACGGTGTTCTCGGCCATGGGACCGCAAGACACGATCGCCTGACCGGCGGGGCTTCTTCTCCCCTCACCTGCCGCAAGAGCCGTTGTCTCGAATGTGCGTCCCCAATCGGCTTCACCAATGAGCCCGCCTGAAATCAGCAGTGTCGCTTCCGCCATGCCGTAACAGGGGAAAACCGATGTTTTCCGAAAGCCAAAAGGCGCAAACTTTTCGGCAAACCCATCAAGGGTAGTCTGCTGGATGGGCTCGGAGCCACAATAGGCGATACGCCAGGAAGCCAGGTCGAGCGTTTCACAGGCTGCGGGCCCGATCCGGTCGAGACAGAGCTGATAGGCAAAATCGGGCCCGCCACTGACAGTCGCGCGAAAGCGTGACACAGCCGACAGCCAGCGCGATGGCCGCTCGAGGAAATGCTGGGGCGTCATCAGAATCAGCGGGAAGCCAACAAACAAGGGAGCCAGCAGCCCGCCAATAAGACCCATGTCGTGATAGAGGGGCAACCAGCTGACCATCATATCCTGGTTCGTGAACGCCATGGCGCGGCTGATCGCGCGTTCATTCGCCATGATGTTCGCATGGGTAACCATGACGCCCTTGGGCGCAGAGGTTGACCCCGATGTGTATTGCAAGAAAGCCGTGTCTGCAGGTTTCAGCGCAACTGGCGTCCAGGCAACCGTCCCCGATGGGCGCGCGATGACTTCGCGCAGGAGTTCCTCACCAACCACTCCTGCCGTCACACGCACGTCCTGCTGTTGAGCGGAGACAAGGACAACAGCAGGTTCGCAGTCGTCCACCATTCCGTCAAGGCGGGCAAGGTGATGCTGATGTCCTGCCTCTCCCGGGAAGGCAGGTACTGCGATCATGCCAGCATAGAGGCAGCCAAGAAATGCCGCGACAAATTCTGGCCCGCTGGGCAGCGCAAGAAGCACCCTTTCGCCAGCCTCGGCCCTGTTGCTCAGATCGGCCGCGACTGCTCTTGCCCATCGGTCCAGTTCCGCATTGCTGAGCTCGTCAGTGATCTGCTCGCCGTCCCCCAGAAACGACAGGGCGACGGCATCCGGATCCTGCACTGCGCGGTTTTGAAAGAGTGCTGGCAGAGTTGAATATTTCTGTTCTTCCTGACGGCGGCTTCGGGAGAGAAACGGACATTTTCCGGTTTCAGGCGCATCTGTGTCAGGCAGAAAATACTGTTTCCATTCACGGTTTTTCGGATCACCATAAATGCCGGTGTCAGGATGGGCAGCTACACCGTCATCCCATTTAAGAAGCCGATCACGGACCACCTGACGGGCTGCAAGGCTGATCTCCTTGCCGGTGTTCGGATCCATGAATACGCTGCGTGGCTGAAACAGCATGAGCATGCCGGGGCCGAGATTGCGACTTTTGCGCCGCTGGTAGGTCGGGCCACACCCAACCGCAAACATTTCCATGCCCGCAAATGTAAATTCCCATGCAGCGTCATCGGGCAGCGGTTGATCCTCGACATTTTCCGTAGTGTCGTGATCGTGCAGATACTGCAGAATATGCCAGCAGAATGCCCTGAATTCCTCATGCGTCTGAGGTTCGGTCTCCGGTTCAAAGAACACGGCAAGATTGTTCTTTTCATGCTCGATACTCACCGAAAGCTCGGCAAAATAGCGCATGGTATCCGGAAGTGCTGTCAGATCACGCGCATTGACCAGAGTGTAGAACATCTCCTTCCGTCGCTCGGCAATACTGCCAAAATAACAGGGAAATTCCGGATGGGTGACCTGCTCATGGAAGAGCGTATAGCTGTCAACGAGCCATTGCGGTGGGGCGTCCAGACCCAGTGTCCGACCGAGAATGATACGCTTTGTCCAATGCTTTGGATCGCCTTCGGCATCCAGCTTCACGCCGTCGACCATGGCAAGCTCCCTTACTTCATGCACACCTCAAGGAAGCGTGCAGTCATTTCATCAATGTTTGTAATCAGATATTTGCGCCACGGGCCCAGTTCGACAGGGATGTAATCCACTCGTCGGGAATGATCGGCTGGTGGTAGACGCATTCGTCGGACTCAATAGACGAGCCATGGAGCCGTCCTTCGGGGATCAGAATCATGTCCCCCGGCGCCAGCCTTACTTCCATGAAAGGGTTGCCCCAGAACACCATGTTACCTGATTCCACCGTCACCAGGCGGTGATCACTGTGAACATGGGTTGTGGAGCACATGTCCCGTGGCTCAACGAATGTCTCACGATCAATGTCTGGACATTCAGCATTGATGCGTTCGGTAATGACATGAGCAAGACGCAGATGCTCCTCGGCAGAGGATAGCCATGCAAGCTGGTCGTGCAGGTTATCACGGGCGCACTCGGCAAGCCGCACTGCGGCGGACAGACCGCGCGAGACACGCAGGAGACCTTCAGTTCCGAATTTTTCTTCGACCTGTGTCAGCATTTTTTCGAAACGCGAGACAAGCTCAACCGTCGTAACGTCCGAAAGGTCGCTCAACGCTTTGGGATCATCATACCCAAAATCTCCGGCGACTTGCCCGATCAGGCAGCCAAACGCAATCCATTGCGCGGATGCCGCAAAGGCTGCGCCGCACAGATCAAGGGCTCGGTCAGGTCGACGTGCCAGTGCGTTGAGGAAATTACATGAACCCAGACTGGTCGAGAGATAGAATTGCCAATAGGAGTGCGCCGCACCATCTACGCCGCACTGCCGCGCGATATCGCCCAGAAGTGCGTCACCGGGAAATTCGGAGGACAGCTCGGGACGCAGTTCTTCAGGAAGCCATGAGAAGTAACCCGAGGCAGCAGCCCGGGCCAGCGCCACCCGCTTCGTGTCAAGCAAGCTCCACATCTGGATCAATGAGCAGCGCATGCCATCAATCAGATAGTTGCGTGAACGGATCATCCGGGCCAGTTTTCCCCACAGAGCCCCTTCGTCACGCAGCAGGCCATCGAGCTGGGCAATGATCTCAGCCTTGTCTGCCGTCGGCTCATCGACACTGGTAAAATCAAACGAGAAATCTTCAAGAAACCCCTGAATGGACGTTCCCAGAACCTGCACCTTTTCGCTGTAAAATGCGTCAAACGCCGCAAATTTTTCTGCCGTTGCGGGAACAGGGAGAACGGCTGTCCGTGTATCGTTGATACAGAACAGAATGCGCTGAGCCGCGAAAAAGGGCAGACGGCGATAGGTGTTGCGTCTGACCGGCTTGCCGAATGGAAGAAATTCAAGATCCTCAGGCCGGAGCGGACGGCGGTAAAAGTCACCTTTGAGCACAAGCTCCTCAACCACAGCGCTGCGATACTGGGGGAGTGCTGCATATTCGATAATGCGCTCGCGTGTCTCAACACGCGTTTCGGTGTGCTGCTCAAAAGGGAAAAGTTTGGGCAAACGAGAAGACATCACTCAACTCCTTGTGGCGCTTCCTCGCGCCAATTAATGTTTGCGCGTGGACTGCACGATTGGCGACGGAGCCTCATAGGCGAGAGCGCATTGCACTTCCTCGCCCAGTTTCACGTCGCACAGGCTCCACAGACGCCCGTCCGGACCGGTCACTGAGCTCAGGTCCGGCGCGGAAGGATCAATGATGCTGATCTGCTGCATCGTGTCGTGCAGACCGAACCCGACAGCCTTGAAAAGGGCCTCACGGCGAACCCAGATATTCAGGAAGGACCAGTCGGGATCTGGTTGCTCGGAAATGTAACGCTGTTCGGTTTTGTGCAGGGCTACGGCGGCTACAGCATGCCGGTCCGTCCGTCGGGAAATGAGTTCCACGTCCACGCCGACAGGACCGTGGTGACTGACGGCCAACACCCATATGCCGTCCGTGTGAGACCAGTTGAAAAAGACCGACTGTCGGGCGTCGAGGTATGGTTTGCCGAACGGCCCCTTTTGAAACGTGATCTTCTCCGGTGCCATATCCAGATAGCGTGAGAGAACGCCTCTGATCCATGACCGCCCGGCCTCAAAGGAGAGGCGGTCGCGCGCCTCCCGGAATCGCTGGGCACGTTCCAGTTCATCGTAGCTGAGCACACGGATATCAGCGGGCGCACGCGAAACGTCGCGATACCATACATCGACACCAGCTACCGGAGAGATGGGCTGAGACTCCGTTGCGCTCAACCGATCGGGTTGCATCCCCGCTATCGCTGGAGAATGCATATGCTCAGACATGTTCGTGCCGTCCTTCGCGTACCATCGCCAAGCGTGTCACGATCTCATGGATGACGGCATCCTGACTGGTCTGCAGAAAGAAGTGTCCACCCTCAATCGTAGTGGACGAGAAATCCGACGAGACCGTAACTTCTGCCCACCTCTCCAGACTTCCCTCCTTTTCGTTGACCTCGTCATCGCCGGTGCCCCGCAGAACATGCACAGGGCAGCGCAGTCGTGGTTCAGGCGCGAACTCATAGGTGCCGGAAAGGTGAAAATCAGCGCGTAGAACGGGAAGAATGAGATTGAGTAGCTCGATGTTTTCAAGGAGTTCTGGCGGCGTTCCAGAAAGTTCGCGTAACCTCTCCACAAACTCTTCATCAGGACAGCTTAGCCAGTGGTCATCCCATTCCCGGCATGCGGGCGCTGCGCATCCCGAGGCGCAAAACCACATAGGCGACGGACGCCCGACACGCATGAGTGATTTGGCGACTTCGTAACCAAGGATCGCCCCAAGACTGTGGCCAAAAATCGCATAGCGGCCGGAAATCTGTCCGGATATCTGCTGTTGCATGTCAGCAATCGCATCCGGCCAGGTCGTAACAGGCTTTTCGGAAAAACGTGAGCCACGACCAGGAAGAGAGAGAGGCACCGGTCTGATCCAGGCCGGCAAACGTGACAGCCAAGGGCGGAAAATATTCCCATTCCCACCGGCATACGGAAACAGAAACAGGGTCACCGGTGCCTGGGTCATCTCTCAGACCCCCTGTTCAACCTTGGGAGCCTCTACTTTTACGGCAGCCTTTTCGACAGCAGGTGTTGCTTCGGGTGGAGTCCAGATCGGCTTGCCGGTCCGGGCAGACTCTTCCATGGCCTTACGGAGCGACAGCGGGCGCATATCCACCCAGACCTCGTCGATATAGGACAGACATTCCTGCTTCTTCCCCTGCTTGCCAACAGCACGCCAGCCGGCGGGAATGGGCTTGTAGGTCGGCCAGATGGAATACTGTTCCTCGTCATTGATAACGACATCAAAGACGGTGTTTTCGTCACCCCAACTCATGGCAATACATCCTTTCAAGACATGACCTGCCCGCCCGAAGATGGGACGGACCAACAGCACGGGTGCGCAGCATGAGTCATCTGCTTGTGCAAATGCGAGGCGGTTGCACCACGTCTGCGGAATAGACGCTGGTTTAAAAAGAAAGTTAACCGAGCCTGTCTTGGTTTTCGGGAATTAGTTCAATTGTGCCGACATTAAATATTGGTGAAACGATATTATCGGACGACCATTCTTCCAAGATAGATAAACGCCCGGTCTATTCTTCGAGGCATACACATCTGTTCAGGGCCATCATCTGCCGGAGCGTCTGCCAAATGACAGCTGGGTATCCTGAGATACTTCCCAGCAGAAGACCGGCAGACTGTTTTCAGCCGCTCTGATTTATCGCTTGGAATACGCCTGCACCTTATAGGTTTGTCTTGGAGGTCTTTGCCGTTATACGACCGGAGATTATCTGCCTAGCTACCCTCGTCGCTTGACGCTCGCGTGAATCTGACCATGGCGACATGTCCACCATACTCGTTAACGTCGCCGTGACGCGCACTGACAAGCATTTTTAGCGCGTCGAGTGGATGGTTCAGATCGTAGACGCCACCGATTTCGGTACGAGCAGACATTGGTCCGGAAATCATGACGTAACCTGGGTAGTAACGCCGGATAATACTCACAAGATCGCCCATTGGGATCCCTTCGACGGACAGTATACCGGTCTGCCATGAACCAACGGTGTCGGGCGAAACCTGTGTCACATTGGAACTCTGCGGGTTTTCCAAATCCACATCCAGCTGTTCTCCGGCCCCCAGTTCCGTTGCAGCATCACGGTGTGATCCGGTTTCCCGCACGGAAACCCGCCCTTCACGCACCGCGACCGCCAGATGGCCACCCGCCTGCCTGACGTTGAACGCCGTTCCAATATCCTTTACCGCGAACGACGCAACTTTGACGACAAACGGATGCCGCTCGTTGTGCACCACCCTAAAATAGGCTTCGCCATGCAGCAGTGTCACACCGCGCAAAGCCGGATCATGACTCAGGGCCACGGCACTACGGGCGCCAAGCACGACCTCTGACCCGTCTGCCAGAGCAATGGTTCTGTTGACTGCGGTACCCGTTGAATAATCTGCACGCCACCAGTCGCTGAGATCGGGGACCAGAATCATCAGGGCGGCGCACGCTACCGCCAGTCCGCCGGTCAGACTGACACCAAAATATCTTCCGAATAGTCCTGATGGACGATCACGCCTCAGTTCCCGTGAGAATGGTATGGAGGCCGCGTTGGCACGTGACGCCCTCCGTTCCGATTCAATCGTCAATCTGGCAAATGCCCGGACGCGCTCCGCACGGTCCCATGCCTGCTGATGTTGTGGAGACGCGGCACGCCATTCCTCAAACTGACGTCGAACGTCAGAGTCATGGGGATTGTCGTTCAGCCGAAGCTGCCACGAGATCGCCTGCTCACGCAAATCAGGAGAACGAGTTTCAGTCATGGGCTCACATAATAGACAGCGATTAACGCAGTGAGCCGCTCAGTCGACTGCACTCTTCCTTCTTATAGACGAGTTTCCATCAATCACGCCAGAGAACAGCGAAAGCGCTCAGTCAAAGTCGATAAGACACTCGTCGAGTACCCTAGACGCATTTTTCACAATTTTATTAACGTAGGGAGCGGAAACATTCAGCATCTTCGCCACTTCTTTCTGCGAATAACCCTGAATCTGAACCAGCTCAAACGCCCGCCGGGTCTGCGCTGGCAGTTGCTGCAGCACAACGGACATTCTAGCCATATGCTCGCGCGCCACGACATCACGTTCTGGCGTAACCATATCCGCCAGCGCCTTCTCTTCTCGCTCGTGAAGTTCGTCCCGGCATTCGGGCACAGTAAACGAGCGGCGCAACGACAAAGGATCGCGGGTCTCACGCCGCATCGCGTCAATCGAGAGGCGATAGACGACGCTCCAAAGAAACTGGAAGGGACGTTTGATGTCCCGCGCAGCGGTGTCTGCCGTCATCCGGAGATAGGCTTCCTGCACGATCTCCTCGCCTTTCCAGCGACAGCCCATAAGGCGCGTCGCAAGCGCATGCAGTTGCGGCCGATGGCTCATGTACTCGCCAAGGAGTCGGTCTTCCACGCTCGTCACACTCACCGCCGTGTTCCTCCCGCTGATCGGGTTACTGCCGAAGGTTTCTAATCGCTGGTCCAATATCGTGATCGAGATTCACCCGAACGAGGATTACACTTATTGCAATCCATTCTTAATTGCAAGCTACGATTTCATGTTGCGACCTGATCGAATACGCATGCCTGCCGCCTGTTTTTCGCAGTCAGTTAATTTTCCTCGGGACACGACGTCTACTGAACACCTGCTTCATGAAGGTGATTGGAAAGCTGAACGTACGGAGCAGATAAATACAGAAATAAAATTGTCTCCACAGATATTTTTGATAACTTTGTTTTTTACATCGAAAAAGGGCCCAAACCCTGTGAGGTTGGCGTCCTTTATTTGTTACTGCTGTTACGGCACTCAACTTCTTCTGAAGTGAGGTCCTACCGTCTGACGGTACCAAGATTAAAGGAATACGTGGAGGGTTCGAAAAACCCTCTGGTTTTGAGCCTTTCTCTGTGATTCCCTCTCTTGTGTGATGACTGGAAGAGTGGCTCATGACGCAGTCTGGTTTCTTTGATGTTGAAGA
>NZ_LHZU01000071.1 GCF_001580995.1 Acetobacter senegalensis
AAGCAGAAGCAGAAGCAGAAGCAGAAGCAGAAGCAGAAGCACTTCCCGCACGATCACAGTGCGGGCATTCTCTGCATGCCCCAGAACAAACGCAGGGGAGGAGGGGCGAAGAGCAGCAACAGGCGCGCACTGGCGGCGGCACTGAGCAGGACCATTTTCAGATGAAGCGTTCCGTATGGCCGCTGGTTTATGAAGATCTGGACCGGGGGCAGGTGGTCTGCACGCCGGAATTGTTTGGCGATGTCGTGCTGGCGCGTCGGGATGTGCCAGCGTCTTATCACCTTTGTGTCACGCATGATGATGCCATGCAGGGTGTCACGTTGGTGGCACGGGGGGAGGATTTGCGCCCGGCCACGGACCTGCACCGACTGTTGCAGGCGCTTATGGGGTGGCGTACGCCCACTTATGTGTTCCATCCGCTTTTATGTGATGCGCAGGGACGGCGGCTGTCCAAACGGGATGGTGCGGCGTCTGTGCGGGAGATGCGCGCAGCGGGCATGACACCGGAAGCCGTGCGGGCCATGGCGGTGTTTGCGGGTTGCTCCACCTGAAAAGAGCCGGGGCAGCACGAGAAGAGCCGCGCCTTACGTAAAAATCATGGCAGAAAGGCCTTTCTCCGGTTCCGCCGGAGGCAGAAGCGCATTACTGTGCCGCGCGAAGCGGGATTTTTGGAATCATCTCCCATTAATGCTTCGGCCGCCTGAGGCGGCGAGAATGAAAAATTGAGTCAGGAAGTGTGGAAATCATGAGCATTGTCGCTGACCGTCTGAACAGGATCAGCCCCAGTCAGACGATTGTTATTTCGACCAAGGCCCGCGCGCTGAAGGCGGAAGGTCGGGATATTATCAGCCTTTCAGCCGGAGAGCCGGATTTCCGCACCCCGGACAATATTGCCCGCGCCGCCATGAAGGCGATTGAAGACGGCAAAACCCGCTACACCGACGTTGCGGGCACCCCCGAACTGCGCAAGGCCGTGGCGGAACGCTTCCGCATGGATAGCGGGCTGGATTACACGCCCGAGGAAGTGATTGTTTCCACCGGCGGCAAGCAGGTGATCTACAACGCCATGATGGCCTCCCTGAACCCCGGGGATGAAGCCATTATTCCGGCTCCGTGCTGGGTGTCCTACCCCGATATTGTTACGCTGGCGGAAGGCGTGCCGGTGATTGTGCCCTGCAAGCGTGAAAACGGCTTCAAGCTGACCGCTGAGGAACTGGAAGCCGCCATTACGCCGCGCACCAAATGGTTCTTCCTGAACTCCCCGTGCAACCCCACGGGGGCAGCTTATTCCGCTGAAGACCTGCGCCCGCTGTGTGATGTGCTGCTGCGCCACCCGCATGTGTGGGTCTTTACGGACGATATTTACGCCAAGCTGGCGTACGATGGTTTCCGCCCCGCCACGTTTGTGGAAGTGGAACCCCGCCTGCGTGCCCGCACCGTGACCATGAACGGTGTTTCAAAGGCCTATGCCATGACCGGCTGGCGCATTGGGTTCTCTGGCGCACCGGTGGAAATGACCAAGGCCATGAACAAGTTGCAGGGGCAATCCACCTCCAACGCGTGCTCCATTGCACAGGCCGCTGCGGTTGAAGCGCTGACCGGCCCGCAGAACTTTATTGGCGAGATGGTGACAACCTATCAGGGCCGGCGTGATCTGGTGGTGTCCATGCTCAATCAGGCAAAAGGCTTGCAGTGTGATAAGCCGGAAGGCGCGTTTTACGTGTTTCCGTCTCTGGAAGGTTGTCTGGGCAAGACCTCTGCCGGTGGCCACAAGCTGGATACGGATGAAGCGTTCGTAACGGCTCTGCTGGAAGAAGAAGGGGTGGCTGCCGTGCATGGCTCCGCCTTCATGTATCCGGGCCATATGCGGATTTCCTATGCCACGGATACGGAAAGCCTGCGGGAAGCCTGCGCGCGCATCCAGCGGTTCTGTGCGGGGCTTGTGTAAGCATGGTCCGCTCTTTTGCCCGCCGGATGCAAGGGCTGCCCGCGCCTGCCACCATTGAAATGGCGCGGCGCGCCCGTGCCCTGCGGGCAGAAGGCAAACAGGTGATTTCTCTGGCGTTGGGGGAACCGGATTTTCCCACGCCAGCCGCCGTGGTGGAGGCTGCGCATCAGGCAGCGCTGGCCGGGCAGACCAAATATCCGCCAGTTGATGGCACCCCGGCGCTGAAGGCGGCAGTTGCCCGCAAGTTCAGCCGCGAGAACGGGCTGGACTACGCCCCGGACGAGATCATGGTCTCCAACGGTGGCAAACAGGTTATTTTCAACGCCTTCATGGCCACCCTGAATGATGGGGATGAAGTGGTGGTGCCCGCCCCTTATTGGGTGAGTTATCCGCTTATTGCCCGCATGTTTGGTGGTGTGCCGGTCTATGCGCCCTGTCGGGAAGAAGACGGCTTTCGCCTGAAAGCCGAGGTGCTGGCTGCGGCCATGACCCCCCGCACGCGCTGGGTGGTGCTGAACTTCCCAAACAACCCTACCGGCGCGGTGTGTGAACAGGCTGATCTGCACGCCGTGGCAGAGGTGCTGCGGCAATACCCGGATGTATGGATTCTGTCTGATGAGATCTATGAACATCTGGTTTTTGATGGCGTGCAGTCGGCATCGATTGCGGCCGTAGCGCCCGATCTGAAAGACCGCACCATCACGTTGAATGGTGTCTCCAAAGCCTATGCCATGACCGGCTGGCGCGTAGGCTTTGCCGGTGGCCCGAAAGATCTGATTGCCGCCATGCGCGGTGTGCAGGGAAACGCCACATCCGGCATCTGCACCATTGCACAGGCCGCCGCCGCCGCCGCGCTGGATGGTCCGGCTGATCTGGTGCGCACCATGGCCGAAACATACAGCCGCCGCCGTAAGATGGTGGTCGAGGCTTTACGTGCTGTGCCCGGCTTGACCTGCGCCATGCCGGAAGGGGCATTTTATGCCTATCCGGGTGTGGCGGGTTGCCTTGGCCGCACAACAGCAGGCGGAACCCGGCTGGAAACCGACCATGATTTTGCAGTGGCTTTGCTGGAAGAAGCGCATGTGGCCACGGTTCCGGGTTCAGCGTTCGGGCTGTCTCCCTATCTGCGCCTTTCCTGCGCCACCCGTGATGAAGACCTGAAAGAAGCCTGCACCCGCATTGCCCGGTTTGTGGACGATCTGCATTAACGGCTGGCTGGGGCGCGTTTACGGGTAAGAGTGTCAGCCGCGTTTCTTTCTCACCACTCTCTCTTGTCTTACATTAAGGTAAGGCGAGGGAGAGTTATTGGGGAGTCGGGAGTATGTCCATCCGGCGTTATGGCATCTTATTCGGAGCAGTCCTGAGTGTCTGGCTGATCGGCCTTCCTGCTTTTGCATCCTCCTCCTGCAAATGGGAAAAGGCTGAATATGTCTCGGAAAATGGGGATTACCGTTTCCATGTGGATATGGATGATCTCGTTCGCCGGGGATGGACAAAATATGCATTCATAAAGAGTCTCAGAACTGGAAAATCCATCAAACTCGTTCTGGATGTTGGACCGAGTGAGCGTATTTTCGCGTATCGGATTGGCGGTAAAGGCTCGACGGATGTCATCTTCATGCAGGATGCCCGTCATATAAACAGAAATTTCCCAAAAACTGGGGAAAGTGCTGCAGAAAGCATTATTTTTGTGGACCTTTTGGGGCTTCTTTATCCTGTAGAAGACAGGTTAAAGCCTGAGCAGCAGGTTTTTATGCTGAAATCCTGTTCTAAGTAAAAAACTGTTTTTTTCTTTATTATGACAAATTAAAAGATAAAGAGGGAATCAAACTGATCTGATGGGTCAAAGGATGTCAGACGCACCTATGGTGGGTTAGAGACCAGACAGGTCGTAATCCGTGGAGAACTAAGAGAGTTTGGCAAAAAACGCGCAAAGGACAGTGGCGACGCACAGACAGAGCTGCTGCAAGACGTCATTTCGGGTGCCGATATTCTTACCAACGGATAAAGAAATCTACGATGTCAGAAATAAATGTCTATCGAGTCAGCAGTAATCTTCAATACGGTCGCATTTCACCCGCAGCAAGAATAATGGACGGTAAAAGACAACCCGTCTTCCCCAATGATATCGCTTTGGAAGACTGGGAACTCTATCCAATCCGCTTGAGTAAATTCACAACAGATGTGGACTTTATCCCTTATTATGCTGGTAACGAATTTATTCTTGATGAAACGGCAAAAACCCTGCTTCAGCCTCTAACAGAGGCTTGCGGTGAGTTCCGGCCCGTCAAAGTCGGTGAACGCTTTTACTGGTGGTTCAAATGCACTGCCCGCTATGACTGCACGGTCAAGGGAAAGATTGAGGGAAGAATTGGGATTGAAAAACTAAATTTGTGGTCTGAAGTCAATCGATGGGTTTTTGATCCGAGCCGACTGAGAGAGGCACCTGCTATTTTTATTCCTCATGAAGATCCGATCATGAGACTTTGCACAGATGTCCTGAAAGATGTGGTTGAAAAATCCGGGCTGGTTGGACTGACCTTCCAGCATCTCTGGAATTCCACCACTGGGGGAGAATGGGTTAAGGAGCCTCCTGTTCTTGGCCCGATTGCAGCAAAATTGGGCAAGGAACTTGAGGACAAATGGGAAAAGAATAAAAAGAAATATGGCCTGCTTTACGACAAATTAAAAGATAAAGAGGGAATCAAACTGATCTGATGGGTCAAAGGACATTAGGGGCGCACGGATAAACACACCACACGTTCTGGTCAGAAACTCTGTCATCCTTGACTGCCGCCAAATCGATGACCCCTGAAAGCCGATCTCTACTTTTCTGGTAGAATGAAACTGCAGAGTTTTTGAGCTTTTCCTGTATCTGAGGTTTCCGTCTGACAGGTGTCTATTCTATCCAGATTGTCATCCATAAAGCGCCTGCTCTAACCACGAGTTGTCATGTTTCAGGATTATCCACCGCTCTCATCTGGGCACCCATGTCAGCGGTTTTTTTCGATACCAAAAGATGTGGCTCTTGTTGCAACGCCTGACGGCAGAAGAGAAACCACAACAGGGCGGAGGCGGAATCCCAATCCCTGTAAAGTAGTGGGCGGTCACGCATGCTACAGCGCGTGGCAATAAGAATGTGCACGGATTGGCACCGTTGTTTTGAACTGTGGTCGCGCAAGCGCAGCTAGCGCGTGCGGATGAAGAACTGCTTTTAAAACCAGTTTGTATTGTAAGGGACTGGACGGATACCTGAAGATCAGGACGACACAGACCGGATAAAGCGCAAAACGCCGTTCCCGACATTCTGATAGGCGTAGTTCTGGGCGCTGCTATAGATGGTGAAGTCATTGGTCGGCACAATCTGGCTTTCCGTGTCAAAATCCAGCCGCAACGTCCCTTGCAGCACAAAAATCATTTCATGCCAGCCTTCCGGGTCCGGATCAGCCGTGTAACGCTCGCCTACTTCCAGAGACCACAGCCAGAGCTGGGTATCATGCCGGGCAGGGGCGGCCCCCAGCAATGTGGCCTGGCTCTGTGGCCCTACGCCGCGCCACATCACTTCCTCCAGCCGCCGGATTTCACGCTCGGGGTTGCTGACCAGTTTCAGGAAGGACGTGTTCAGGGCTTCCGCCAGGCGGTCCAGCGTGCCCAGACTGATATTGGCGTTGCCGGTTTCCAGATTCACAATCATGCGGCGGCTGATGCCAGAGGCCGCCGCCAGAGCTTCCTGGCTCAGGCCCGCTTCCTTGCGCAGACGGCGGAGGTTTGTTCCGACATGGGCAAGAACATCGGAACGCGGGGCTTGATTGTGCATTATAGTGCCCATATATGCTGAAACCTATGAACCGAATTCATCCCACCTCTGAGCTGCCAGTCAAGATGCTCTCTCGTCAGGAGATGATTTTGATTGGCATTACCATGTTGTGGGGGGCAACGTTCCTTATCATTCATAACACCCTGCGCCATACCGGGCCGCTTTTTTTTGTTGGGGTACGGTTCATAACGGCGGGTATCATGTCCGTGGTGCTGTTCCATAAATCGCTGGGCGGATTCCGGCGGCATGAGGTCAAGGCCGGGGCCTGTATCGGGGTGGCGGTGTTTCTGGGCTACAGTCTGCAAACGCTGGGGCTGAAAACCATTCCCAGCAGCCAGTCCGCCTTTATTACGGCATTGTATGTGCCAATGGTTCCGTTTCTGCAATGGGCGGTCCTGCGCCGCAGGCCCCATGCCATGAGCTGGGTTGGCGTTGCTTGCGCCTTTGTAGGGCTTGTGCTGCTGACAGGCCCGAGTGCCGCCACCGGCCTACAGTTCAGTGCCGGAGAAATCTCCACGCTGTTGTGTGCGCTGGCCATTGCCGTGGAAATCATTCTGATCAGCCGTTTTGCGCCGGGTGTGGATAGCCGCCGAGTGACCATGGTGCAGCTTCTGGTGGCGGGGCTGCTGGCCTTTTGCACCATGCCGCTTGCAGGCGAGGCCGTGCCACCCTTTTCCTGGACATGGGTTGCCGCAGCTGTTGGGCTTGGAGCCATGACGGCCATTATCCAGTTTGCCATGAACTGGGCGCAGAAAACCGTTTCCCCTACCAGAGCCACCGTTATTTATGCAGGCGAGCCCGTATGGGCCGGGCTGGTCGGGCGCATGGCAGGAGAGGTTCTGCCAGCTTCTGCTTTAATCGGCGCTGGGCTGATTGTTGCGGGCGTGCTGGCGAGCGAGTTGCGCCTGCCGCGCTCGCGGAAAGCGAGAGTTACCCGCTCCGCCGAAATGGAAGAAGCGCGTTAGCTGTTTAGCCTCCGCAATCTGCGGCAGGGTTGTTATCCTCGCAACACGTTGCGCGTGTACGTTTTCGCCAGATCCGCGGCGCTCTCGGTTTCCGGTAGTAGGGAGATCAGTTGCAGTTCATCGCAATACTGGGCCATCTGTTCGCGCAGGGCGTGGCCGGTAACGGGGCGGATTGTTGGCTCACTGTTCAGCATGGCCAGCACGTTGTCTGGCGTCATGGTCGGGGTATCATCCGCCACCAGGGTTGCGGCTTCGCTCCGGTGCGTGTTGGTCCATTTTGCGGCGTCCCGCAGGGCGAGGGTCAGGGCCGTTGCGGCATCCGGGTCTTCTTCAAAAGCACTGTTGCTGACACCCAGAATCAGGTTTGTACGGTCCGCATAATGGCCGGTGTTGCTGCTGACCAGTTCCGCAAACAGACCATCACTCTGGTTGAGCAACTGCCACGCCAGCGGATCATGCGCCACAACGGCATCCAGTTCCTTGCGCTGTGAAGCTCCCAGAAGCTCTTCGGCAGGCAGGGTTTTCCAGTTCACGCCAGACATGGCGTTAATGCCCTTGCGGCGCATCATGATGGCAAAGAACAGTTTATCCGCAGCATTCAGGTCTGGCACGCCTACGGGGCGGTTCATTAACTGGTCCAGCCGGGTCACGCCGGAGCCACGCCGCACCAGCAGGCGGAACACGCCGGGCTGAATACCCAGCACAAGGCTGGCTGACAGGCCCGCATGCAGGCGTGGCAGCCATGTCAGGGCTGGTGCAACGGCATAAGTGGCCTTGCCGTGTTCTAGCGCATCCAGTGCTTCAGAGCCATCCAGAAAGTCCCCGGCGGTTTCCAGTTCTAAGCTGTAGCGGGCAAAAAAATCTTTCTGATACGCCACAGCCAGCACAGGGGCCGTGGTGGCATGTGGCCACGCAATGGTGAGCTTTCTGTAACGGCCGTCGGGTTGTTTGTGCGGTGGACGGTTGGCGCGGTGGAGTTCATAGGCGCTCACTCCCCCCGCCACGGCCAGCCCCGCAAGGCTGCTTAACAGAATACGGCGGCGGAAAACCGGGGTGGAAGAAGATCCGTTCATGCTCATGAAATCCTTCCTACACCGTGTTTTTCCGGGTGTCGTCCTGCAAGGGAAACCGGAAATGAAAAAAAATGAAAAAAGGGGGTTTACGACCCGCCGGGAACCCGGTTATACGGTGCCTCGCTGATCCCGAATAGCTCAGTTGGTAGAGCAAGCGACTGTTAATCGCTGGGTCGTAGGTTCGAGTCCTACTTCGGGAGCCAGCCAGATTTTTCCCTGACAATTTGATGCACCGCCTCGTCTAGCATAAAATTATGCTTGCATGTGGGCCGATAATGCCGCCGCTTTGTTGCGGTTGCGGTTGCGGTTGCGGTTGCGGTTGCGGTTGC